>NZ_CP072359.1:741210-1482421 GCF_018128065.1 Prevotella melaninogenica | reverse complement strand
TTCAACTCCCATCTTGAGTAACAATATGAAAATAAAGTCAAGCAGAATATTCAAGAAAGAAGATGCTATAAGAAAATAAAAGGGTTGTTTAGAATTGCCTAATGCACGAATCTGAGCTGACAAAAGGTTATATGCAATAGTAAAGGGAATTGTACAAAATTGCAGAAAGAGAAATATATAAGCTTCATGGAAAATCTCTTTTGGCGTATTAACTATTTGTAAAATCTTATCACAAAGAAGGCATGAAAGTAACGTGATAACAATAGCTAACACCAATGCAATACGCATAGCATTACTTACATAACAACGCATTTTGTGATAATCTCCAGCTCCGAACGCCTGAGCTATCGGTATGGAAAAGCCTGCACATGAACCATTACAGAAACCCATAATAAGGAACATGATACTACTTGATGCTCCCACAGCAGCCAAAGCACCGACCCCAATCCATCGTCCTACTATCGCAGCATCGATAATTAAGTACATTTGCTGCAATAAATAACCGAGAATAAGCGGTATAGCGAACTTTAGTATAGCACGTGATGGGGCACCTTCTGTCATGCTTTCGATATGCTGTGTAGTCTTTTCTGATCCCATTTTTACTTTGTATATTAATAGGAATGTTTGTTTCTACTACTTATGCGACATGACTTCTACTCTTATGTTTTTATAGCCCATGGAACGAAGAAACTGTATAAACTGCTGTTTTGCATTATTCTCAGCTATCTTTATGTTTTCTGCAGTCATACAACGAGCTATCATCTTCTTATATGCTCGATTATAAAGCTGTTCTCTATCAGCAGGAGTCCAGTCTCCCTTTTCAAAGAAAGAACGCGACTTCGCTTCATCAATAAAGTTAGTATCAAGTAATCCAATTGGTGGTAACTTAGCAACAATAACGCTGTCGTCCTCAACACGAATCCAATGAGGCTCTGTCTGATGTAAGTCAACACCTAAACGTATAGTACCATAATAAATTCGGACAAGCTCTGAATCAGAAAAGAAACCGCGACTTACTGTATCAATGAGTTCCTCATCATTAATAGCAAGGAATTCCCATTGACCAACGTCTTGTATCTGTTGTATCTGTGTTGGTGTGATATCAATACGCTGATCAGTAGATACACTTACTCTGTTGGAAGAATTAAACCAATAAAAGAGTCCACCACAAAGACAAATGATGACAAGAAAGGTCAACAAACAGCCTTTATTAAAAGATAAAAACCGTCTAAGGAAAACATTCTTCTCTGTTTTTATCTCTTGATTTCTTTGCTCTGTATTTATGTTATCTGGTGTTTTAATTTCCATTTCTAATCTTTTTTCATTATTTCAACAACCTGTCCCAAATCACTAATAGTAAACTTCTTGCGGAATGATATAGTTATATCAGACTCTTTGTAACCCATAGCAGTAAAGATAGGGACAAGCTGTCGAGCAGCACTTTCCTGTGCCTGTTCGATGATGCCCATCTGCGGGATAGAAGCGATTATCTGTTTTCTACCTTGTGCCTCATAGCTTGTAAGCTCAGCATCAGTAAAATTATGGCGTGTAAGTGCCACAAACTGCTTCACCTCCTTATGGTCTATTTTTGTTGATGTGAGAACAATTTTAGGATCGGGTAGGGTAACGATAAGTTCTTTCCCATTACGTTGAATATTTTTATTACTAAAGCTGGATAAATCAATGTATGCCTTTAAGGTTGCATCCATAGGAATTGCAATACGACGGTCACCTAATGGCAAGTTTATGCTGAAATCTTGCTTCAAGAATGAACCAGAAAGTTTCATTTTGTCATCGTGAGTGACAATCTTATGAATATGATATTCTGTCGTGTAAAGTCGTGAGCATTGTTGTACTTGTGTCACCAGCATAGGTATCGTGTCAATGGCTTTAGCTGCTGGTTCTTCTGTACTTTTCTTGTTAGTACAACCTACCGCCAGCAATATAAAAACGACAGTATGAGGATGAGTTGTTTCATTTTTATTCTTTATTATTGTGTGCGCAAAGATACAAAAAACACATGATAAATACTCTCCGTTCCTATAAAAAAGAGATAAAAATACGGGGAAAGAGAACTTTAGATTACAAACCTAAATGAATTATATTCATGAATACAATCGATATATATTACTTTTTCGTATATGATTGTATCGATTAGATTTTTTATCACATTACTTCAAGATTTAATTAAACGACTCTTGATAATGTATAAGCCTAAGGAAAGATATTACAGCTGATTATAAAGAAACTTGTTCGCACACGATGAAGTATATATTCATTCAAGAGAGTAAGTAACGAAAGTAGCATAAAAAGGTTTTCAGAAGAATAATAAAAATCATATCCGATAATTTATAAGTTGTTTTTCTGTATCATTGTTGTTTTTTTTCGTACTTTTGCAGTATAATCATAAATTAAGAAGTATTTTGGGATAAACCACACATGGAATCGTTAAAAGAGATTTTTAAAATAGGAAAAGGTCCATCGAGTAGTCATACGATGGGTCCACAGCGTGCAGCAATCATCTTTGCAGAGCGTCATCCTGAAGCTGCAAGATTTGAAGTTACGCTATATGGCAGTTTGGCTGCAACGGGTAAGGGGCATATGACTGACAAAGCTATCATTGACGTATTAAAACAAGTTGCGCCAATAGAGATAGTATGGAAGCCTGAAGTTTTTCTACCTTATCATCCCAATGGAATGCTATTTCGTGCCTATAATAGCAGTCAAGACCTCTTAGACGAATGGACGGTTTATAGCATCGGTGGTGGTGCACTGTCAGAAGGGAAGGCTACAAATGACTACTTTCACAAGGATTCTGTTTATGAAATGCATACCCTCAAAGAAATTCAGATGTGGTGTGAGCATCATGGACGAGGCTATTGGGAGTATGTAAAACAGTGTGAGCGTGAAGATTTTTGGGACTATCTTCGCGAAGTTTGGAAAACTATGGAGGCAGCCGTCGAGCGTGGTCTTGACAGCGAAGGAGCCTTACCTGGTCCGTTGAACCTTGCTCGAAAAGCACCTAACTATTACATAAAAGCACGTGGATATAAGCCTTCTTTGCAGAGTCGTGGAATGGTTTATTCATACGCTTTGGCAGTAAGTGAGGAGAATGCTTCTGGTGGTACGATTGTTACCGCACCAACTTGTGGGGCTTGTGGTGTCGTCCCAGCGGTGCTTTATCATCTGTCAAAAGGACACGAATTCTCAGAAACAAAGATATTACACGCACTTGCAACAGCAGGTCTCTTTGGTAATATCGTAAAGTATAATGCTTCTATCTCAGGCGCAGAAGTAGGCTGTCAAGGTGAGGTTGGCGTGGCGTGTGCTATGGCATCAGCTGCTTCCTGTCAGTTGTTCGGTGGTAGTCCATCACAGATTGAGTATGCTGCCGAGATGGGGTTAGAGCATCACTTGGGTATGACTTGTGACCCAGTGTGCGGTTTGGTACAGATTCCTTGTATCGAACGTAATGCATTTGCGGCTTGTCGTGCACTGGATGCTCAACTTTATGCGTCATTTAGTGATGGTAGTCATCGTGTTTCCTTCGACCGTGTTGTAGAAGTAATGAAGCAGACGGGACACGACATCCCATCGCTCTATAAAGAGACAAGCGCTGGCGGATTGGCAAAGCAATATCCAATGTAATTTCTTTAATTTTGTTTTCATAGCTTAATCAATCCTTATCCTTGTGTTATTTTACATGGTGTTCAGCAGCCGCACATGCGGTGCTGTTTGTAAACACCATGTGTGCGGATGCTGAACACCATGTAAAGTAATCGTGAGATGGAAACTGTTTGCAGGCAGGAACAGTTCTTGATAATAAGGAAACTCCCCTCTCCAGAATTTGAAGAGGGGAGTATGATTTCTAAATTTTATTAATCAATTCCTCTGGTGTAACAAGTTCTTGTTCGCCAGTAGTCATGTTTTTCAGCGTTATCTTGCCTTGCTGCATTTCAGTTTCACCTGCAAGGGCAACAAAACCAATGTTCTTTGCATTGGCATAGCTCATTTGTTTCTTCATTTTAGCCTTGTCAGGGAACATTTCAGTGCGAATACCAGCCCTACGTGCAGCTGTAACAATTGGCAGACAGTAGGCCGTTTCCTTCTCTCCGAAGTTAATAAAGAGAAGCTGTGTACCCTGTACGCTCTCCTTTGGATAGAGGTCGAGCGTATTTAGAACATCATAAATGCGGTCAGCACCAAAGCTAATTCCGACACCATAGATACCTGGCATACCAAAGATACCAGTTAGGTTGTCATAACGTCCACCACCTGTGATAGAACCAATCTGTACATCAAGGGCCTTAACCTCAAAGATAGCACCTGTGTAATAGTTCAATCCACGTGCCAAAGTAAGGTCGAGCTGTATCTCATTGTTTAGTCCAGAACCTTTCAATGTTTCAAGGATAAAACGCGTTTCTTCAACACCTTTTAGTCCAGTTTCACTCTCCTTCAAGACTTCTGCAATAACATCAAGTTTCTCTTCATTGGTTCCTTCTAACTTAATGATAGGTTGCAACTTCTCTATTGCTTCTTCAGAGATTCCATTATTACGCAGTTCTTCGTTTACATTATCAAGTCCTATCTTATCAAGTTTGTCGATAGCAACTGTGATGTCAACAATTTTATCCTTCTCACCAATTACTTCAGCTATACCTGTGAGAATCTTTCTATTGTTAATCTTTATCTGTACGCGAATGCCAAACTCTGTAAATACAGTGTCAATAATCTGCATTAACTCCACCTCGTTTAGTAATGAGTCAGAGCCTACTACATCGGCATCACACTGATAGAACTCACGATAACGACCCTTCTGTGGACGGTCTGCACGCCAAACTGGTTGTATTTGGTAACGCTTGAAAGGTAGCTGCAACTCATCACGATGCATCACCACGTAACGAGCAAAAGGTACTGTAAGGTCATAGCGCAATCCCTTTTCGCAGAGTTTTGTCTGCATCTTTAGTGTATTGCGCTCCTTAAGTTCTTCATCGCTAACAGCCTTCAAGTAATCTCCTGAATTTAGAATCTTAAAAAGAAGTTTATCTCCTTCTTCACCATACTTACCCATCAGCGTCTGTAAAGTTTCCATTGAAGGAGTCTCTATTTGCTGAAAACCATAGAGAGCATAAACACGCTTGATAGTATCAAATATGTAATTTCGTTTTGCCATCTCATCAGGACCAAAGTCTCGCGTTCCCTTTGGGATGGAAGGTTTGTTTGCCATTTGCCTATTTTTATGTTTGTTTTGATTAAGAATATTAAGCTGTGATAGCCGAATATAAGCTTTTTCAAAACTTATAGCCGTCCGTCACAGCCTAAAAGGTATCATAAAACGATTGTTTGTTCGCGGTCAGGACCAACAGAGATAATGCCTATACGAGTTTCAAGATAGTTCTCAAGGAAAGCAACATAGTCTTGGAACTCCTGTGGGAATTCGTCCTGTGACTTGCATTTCGTCATATCTTTCTTCCAACCAGGAAAGTCTTTGTAGATTGGCTTAACATTATCAATCTCGTAAGGAAAATCCTTTGTCTCTGTACCATCTGGCAACTCGTATGCAACACAAGCCTTGATGTTTTCGAAGCTATCAAGAACATCACTCTTCATCATGATAAGTTCGGTCACACCATTTACCATTACAGAGTAACGAAGCTGAACAAGGTCAATCCAACCGCAACGACGTTCGCGTCCAGTCACAGCTCCATACTCATGTCCGAGGTCACGAATCTTCTTTCCCGTCTCATCAAAGAGTTCTGTTGGGAATGGACCAGAACCAACACGAGTACAATAGGCCTTCATAATGCCATAGACATTGCCTACCTTATTAGGACCAATTCCAAGTCCTGTACAAGCACCAGCACAAATAGTATTTGAAGAGGTTACGAATGGGTAAGAACCAAAGTCTACATCCAACATTGTTCCCTGTGCACCTTCACAAAGGATATGTTTACCCTCACGAAGCAGGTGATTGATTTCATTCTCAGAGTCAACAAACTTAAACTCCTTCATGTAGGCAATACCTTGCATCCAAAGTTTCTCAGTCTCTTCCAAACCATCAAAGTCTGTCCAACCAAGTGCTGCAAGCATCTTCATGTGACGCTCCTTATGAGCAGCATACTTGCATTCGAAGTCACAAAGGATGTCACCAACACGTAAACCATTACGGCTAATTTTATCGGTGTAAGTAGGTCCAATGCCCTTGCCAGTAGTTCCCACCTTATCCTTACCCTTCGCTGCCTCATAAGCACGGTCAAGAATACGATGTGTAGGCATGATGAGGTGTGCCTTCTTTGAAATATGCAAACGCTCCTTCAGCGGATGTCCACTCTTTTCAAGGTCTTTAGCCTCATCCATAAAGAGGTCTGGAGCTAAAACAACGCCATTACCAATGATGTTTACTTTTCCACCTTGGAAGATGCCTGATGGTATAGAGCGTAGCACGTACTTCTGACCTTCGAACTCAAGAGTGTGTCCTGCATTCGGACCTCCTTGGAAACGAGCCACTACATCGTAGCGTGGTGTAAGCACATCTACAACTTTACCTTTTCCTTCATCACCCCATTGGAGACCCAACAGGACGTCTACTTTACCTGTGTTCATTTGCTTTTATGTGAGTTTTTAACTTGTTTCTGTGTAAGAAACTTGCTTCTCTGACGCGACAATACAGCCTGACAACGAGAGCATATTCCATATATATATAAGGAGAAGCCATCTCTTCGGAAGCGGTGGAACTTTGTGTTCTTAATAGCATCCGCAATCTCTGGAGAATCAACCTCTGTCACTGTTCCGCATAGCGTACAGATCTGATGGATATGATCTTCATTGTTATAGCATGCCTCATACTTGGTTTGACCAATGAAACGATGTCTGACAACGAGACGCAATTCTATGAAAAGACGCATTGTGTTATAAAGCGTGGCACGCGAAACTCGAAAATTATTCTTTTCAAGTGCTGCACCTAATTCATCTAAGGAGAAATGTTCTCCCATGTCATAGACCGCATCCAAGATGGCATATCGCTCTGAAGTCTTGCGATGATTGTTAGCTTCGAGGTATTCATCCAGAATGTCTCGAACTCTTTTTTGACTATATCTTTAGTCACAACTTACTGATTAAATTCGCACAAAGTTACTATTTTTAAATGATATAACTACTATATAGTAATGAAAAAAGTTAAAAACATTGTGCTTGAATAATAGTATAAAAGCTGTCTTGTAATTCTTTTTACATGTTTATTACACTATGGTATTATTCTTTATACAAGTACTATATCGAATTATTTTCATAAAAAAGGTTCTTCAGTTAAATGCGTAGATTGTTAATAGAATGAGATTAATCCATATACATGGTATGATTACCCCCAATTAGAGGGTTTTAGAAAGGGGGATAAACTACATGACAAATATGATTAGGTGCGATGTCTATCTGTCTTTTATAAATAACTTACTCCCTTATTAATAGAAGTTTGTAAATTATTTTCGTGTGGGTCAAAGCCAAGACATGCTCTTTTGGCTTCTTAAAGACGCCTAATTGACTTGCAAAAGGTGCCCTTTAAGCCCCTTACTAATGCCCTTTTGATGTCTTATTAAGCACCTTTACTTTACTACTTTGTAACTAATTGATTTCCTTATGGTTACAAACCTATATTTGTATGTATTTTTGCCGTTGTTTACAGATGTTTATTTGAAATTATGTAATGATTTTTTAAACCGTTATCTGCATATTTTCGAAGTCTAAAAAGAAATGATTTTCAATGTCAGAGGATAATAATAGGATAGAATGTTGACAGTCTTAGACATATTTTTGTTTAATGAGTAACTTTGGTTTTCCCTTTATAGTAATACGAAAAGTGTCCACACATTTAACGGAAGAACCAAAACAATATTTCTTATCATGAAAATAAGTAATTCTTGTCATGAACATAAATTCTTTTCTTCACGATAAAAATATATTAGATTTAGTCTAAATCATAATTTATGATGATTTTTTCTTTTTTCTTTACTTGTCTAATGAAAAATAATACATATCTTTGTGCACGAAACAAGATATAAATCCTATGAAACTAAAAACCATATCTACCAAATTGAAAAGTATGATAGATAAGTTTCTATCATGCATCTCATATCGGCAAAAGGTTACATTATCTATTTTGTGCGGTGTGATAGTAGGATTAACAGGGTTATTCTTTTATCTTCTACGTATGCATACCTA
This sequence comes from Prevotella melaninogenica, assembly GCF_018128065.1. NCBI lineage: Bacteria > Pseudomonadati > Bacteroidota > Bacteroidia > Bacteroidales > Prevotellaceae > Prevotella > Prevotella melaninogenica. Next base: position 1,474,207 of record NZ_CP072359.1, on the reverse strand, counting down.
TATAATAGGTGATGACCCAGCGGCATGTATTAATTGCCATATCATGTCACCTTATTATGCTACGTGGTCACACTCTGCACATGCTCGTAACACCACATGTAACGATTGTCACGTTCCTAATGATAACGTTGCTGCACACTATGCTTTTAAAGGTATGGATGGAATGAAGCATGTAGCTTATTTTGTTACATTTAATGAATCGCAAACTATTCAGGCAGAATCAGCATCCGCAGAAGTGATAATGGATAACTGCATCCGCTGTCATAAACAATTAAATCAAGAGTTTGTTAATACAGGTAGAATAGATTACATGGAGGCTCAGCGTGGTGAGGGTAAAGCCTGCTGGGATTGTCATCGTGATGTAGCACACATGAAGATGAATTCTCTCTCAAGTACTCCTGGTGCAGAATATGTGGAACCAATGCCACCTTCTCCTGTTCCAGATTGGTTGCAAAAAATGTTAGGAAAGAAAAAATAAGAACTAAAAATCGATAATTATGGCAAAGACATTAAAGAAATGGCAAGGCTGGCTACTCTTTGGAGGAGCAATGGTTCTCGTGTTCATTCTTGGACTGCTCTGTTCTTCAATGCTTGAAAGAAGAGCTGAGGTTGTAAGTGTGTTCAACAACAGACGTACACCGATGACTGACTCCATTGTATCTCAGAATGAGAAATTTGCAGCTGATTTCCCACGTGAATATCAGACGTGGGCAATGACAGAAGACACAAGTTTCGTGAGTAAGTACAATTCTTCCCAGGAAGTAGATGTACTGGCTGAGAGACCCGAAATGGTTATCCTATGGGCTGGCTATTCTTTCTCAAGAGGGTATAATACACCACGTGGACACCGTCATTGTATTGATGACTTACGTAAGATTATGCGTACAGGAAGTCCAGGTGTTGATGGACAAGATGACATACAGCCAGGAACCTGTTGGACCTGCAAGGGTCCTGATGTTCCACGTCTAATGCGTGAGAAAGGAACTGATAAATTCTATGCTGCCAAGTGGAGCGACTGGGGACCAGAGGTCATGAACACCGTCGGTTGCTCTGACTGCCATGATGCAAGGACGATGGAACTTCGTCCCGCTCGTCCTGCTCTCTATGAGGCATGGGCTCGTGTCGGTAAAGACGTGAGAAAAGCCAGCCATCAAGAGATGCGTAGCCTGGTCTGCGCACAGTGCCACACGGAATACTACTTCGAGAAAGAGAATGGCAACTATCTACATTTCCCTCAAGAAAAGGGTATGACGTGTGAGGCAGCAGAGGAATACTACGATAGTATTGGCTTCTATGATTACATTAATCCATTATCAAAGGCGAAGATTCTAAAGGCACAGCATCCTGGTTATGAATTGTATTTACAGGGAATCCATGGACAGCGTGGTGTTTCATGTGCTGATTGTCATATGCCTTACATCTCTGAGGGTGGTGTGAAATATACAGATCACCATATTACAAGTCCATTAGCAAACATCAGTCGTACTTGCCAGACTTGTCACCGTCAAGATGCTGAAACACTTCGTCAGAATGTATATGAGCGTCAACAGAAGATTTATGACTTCCGTACTCATGTCGAAAGAGAACTTGCTGCAGCACATATTGAAGCTAAATTTGCATGGGAAAAGGGCGCAACTGAGGCTGAGATGGAGCCTGTTTTGAAAGACCTTCGTAAGGGGCAGTGGCGTTGGGACTATGCCGTTGCCAGCCACGGCGCTGCTTTCCATGCTCCACAAGAAGTAATGCGACTCCTTGGAAGCGCTATGGAATATGCAAAGGATGCACGCTTACAGATCGCACGTGTAGTTGCTCGTCACGGCTTTACAGGACAGATTCCTCTTCCTGACGTTTCTACTAAGGCTAAGGCACAGTCTTACATTGGCTTAGATATGACTAAGCTTAATGCACAAAAGAAGCAGTTCCTTGACACTATCGTTCCGAAGTGGATAGAGCAGGCACGCAAGAATAAGCGGTTTATAACTAAACCGATGTAAACAAACTACACACAGGATTCCTTCCCATTAGGAGAGGAATCCTGTCCGTAAAAAAAAGCAATACCCATGTTGTATGGGTGCTTATTAATCTTTATATTTTATATATCATACAGAATTAATTTATTTACTCATACTCCATGATTGATTATTTTATGTCTTTTCTTATTAGGAAAAGAGTGGAGCAGAGTTTCTCTTACTATGTGGAATAAACCTTATACGCTTAAAGAAGGAACAACAATTGTTGTTGGTTTATTGGTAACTGGTGGGTTATTACAGGTAACGATAGGTCCCTTAGAGTGGGGTGTTTTTGCTTGGCCAGCCAATATTATTACCTTAGTTTTATTTATTCTGACACTTATTGCAGTATTCATACTACGCAAACGGTCTTATTTCTGTCGCTTTATGGCTACCATGCAAGCGGCAATTCCTGCTATTGCTGCAGCCGCAGTATTAACCCTTGTCATGGGAATTACGAAGCAAGTAGCGGAGAGTAGAGATCCTGTTGACCCAATTGGTATAACGAAGATGCTCAATTTCTGGCCTTTCATCCTTGTTTATGTTTGGATGACTGCCATTGTGGGTGAGGTCACTTTGATTCAGATAGCACATTTTTCATGGCGTCGTTTACCTACACTGACGAGTCATGTTGGACTCTTCCTTGTCCTTACCTGCAGCACACTCGGTAGTGCGGATATGCTTCGTGTTAAGATGTATTGTGAGGAGGGACAGCCTGAATGGCGTGGACTTGATGCTTTTAGCAATGTTCATCATCTTCCGGTAGCAATTCAATTAGAGAAGTTCACTATTGATGAATATCCACCTAAGCTAATGCTTATCGACGATATGGGTCTTCCACTTCCAAAGGAAAAGCCTGAAAATATATTTTAGATAAGAAGGTGAAGTCTGGGTATTTATTAGATTGTAAGATAGAAGTCCTCAAGCGGATCGACAATGCTATGCCCGCTATGCTTAGCAAGATGGTGGGTAAAATGCCTGGAGGAATGATGAGCAATATTCGTATGGATTCATTAGGCCAGGCACGCAATAAGGAAGGGTATATACCCTCTGATGCACCGGGAACTGCCTGTGCTGTATATGTAAAGGTGACAACAGGTGTAAAAACTAATAAAAGTAATATTTCTGGGTTAAACAAAGTACAACAACAGACCATTACAGGATGGCTTACATGTGGTAGTTATCTTTTCCTTATCAATCTTTGAAGCTTGCCGATGGCAGGAGATTGGTTATGCCAAATCGTGAACCACGTCGTTTTGCATCAATTGTAGACATCTACACGCAGGCAGGAAAGAATATTCATACTGAAATAGAGGTTAATAAGCCATTTACTATTGATGGATGGAAAATCTATCAGCTTAGCTATAATGAACAGATGGGGAAATGGAGTAACTTAAGTATCTTTGAGATTGTAACTGATCCTTGGATGCCAGTTGTGTATGTAGGAATATTCTTGTTGTTATTCGGAGCTGTTGGAATGTTTTTGACAGCAAGTCGTAAGAAGGAGGTAAAGCTATGATCTGGAGTTATTTTGTAATATTTGCAGTTTTATCAGTAATATTATGGGCTATTGGTGCATGGGCAGCATGGCGCAATCGTCGTATCTTGGCTTTTGGTGCAACAGGTCTTGGACTTGCAATATTCTTCGCTTACATCTTGATAATGTGGATAACATTGGAGCGTCCACCACTCAGAACGATGGGTGAAACACGTCTGTGGTATAGCTTTTTCCTTCCTTTGGCGGGTATTATAGTCTTTAGTCGCTGGCAGTATAAGTGGATATTAAGTTTTTCAACACTTCTTGCAACAGTTTTTGTTTGTGTTAACATTTTCAAGCCAGAGATACATTCAAAGACACTTATGCCAGCCCTACAAAGTCCATGGTTTGCTCCTCATGTGATTGTTTATATGATGGCATATGCTCTTTTGGGCGCAGCAGTGGTCATGTCTGTTTACCTTCTTTTCTTTAAGAAGAATGCAAATATAGATAAAGAAATGGAAATAACAGATAATCTAACTTACGTTGGACTATCGTTCATGACCCTCGGCATGCTTATGGGTGCCTTATGGGCAAAGGAAGCATGGGGACATTACTGGTCATGGGACCCAAAAGAGACATGGGCAGCTATCACATGGCTTTCATACTTGGTCTATGTTCACTATCGTCAATATCGCCCACGTGTTATACGTCCAGCCTTATGGGTACTTATCATTGCATTTGTATTGTTGCAGATCTGCTGGTGGGGCATCAATTACCTACCATCAGCACAAGGCGTAAGTGTACATACATATAATCTGAGCTAATCTTTTATTCATTTGTTAGCTTATCTCTAAGATTCAATAAAAGGCTGTATTAGAAGTTATAAATGCCTAAGTTTACGCTTCTGATACGGTCTTTTTTGTTTTTCTATTAACTGCTTAGCCGCTTGTTTTGTATAAAAGAATTGTAACTTTTCCTTTCTGTGGTCTAAAAATATCAGCTGATAGTATCATGAAAAATTATTACATAACTTGAAGAGAAAGTCCTTCAGAAACAGTTCAAAATAAGCATAAAATTTAGATTTGTAACTGACATAATATAAAGTAGTTATAAGATCGTTTAACAAGATGTGCTTAATTGGACTTTAAAAGGGCGTTAGTAAGACTTCAAAAGGGCATCTTTGAACCCCAATTAAGCCTTGTTTCAATTGCTATTGGGCGTTGTTTGTTTTTTAGGATATGATTTTTTATTACAAATTACAGAGGAATTGTATTTTGAGATAGTTGACTAATGGCGTACTGAAGATTTTTTTGTTCAGTAATTGTATTAAGGATTTGGTAGATGAGGTAAAGTAATAGATAAGGCAATAATGTAATTCATTTTAAAAAGGGAAAGGTTGCTTATTTCGCTTTTTTTATTAAGTTTGCATAATTAGTTCGACACTTTTACGAAAAAAGAAACAACAATGAAGATTGATTTACAAAGCATAAAATACTTCTTGACAACAGGTATGTTTTTAACAACAGAACATAGGTCGAAGCGAAGAAATCTATTTGTCAGACAGTTGCAAAAAATCTATCTTGCTGTAAAATTCTTTTTAGAACGCAATCACATAGATGCTGCAACACAACTTTCTTTTTCAACAATTATGGCTATCGTGCCTATTGCTTCAATGATTTTTGCCATTGCCAATGGCTTTGGTTTTGGAGAATTTATTGAAAATCAGTTTCGTGAGATGCTGTCAGCACAACCAGAAGCCGCCACTTGGCTGCTAACGCTCACACAATCTTATCTTATTCATGCTAAAACAGGTCTCTTTATTGGAATAGGATTGGTGATTATGCTTTACAGTGTATTTTCTTTGATTAGGACAGTAGAGTGTGCTTTCGATAGTATATGGCAGGTTAAGGATTCTCGACCATTTAGTCGGATAATCATAGACTATACGGCAATGATGTTTCTTGTGCCTATTAGCATCATCATATTGTCTGGACTAAGCATCTATTTCTATAGTTTTATAGAGAATTTGAACGGTCTTCGTTTTCTTGGGAGTATTGCAGGTTTTTCTCTTCGGTATCTTGTTCCATGGGCAATCCTTACTTTTATGTTTATTGTGCTTTATGTTTTTATGCCTAATGCGAAGGTTAAGATTACCAAAACCATAGGTCCTGCGATGATTGCCAGTCTGTCCATGCTCTGCTTACAGGCTGTTTATATTCACGGACAAATATTTCTTACAAGCTATAACGCCATTTATGGATCTTTTGCTGCACTTCCGTTGTTTATGTTATGGATTCTTATCTCGTGGTATATCTGTCTTTTCTGTGCCGAGCTTAGCTATACCAATCAAAATTTAGAGTATTATGAGTGTTTAATTGATGCTGAAGATATATGTCATAATGACCTTATGGTGATGTGTGCAACCGTGTTAAGTCATATCTGTCAGCGTTTTGCAAATGATGAGCCACCTCATACAGCCTTACAGATAAAGGCTGCGACGCATATTCCTGTACGTGTTACAGTAGATATTCTGCATAAATTAAAAGAGATAGATCTTATTTCAGAAAATCATTCTCCGACTACTGACGAAATAACTTACACACCTACACATGACACGAATAACATAACTGTGGGTGAAATGATTGATCGTTTAGAGTCTTCACCTGCTTCGAAGATAACTCTTTTAGGCTTTTTACCTAACAAAGCATGGAATCGAGACATAAATAACAAGGTGGAAAATATTCGTGCAGCTTATCTTAATGAATTGAAATCCATCAATATTAAGGAATTGATTAGTAAACCAAAAGAGTAACAGTGACCCCTTATTTTTATTTTGTTAAAACAATAATGGCAAAGTATCTTAAAAATAAAAAATCCCAGACTGTTGGTCTGGGACTGAAAGATTACTTGTCTCACGACAAGCAATCTTCTAACCTTAATAATCTAATACCATGAAAAACACGTTGCAAAGATATCTAAATCTTGTTATATTTCCAAATATATAATGTTAAATAAGATAAACATTCTGGTTTTGTCTTTTAACTTGTGAAATATCTCTACAATTGTGTAATTATTGGTCTATTTTATGCTGTTAAGCAAATCCAGTTTACCATCATTTACTAACTTGATGATAAGTTCACCAAATAATGTGTTTTGCCATGCAAACCACTCACGTGTAAAGTTGTTAGCATCATCTTTATAGAAGCTTTCATGTATGAAACCCTTTCCAGCATCGGTATTCATCAACATTTCAATACACTGACGAATTTCCTGTTCATCTTTTGATGTGAAAGCGCGCATCATGATAGACATTGGCCATATCATGTCGTTGCCAATATGTGGACCTCCAATTCCCTCACCAGCCTTGCCACGATGGAAATAAGGATTATCCTCACTCCATACATAACGGCGAGTATTCTGATAGATAGGGTCGTCTGTACTAACATCACCAAGATAAGGCATCGCCAACAGACTTGGTACGTTGGCATCATCCATTAAGAAGTAGCTGCCAAAGCCATCTACTTCGTAAGCATATATCTTACCATATTTAGGATGATCATATACTGCATATTTCTTCAGCGCATCGCTGACTTCGTTGGCAAGGTCAGCACATTGCGTAGCAAGTGCTGTGTTCTTATTAACTTTGGTCAAAATCTCTGCTGCTTTACGAAGGGAAGAAACTGCCATAAAGTTTGATGGAACAAGGAATTGTAGTGTTGTCGCATCGTCTGAAGGACGGAATGCAGAAGCAATCAGTCCTACTGGCTTAACAGGTGCGCCCCATCCAGCATTGTTCATAGTGTCGAGTGCGCGGTCCGTAACACGTAAAAACTTGTAAGTACCTCTACCGTCTTTCTTCTGTTGTGTGTGGAATGTTTGGAGAATGTTCTCTACGGCTTTAACCCATTCCGACCCAAAAACACTTGTGTCGCCAGTTATTTTCCAATATTCAAATGCGAGGCGTATAGGATAACAGAGTGAGTCAATCTCAAACTTACGTTCGTGCAACTCTGGTTTCATATCAGTTTCATCCGTCATCCATCGACCATCTGGGTCTGGATAATGATTAAATGCATTAGCGTATGGATCGATATTAATACATTTAAACTGGCGGTTAATAACACCAGCTAACATCTTCTTCAGTTTCTTGTCTTTGCCTGCCAACTGTACGTAAGGCCAGACTTGTGCACCCGAGTCACGAAGCCACATAGCAGGAATATCACCTGTATAAACATAGGTGTCAGGTGTTCCATCTGTTTCTTCACCATAGTGTACGGTTGTATCGAGTGTGTTTGGGAAGCAATTCTCAAACATCCATGCCAGTCGTTTATTAGTCAACTTCTTTACTATATTCTGTATTTCTTTCTCAACAGCTTCAGAGCGGAAAAGACGTTCAGTTTCTTTAGGGCGTTTAGATGTGAACGTAACAGCATCTGCTGGGCAGGTAAGCTGGTTTGCTGGTACTGCTTCATTGTTGTCAGCAATAGCTGGTTGTACGTGTAAAGCCATTAGCGTAACAATTGTTGAGGTGATATAGGTGATTTTTCTCATACGTTATATTTTGTTTTATTGATACTTATTGATACAGTTAGTGACCTGATAAACTTCTTCATCAGTCATAGCTGGGTTGCAAGGTAGAGAGAGTTCTTGCTGGTGAATGAGCTCCGTGATAGGATAGTGTATTTTTTCCCATTCTTTATAAGCTTTCTGCTGATGTGGTGGGATGGGGTAGTGAATCTTTGTTTCAACTCCATTATCTTTTAGATATTGTTGTAAGCGATTGCGAGATGGACAGAGAATGGGAAAGATATGATAAACATTGTCCCTATCATTATTCTTTATAAGTGTAATATTTGGGTTGTTAATACCCTCAAAATAAGCCTTTGCTATTTGTTTTCTACGTTGATTTTCCTTATCAAGATAGGGTAGTTTCACATTCAATACAGCAGCTTGTATCTCGTCCATACGGCTGTTTCTTCCCTTGAAAGTAAACTCATATTTACGGGCAGAACCATAGTTTGCAAGGCAACGGATAGTCTGTGCCAATTGTTCGTTGTCGGTTGTTACAGCCCCAGCATCTCCTAATGCTCCGAGATTTTTACCAGGATAAAAGCTATGTGCTGCAGCATTTCCAAGACTCCCTGTACGTTTTTTACCAAAAAAACATCCATGCGCCTGTGCGTTATCTTCAAATAATAAGAGGTTATGACGTTTGCAAATATCGCCGATAAATGGCGTATAGGCGCATCGCCCATAGAGATGTACAAGCATGATAGCACGTGTACGAGGTGTGATAGCTTGTTCAATCTGTTGCCCATCAATTTCTAAAGTGTTGATGTCTGGTTCGATAAGTATTGGAGTGAGGCGATTCTCTGTGATAGAAAGGATCGTAGCTATATAAGTGTTGGCTGGTACAATGACTTCATCTCCCTCTTTTAGTATTCCTAATTCGGTATAGGCGCGCAGTATAAGGCAAAGCGCATCAAGTCCGTTTCCACAGGTTATGCAGTATTTAGTACCAATGTATTGTGCATAATTCTTTTCAAATGATGATACATGTTCTCCCTGTAGATACCATCCAGAATGTAGTACCTGATTAACGGCAGTTGTAATCTCTGTTTCGTGTAATGCTGTTATCTTTTGAAGTGAAAGATAATTAATCATGTTAATCTTTTTATAAGGTGTACTGATTGTTGCGAACCTTCTTGCATTATTCAATTATAGAACTTGTCTCCCACTCATAGCAGTCGTAGCAAACCCCACGTCCTCCAAAGCCTTCTTTCTGGAAAATAAGAGAAGTATTAAGAAACTTTCCTTGCTCTTCTGTGCTTTTACCAAAGTCAAAGAATCCTTTATGTTTGGCGTAAATATCATTGATGATATAATCAAAGAGGAGGTCGAGTGCTCCACTCTCCTTACCTTCTTTAGATGCGGAGATATACTGTGTATGTACAACTTGTGGCATCTCATAAACCACTGTACCTCCAATTGCTATACCTTTGTCGTTGTATGCCATGAAAAGTCGGATGGACTTAGGGAAACGACCATGGAGGAGTTCTAATTCTTCAAGCGAGTGTACAGGGTGAGCGCCATACTTATTGGTAAGATTGTCATTGAGAATATGCCAAAAGGCAGCAATGTCTTTGCTTTCGCGAACTGTTACACCGGCACGTGTAGCCTTTCTAATTCCACTTCGACGACTCTCCGTAAACTTCATACGTGAATCGAAAGGAATAGTACTTGATATGTCACGAGCAATTAAGTGGGCATGACATACATTGAAAAGAGCATAGAGGTCTTCTTCGGCTGGATAGCAATGATAAATCCACGGAGTAGGTTTATATATAACCCTTTGTATACCTGAGTGGTAAAGATATGCATTAATCCTTATCAGCATCTCGCTTATCTCAGCAGCGGTAGCTTGTTTCTTTGTTAAAAGTCCGCCATAAGTTAATCCTTGATGAGAGTAAAGTGTGTCGTCTAAACGATTAGCTGGCAAGAGTGCATAGAGTTGTCTCTTACGATAAATCATCAGCGAAGCATCATGAAAACGATCTGCATGATAATCCATGTAAGAACGATTAAAGAGAAATGTTGCTTGTCGAGATTTCTCAACAAACGCATTCCATTCTCGTGCTTGCTCTTGCGAATATTGCTTTACTTCAAACATTTTTATATCAAGATGGAAGGATAGAAGTTGTTTTATAGCTTCCTTTATATCAGCTTAACCCATTGATTTTATTCCTTCCTTATACCCCTATAATTTAGAAACTCTTTGTAATCACGAATATAATCGTTCTCATCAAATGGGTCTTCTGCTAATACAAGGCATACAGCACCCGATGAGAAATCATCAAGGGTGCGCCATATATCAGTTTCAACCAAGAGACCTTGATACGGATGATTCAAGAGGAACGATTGCTTGTCGACTCCATTGTCGAGTGTAATGGTAAAGGAACCACTCACCGCAACAATGAATTCTCTACAATGTTTATGCGCATGACCACCACGGCTGGCACCTGATGGCACGTCGTATGTCCAATAAACTCGAGAAACATTGAAAGGAATGTCTTTCATGCCCTCTGCTATTGAGAGGTTGCCACGTGGATCAACCATCTTCTGCAGTGAGATTATCTTTCCTAACGAAGTCTCTGTCTCTTTCATTCTAATCGTCTATTGACTTTTAATAGTTATTTATTCATGTATGGGTCTGTACCCAAAACTGTTGCTGCAACACGTTTTGTCTTATCTCGAAGAGCGTTCATATCGGTTCCAACTTTTCCATAACATAGGGCAACACCCATACGACGACCAACATGAGCAATAGGCTTTCCAAAGATTCGTAAACGTGTCCGATCTTCTTTACAAGCATCTAAAAGATTGTATAATAATGGCTTATCAGTCTCTATTGGAGATAGAATTACTGCAGAACAACCCACGTGTTCAAGATGGATTGCTGGAATAGGAAGTCCCATTACAGCACGGAAATGAAGCTCGAACTCATTGAAGTTTGTAGTGTGTGCCAATGTTACCATACCTGTATCATGTGGACGAGGTGACAGTTCTGAAAAGATTACTTCTCCTTTCTTTGTCAAGAAGAATTCTACTCCCCATATACCATAGCCCGTAAGTGCCCGTGTTACTTCGTTAGCAATATGCTCCGCCTGACGTAATGATTCTTCAGGGATAGCGTATGGTTGCCAACTTTCACGGTAATCGCCTCCTTTCTGTATGTGTCCGATAGGTGGACAGAAAAGAGTTGGACCATTTTTCTGTGTTACTGTGAGTAGTGTAAACTCACTATCAAACTCAATAAACTCTTCAATGATAACCTCCTTCACATCGCCTCGTGCACCTTCTATGGCATTCTGAAAAGCTTCTTCAAGCTCTTCCTCATTGTGTACATAACTCTGTCCATGTCCACTTGAGCTCATCAAAGGTTTAACAACACAAGGAAAACCGATTTTGTCAGCAGCAGCCTTGAACTCTTCGTAAGTCTGGGCATAGAAGTATTTGGCTGTTCTTAACCCCAAATCTTGTGCAGCAAGATCGCGTATCGCACGGCGGTTCATCGTGAAGTTTACGGCACGTGCAGATGGTGCAACTTGTATTCCACGCTCTTCGTAATCAAACAAACGCTCTGTTCTAATTGCTTCAATCTCAGGAATGATAAGGTCAGGCTTGTGCTTATCTACAACAGCATCAAGTGCTGCGCCATCAAGCATATCTATCACTTCTGATTCATCTGCAACCTGCATGGCTGGTGCATTCTTATAATTATCGCATGCAATGACATATTGTCCAGCTCGTTTAGCTGCAATAACGAATTCTTTGCCCAGTTCGCCTGAGCCTAATAACAAGATTCTTTTCATTTGAAAATGTGTTGTCAATATTTTGATTGATGAGAAGGACTTTCACCCTCGCCATAGTATGAAGGGTAGGCGAGGGGGTAGGATAACTTGTTTTATCTTCCTTTTTTGGTATACATCATGTCATAGTACTTTTGATAGTCACCAGAAGTTACTTCTTGAATCCAATCTTGATGTTCTAAGTTCCAACGGATAGTCTTCACAATACCGTCAGCAAACATAGTTTCAGGGTACCACCCCAACTCATTCTTAATCTTTGTTGGATCAATGGCGTAACGTGCATCATGACCGAGACGGTCAGGGACATGGGTAATCAAGTCTTCGTTAATCCAACTGATATCGATATCCCCATTAGCATCTTTCTCCTGTTTTTTGAGGATGTTACGGAGGTTCTTATCCTCTGCCATCATGTCGTGGATGGTCTTGATTGTGAGCTTAACAATGTCGATATTCTTCATCTCGTTATGCCCACCAACATTATAAACCTCACCTTCACGACCTTCACGTACCACCATGTCGATAGCCTTACAGTGATCCTCTACATATAGCCAGTCACGAACATTTAATCCTTCACCATAAACAGGGAGTTTCTTACCTTCGAGGATGTTATTGATAATTAATGGAATTAACTTCTCTGGGAAATGATAAGGACCATAGTTATTGGAACAACGTGTAATACTAACTGGCATGTGATAAGTATCATGATAAGCCATCACGAAGTGGTCTGCACTTGTCTTGCTGGCAGAGTAAGGACTATGTGGGCAGAGTGGAGTTTCCTCGGTAAAGTAGCCTTCAGCCCCCAAAGACCCATAAACTTCGTCCGTTGATACTTGGTGATAACGCTTGCCAGCCTTCCATGTTGGATATCCTTGCTCGTCCTTACCCGTTACCCATGCACGACGTGCTGCATCCAGGAGGTTCTGAGTACCAAGGATGTTTACTGATAGGAATAATTGTGGATCTTCTATAGAACGATCAACATGACTTTCTGCAGCAAAGTTTACGAGATAGTCAATATCATATTTTGCAAAGAGTTGGTCAACCAATTCACGGTCACGGATGTCACCTTTCACAAAGATACAACGCTCATCATCAATATCATCCTTGATAGTACCGAGGTTACCAGCATAGGTAAGCGCATCAAGGATAATAACTTTGATGTCTTCATTCTCATACTTCTTATGAAGTAAATACTTAATGTAGTTGGCTCCGATAAATCCAGCAGCACCAGTTACCAAATAAGTTTTCATATCTATATTGTTTAAAAATTATTATCAGTTCTAATAGTCTTTTTGTAATAAATTTCTTCCATTACAATTCAGATTAGTTTTTATATGACGGCTTGTTTATCTCCTAATGTGATGACCTCGCAATCAGTAAACTTACTGCCGTCAATGGTTAATTTCACTAAAGTTCTTTCTTTATGCCAACCGCGCAGACCCGCAGCACCAGGATTTATGTGAAGTAGGTTGAGTGTCTTGTCGAATTGTATTTTAAGAATATGTGAGTGTCCATCAACAAAGAGATCGGGTGGAGACGCATAAAGCATACTTTGTACTGAACGATCGTATCTCCCAGGATAACCTCCAATATGCTTCAGTAGAACATCAACATCTTCACACTTAAAACGTAGAATATCCCTATATCGGTTACGCAAAGTGTTATCATCAATATTCCCACACACAGCACGAAAGATAGGTTTCATTGCTTCAAACTTATCCGCAACCTCTAATGAACCAATATCACCAGCATGCCAAATCTCGTCACATTCGCCAAGATAGTACTCATATTTATCATCCCAGTATCCGTGGGTATCAGAGATTATTCCGATTCGTTTCATTAAAAGCCTTTTCTTCTGATAAAATCTGCTATTAAATCCTTTGTCTTTTCCAAACCAAGTATACTGGCATCAATGCAAAGGTCATAACTTTCTGCATGTCCCCACACCTTCGTCGTGTAATAGTTGTAATATTTAGCGCGCTCACTTTCACCATTTTCAATAAGCTTACGTGCTTCCTGTTTTGTACATCCACGTCGCTCACAAACATTTGCGATGCGAGTGTCCATTGAAGCTGTTACAAAGATATTGACAGTATTGGGGTTATCACGTAATACATAATCAGCTGTTCTACCAACAAACACACAACGTGGGTTATGCTTAGCTACTTCACGTATGGCATCGCTTTGGAACTGATAAAGACTTTCTTGTGAGAAGTTACTCTTATAGAAGTTGTTGTCTCCTATGAGCGGAAGATGTATGTGGAAATTTCCTTTCATAAACCCTTTCTGCTCATCGTTTTGCTCAAAGAATTTCTCTGAGAAACCACTTTCTCTTGCTGCGATATTTAGAATCTCACGGTCGTAGAACTGACAGTCAAATTCATCAGCAAGCATTTTTGCTATGATGTGACCACCACTACCTATTTGGCGACCAACGTTTATGATGAGTTTCTTTTCCATATTTAGATTCTTAATTTATGAATTTGAGTTTTGGTTATTCACACTCTGATTTTTCAATCGACGCAAATAGGCTATCATAATGAAGGCAGCAACTAATGATGCTAACAAATCACTTGAAGGCAACGATGCCCATACACCATCTAATTTGAAGAACTGTGGTAGAATAACAAGAAATGGAATTAAAAAGAGTAGTTGGCGTGAGAGAGATAAGAAGATACTTATCTTCACTTTCCCTATGCACTGGAAGAAGTTTGTCACTACCATTTGAAATCCCACAAGTGGGTACATCATCATGTTTATTTGAATCGCCTTGATAGCTTGTCGAATCAACTCTGGGTCTGTTGTGAACATACGGGCACAGAAATAGGGAGCTAAATGAGCAATTAGCCAACCTACTATCATTATTCCTGTTGCAGCAAAGATAGTAAGTTTAAGCACCCTCATAAGTCTATCTGTCTGTTGCGAACCATAGTTATATCCAGCAATAGGCTGCATTCCTTGGTTTAATCCAATGATGAACATAACAAAAATCATCGCAATACTGTTGGCTATACCGAATGCTCCGACAGCCATATCCCCACCGTATCTTACAAGTTGATTATTCATAAAAATAACCACAATACAAGCACATACATTCATCAAGAATGGGGAAATGCCGATAGAAATAATGTTTTCTACCAAATATCTTTTAAGTCGGTAGATGCCACGCTTAAGATGTAATATTTCCTCTTTATTGGTAAATTGCTTCATCTGCCAGCATAATGCTAATGCTTGTGACAGAACTGTTGCGAAAGCTGCACCACGAATACCCCATCCCCAGAGTCTGATAAAGATAAAGTCTAAAACAATATTCATCAGGACGGTGAAAATCGTTGCCGTCATTGCTTGACGAGGTTTTGAAGCCGCACGTAGTACTGCATTCATCCCAAAATACATGTGTGAGATGACGTTACCTGCCAAGATAACCTCCATGAAACTACGGGCGTATGGAATTGTAGCATCACTTGCTCCAAAGAATCGTAAGATAGGGTCGAGGAAGATAAGGCATATTATTCCGAAAGAGCTTCCTATAATCAAATTCAGTGTAACAGTATTACCAAGAATGTTTTCTGCTGTTTCATAGTCGCGCTGACCTAATTTCACACTGATAGATGTTGATGCTCCTATTCCTACCGCTGCTCCAAAAGCAGCTCCAAGGTTGATAAAAGGGAAAGTGATAGCCAAACCAGATATCGCCATCGGTCCTACAATCTGACCAATGAATATCCGGTCTATTATGTTATAGAGTGAGGCTGCTATCATAGCAATAATTGCAGGAAAGGCGTATTGTACCAGCAATTTACCTACAGGCTTTGTTCCTAACTCTAAAGTCGCACTCCTATTATCCATTAATATTCTCTTACATCTATACGAATGAATGAAATTCATCCTTATACTATGCTTGCAAATGTACGAAAAAAAAATGAGAAAACATATTTGTTGTGTAATGATTTGTTGGTTAATAAAACGTGTAATAGCTATTTGTCTTAGTACTTCTGCTAAGTTAGTCTTAATTTATCTTCATGAGGAGAAATATTTATTTTCATGAAAAAAATATTTCTCCTCATGTAAATAAATATTTTCTTTCATGAAAATAATTTGGTAGAGATAGTATTTGGGGAGAATAAACAAGCTAATAATTTATGAAATATCATGTTCTAATTAGCTTTAATTATACCAATTAAATTACTAATATATAGTTGTTTAACTTATCAATCCGTCTCCCTCGAAACAAGCAACTTGTCTACTTGTAAACTTGTTTACTCACCAACTTGCAACCTACACAAGTTCCACCTTCTCCATTTCCTGTTCTTTGTCGCAGTAATGGCATTTAAGAATACCATGTTCTTTGTCAACAACGTGGAAGATAGTATTCATTGGTTCGTTATTAGTGATACACTTTGGATTGTTGCATCTTACAATGCTCCGAAGCTCGTCCGGTGTCACAACCTTCTTCTTCTCTACCACTTCATAGTCATTAATGATGTTCAACACCACGTTCGGTGCCACGACCGACAGACGGGAGATTTCATCATCGGTAAAGAACTTGTTACTCACCTTGATGATTCCCTTTGTGCCTACCATCTTCGATGAGAAGTTGAAACCGATAGTAACAGGTGTGGAGAGCTTCTGGAGCTGTAGTAGGTTTACCACCTGAAAGGTCTTTTCAGCTGGAATATGATCTATAACGGTGCCGCTCTCAATAGCAGCTACCAGACGTTCTTTCTTTGACATAATTATATAAGCCTCACTCTGTCTCCTTAAAATTAAGGAATGCCTGACAGGGTGTTTGTGGGCTATTTTCTTTGTTCACTCATAGGCATTATGAGTATGTATTCTATTTTTCTTGGGTGATTTTCACTCTATCTACGGCATCATCTGCTCTTAGCCCAAAGATTAACTTACGTATTTTACCCGTGGTGTTGGGGGCGATGGTAATCGTGAGTGTATTACCTGTTAATTCTGCTGTGAACCATTTTCCAACAATGCCAGTACTGATTACCTCTTCTCCATATATTACTGATGAATCATCAACAGTCTTACTTGCAAATCGCAGAGTTTGGTAGTTGGTGCATACCAACTTATAGGTACCTCCTTTAGCAGGAACTGTTATATTCCTTGGGTCACCAGTATAATCAGAAGTCCACTTAAAAGTTGTTCTATTAATGTCATCATCTGTATTCTTTCTACAACTGAATATAGTGGTCAAAATAATCAGCAACAATGCTGCAAGCGTTACATTCTTAAATTTGTTCATGTTCATAAAATGAATAAAATTATATAGGAATTATGAGTATTTTTATTTGTTTTGTATCACTACTACATGATCGAAGATATCGCCAGCTGTCACATCGATAGATAATTTGCGTTCTTTGCCAGTTGTATTGGGGAGGAGAGTGATATAAAAAGTATTTCCTTTCGCTAATACATCGTACCAATCATATTGAATATGATGAAAATCTTGCTCTTTACTTAAACCATAGATGGTTGTGTCTGGAGATGTCACGCTACTAATCCATGGTCCCCCATAGTTGGTACATTTTAATTGATAAGTTCCTCCTTCTGCTGTAGCAGTAATCTTTCTTGGGTCTCCTGGACGGTTCGAAGTCCACTTCATAGGATCCCAACGACCATCTTCAGAGTTTAGTTCACAGCTGAATATGGTGGTCAAAACTATCAGTAGCAAAGCGGCAAACGTACTCTTTTTTAATTTACTCATACTCGTAAAAATGATAAAGTTATTATTCCAAAATTGTCTTATCTTTTTTACTTCCTCCATAGATATACCAAGACAATGACAGAAGATTGCTTCACGCGCAAAGAGACCATTGCGAGCCTGCTCTATGTAGTAAGCGTGTGGACTATCATCGACATCGTATGCAATCTCGTTTACACGTGGAAGCGGATGAAGAATCTTCATATTCGGACGAGCCAAAGAGAGCATATCACGTCGTAGGATATAAACATTCTTCACACGCTCATATTCCATTAGGTCAGAGAAACGCTCTTTCTGTACGCGAGTCATGTATATTATGTCCGCATTGGCAATTACTTCCGGTGTGAAATCCTCGTGTTCTTCAAAGCGGATATTGTGTTCACGACAATACACTTTATACTCCTCTGGCATAGCGAGTTCCTTTGGCGCAATAAAGTGAAACGTTGGATTAAAATGACGCATAGCCATAAGGAGAGAATGAACTGTTCTTCCATATTTTAGGTCACCAACAAGATAGATGTTCAGATTTTCTAATGTGCCTTGTGTCTGATAGATAGTATAAAGGTCAAGCAAACATTGTGAAGGGTGTTGGTGTGCACCGTCACCAGCGTTGATGATAGGCACAGGTGCCACTTCAGAAGCATATTGTGCTGCACCTTCTATATAGTGTCGCATGACAATAGCATCCGCATAGTTGGAAACCATGAGGATGGTGTCTTTTAGTGTTTCGCCTTTACTGACACTCGAAACTTTTGCATCGGTAAAGCCAATGACACGTGCGCCGAGTCGGTTAGCAGCAGTTTCAAAACTAAGTCGGGTACGTGTTGACGGCTCATAGAAGAGTGTTGCAATAACCTTACCTTTAAGTAGCTCTCGATTAGGGTACTTCTCGAACTCTTGAGCCATTTCAATGAGATAGAGCAGTTGTTCACGGTCTAACCCCTGGATATTCACAAAGTTATGCTTTTCCATATTTGTTTTGTGATGTTTTAGTTCTTTTCTGTTGGTAAAGTTACATTATTATTTTCTAATCAACGAAGTATAAAAAGGAAATATCCACCTATATCAAAAAAATATCTATTTATTTTGCTTATCCATTGATTTACATTATCTTTGCATAATATTTTTCACAATTTATGAGAAGACATTTTGTACATTTCCTTTGGGGATCACTTCTTGCCATATTAGGCTTAGTCTTTGTATTCTTCATCTCTGTATGGAACGGATGGGTGGGATACATGCCTAATATGGATGAGCTGTCTAACCCTATTGATAAGTTTGCTTCACAGGTTTATTCTTCAGATCAGCAGCTTATCGGTACTTGGAACGCAGATAATAATAACCGTGTGGCAATCGACTATAATGAACTGTCGCCACATCTTGTTCATGCACTTGTTGCTACGGAAGATGAACGTTTCTATGATCACTCTGGTATTGACTTTATAGCACTTGGACGTGCAGTTGTGAAACGTGGTGTGATGGGACAGGCGAGTGCTGGTGGTGGTTCTACAATCACACAGCAGCTTGCTAAGCAGCTTTTCTCAGAAAAGGCACATAGCATGGTAGAACGTCTTTTACAGAAGCCTATTGAATGGATTATTGCAGTGAAGTTGGAACGTCACTTTACGAAGGAAGAGATTCTTGCAATGTATTTTAATTATTTCGACTTCCTTCATAATGCTGTGGGTATCAAGCGAGCTGCAAATGTCTATTTTGACAAGGAACCTCGTAAGTTGACAGTGACTGAGGCCGCTATGTTAGTGGGACTTTGTAAGAACCCATCCATGTTCAATCCACTTCGTCACCCAGAGCGTTGCGTGCAGCGTCGTAATGTGGTTTTGATGCAGATGGTTAAGTCTGGTTATGTAACGAAAAGTGAGTATGCAGAACTTTCACAGCGTCCTTTGGGACTCCATTTCACAAAACCAAAACCCGTGAGTGGTGCTGGTGACTATTTCCAAGCTTTCCTTCGTCAGTATATGATGGCTAAGAAGCCAGAGCGAGAGAATTATCAATCATGGCAGAATCGTCAGTTTGTTCTTGATTCTATCGCATGGGAACAGGACCCACTTTATGGTTGGTGTAATAAGAATACAAAGCGTAATGGTGAACCTTATAATGTAAATACTGATGGTTTGCGTATCTATACAACCCTTGATACGCGCATGCAGCAGTATGCCGAGGAGTCTGTACGTAAACATGTGGGTGGATACTTACAGTCACAGTTTAATCTTGCAATGCGTTATAAGAAGAATGCTCCATTCTCATCTAATATTTCTCGTCGTACGATAAAAGAGATTTTGAATCGTTCATGCCGTCAGACACTGCGCTATCAACGTCTGAAAGAGCAGGGGGCAACACCTGAAGAGATAAAACGTAGTTTCCGTACACCTCACGAGATGACACTTTTCACTTATCATGGTGATATTGATACGGTGATGACACCAATCGACTCTATACGTTATTATAAGTCGTTCCTCCGTTCTGCCTTTGTTAGTATGGACCCACATACGGGTGCTGTTAAGGCTTATGTGGGTGGTATTGATTATCAGCACTTCAAGTATGATGTTGTGATGGGTGGTCGTCGTCAGGTGGGCTCAACGATCAAGCCATTCCTCTATGCGCTTGCCATGCAGAATGGTATGACTCCTTGTACGCTCGCTCCAAACGTACAGCGTACCTATGGTGGCTGGACACCTCGTAATGGCTCTCGTGCTCGTTATGGTCAAGAAGTACCTTTACGATGGGGTTTACAGCAGTCTAACAACTGGATTTCGGCTTATCTAATCAACCTCCTCGGTCCTTCTCAGTTTGTAAATATTCTGCATGATTTTGGATTGAATAACCCAGATATTGATAAGAATACGAGTCCTGTTCTATGTCTTGGACCTTGTGAAGCCTCTGTAGGTGAGATGGCAAGTGCTTATACAACTTTTGCGAATGGTGGTATTCGTTGTGCTCCGCTCTTTGTTACAAAGATTGAGGACAGCCACGGAAACGTCATTGCAAAGTTCCAGCCATTGATGACTGAAGTTATTTCAGAGGTAAGTTCTTATCAGATGATTGATATGATGCGTGCCGTAATACAGGGTGGTACTGGTAGTCGTTTACGTTATGCTTACCACCTTACTGCTGATATTGGTGGAAAAACGGGTACCACAAACAATAACTCGGATGGGTGGTTCATGGGTATTACACCAGAACTCGTTAGTGGCTGCTGGGTAGGTGGTGAGGACCGCGACATTCACTTCGACCATACTTCAATGGGACAGGGTGCAACAACAGCGCTACCTGTATGGGCTTACTTTATGCAACAGGTCTATGCAGACAAGCGATTAGGTTATAATCAAAACAAAAAGTTTGCTATTCCAGCTAAATTTAATCCTTGTGAAACAGCTGATACAATCAATATTAATGGTATACAGGAAGAGTACTTCTAAAGTTATTGGTTTTCCTGATACTATAAAAATAGGGATACATAGATTTGTGTATCCCTATTTTTAGTAGTACGCTTGGCATGAGCATTTTTCTAAATGGTGCAAGTCTCAAGGTG
This sequence comes from Prevotella melaninogenica, assembly GCF_018128065.1. NCBI lineage: Bacteria > Pseudomonadati > Bacteroidota > Bacteroidia > Bacteroidales > Prevotellaceae > Prevotella > Prevotella melaninogenica. Next base: position 1,453,080 of record NZ_CP072359.1, on the reverse strand, counting down.
GCGGCAAACATCTGACCTAACGCACGGAAACGTTATATAAGATATTTGACCGTGGATTAGATAGTGCTTATAATAATTTGAAAAATTATTACATAATGAGAAGGAAAAGTCCTTTTGAAACAGTCAAAAATAAGTATAAGAAGCAGATTTGTAACTAACATGATGTCAGGTGGTTATAAAGCTGTCTTGCAAAAGGTGCTTAATTGAACTTCAAAAGGGCGTTAGTAAGAGCTCAAAAGGGCATCTTTTGCAACTCTATTGGGCATCTTTTAGAAGCTAAAAGAGCATGTCCTTCAAAAGTAAGGTGTGAAATATTATTACAAAATATGGCAGGGTATAATATTTCTCCTTTACATTTTCTCCTGAGAGAGTAGTGTAGATAGCACGATAACCCTACTAAAATGTAAGTAAGAAGGTTCACCCAGAATTTGGAGAGATTGTAAGTCCCCTGTATAATGTGGCACACATAGAGATAGATAGGACAGAGGTTAACGGAATTTTATAGAGGTTCCTCTATGACACAAAGAGAAAGCAGAGACGGACCGCACAGGTTGATGATATCTTTAGTGATAAACGTTATTCATAAACTTTACAAACACTCATCCCCCAATAAAACTTACAGATATCCTCTGTTGCTCCAAAAGGCAGTTATGCTCTTTAGCTTTTTACCGTTGTTCATCTCCTTCCCAAAACTCCCAACTTGCGAAAGCTTGTAGGAGGAGCATTTCAAGTCCATTCTTTACTACTGCTCCTTGCTCGCGCCCTTTTGCCATAAATAGGGTTTCGTCAGGGTTATAAAGCAGGTCATAGAGTAGGGTATGACTATCCATTGCTTCGTATGGAAGGGTAGGGCACACATCAGTATTGGGATACATACCAAGTGGCGTACAATTAATAATCACATTATACTCATGAATAATTTCAGGAGTGATCTCTTCATAGGTTAAGGCATCAGCTCGCTTTGTACGTGATACAAACTTTGTTTCCAATCCAAGTGACTTTAAGCCATAGTTAATAGCTTTTGAGGCACCACCTGTACCGAGGATAAGAGCTTTTTTGTGATGACGTTCAAGAAGTGGCTCAATACTTCGTGTAAACCCTATTACATCACTATTAAAACCTTTAAGTATTGTTTTATTTCCTTTGTGAGTGACCCGGATAACGTTTACGGCACCGATAGCTTTAGCTTCTGGACTAAGGCTGTCAAGATAGGGGATAACCTGTTCCTTATAAGGAATGGTCACGTTCAACCCACGTAATTGAGGATTAGCATCAACAACCTCTTTGAAATCCTCTATTGATGGAATTTCAAAGTTGATGTATTGGGCATTGATGTGTTCATTCTCAAATTTCTCATTGAAATAGCCAATAGAGAAAGAATGCCCTAATGGGTAGCCAATTAGTCCGTACTTGTCCATATCTTTAACTTGTTCTATAAATTATTTTATTCTCCGTTGCATCGAATGATATTCCACTTACAAACAGACTTCCTGTCACTTCTATTATTCTAATCAGTCACTTAACAATTTGTTTTACAGTAGTTTAAAGTGAAGTGTTAAATGTGACAGGAAAACGAAATCAAAACTATATTGATAATATAGCTAATAATCTCTCCTTTCCTTATTAGGATTTTGTAAGTCAATATCTCAGAAAAGTCCTATTTCTCTGCAAAATACATTGTACAGATACCGAATGTCAGTCGGCGGAAAGAGCTTTTCGCAAAACCCGCCTTTTGGAATATCTCCATCATCTTTTCACCTTGTGGGAAAGCCTCAATAGTCTTGTTAAGGTATTCGTATGCACTTTTATCTTTTGAGATAAACTTAGCATAGTTCAGCAAGAATGTGTTAGAATAGATGCGGAAAAGTTGTTTCATAGGGAACTTAACAGGCGTTGTCAGTTCTACTATGCTTAGATGTCCGCCCTTCTTCAGTACACGACAAATCTCGACAAGTCCTTTGTCGAGGTTCTGGAAGTTACGAATACCGAATGCTGCTGTCACTGCATCAAACGAATTGTCAGGAAAAGAAAGGTTAAGGCAGTCTTCCTTTTGGAATGAAATGACATCACTCAGTCCTGCAGCTTTTACCTTTTCACGACCGATAGCCATCATTCTTTCAGAAATATCTGCACCAATAAGATGTTCTGGCTTCAGCTCTTTGGCTGCAAGAATAGCAAAATCGCCAGTACCTGTAGCAATGTCAAGCATCTTCTTTGGATGGAAGGGCAGCAGTTGACGAATAGCCTTCTTGCGCCATCCTTTGTCAATATTTCCAGAAAGACGGTGGTTTAGTGTGTCGTAAGTCGGTGCGATATTGTCAAACATCTCTGCTATGAGTTTGCCTTTCTCGCCATCGCCATCATAGGGTTTTATCTTTTCCTGTTCGTACATATTCTTTTAATTCATAATTCATAATTCTAAATTCATAATTATGATTACTATTCTTTGATATGTTATTAGAGCATATTAGGTGTTAAGCACTGAATAGTTCTAATCAAAATTATGAATTTAGAATTATGAATTTAGTATTTATCAATTTACTTTCTTAAAGCTAAGTACTCCTTCACGTTCTTTTCGATACGTGCAGCAATATCACCCTCTTCAGCAGCCTTGTCAAACTTCTCGCCTGTGATATGCTCGTAAAGCTCGATATAGCGGTCGCTAACAGTCTCACCATACTCATCTGTAATCTCAGGCATTGTTTGTCCGGGCTCGTTCATGAAGTTGTGTTCAATCAACCACTGACGGAGGAACTCCTTAGAAAGCTGTTTCTGTGGTTCGCCTTTCTCAAGTTTCTCCTCGTAGCCTTCTGCATAGAAGTAACGACTTGAGTCTGGTGTGTGAATCTCATCAATGAGGTAGCACTGACCATCACGCTTACCGAATTCATACTTAGTATCAACAAGTATCAAGCCCTGCTTTGCGGCAATCTCCTGACCACGTGCAAAGAGTTTGCGTGTCCAGTCTTCGATGATTGCATAGTCTTCTGCAGAAACAATACCCTGCTCAATAATCTCTTCCTTAGAGATGTTCATGTCGTGACCTTCGTCAGCCTTAGTAGTTGGAGTTACGATTGGCTCTGGGAATCGCTCATTCTCACGCATGCCATCAGGAAGCTTTACGCCACAAATCTCACGGCATCCGTCCTTGTAAGCACGCCATGCAGAACCAGTGAGGATTGAACGGATAATCATTTCAACACGAAAGCCTTCGCACTTCAGACCAACAGTTACCATTGGGTCAGGAGTAGCTAACTTCCAGTTAGGACAGATGTCTGTTGTCTGGTCAAGGAATTTGGCAGCAATCTGGTTCAAAACTTGTCCTTTGAACGGTATTCCTTTTGGTAGAACAACGTCGAATGCAGAGATTCGGTCGGTAGCTACCATGACGATAAGATCGTCGTTGATGTCATACACATCACGTACTTTGCCGTGATAAACACTCTTCTGTCCATCGAAATGGAATTCAGTCTTTGTTAATGCTTTCATTGTTTTTATGTTTATAGAGTCCTATCTCTTGTTAGCCTTATCGTGTGCCTCGTAGGCATTCACGATACGCGTAACCAATTTGTGTCTTACAATATCTTTCTTGTCAAGATTGATGACAGAGATACCATCCACCCCATTTAAGATAGAAAGAGCTTCTTTCAATCCGCTTTTCTCGACATGGGGGAGGTCTATCTGCGTAAGGTCACCTGTAATAACCATCTTTGTATTCCAGCCCATACGTGTTAAAAACATACGGATTTGTGCTGGTGTTGTGTTCTGTGCTTCATCAAGGATGACAACAGCATCGCTCAGTGTTCGCCCTCGCATGAATGCTAATGGAGCAATCTGAATGATATGCTTATCCATCATATCCTGCAGTTTGACAGCAGGAATCATATCCTCTAAAGCATCATAAAGTGGTTGAAGATATGGATCAATCTTATCCTTCATGTCACCCGGAAGGAAGCCAAGCTTCTCACCTGCTTCAACAGCTGGACGTGAAAGGATAATCTTCTTTGCGGCCTTCTCTTTGAGAGCCTTTACGGCCAATGCAATACTGAGGTAAGTTTTACCTGTACCTGCAGGCCCAACAGCAAATATCATATCGTTTTTCTCGAAGGCATCAATTAGTTGCTGTTGATTCTCCGAGCGTCCTTTGATAGGTCTGCCCGATACAGAATAAACAAGGACGTCCTTTACCGCATCTGCTTTGGTCTTACGACCTTTCACGATATCAAGGATGTCCTCTGCTGTAATGGTGTTATACCGCTCTACATGCTTGCGCATGGTTTCAATGTCTTCTTCAATCTTTACCATCTCCTCTTCATCACCTAAGATGCGGATAACGTTGTCTCTTGCAACAATCCTCAACTTCGGAAAGAGCGACTTTATCATCTGGAGGTGACCGTTGCCAACCCCATAGAAGACCACAGGGTCTATATCTTCAAGAACTATATGCTTTTCTATCAATTTATTCTCTTTTATATTTGTTCGCAAAGTTACTATAAAATAATGATACTTACAAATTATTCTTAATTCATAATTCGCAATCAGCAAAATCTTATTACCTTTGTATCAATGAAACAAAAAACGAAGATTACAAAGAAACGCTTTTTATTAAGCTTCGTCGCTATAACTTTTCTTTTAGCCATCATAAGGTTAGTGTTTCCGTCTATTGCTCATGATAAGATGAAAGCACTATCCAAACTCGATGGTGATAGTATTCCTGTCATGAAGAAAGTTGATTCTGCTAAGATTAAAGCTCAATCAACTCCAAGTAATATAAAACTATCTCGTTTCTTTAAAGCGGATGGTTCGCAGAAGAAAAATAGAATCGTTGGTGTAAGAGACTATGAGGAGAGCTTCCCTGACTCACAGCCACAACAACTTGAGGCTGCCTTACGTTATGGTGTCAAGCCTGTTGCTAATCGTGCTGATGCAGAAAAGCGTAAAAGTGAATTGATGTATATTGGCAGTAACCCATATTATAAAATGAAGAAGCTAAATAGTAGCATTCCGTATCTTGTTCCACGTGCTGCAATCTTGCTTCAAGATATTTCACGTAACTTTATGGATAGCTTGCAAACAAAGGGAGTACCTATTAATAAGCTTTTAGTTTCGAGCGTATTGAGAACAAAGGAAGATGTTGAGCGACTTCGTCGATATAATCATAATGCAACAGAGAATAGTTGTCACCTCTATGGTACAACCTTTGATATAGCTTATAATAAGTATGCTTCAGTCACTCGTCCAGTGACAAACGATACGCTTAAATGGGTATTGAGTGAGGTGCTGAACGACCTTCGTTCACAAGGACGGTGCTTTATAAAACATGAAAAACGCCAAGGGTGTTTTCATATTACTGTAAGGTGATTTTGATTTGAGAACAATGAAGCGCAGATGTGATTTTATGGAGAAGTTGTTTGCATATTCAAAATTTTTCGTAGTAGATTTAATATAATCATCAGATTATTTGGCTGTTAGAAAAAAAAGAAGTAATTTTGCAGTCGCTGTCACGAGATGACAGTATTAAATTCAAACCTTTAAAATATTTATTAAAGAATTATGGCAACAAAAATCAGATTGCAGCGCGGTGGTCGTAAGAACTATGCTTTCTACAGCATCGTAATCGCTGACGCTCGTGCACCACGTGATGGTAAGTTTACTGAGAAGATTGGTACTTATAACCCTAACACCAATCCAGCCACAGTAGATTTGAATTTTGAGCGTGCTCTTTACTGGGTTGAGACTGGTGCTCAGCCAACAGACACTGCTCGTAACATCCTTAAGGGTGAGGGCGTTTACATGATGAAGCACCTCCGTGGTGGTGTTAAGAAGGGCGCATTCGATGAGGCTGCATGCCAGCAGAAGTTCGACGCTTGGAAACAGGCTAAGGTTGCAGCTACAGAGGCTATTGAGAAGAAGGTAACCGACGCTAAGAAGGCTGCTGCTGCTCATAACCTTGAGGCTGAGAAGAAAGTTAACGAGGCTATTGCTAAGAAGGTTGCAGACAAGAAGGCTGCTGCCGTTGCAGCACAGGCTGAGGCTCAGGTTGAAGAATTTGCTTCAGAGGCTCCTGCAGAGGAGACTCCTGCAGAGGCATAATCCTTGCTCGCTATTAAAGCATAAGTCCATAGACTCTATAAGGGTTTATGGGCTTTTTTTGTGATAGATTTTAAAAGATTGCAGTTTGATATAATTCCTATACAAAGAAGTCATTATTGTCTTACTGCATTAGTAATAACAATAATGACTCTTTCTTACCTTTTTAATTCATGTGTTGATGCCCAGCATATATGGTGTTGTTAGTAAACACCAATGGTGTTAGGGTTTGAACATCATACAATATGTTGCTGCGACAGAAGCAACTTATTCTTATTTGCTTTTTATATCTACCTATACATACTCTTCTCCTTGTAGGAAGGCTCGTTTTACAATAGGTGTTGTGTAAGCGTATGGGATAAATTCAATAGATGGGATGGTATCTGTAATGAAGAAGTTAGCAACCTTTCCACGTGTTATAGAGCCATATTCCTTACTTAACCCCATAGCGCATGCTCCATTCAAGGTTGCTGCATTGATTGCTTCGGCTGGCATTAATCGCATCTTAATACAGCCAAGAGAAACGATAAACTTCATGTCTCCTGATGGGGTAGAACCTGGGTTGTAATCACTTGCAAGGGCAAGTGGCAGTCCTTTGTCTATCATCTTTCGTCCTAAGGCGAAAGGAAGGTTGAGGAAGAAGGAGGTTCCGGGGAGTGCCGTAGGCATGGTTTCGCTATTCTTTAGAATCTCTATCTCTTCTTCAGTCATACTCTCTAAGTGGTCAACTGACAGTGCGTTATGCTCTACGCCAACCTCTACACCACCAGAAGATTCTAACTCGTCGGCATGAATCTTTGGTCGCATACCATATTCTGCACCAGCTTTTAGAATACGTGCAGTCTCTTCTGGGGTAAAGAAGCCCGTATCACAGAATACGTCAATGAACTCTGCTAATTTCTCTGCACCCACAGCTGGTATCATTTCGTTGATAATCAAATCAACATAAGCATCTTGTCTACCCATATATTCACGTGGAACCGCATGAGCTCCGAGGAATGTTGCTACGACTTTTAGGCGTGTTGTCTCTTTGATACGACGGATAACACGAAGCATTTTCAATTCGTCTTCCGTATTCAGTCCATAGCCGCTCTTTATCTCCACACAGCCTGTTCCTTTCCTAATAATCTCATCAACACGCTTCATAGCTTGCTGATAGAGTTCGTCTTCACTCATTTCATGAAGACGATCTGCAGAGTTGAGGATACCACCCCCACGCTTTGCAATCTCCGCATAGCTGAGTCCACGAATCTTGTCAACAAACTCTTGCTCTCGGCTACCAGCAAAGACAATGTGGGTATGAGAGTCACACCATGAAGGGAGAATTGTTCCTCCTTCTGCATCTACAATCTCTTCGTTTCCAGAAGCTGGTGGATAATCACTCATCTTACCATAATCAGCAAAGCGACCGTCCTCTATGAGGAGATAAGCATCTGACAGCGTGTTAAGTTCTGCCATCTCTTTACCTTTGAGGCATAGCTTACCGTCGTGGTCTATACCAGCAAGTAAACCGATGTTTTTTATTATTAGTCTTTTCATTTCAAGTTTTTTTCCTAATCTATGAAAGTATGAGAATAATAGATATTAAATAGAAAGAGGTTGCACCAAAAATGTTACCAATCTTGATACAACCCCTTTATGACTTATTTATTTACGTAAGAATTCTACAGATTTAGCAATGTGAGGTGCCATAAACTCGTCTGTATCGATAAAAGGAACATTCTTACGATAAGCCTTATGAACAGCTTCAATCGCAGGAGATGACTTCAACGGACGACGAAATTCAAGTGCCTGTGCTGCATTGAAGAGTTCGATAGCAAGTACACGCTCTGTGTTCAATACAACCTGATAGAGCTTCGTTGCTGCATTGGCTCCCATGCTGACATGATCTTCCTGTCCTTGTGACGATGGAATACTATCAACAGATGCAGGAGTACAATAAGTCTTGCTTTGACTAACAATAGATGCAGCTGTGTACTGTGGAATCATAAAACCGCTGTTTACACCGGGCTTAGCCACGAGGAAGCTTGGTAGGTTACGAGTTCCAGATACGAGCTTATAGATGCGACGTTCAGAGATATTGCTCAGTTCGCATAGCGCAATAGCAAGAAAGTCCATAGGTTGTGCGATAGGTTCTCCGTGGAAGTTGCCTGCTGAGATAACAAGGTCTTCATCAGGACAAACGGTTGGGTTGTCAGTTGCTGCATTCACTTCGATATCTACAACAGACTTAACATAAGCAATCGTATCCTTTGAAGCTCCGTGTACTTGTGGCATACAACGGAAAGAATAAGGGTCTTGTACGTTGACCTTAGGCTGTTTGATAAGCTCACTTCCTTCCAACAACTCTCTTATGCGTGCTGCAGTATCAATTTGTCCCTTGTGATGACGCACTGCGTGAACAGCATGTGTGAATGGTTCAATACGTCCATCGTAAGCCTCAAGAGACATAGTACCGATGACATCAGCCCATTCGCTCAAGCGCTCACTTTGTAAGAGTGCCCATACTGCAAAGGCATTCATGTTCTGTGTACCATTGAGTAGAGCAAGACCTTCCTTTGAAACGAGTTCAATAGTGTCCCATTTCATCTTCTTCAAGATGTCAGCACCAGAGAAGATTTCGCCTTTGTATTCCACCTCACCCATACCAATAAGTGGTAAAGAAAGGTGAGCCAAAGGAACGAGATCGCCCGATGCGCCCAGCGAACCTTGCATATATACAATAGGATAGATGTCGTTGTTAAAGAAGTCTATCAGTCGTTCGACGGTTTTCAGCTGGCAAGCAGAGTAGCCGTAGCTGAGCGATTGAATCTTGAGCAGCAACATTATCTTTACAATCTCATTTGGAACGCGATCTCCCACACCACAAGCATGAGACATTACAAGGTTCTTCTGCAACTGTGACAGGCTATCCTTGTCAATAGATATCTTACAGAGTGAACCGAAACCAGTAGTCACACCATAAATAGGTGTTTCTGATTCTTTAATCTTATTATCGAGATACTCTCTACAACGGATAATACGTTGACGTGCATCTTCAGAAAGTTCAAGTTTTGTGCCGTTCTTGATTATCTCGCCAATCTGCTCAATAGACAGATGCTCGGCACTAATCTGATGAATTTTGTTCATAGTTTTACGGATTAGTATAATAGATTTAATTGATTAAAAAGCAGTGTTGATAACGTCATCATCAACGAAGTTAGGGAGGGTAACACATAGTCCCGGTGTGCGCTCCATCTCTCTTCGGATGGCGTCAATAGAACCAGTGTTGCGTGCCCAACTACGTCGTGCAATACCGTTGTTCACATCCCAAAGGAGCATCTGACGGATATGACGATCTGAGTCTTCGCTACCATCAATCACCATACCGAAGCCACCATTGATAACTTCTCCCCAGCCAACACCGCCACCATTGTGGATGGATACCCATGTTGCTCCACGGAAAGAGTCACCAATAACATTCTGTACAGCCATGTCAGCACAGAACTGTGAGCCATCATATATATTAGATGTTTCGCGGAATGGAGAGTCTGTTCCCGATACATCGTGGTGGTCACGTCCAAGAACAATAGGACGAGAAATCTCTCCCTTACGTATAGCTTCGTTGAAAGCCAAGGCTATCTTTGTGCGGCCTTCAGAGTCTGCGTAGAGGATACGAGCCTGAGAACCAACAACTAAATGGTTCTTTCCAGCCTCTTTAATCCAATGAATATTGTCGTCAAGCTGACCGATAATATCTGGAGTTGCAGTCTTACGCATTTCTTCTAATACCTCTGTTGCAATGCGGTCGGATGTTTCCAAATCCTTTGGATCACCAGAAGAACAAACCCAACGGAATGGTCCAAAACCATAGTCGAAGAACATTGGACCCATAATATCTTGTACGTAGGATGGATAACGGAACTTACCATCTGTCTTCATGATATCTGCTCCTGCACGGCTTGATTCCAAAAGGAAAGCATTACCATAATCAAAAAAGTACATTCCTTTATCTGTCAGCTTGTTAATAGCAGCAACCTGACGACGTAAAGATTCCTGAACTTTCTCCTTAAAGAGTTGTGGCTCTTCTGCCATCATACGCTTAGACTCTTCTAATGACACACCTACAGGATAATAACCTCCTGCCCATGGGTTGTGCAACGAAGTCTGATCGCTTCCTAAGTCAACGTGTATGTCTTCTGCTGCCAAGCGTTCCCAAAGATCTACAACATTGCCTACATAAGCCATAGAGACTGTGCGCTTCTCTTCAACAGCCTTCAATGCTGCAGGTATAAGTTCGTCGAGCGAAGTATGTAGTTCGTCAACCCAACCTTGGTCGTAACGCTTCTGTGCTGCTAATGGATTGATTTCCGCTGTAATGCTAACTACACCAGCGATGTTACCAGCCTTAGGCTGAGCGCCAGACATACCACCTAAGCCAGAAGTAACGAAGAGCATACCTTTAATACTGGTCTCTCCTGCCTTCAATCGTTTGCGGGCTGCATTCAGAACGGTGATCGTTGTACCATGAACGATGCCCTGTGGACCGATATACATATAGGAACCAGCTGTCATTTGTCCATACTGGCTTACGCCTAATGCGTTATCGCGCTCCCAGTCGTCAGGCTTAGAATAGTTTGGTATTACCATACCATTCGTTACCACAACACGTGGCGCATTCTTATGAGAAGGGAAGAGACCGAGTGGATGACCAGAGTACATAACCAAAGTCTGTTCGTCTGTCATCTCGCTCAAGTATTTCATTACCAAACGATATTGTGCCCAGTTCTGGAAAACGGCACCATTACCACCGTATGTAATCAGCTCATGTGGATGTTGTGCAACAGCCTTATCGAGGTTGTTCTGAATCATCATCATGATAGCTGCTGCCTGTTTAGAGTTATGCGGGTATTCGTCGATAGGACGAGCATACATCTCGTATGTTGGGCGGAAACGGTACATATAGATACGACCATATTGGCGTAATTCCTCAGCAAACTCTGGTGCTAATATTGCATGGAACTTCTTAGGAAAGTAACGCAAGGCATTACGCAGAGCAAGTTTCTTCTCTTCTTGTGTGAGAATATCTTTACGCTTTGGTGCGTGATTGATAACAGAATCGTATGCTTGTGGCTCAGGTAAAACATCAGCTATACCTGTGCAAATATCTTTTATAAATTCTTCTTTTGTCATAGTAGCTTAGCTGCTTTATTGGAGTTGTAGTTATTTGAATAGAATTCTAAAGTAAGGAGTAATAGCTAAAGCATATATCGGGTTTAGCTACCATTATATATCATTATCTTATAAAGATTTTAATTGGGCAGGCAAAAGTACACCCGCCCTTTTTGTTGATATATAATTTACTTTATTATAGATAGGCAAAGAAAAGTATATCTTCTTGTATATAAGTGAAATAAACCTTATATTATAAAAAAATACATTATAGTTTAGCTTCAACTATCTTCATTATCTCAGCCTCTGCTTCGTTTGCTTTTACTATCAACTCGTTAGCTTCGGCAACTAAACGTTCTGCGGTCTCTTTGTCTTTCAAACCAGAAGCGTTAATCTTCACGTTCAAACCAGCACCGAGTACCGCAGCACGAGCTGCCAATACGCCAACGCCAGCATCTGAAACACTGTTTGGATTACCTTCTTCTGCCATTGCACGACAAAGTTCAAACACTTTGTATGAAGCCTTCATTGTATGCAATGGAACCTCTGTTGCAAAGAGTGTTGCTTCTTGTATTGCTGCAGAGCGTGTTGCCTTTTCCTCGTCAGTACCCTTAGGAAGACCGAAGGCAGACATAATACGGTTGAAAGCCTCTGTATCTTCATCAACGAGTACCATCAGTTCCGCTTGTATTACCTGACCCTTTTCTGCCCAATTACTGAACTCTTCCCAGCGTGCATCCCATCCTGCCTTATGGCTGGAAAGGTTGGCTACCATTGTGCCTAAGGCTGCACCTAATGCACCCATATAAGCTGAGATTGTACCACCTCCGGGTGCTGGAGATTCACGTGAAGTCTCATCAGCAAACTCTTTGACTGTTAAGTCAATGAGCTTTGGAGTCTTATTAGTATCTTCCAACAAATATTCAATAACTTTTTCACGTGGATTGAAAGGCTTCAAATCATCTAATCCCATAGACATAATAGCAATCTTGATGATGTCTTCTTCTGGAATACCTATTGAGCGTTCTTGCTTCTTCAAGAAGTAAGTTCCAGCCTCAAGGAGCGTACGCTTAGGAATAAGACCTACTATTTCAGTACCAGTCACGCGTATACCACGCCTCTGTGCACAGCGACAAACCTCGTCAAAGGCAACATGAAGAGGAGTAACGTTGATGTCGGTTATATTCATAGATACCTGTGCAATTCCGTATTCATCAATGAACCAGCCAATAGCCTTTGTAGCCTTCAATGTACCCGGTTGCATGATGACTTCGCCCTTATCGTTCTTCATTGGCTTACCAACAGGTGAACCACCTTCACGCATCGGACGACCTTTCTCTCTTACATCAAATGCTATTGCGTTGGCACGACGTGTTGAGGTTGTATTGAGGTTGAAGTTTGTTGCAATGAGGAAGTCACGTGCACCGACAGCTGTACAGCCTGTTCGTGCTAATTGCTCGTCCCATTCACGTGCACCATAGTCAGGTGCTTCTGCTGCTTCTGTCATACGCTGAGGAAGTGCTTCATACTCCCCTTTACGACAGATAGCAAGATTCTTACGTGCAGGAGTCTTGGCAGCTGCTTCATAGCAGTAGCAAGGTACCTGTAATTCATTTGCGATACGCTCAGCCAACTGGCGTGCCAATACGGCACATTCTTCTAAGGTAATGCCTGCTACAGGAATAAGCGGACAAACATCAGTTGCACCCATACGAGGATGAGCACCATGATGCTGTCGCATGTCAATAAGCTGTGCAGCCTTCTTAACACAAAGGAAAGCAGCCTCTACAACTACTGATGGTTCGCCAACGAAGGTTACAACCGTACGATTGGTTGCTTCTCCTGGGTCAACATCTAATAATTTAACACCTTTAACGCGTTCTACTTCATCAGTAATCTGCTTGATTACATCTTTGTTGCGTCCTTCACTAAAATTAGGAACACACTCGATGATTTGTTTTTCTCGTGCCATATATAACTAATATAGATTTAAACAACTGAGAGTTTAGGTTTTCGAGTGTAAAAATACAAATTAGTTTTTGTAATTCAAAACTTTTAATGTAAAAGTATTGTAACAATCTTTAGAAACTATCTTTTGACGATAAACGGAAGGGGATAGTGCTATGGTTCAGTGTTCATAAAGTGTCAAAGGGGCAGTTGTTAGATGCTTACTTCATAAATGATAAATAGGCGGTTATAAATGCTAAAATATTTATAACCGCCTATCATATTTATTACGTTATTAACCAATCACCTTAAACTTAGCAAACTTTAGTAGAAGTTGTTTTGTTCCTGTATTGCGGAACTCAACCGTGGCCTTTGTGTTTTCTCCAGAACCTTCAAGGTTTAACACTTTACCAATACCAAAGCGTTGATGTTCAATGGTTACACCAATACTGAGTCCACCTGTCGATCCTGTCGATGAAATCGAAGAGAATGACGTGTTCTCTGTTGATAATGTTCTACCGCCATTTGTTATAGCAGATGATATTCGTCTAAAGTTACCACCTTCTGCTATTAATCTGCGTTTTGCACGTTCTGACAGTGGGTCTACGGCTGTTTCTGGGCGTTTACGTCCTGTTATCTTTGGTTTTGGGTCAGCTCGAAATTGACTTGCAACTGGATTTGAGTTCTGCCATCGTGAACCCATTTGGCGATATTCTTGTCCCCACTGTCTACTACCTGTATATGCCTTATTAGGTTCGTATTCTCGGAAGTTATCTTCTGAACTATAACGATCTCGTGAACTTCTTGAACTATTGTCTTCATCCCAAGGCATCTTGCGACGTTCATGTTCAAAGACACTGTTTGCTTCGTTTTCTACATGAATTAAGGCTGAATCAAAATCGTCTAAGAAACGACTTGGCTCATCCATCTGCATTGATCCATAACGAAAACGATTCTTCGCATTAGTCAATATGCAATGTCGTTCGGCACGTGTTATTGCTACATAGAGTAATCTTCTCTCCTCTTCTATCTCGTGTTTAGAGTCTGAGGACATAGGACTTGGGAATATATTTTCCTCCAATCCAACGACAAAGACGGTTGAAAACTCCAATCCCTTTGATGCGTGAATTGTCATCAATGTTACTTTTGGTGTATCATCATCTTTCTTGTCTGCATCCGTATATAAAGCTATTTCTTGAAGATAGTCAGTGAGGTAGATATTCTCCTCACGTCCTTCCTCACGTCCAGCATCAACGAAACTTTGCATAGCCGACATAAACTCCTCAAGATTCTCCCGACGAGCTAAGTCTTCAGGTTCACTGCCTGAACGAATATCAGCGCTTAATCCACTCCCTTCAATTATATCCTTTCCAAGCTCATATGCATCTTTCAAAGCTAAGTTTTTTATAAAACCACTGATGAGTTTTTTAAAAGCAAAAAGCTTCGTCATCGTGCCCTTGTTAACATCTAATCCATATTCTATAGGGTTGAGGATTATTTCCCATAAAGAAACAGCGTTACGCTGGGCACAATCAATAATCTTTTGAACCGTAGTATTACCGATTCCACGTGTCGGATAATTAATGATACGACGGAACGCTTCCTCATCATTTGGGTTAGAAACCAAACGGAAATAAGCGATAATATCTTTAATTTCCTTACGTTGATAGAAAGAAAGTCCACCGATAATCTTATATGGAATACCTTGCTTAAGAAATTCATCCTCGAAAGAACGGCTCTGTGCATTTGTTCGATATAGAATGGCAAAGTTGCTATAATCACAATCTTCCTTGCGTTTGATACGTTTCAGTTCATTCGCAACAACCATTGCCTCTTCTCTATCACTGTAACAAGGCTTATAGATAATCTTATCACCTTCAGCTTCTTTTGAGTAAACCTCCTTTGGAATCTGCCGTTTGTTGTGTTTCATCAACGAGTTGGCAGCCTGTACGATGAGTTGTGTTGAGCGGTAATTACGCTCTAACTTAAATAGTTTTACACCATCAAACTTCTTCTGGAAGTCAAGGATGTTATCAATGTTTGCACCTCGAAAAGAATAAATACTCTGATAGTCATCCCCAACAACGCAGATACGGTGATGTGCCTCGGCTAATTGTCTAACAATACTCACCTGTGCATAGTTCGTATCTTGGTACTCATCTACTAAAATATACTCAAACTGCTGTGCGTACTTCTGTCTAATCTCTTTGTTATCACGGAAGAGTAAGAAGGTGTAAAGCAAGATATCATCAAAATCCATTGCATTTGCCTGACGACATCTTGCTTCGTATGCCTTGTAAATCATATATATTGCAGGCATACGAGCACTTCTATCGCGTTCAATAGCAGCACGGTCTGCAGCATATTGTGCAGCTGTGATCAGATGGTTTTTTGCCATTGAAATGGAGTAATGGACTGAAGCTGGCTTATACGTTTTCTCATCAAGGGCTAAGGCTTTCACAATACTCTTGATAAGTGAGCGAGAGTCATTTTCATCATAGATTGTAAAATTACTTCCAAAACCAATAGCCTGAGCCTCACGACGTAGGATGCGTGCAAAGATAGAATGAAAAGTACCCATGTAAAGGCGTTGTGCCTCTGCAGCAGTCGTTATTTGTGCAATACGCTCCTTCATCTCTCTTGCAGCTTTATTTGTAAACGTAAGAGCAAGGATATTCCATGGGGCTAAACCTTTACTGAGCAGGTAGGCAATTTTGTAAGTAAGCACACGCGTCTTACCAGAACCAGCACCAGCAATAACTAATGATGGACCTGAACAATATTCAACTGCTTCACGCTGGCTCTCATTCAGTGCTGAAAGGATTACCTCTTCTTTATCTTGATTTATCATTCTAACTTCTTTTTTTATCGAACAGAATTACTTAATTATCTAACATACAACAACTTTAATGTTCTTCAGGAAAAGCTGTAATAAAAGTCATCTGGTGTTCAATCTGTCCAATTCGCTTACGCATATAAGGTCCTGGAGTCTTGGAAGAGAATCGACGTGGATTGGGTAATGTAGCTGCTATGAGTGCACAATCTCTTCGAGTAAGCTGTATGGCTTCCTTTCCGAAATTATGTTCAGCACAGGCTTCCACACCATAGATACCATCGCCCATTTCTATAGAATTAAGATAAACCTCCATAATACGCTGTTTACTCCACAAGGTTTCTATAAGGAAAGTGAAATAAACCTCTAATCCTTTTCTTAGCCATGAACGCCCCTGCCATAGAAAGACATTCTTTGCCGTTTGCTGAGAGATTGTAGAACCACCACGTAGTTTCTTACCTTTCTTTAAATGGTCTTCGGCAGCTTTTTCGATAGCCTGATAGTCGAAGCCGTGATGTATTAGAAAGCGTTGATCCTCACTTGCCATTACTGCCACTGGCATTGATTTTGGCATTTTTTCTAAGGGAATCCAGTCGTGATAAAGCTTAACAGATTCTCCTTTACCAATCTGTTCAAAACAACGGCTAATCATCAAAGGGGTAAAGTAAACTGGGATAAAGCGATAGGCAACTACCGCCAATATTGTGGAGATAAAGGTAAGGGACAGCACCCATCTTATCACTTTAAAAAACTTCTTGATCATAGTTAATGAGTTAATTACTTGCAAAGGTACTAAATCTTATTTGATAGTAAGCGGGAACAAAGAGTTTTTTCAAATGTTAAATCTGCCTAAGAATGTCTTTTCAATAATACAAATTAACCCCTTCGTGCTGTCTAAAAAATATATCTGATAGTGGTTGGTTATTTGTTAATCTTTTACTATTCTCTTTCTTCTTTTTACAAATATGTCCTTTCTAATATAGATAGTTGTAAACTTTTTTCTTATACATCGAAATTAATACATGCTCTTTTAGCTTTTAAAAGATGCCCAATTAACTTTCAAAAGATGCCCTTTTGAGGTCTAACTAACGCCCTTTTGAAGTCCAATTAAGCACCTATTATTTTATCCGTTTGTAACTAATTGGTTTCCTGTTGGTTGCAGACTTGCTTTTAAACTGGGCTTTTCACCTTTATTTGAGGGCTTTAGTTCGAATTTATGTAATGATTTTTCACGGTTGTACCGACGTTTTTGTGACATAAAAAGAAAAGGTCCCTCCGTTAAAGCTATACGCCTATATGATAAGCATCTATGCTTTTAACGGAAGAACCTCTATTATTAGTTTTGTATACAAGTAGGAAACCTACTTATATTCTTACTTAATCAAGCTGATAGAACGCTTGAGGAACTTATCAAGTGCAGCTCCCTGAAGCATACCATTTTGTAGCAATGCCAAGTCGATGAGCTGCTGAACAACATCATTTCCCTTAGCGTATGCAGCAACAATAGCTTTCTTCTTGTTCTGAAGTTCTGAAACAGTCTTCTGGGTATTCTGCATATCATCCTTCTCCTCTTGTGTCAGTTCCTCAGACTTCTTGTTGTCCTGAGCCTGATGTAGAGCAGCCAAGCGTGCCTCCTGTCCCTTCAACTCACTGGCTACTGGCTTCAATTCCTCTGCTGTGTTAGCAGTAATATCGTCAAGCACCTTCTTTACTAATGGGTGATCAGCATTCAGAACGAGGTTGTAAGAATCAGGCAGCTGAGCGTAGAAGCCCATTCCCTGCTGGAACTGACTCATTTCCTTCATACGGCGCATATACTCGTTCTGTGTTACGAGAACTGGCTGGAAAGACTCTCCGAGTGACTGTACGTCAACTGTGAAGTCTGCTTTCTCGATAGCAGGAATCTGTGAACGGAAAGCTTCTGACAAATTGTCAGTTTCATCTGCTGACAGATTATTCTTTGGAGCATCCTCCTTCTGAATAATGCGGTCAACGATATCTGAATCAACACGAACATAACGTGTCTTTTCCTGATTCTGCTCAAGCATTGAAAGCAAAGGTACATCTAACTGTCCACTTGCCTCAATAATACTATAACCCTTCTGCTTTGCAGCCTCGATATAGCTATATTGTTCCTCCTTGTTATTTGTATAGAGATTAACGAGAACACCATCTTTGTCAGTTTGGTTGTCCTTTATGAGTGTCTTATACTCCTCAAAGGTAAAGTACTTACCATCAGTATCTTTGAAAAGAGAGAAGTCTTTTGCACGCTCGTAGAAGTCAGAATCAGAGAGCATCCCATAATTTATAAAGAGTTTTAGGTCGTTCCATTTCTCTTCAAACTCTTTACGATTTTCCTTGAAGATACTCTGCAAACGGTCAGCAACTTTCTTTGTAATATAGGTTGAAATCTTCTTCACGTTGGCATCACTCTGTAAGTAGCTACGACTTACGTTCAGAGGAATGTCTGGTGAATCAATAACACCATGAAGTAATGTAAGGAACTCTGGTACAATACCTTCCACCTGATCGGTAACAAATACCTGATTACAATAGAGCTGAATCTTATTTCGCTGCAGTTCGATATTGTTCTTAACACGTGGGAAATAGAGAATACCCGTGAGGTTGAATGGATAATCAACATTCAGATGAATCCAGAACAAGGGTTCCTCATTCATTGGGAAGAGGGTACGATAGAAGCTCTTGTAATCCTCATCCTTCAAAGTAGATGGTGCTTTAACCCACAAAGGATCAATACTATTGATTACATTATCCTCTTCTGTGTCAACCATTTTCCCATCTTTCCACTCCGTCTTCTTACCAAAGACGATTGGAACAGCCATAAACTTGCAGTACTTATTCAGTAGCTCCTCAATCTTTGACTTCTGTAAGAATTCCTTGCAGTCATCATCAATATAAAGGATGACATCGCTACCGCGCTCCTCCTTTTCTGCATCTTCAAGCGTATACTCTGGGCTGCCATCACAACTCCATTTCACAGCCTTGCTGCCTTCCTTATAACTCTTTGTTATAATCTCAACCTTCTTTGCAACCATGAAAGAAGAATAGAAACCAAGACCGAAATGACCGATAATTGCCTCTGCCTTGTCTTGGTATTTTTCAAGGAAGTCGCTGACTCCAGAGAATGCAATCTGGTTGATATACTTCTCTATTTCTTCAGCGGTCATACCAATACCATGGTCGCTGAATGTCAATGTCCCTGCTTTCTCATCCAAGCTGATGCGTACGCTTAAGTTGCCCTGCTCGCCCTTGAAGTCACCTGTTGTTGAAAGTGTCTTCAGTTTCTGGGTAGCATCCACTGCATTTGACACCATCTCACGCAAGAAGATGTCATGATCTGAATATAAGAACTTTTTGATAACGGGGAAAATGTTCTCTGTTGTAACCCCAATATTTCCTTTTTGCATAGCAATATAATTTATTTATTCTTTTTTTTGTTGTGTATATAACAAACTCCGTGCCATGATAGGAAAATATAGACAATATTACCCATCATGCAAAAAAAGAAAAAATGCCACCTTGTTCAAAAGAGCAAGATGGCACATAATTATGTTATGGATGTTTGTTTATTTGATGTTCTTAAGAATAGCGAGCAGATGATCCCATACCATTTGAACTGTTGGAATGAGAAGACACTCGTCAGGTGTGTGAACATAGCGGAGTGTTGGACCGAAGCTAATCATATCCAGCTGTGGATACTTCTCTGAGAAGAGTCCACACTCAAGACCTGCATGGATGCCAAGTACAAGTGGTTCCTTACCGAAAATGTTCTTGTATTGCTCAACTGCAACATGGACTAATTCTGATTTTGGATTCATCTTCCAAGCTGGATAGCTGTCGTCAACAACAATCTCTGCACCAGCTAATTCAAAGCATGCACGAACAGTATTGGTCATATTTACCAAGTTGCTCATTACGTTAGAACGCTGTGAAGAAACAACAGTTAGCTTGTTTCCCTCTGTCTGTATGCTTGCAACATTGCTTGATGTCTCAACCATGTATGCCAATGCTTCATCCTGACAATTGGTCAGCGGTCCATTGTCGAGTGCTTGTAAAGCAAGAATAATATTATGAGAAATCTGCTTTGGCATAACAGGTGCTGCATTTGCGCTCTCAAGATTCCATACCATTGCTGTGTCAGTAACATGGAACTCATCCTCAACTTCTGCACTGAAAATATTCCAGTCTACCTTAACAGTTTCTTTATTAGCAGATGGAACAGCGAAGAGCACCTTGCCATCACGTGGAATAGCATTGTGCAATTTACCCGAATTCCAGTAGCTCAAACGAAGGTCCATCTTAGACTGCTCAGCATAAAGGAAGCGTGCAAGCAGTTTTATTGCATTAGCACGTTTCTTATTGATGTCGTCACCTGAGTGACCACCCACAAGACCCTTCAGACTTGCCTCCATGAAGAAATAATCTTCAGGTGCATTCTCACGCTCGAAGTTGAAAACTGCCGTAGTGCTATTACCACCCGCACAGCTTACAAAGATTTGTCCTTCATCTTCTGAATCGAGGTTGATAAGATAGTTTCCTGTCATGAAACCAGCTTCAAGACCGAAAGCACCTGTCAAACCAGTCTCTTCGTCACGTGTAAAGAGGCATTCGATTGGTCCGTGCTCAATATCGTTAGAATCAAGAATTGCCAACTCATACGCCATACCAATACCATCATCAGCACCGAGCGTTGTACCCTTTGCATGAAGCCACTCACCATCAACATAGGTTTGAATAGCATCCTTATTAAAGTCAAAATCTATATCAACCAGTTTGTCACATACCATGTCCATGTGACTCTGAAGAACAACCGTTGGCACATTCTCCATGCCCTTCGTGGCAGGTTTAGAAATTAGGACATTGCCAACCTTATCAACCTTTACATCAAGGTTGCGCTCTTTAGCAAACTCCTGTAAATAACTAATCATCTGCTCTTCATGCTTAGATGGGCGTGGTATTTGGTTGATTTTAGCGAACTGCTCAAAGACACAAGCAGGTTTTAATTCTACATTTGCCATTTTTAATAATATTTTTTTTTGTAATCTTGTCGTTTTATATTACCTTTGCGGTCAATATAAATGCAAAGATAAAGAAAATGTTTATAACTTTATTGTTAACATTGTTAATAATTGCTATTGCCATGTTACTCCTTGGAGTGCGTGTGATATTTAAGAAAGGTGGAGAATTCCAGTCGCAACATATTTCGGATAATGCTTATCTTAAAGAGAAAGATATCCATTGTGTTATAGACCAGGACAAGGAAGCCCGAGTAGCAAATAAAGCATATTAAAGAAATAATTAATTAAATACAATAGAAATGAAGAAATCATTTAGCAAAATGACTGTGCTTGCAATGGCAGCATTTGCTTTTGTTGCATGTAACAATCAGCCAGCAAAAAATGACACAACAACTAACAAGACTGAAACTTCCACAGCTACTCCAGCTGCAAGTAATCAGAAGGTTGCTTATGTAGAGATTGATTCTATTATGAGTCAGTATACTTATTGGAAGGATGTAACCAAGCTTATAAAGGTTAAGGAAGCTAACATTCAACGTACACTTGCGGGCAAGCAGAAGGCTATTCAGGCAGCAGCTGCTAACTTCCAGCAGAATATTCAGGCAAATAAATACACACAGGCGCAGGCACAGCAGATTCAAGCAAGCATTCAGAAGCAGGCGCAGGATGCCGATGCGCTTCAGCAGCGTCTTGGTGCAGAGTATCAGAACGAGGTCGCTAAGTATAACAAAGCTCTTTCTGATAGTGTTCATAACTACTTGAAAGAATATAATAAGGATAAGAAGTATAGCATCATTCTTGCTAAGAGTGGTGACAATATCCTTTATGCAGATCCAGCTTATAATATCACAGATGATGTTGTAAAGGGAATGAACCAAGCTTACAAAGGTATGAAGAAGTAATTTGTGAGTTTACAGTTACTTATCAAATAGACATGTTAAACCAGTCGTAGTTTACGGCTGGTTTTATTATTTAAGGTAAGCATTCAAAATAAGAGAGATATTATCACCGATAATACAAGAAAAGTTTTAGTTTAGTTTGCTGTCACTTTTAATATTTTATGTATATTGCTGTAATATAAGAAGTTAACCCAAGTTTAACTGGCAAAAATATTTTTCATAAATATTCGGGATGTTTTGTGTAGTATCAATTTTATAAATGATTGATAATCAAGCATAGGGTATTGTAACGAGGAGTAAAATCCGAATTGTAGGACACCGTCATATCAAAATTATTTTGTTACTTTGCACTCATGCACGCAAATGTACAGACACGATTCAACCCTGCAACAGGCGACATGGCTCCTTATTATCGCATTAAGGAGTCATATCGTGACGTGCAGGGTCATGTACATTCGCTAATTCTGTTGAACATCGGTTTTGAACCTTCACTTACTGCCGTACAGGTTCGAAAAATTGCATACGCACTTACCGAACGCTTCAAAAACAGAAGTACACCCTCGCTTTTCAAGGAACATCTTGACGGACTTACTCCTATTGAACAGGCAAAGGCTGACGAATGGTGGAGCCGTATGGAGCAAGAAGGTGGAATCGATAGGTTTAACAAGGAAGAGCAGAAGTCGCTGAGAAAATATGAGAACTACGTTGACCTTGAGACGGCAAAATATACTGACGCAAGGAATGTCGGTGCTGAGTGGCTCTGCAAGCAGACGATAGACAAACTGCAATTAGAGGGTTTCCTGCGCAGAAACGGCTGGACAGAGAATACGATACACACGGCTTTGTCAGCATTGATTGTTCGCACAGTATATGCAGTTTCTGAACGTTCGTCTTATTATTATTTGCGCGATAACTCTGCTGCTGGTGAACTTTATAGTGGAGTTCCTGGCTGGACACCAGGAATCAATTCTCTATATAAAGTCACTGACAAATTATATGAACTAAAGGAACAGTTAGAGCGTCATCTGTGCAACGTTACTGACGACCTTTTTAATATAGACAACAAGTTGATGCTCTTCGACTTAACCAACTTCTATTTCGAGGGCAGTAAGCGTAACAGCGACAAGGCCAAGTTCGGTCGGTCAAAAGAAAAACGCTCTGACTGTAAGCTACTTGTACTTGCACTATGTATCAATAAAGAAGGTTTTATACGTTATTCTTCTATCTTGGAGGGTAATACAGCAGACCCCAAGTCTCTGCCCGATATGATTGACACGCTGGCAAAGAGGAATCCATCACGGACAAAGGATACGCTCGTTGTCATGGATGCAGGTGTTGCCACGGAAGAGAACTTGGAGCTGATTAAAAGAAAAGGTTACAATTATCTCTGCGTATCTCGTACGAAAATGAAGGACTATACGCTCAGTGATGATAACAGGAGTGTTACGGTAATGGATGCCCGTCGGCAGAAGATAACGCTGAAAGAGGTTAAGACAGAGGATAACAAGGATTATTATCTCGAAATAACATCTCCTTCGAAAGCTATGACAGAGTCGTCCATGAACAGGGTCTGGAGAGAGCGTTTTGAGATGGAACTGCAGAGAATAAACGATGGAATCTCCAAGAAAGGTGGAACGAAAACCTATGAAAAGGTTGTTGAACGTACAGGACGTGCCATACAGAAGTACCCATCTATAGCGAAGTTCTATCAGATAAGCTACATAAAAGATGAGAAGAAACCCAAGCAGATGCTGCGCATAGACTGGGAGATAAAAGACCTCTCCGCAATGGAATCTGGTCACGGAGTATACTTCCTCCGCAGCAATGTCAGGACACTTGATGAGCGTGTGACATGGGAATACTACAATCTCATTCGTGAGATAGAATGCACGAACAGGCAACTAAAGAATGATCTCAACCTCCGTCCTATCTATCATCAGAAAGATGAGAGAAGCGACGCACACCTCTTCTTCGGTTTATTAGCCTATTGGGTGGTAAACACCATCCGTTGTCAATTAAAACGAGAAGGAGAATCCTGTTACTGGACCGAGATTGTACGACGTATGAGCACCCAGAAGCTCGTCACAACAAAAGGGAAGAATCCATTAGGAGAGAACATCGAGATGCGCCAATGTAGTAGTCCTTCGAAGCAAGCAAAACAGATATACGATAAGTTGAACTTAAAACACTCACCATACAAAAAGAATAAAATTTGTAGGACACAGAACCCATAAGAAAAACGAGGAAAGTACGGTCACTGCAAGAAATAGGCGAAAGTGGGGGTTAAACTTGGGTTAAGTGGCTAATACAAATGATAGGAATGACAGGAAATTTAGTGGTTCTATAACGATTGTGTAAGTTGTTTGACCCGATTAGAATAATATCTGTTATATCCATAGAAAGAAGCTATTTGTTCAGTTTAGTTTTAGTGTTTTACTCTTTAGCCAACGAAATAAGATGTTTTTAAGGTCTCAATTCATACTATGTTTGTGAATGTTTACCATCATTTGCTGTGGTGCTGATACTCTGCACATGTGGTGCAGGTGCTTAACACATATGGTGCGGAGGGTTAACACCACATGTGCGGAGGGTTAAATTCACTATGATATATGGATGACAGGGGACGAATTGTGAGCAAAACGTTATAATACTAAGAATAGACAGGAGGTGTGTAGAAGCTTGTTTAGCTCAAACTCCTTTATATTTGTAGATTAATCCGTCTTTTTCTGTTCAGCCATAAAGCCATTAAACATAGGATTGCTGGCAAGGAAAGAACAATTTACCCACACGATTCGTTATAGAACCAACGTTTTGAGACGCACAATATTTTTGTGCGTCCCAAATAATACTAATAAGAATAGACTTGGGGAAAGTCTTTCTAATTAGTTTGAGAAAATATTTTGAGACAATATTTGTTATGCTTGTTCTGTTTCAGCAATTGCCTCTTTGCATGTTTTCTCGTTGATTGTATTAACAGTATATTTGTCTTCTCCTGCATAGAAACGGCGATGTGCTTCCTCCTGGCGTGGGGCAGAGAAATTACTTACTCTCTTCATGTAGCCAATGATGCGGGTGAGGTAATCAACATTTTTAGAATGACAATGTGGACATTCGTGCATATAGCGTTTATCAATATGCCCACAGTCATTACAGATAGTATTAGGAATGTTGAATGTAAAGTAATTACAACCCTCCTGTGCTGCAACACGTAATAGTTGGCGATACTGTGGTTCAGAAAGATGCTCTTCAAGATTCATGTGAAGTGCAGAACCACCTGTAAGATGTTCTATATAAGGTGCTCCGTGCAATTTAAACTTGTCAAGAATAGTCAATGAATTATCTTCTACACGATAGAAGTAGCTGTTATAACAGTTACGTGGAACGAAATAACCATCTTCAGAATCCCATTTTGCATGCTTTACTCCTACATTTTCTGCAGGGATCATCTCACAGTTGAACATTGCTTCCTTGGTACGGAAAGCCTTGTTCTGTGTTTCAATCAAGCCAAGTACAGTCTGTACAAACTTCTTGTAATCTTCATTTGGAGTGATATCAAGTCCCATGAACTCTGCAGCTTCAACAAGACCATTGATTCCTATTGTAAGATATTGTCGGTCAATATTAATATATCCTGCATCAAAGAGTGGTAACATGTGGTTGCGCAGTAATTCTTTAAGATTCTCATTGTATGCTAACTGAACCTTATGGCATAATTTGATAATATGGGTCAGGTACTCCTTATAATCAAGGTTATTGTTAACAGCATACTGAATACAACGGTTGAGGTTAATGGTCAGTACGCTCTTAGAACCAGTTGATACACCACCAGCACCGAGAGTATAGGAGAAACCATTGTCTTGGATTTCATTGCGCAGACGACAACATGAACTGAGTGAGTCAGCATTATCGCTCATATAAGTGAAGAAACTATGTCCCTCAGAATACATTTTAGCAGCAAAATCACCCCATTCCTTATCCTTGCATTCACCATTCTCAGCTAATAAAGCCATTGTCTCAACAGGGAAAGTGAGTACTGTTTTTAGACGCTCTTGGTTGAACCAAGTCATAAAGCATTTCTGCAACCATGAAAGACTCTCCCAGTCAGGTTGTGAACCATCTGGGAAGTAGAAGTCTCCAAAGAGCGACTCGAAGTATGGACGGTCGTAGTATGATATGTTCCAGAAAACAGCTTGATAATTGCGGGCACCTGTTGGCTGGTTCAATGAATAGACAATCTGTTCAAAGTAATCAGTAAGAACCTTGTCTATCGTACGCTTTCTAAGGCTGAGATCAACTACCTCATCAGCACGTTTCCAATAGTCTTTACCATATTCTTTTTGAATAAAGTAGTTCATGTACATAAGGAATTCTGGTGTTGCACAAGCACCAGCAAGCATAGATGAAACCATGAACACCATATTAATAAAGCCACCACAGAAACTTTTCAGATTAGTTGGTGCAGTAGAGTTGCCTCCAATAGAAGTTGTACCACCAATCAACCATGGGTACATTGTTATAGATGCACAATAGTTTGCGAGATTTGTCTCATCATTCTTATATATAAAATGGTGGTTGAGGAGGTCAATATATTCATCGGCTAAATCCTTACCATACATCTTCTTGATACGATCAACAAGTAATCTACGGTTGAGACGAATGAAGCCTTGTTTAGGAAGTTCACCAATAAGTGTTGCAATGTTTTTATGTTCTACATTAGCGTTGGCATCAAATTTTGAACCAGTCGCTGCATTGGAGGCTACGCAATAGTCTGAGAGGAACTTCATCTTTTCAAGTGTCTCACGGTCTTCAGTGTGTTGCTGACGATAGACAATGAAACTCTTTGCTACATGGTAATAGCCTTCTTTCATGAGTGCAAGTTCTACTTGATTTTGGATATCTTCTACCTTGATGTCGTTTTTGATATCCAGGTTAGCGATGATTTTTGATAAAGTACCTAAATCAGTAGGCTCATTGACACTTTCGAATGCCTTGAGGATGGCATTCATAATTTTGTCGAGGGAGAATCGATCCTTTGAACCATCACGCTTTGTGATTGTAAAGTTCTTCATTTCCATTGTTGTTTTATTTTTTAGGTGTTTGAAAATCTCTTGTTGCTATTCTTGGAGAATGATTTTTAATATTCTTCTTTGACTCAAAAGTTGCCAGTTTTGGATAACTTTTTTCAATTTGTTATTGTAAAAGTTTTCCCTTTCGGCAAACTTTGTGCTGCAAATTTATATAAAACTATTCATAAAACAAAGAAATTTTGAACTAAATAATATTGGATAAATTACTATTTTTCTGCATCTTTTGGCGTGTAATGTTGATGGAGTAAGGGATTGCTGTTTATTTTGCTTGCTGATTTATTTTTTTGTTTGATATTTCATTAAATCTAAAAAAGGAAGTATTTTGCTTTCTATAATGAAATATTTTCTCCTTATATCTTCCGTGATATTTCAAGAAGAATACTTTTGTATTTGACGTAGCTGATTAAATAAGCAGATTATTTTATGAGTGTTATTTGTTTCACACATATAAATAATGTAATTTTGCAAGCAAAAAGAATAAGTTTATGAAAGATATATCGTTAATAGCCTTTGATGCTGATGATACTTTATGGGAATGTCAAACCTATTTTGAAGCAGTTGAAAAAGGATATTGTAAGTTACTAAGCGGTTATGCTCCTGCAGAGGACGTGTCAAAAGCGCTGTTTGCAGTTGAAACAGCAAATATGCCGCTCTTGGGTTATGGTAGTAAGGCTTTCTTACTATCCCTCTTGGAAAATGCAATAAACGTAAGTGATGGAAAACTTAAAGCTGACGAGGTTAAGAAGATTATAGAGTTGGGAAAAGAACTTCTTAAGTTGCCAGGAAAGCCTATGGATGGTGTTGAAGAAACATTGAGAGTCTTACGTGATTCAGGAAAATATCATTTAGTTGTCTTTACAAAGGGAGAATTGCTTGATCAAGAGAATAAGTTTCATCGTTCTGGCTTAAGTTCCTATTTTGATGATATCATAGTCGTTTCAGATAAAACAGAAAAGTCATATCACCAGTTATGTGAGCAATTTTCTATTGATGTAGGACAGCTCTTGATGGTGGGTAATTCTTTTCGTTCGGATATTGAGCCAGTTTTGAAATTGGGTGGATGGGCTGCATACGTCCCATTTCATACTATATGGCAGCATGAAATTGTAGAGGAGTACGAACACCCTCACTTGTTAAAATTGGAATTTTTCAGACAGTTAAAGTACGTTTTGTAAATTGCTTTTGCTTTTCCCTTCAGAATCTTTTATGATGTTTTCATCAGGGATGAAGCATATTTGAACTAAAGATTGAGTATATGTTAGCACCACAAATTGAATTTTCAGACCGAGAGGAGCGCATTGAATTTATACAAGAACGTTTCCATTGTAAATCACCTGCATGTGGCGGATGTGGTTCATGCAACCTTCCTGACGGTGTACCTGCCACAGAGTATTTTGCTGATTATATAGATGGCAAGGTTGAATTTGTTAAACTTGCTGCAAGGATATGGGAGTAAGACGTATTTTTTTCTCCCAAATAATATAATAAAAGAATGCAATCTTAAAGACTTCTTGCTCTTCTTCATAGTAAGTCTAATTTATTGGTGTGAGCTTTTTAAGGTAACAATTATTAATACATAATTCGAGCGGAAGCTGTTCTGTATAAAATGTTTCTTTCTAAATCTCTCCCAAAGAAGAGGACTATGGCTTTTGATAGTGTTCGTTTTTCTGCTTATTGGATTATTGATTTAGACGATTTGATATGTATGGACACGGTTATTTCTGTAGGCTTTTCAAGCCCAGTTTGGCGATGGCAGGTTGGTAGAGGAAGAACTCTTCGCATCTGAAGATGTTTAAACGAAGCAAGTCTGTGGCAGTGGAAACTTTGGCTCGGACCATTCCGATGCTACGCAACAGAGAACCATTCTATCTGTTTTTATGAAGTGCATAGACAAAACTTATATACGCTTATATATTGATATAGTATGAGTATGTTTTTCAGATAGTCATAAAGGAAGGATAAACAATTAAATGACTGAATTAAACATGCAGATAGTGCCATATTATTCATAATAATGTTTCTTGCTTTCTAAAGAATAATTTGCCACTTTGTATGTTTAGATGTGTAAATTATTTTCGCCTATCTTAAAATCTATATATGGTCATTTGGCTCCTAAAAGATGCCCAATCGACTTGCAAAAGATGCCCTTTTGAAGTCTTACTAACGCCCTTTTGAGGCCCAATTAAGCATCTTTTGCAAGAGACTCTTGTAACCGTTTGATATTGTTTTAGTTACAAACCTACTTTTTATGCTTGTTTTGGACTGTTTTAAAAGGAATTTACCTGCAAGTTATGTAATGTTTTTTCAAACCCATATCATCTTTTCTAATATTAGAAAGGAAAAGTTTTTTCAACTCTTCTCTACACAACAAGTCGTCTACACATTTAACAGAAGAATCATTTTATTGCCATGTTTAGTATGATAGTTGTCAAACATTAGTCTAAGTTAGTTACAAAATAGAAGCCGATACATCATTTGATATACCGGCTTTTTCTTTTTATCTGTCAACTGTTAATCGTTCTCAACAGTGTTCGATTTAATTTCTGGTCTTTTGTCTACTTGATAATTACTAATCAAGATTAATCTTCTTTGATACAATCAATGCTTCTGCAATTACGGCTGCAATGATAGTAACAATACCGAATGTTAACATAATGTTATCCTTTCTTCTTTTGTGCGGAACCCCTTTGGCTCTGCGGTTATTACTTATTTTTCTTTGTGATTTCAATGCAAAGGTATGAAAGTTATTTGGTATAGCCAACCTTTTACGTTGTGTTTTCTGTAATATGAGGGAGTATTTGATATAAGTCAATGCTATTGATTATGGTCAAAAAGTGGCTAAAATGAGTTCAAAAAAGACATATAAATTTGTTATAGTTACTTGGAAAACGTATCTTTGTAGCCGATTAAGTATTTAAGATAACTATACATTTATGGAAAGATTAATTATTAAAAATCAGGAGTTTGACAGTAGTGTTGATGTTCGTTTCCTCGAGATTCAAAATGCACGTCGTCAAGCTTTGGCACAGAAGGCTAAAAAGCACTAAAACAAACAATTCGCTTCCATAGCTTTTAATGGTTTTATAAGCGATTTTGGAAAGAAAAAAGAGCAAGATTAATTTTATAGAAATAGAAAAGACCCAATCACTTGATGTTGATTGGGTCTTTTCTTTTTGCGATATTTTAATTATATTGATTTGTCACGATGCTTTATTAGAAGTCTACATCTTCTCCAACCTCATCGGCTTGCATCTCTAATTCTTCTGGATTGGTATCGAATGTGGTACGATAGCTTTCTTCTGTGAGCTTATCCTCGTCGAAGTCCTCGTCATCCTCATCGTCAGTATTCCTCTCTTCTTCTGGCATTATGTCATCTTCATCATCCAAATTCTTCAAGAGACTGTCGTCTTCCATCTCATCAAATGATGAAAGTTTAGTGCTGGTAACTGTTGAGGTAGGTTTTTCTTTAGCGAAAATTGCTTCTGTCCATGAACCCTTAGAAATCTCAAGAACTTCAAAGCCGTCAGCAACCTTTTTATCATAAAGACCACCAGCTTTTTTCAGACGAGCTGTTGGTAGGGTAGTTGTGCTTATATCAAAAGCACTCAAGATAATGTCCTGTACACTTTGTGGAAGACTTTCCCAGCCACCTCCAAAGTTACGTTCCAAAACCTCAATCAGCTTCTGAGCAGAAATGTGATGGATGTTTTCCCATGTTAAATCAGTAACACGCTGTATAGATTTTTTCTTCAAAGCCCACTTTACCGTGATACCTTCATCAAGTCTAACTTGACCAACTTGACAGCCACGTTCTTCGTATTTCTTAATAACCTCAGGCTTATCAACTTTTACTTCTTCTATGATAAAGGCACTTTTGATTACATCAATGTAGTGACGCTCATTATCCCTTAAATCAGCGTCACGTTCTGCTTGTGCCCAAAGGCGGAAGACATCGTTTTCCTGAATGTCCCACACATTACTTTTTGTTAGATTTTTTAACGATAGTGTTTGTCCTTGTCGTTTCATATTGTGTTTACTTTTTCATTTTTCTTTTTGGTATAACTTTGTGTAAGGCTATACCTTCAGACCTGCTGCAAAAGTATATACTTAAACGTAAACTTCCAAACTTTTTCGCTGAAAAGTTATCCAAAAGTGAGAAATAAGCACAATTTAAAAATGCTATTCACTAAGGTAGGGTACGCAGTTCTTGATTTCTATAGGTAAAGCCTTAACTTTACAGTTGTCTGTAGTGATGGAAAACTCTACTATACATGCCCGAGAATTCATCGGTTTTCGTTGGTCGAATATAAAGTTTCCAATACCGTAGTAAATAGGTTTCCCCCTATATGTCTCAATCGTTTGGAGTGTATGACTATGGTGTCCAACAATTGCATCAGCCCCTGCATCAATTAGTTTATGCGCATTTTCACGCTGTTGTGGTGTGGCTTTAAAATGATGTTCCCATCCCCAATGTAATATAAGTAGGATGTAACTATTCTTATCAGTTGTCCTCAAATGTGCAACACGTAAGATAAGACTATCTATACTCTCTTGACTAACACATGGCTTTTGAGGTAGATAGGGGAAGTTCTCTAATGGTAAACGTAGTGATGAAATTACCCAGACATGTCGTGGAGTTGTGGAGATGAGGATAGGTTTAGCCGCTTCCTCCATATTTTTACCAGCTCCAATAGGTATCATTCCTGCCTTTATAATTTGCTCTTGTGTGTCTAAAAGCCCACTTCTGCCTTGGTCAATACTATGGTTGTTAGCTAAGTTGAGGTGAGTTATCCCATGTCGACGTAATGCAGGCAACCACTCTGGTTCCCCTCTAAAGATGAAACGTTTGAACACACGTTCCCTAATTTTGGTCACTGGGCATTCTAAGTTGGCTATTACATAATCAGAAGAGTGGAATAATGAGTCGATAGCTGGTGAGAATAGGGCATCAACTCCCACCATATTAATCTTCTCTCTTACCCCTCTATCCAATAGCAAATCGCCTGTGATAACAATGTGTAAGGTGTCGTTTGTTTCTTTAAAAGTAGTCTTCTTGTTATCAATGTCATTAGCTCCTATCCAACTGAAAGATAGCAGGATAGGAGTTAATAAGCATATAATAACTTTAACAACCAGAACTATAGAATGTCTCTTCATCATCAGCACTCATTCCCTTTATAGGAGCTATAATTTCATTTATCCATGATGGCGTTCCACCTGTTGGTGACTTCTTTAATTCCTCTTGCCATTCTTCGTCCGTCATGCGTGGGTCTGAAGTCAATCGAGTGAACTCACGGTAAGAGAAAACAGAGCCACGAGTGAGATAAAGGGAGCCGTCTATCTCAACAACTACGTATATTTCGTAAGCAGGACCAACACCTTCGTAAAGTACACACATGTCTTTCATAGCCACGTTTTCACCTGTAGCAGTGAAGACATCAGCAACAACTGCAACCTTCTTGTCGGTGCTAACAACGTCTGACCAGCCCTGCAACATTTGGTTGTCTTCGCTGACAAGTTCCAAAGAGATGTTCTCTACGGTTGAACCAATGATTTCAATCTGGTTGTATTCCTCATCGGTAATCTTCTCACCATTCAACTCTTTCTTACTGATATTACGGCAGAATTCAGCCATTTCCTTTATGCGTTCATATACAGCCTTTGCCTTTTCTGTCTGTAAATTGTAAGTTGCGAGGACTTTATTCATTCTTGTTACAAGAGCAATAGCTTTCTCCCAGAACTTTACGTTAGGCTCAACATAACCTTTCACTACAGGTGGTTCTGGGCCACCATCGCCACATTCTGCCAACATAGGCTGCTTAGCATAGAGGATAGCATCGTGCTTTAATTCAACCCAAGAAGCAAGTGCAGTGTTCAAATTCTTCTTCTGCCACTGTGGAGTCTGCATGAAATAAGGTAATTGTTGTGCAGTATCACTCAATGTCTGGAGCGAATACATCCACTGATTTGCCATACAAGCCTCCCACGGAGTATTAGCAACTTTCTTGCGAGCATTGATTAACGCCTTTGGAAAATCCTTCCACTTCTGTGCTTCTTTCAGTTCATCCATGAGAATACGTTCGGCACCGGGCAATCCCATCACAGCCATCCAGTCGAGTCCCTTTGGACATGGGCGGAGAGAGATAGGGCTATCTTGATCAGTAGTTGCTATCAATGCCTCTGCATCAGGCTGATAACGTTGAGGCATAATGTCTACGGCATATTTGGTTCCATGTGTTTTCTTCAGCTCAATACGTGTCTGTTTCTTTGCTATTTCTTCAATGTTTGCTGTCAGTTTACCCATGTCTTTATTTGAAGATAATAGCTTCTCTATAGGTAAGCCCATCTCTTTAATAAGGTCTGCAACCTGTAAGAGGGTCACGTTGTCAGGTGTTCCCATGAGGTAAGTGATTGGTTTGCTCACCTTATTATATATAATCTTCAACATTGGTTGCTGGTTGAAAACATTTGTAATGAGAGCAATCTGCTTCATTTTGCAGGTTTATTCGTGCCGAAATGGGCTGTTTGCAACCACATCATGCCACGGAAGTAACGACTACAAACCTTAGAACGGGTGTAATGACCACGTGGACGGAAGAGCGAATAGGCGAACCTCTCTGCTGGAAAAGAATACTCAAGCATCTCAGAGTATGCATTCTCAGCTTCGAAAGATTTGGTGATTTCTTCCATCACCATTTTCTTATATGCTTCTGGGACATTCAATGCAGTCATTGATTTAGGTGCTTTATCATGACTGAATAGCCACGATGCCACAGCAAACCATGCTTGACCAAATTCTGCTGCAGCCTTCACTTCTACATCCTTACTACTTGTAAGTAGTTTCATCTCTGCTTCCATTTTGGAAGAGAAGACAATCATTAGGGAGTCTAAATGCTTTTCCTCCACATCACGCAGTACGCAATCAAAATAGAGATGGAATAGTTGTAGGTAGAGGTCGGTGGTTACAAAGCTTGGGAAATCATTGTAATCATTCTTCTCATATACGTGGAAAAGCTGATTATGTTCTGCTGGAACAATCGCAAAACCAGTCCGCCCTAACATATTATATAGCTTTGGATCAAATTCGTTCAGCTGGAAAGGATTGATAAGATTGTTCATATTTACCACATCCTTGCTGTCTTTTGGCTTGAAATTTAGCTTTCGTAACTCATTTTCTCTTGTACGGATACGTTCAGCAAAAGCAAGTTGTTCTTTTGTATAACGTATTGGGTAGCTTTTACCTTTCGTCTCTTCCGATTCGTATTTATCCCAAAGAGCATTGTTATACCACGTTGTCGTATTATACATAGCACGCAATGTGGCATCCTTGAAAGCATATCCTTGCTGTGCAGCAAAAGCGTTTCGCAGTGCACGCAGTTCAGCAAGATTGAATTTGGAAATATCCATCCGTGTGTCAATCTTACCTTTCAGTTTCTCCACATTGATTTTTCCTGCACCAGGAAGAATGAGAGGTGTTTTCTTTTCTTGCGTACGTTCAATATATGCATCACTTGTGCTATTATCCGTCTTTTTGCTTTGTGCCCATGTGGGAAGTGAGAAGAATAAGCATAGTAAGACAATAGCTACAGTTCTAAATATGCCTTCTCGCAATAGATTGTAATAGGAATTGTACTTCATTTTGTTTGGTTTTAATAGTTATACTTTTTCTTTATTTGTCCGATGTAAAATGTTTTATGGCTTCTTCGTGGCTAACAGCTTTGGTTAAAAATCTTACGAAAGAGAGTCCGAAATCATCCCAGACATAGTCTGCGACAACATATTTACCATCAGTGGTTGCTTGTAATGTTCGGATGTAGGGTTTGATAAAACGGAAATCGCATAGTATTCCACCCATACGAGAACCCATCCACATAGGACGTATTTTACCATTTACCTGTTTGAAGATGAAGAGTCGGCGTGCTGGCTGTGGATAAAAGCGAGTCGGTTTGATAACTCCGACGATTGCTTCGTCCTTTCCATCATTATTAACATCACCCATCGCTAATTGGTAAACAGGGTAGGGGAGTTTCCATTTAGCAATTGCTGTCCTCTTTTTTCTCTTTTTTCTCTGTCCTGTCAGTGCTGTATTCACTTCCGTTTTAGGGCATAGGCAAAGCCATGAAAGCGAATCATTGACATTCTCCAACTCAAAGGTTAATTCCTGTTGTGCCATTGTTTTCGCAGTGGTGAGAATAAGGAGAGTCAGACAGATGAGATGTTTGTATCTGTTCTTAAACATATATGGATACAAATATAGATACTTTCATGGACAAAACAAAACTTCTCTAATAAAAATCCTGATTCCACTCACGTGAAATCAGGACTGGCTGTGTGTCTTCGAAATCTCAACATTATCCTATGTTGGACTCGTGACAATACTGTTATCCTTCCCTTAAAAAACTAACCTATGTATTTCGGACTGTTATTTGCGTGAATTATTCTTGTGTGGTTAACGCAACTAAGCAGATATATGTTTCTTTTGATGTCCTTAGTAAAATAGTTCTTATCATCTCTTTCATCATTAACAAGTCTCAATTTTAAACCTTATCTTGGCTTGTGAATAATATATAGATGATAATTTCTTTATGTCTTAAATAATCTATGTTGTATTGTTGCAACATTCTTTATTTTCTATATGCAAAGATATAAAAGAACATCTTAACAAGCAAATTTTTGTTTAGATTGATATTGCTTTAACATTTAATTAACTATAATGACTACTAAACTCATCTTTTGAGGTAGTTTTCTACTGAATTCAGATTTATTTATATCTAAAACGTTATTTTCTCTATCTTCAATTCTGTTTTTAATTTTTGTTTTAAGTAGTTCTCTTTATTCTGTTTTGAGTTTAATCTCAACTTTTATATTGATAATTTAAATATAGGTGTTGAATCTGAAAAAACAGTTCACCTATCTAAAAAAGCATCTCTATAATGAACCGTGTGGGTTGTTTGCCCCAATTAGAATAATATCTGCTGTATTCATAGAAAGAAGTTATTTGTTTAGTTTAGTTTTAGCGTTTTACACTTTAGCCAGCGGAAAAGGATGTTTTAAAGTCTTATTTCATACAATGTTTGTGAATGTTTACCATCATTTTCTGTGGTGCGGATGCTTAGCACATGTGGTGCGGATGGTTAACACCACATGTGCGGATGGTTAACTTCACTATGATATAAGGATGACAGGGGATGAATTGTGAGCAAAACGTTGTAATACTAAGATTAAACAGGAGATGTGTAGAAGCTTGTTTAGTTTAACCCCCTTTATATTCGTAGATTACTCCGTATTCTTCTGTTCAGCCATAAAGCCATTAAACACAGGAACGCTGGCAAGGGAAAAACTATTTACCCACACGATTCGTTATAGAACCAGAAAAATCACACATCTGATGAGGTCTACCTGCAATGCCTCAATATATTTAACAGGGTTGTGGAATTGAGAAATAAGACGAAAAAAGGAATTATGATTTTTGCGTCATAACTCCTTCTTTCTTTTTATTTTTGTCTTCGACGATGATTACTATAGAAGTTTGGGTTAAAACTCTTTGGTTGTTTACTATTTTGTTTTGCAGATTTTTTACGATTATCCATTGGCTTTTCTTCCCGCCCTTTACGTTTCTTGTTAGGAACATCGGGCGTACTACCAACAGCCTTTGGGTCGTAAACAGCACGTGGGTGATGCTTAGGAACGTTGTCATATAGCTTAGCTATCAGATCACTACGTCCGATGCGGTGAAGCTCTCGTTCAATATCACGACGAGCCTCTGGTTTATACCAGAAGAAGAATTGTCGCTGAGCAAGCTTTTCTTTTGGCGTCTTTGCAGAGAAGATTGGTTCAAGCGTATATGGGTCATAACCCGTGTACCATGCTTCTGTGGAAACAGTCATAGGGGTAGGAGTGAAGTCTTGTACTTGCTCCAAATGGAAGTCAAGGTCTTTTGTGAGCACCGCCAACTCCGCCATATCCTCTTCTTGGCAACCTGGGTGAGAAGAAATGAAGTAAGGTATAATCTGTTGTCGCATATTCTCTTCACGATTAATGCGGTCAAAAATCTTCTTAAAGGCATAGAACTGTTGGAACGATGGCTTACGCATAAGTTTCAATACTCGGTCAGAAGTGTGCTCCGGAGCCACTTTCAATCGACCACTGACGTGGCGTGTTATCAGTTCACGAGTATATTGTTTAGCAGCTTCATTGCTCTTCTCATCCTTACTTTTGTGCAACAATAGGTCATAGCGAACACCAGAACCAATAAAACTCTTCTTAATACCTGGCAGTTCGTCAACTGCGTGATAGATTTCAAGTAGCTTCGTATGATCTGTTTCAAGATTAGGACATATCTCTGGGTTTACACAACTTGGACGTTTGCAATGCTCACAAGCCTTTTGGTTTTTACCCGCCATGCCATACATATTAGCAGATGGACCACCGAGGTCAGAGAGATAACCTTTGAAGTCGGGCATCTGCATTACCTGTTTTACCTCCTTTAATATACTCTCTTTTGAACGACAACTAATAAACTTACCCTGATGTGCTGAAATCGTACAGAACGAACAACCACCAAAGCATCCGCGATGAATATTCACACTGTGTTTAATCATCTCGTAGGCAGGGATTGTTTTTCCACGATATTTAGGGTGTGGTTCACGTGTGTAAGGCAGGTCATAAGCCGCATCTACCTCCTCTGTTGTCATTGTAGGGTAGGGTGGATTAACAACGGCATAAACGTTGTCAACAGCCTGCAGAATACGCTGTGCGTGTTTCTTGTTAGACTCCTCTTCTATGTGCTTAAAGTTCTCAGCCTGATACTTCTTGTTGTGCAAGCAAGATTCATGCGAATGAAGAACGATGTCATCATCTTTTATACCATCTGGAATATCTGCTTCTTTACAGAGATAGACGGTCTGTGGAATATGCTTCAGGTCTTTGATGTTAGCACCTTTCTCTAATTCTTGTGCAATAGTTACCACTTGTTTTTCACCCATACCATAGATAATCATATCGGCATGTGCATCACAAAGAATACACTTACGGAGGCAGTCTTTCCAATAGTCGTAATGGGTGAGACGGCGTAAGGATGCTTCAATACCACCTAAGACAATAGGAACATCTGGATATAGCTGCCTGAGAATATTAGAGTAGACAATGCTTGGGTATTCTGGGCGTAGGTCGTGTCTGCCATCAGGTGAGTAGGCATCTTCAGAACGTAGACGACGATTGGCAGTGTATTTGTTTACCATCGAGTCCATGGCACCTGGTGAGATACCAAAATAGAGACGTGGACGCCCTAACTTCTTGAAATCTCGGAAGTCTCCATGCCAATCAGGTTGTGGAACAATAGCCACCTTATAACCTGCTGCTTCGAGAGTTCTACCAATGACAGCAACTCCAAAGGCTGGATGGTCAATATAGGCATCACCCGAAAATAGGATAACGTCTAACTGATCCCAACCACGAAGTTCAACCTCCTTCTTTGTGGTAGGGAGGAAGTCAGTCAGTTGATATCTTGAAGGTCTTGACGTTTTTGTCTCATTCTTAGCAGCGTTGTCTCTTTCTTGTCGCTGGTTAACTGATGTTTTTTTATGCTGCTTTGCAGTTCTTCTATTTTCTTTTTGTAAACTCAAATGTTTTTGTTTTTAATTGAATTTATATGTGAGTATATTGTTGACTTTCAATAAATTGATACTTACTTTTATTCAATGAGTATTATTACAGTGTTTCTTTATTCTCATCTTCAACGTCTTGGTGTGTTACGATCCATTTTTTGAAGAGTACAACAAGGTTTTTGAGTCCGATGGCTTTCATATTCTGATTGTAGATGACATCAAGACACAAATCCAACAAGTCTTTATCTTTACCTGGTTCTGACTCAAGAAGACCACGAACATTGAATCTCAGTTTGTCGAGGATGTTCTCGTCAATAATACCATTGGAATCAATCAATCCAGAGAGAAGTGAATACTTCTGAATAGTCTCAAGATGATTGTCGGTAATCTCAATGCTTCGTGTTCCCGAAGCGTTTGCTTGAATTTTATACATAAGTCT
Source organism: Prevotella melaninogenica (assembly GCF_018128065.1). Classification (NCBI taxonomy): domain Bacteria; kingdom Pseudomonadati; phylum Bacteroidota; class Bacteroidia; order Bacteroidales; family Prevotellaceae; genus Prevotella; species Prevotella melaninogenica. Next base: position 1,413,989 of record NZ_CP072359.1, on the reverse strand, counting down.
TTACGCTTTTAGATTATTCCAAATTCTTTGTTGTTATTTTTTCATCAAAAAGTTGACAATGCCCTTTATGATGCTGCTGCGCGTTGTTGCATCCTTGATACACTCGAAAGGGAAGGATAATGTGAAGACACTGTTATCAGTTCCTTTATATGCTACAGCTGCTGTTCGACCATCAGCATAAGTCAATGTGCTGAAGGCGTTGTCAACAGGTAAGATGTTGTCTGGGGTGTAAGCACCATAATGCTGTTCGTTGATAGTGCGATAAACATCGAATGACATTCCCATTCCACTAACAATAGAGTTGTAGTTGTCACCGTTTGCACCATCAAAGGATATTTTGAGGTTGTTTCTCAACCAATCCTGCTCATCGACTGCTTGCATATCAGATGCAAGATAAGAGCCACTGACAAAGAGTTTGCCACGATTATTCAGATACTTAGTCAACTGTTGACGAAGTGCTGGCTTAAAGGTCTTGTAATAATACAAGCTATGGCCATCATCTTTCTCATTGCCAAGGAGTAGGTCAACCATTGCATATTTAGAAAGATTGACTTCGCCATACTCAACAGCCTTACTGTTGCAACTGACAATATTGTATTTACCTGCATGACGTAAAGCCTCAGCGTGTTCTTTTACGTAGTTGAAGTCGTTACCTGCGATAATCTTACCTACAAGTTCCTCACCGCCATAACCTAAGGCATTAGGTCCTTCCTTACCCATCATAGCTTTGTTGAAGTTGGCTTGTCTTCCTGTCCATCCAGCCACTGGACCATAGCTTAGTCCTGGGTCAGCTTCAAGGTCGAAGCCTTGTTCGGTGCTTGTGTTGACAACAGCAGGAGAAGAAAGACGATGGAACGCATTGACAATGAGGATGCTCTGACTTGCACCTTCATTGTGTAAGGCGGAAAGAGTCTCTGTTGGGAAGCTTTCACCGCCACGATTACAAGCCGTTACCTTAAAATTATAGACAACGCCAGGAAGCAACTCTATTTCAAAGTAAGGATTGCGAACATTCATACCATTATCAAAGCCTCTTGTTCCCATTGCAACATATACATTGTAGGAGGTTGGCGTTGCTGTAGGCTCACCCGCATCAGTGGTTGGTCTCCATTGTAATCTTACCTTCTTCGAAGTTACATATTCTATCTTAAAGTTTTGTGGGGCAAGGGGTTGTACAGTATAATTCTTACCATGCATATTTGCTTCATACTTCAAGATAGTTTTATAGACAGAACGAGCCAGCGTAAACTTGAAATTAGGGTCTTGCCCTAACTTAATATCAGGGAAGTTCTGATGGGAGAGAGTTTCAAGGATCGCAGATGGAACTTCGGGGAGTCGCGTCTCACTGTAGTTACGATCCCACACAGACCGTGTAGTCCAATTCATGTGGAAAGTTCTGTCTAAATCCTTCTTAACATTGGCTACCAACTGTTCTGCAAAGGTCTTTGAAACAGTTCGTGAAAGCCCATCTCCTAATGTGTTGTTACCATTTTGTGTTGTACAGATTCCTAAAGTACCTACAAAACTATCATCAGCTTTTACTCCAGCATCGCTGTGGATAGCCAAGGTAAGCTCGATAGGCACCTTCTTACCATCTTTTTTTTCAGGCAAATAACACGATCCTCCTGCAAGCCAATTTGTCATCAATGAGCGACAGTTGATATCATCGTTATAGTCATTAGAGCCATTGCTCTTGCTGACAACACTCCACGGTGCGCCAAACCATTGTGCCGAGTATCTTGCTCCTTCAAGGAAACGTGGCATACCACTCACCATTCCACCACGAACAATATTACCCATACCGCTACCAAAACGAACAGCATCAGTGGTAACAATTCCTCTGTGAGTACTATGATTAGTCAATACAACAGAGTTATTAATGCTATTACCCTTGTCAAAGTCAAATGTACCAAGATAAACCCATGTGCCACCACCCATACGTTGGTTCACACAAAAATGTGTTTCTTGCCCTTTATGGAAAACAATATATTCTGCTGCTTCGACGCTCTTCTTTTGTGTCTGATAACTTACATAAACGGCATAACGACCAGCCTCAGGGAATGTTGGTTGATAAACAACAGAATTTATTTTACTGTTACGTTTTCTTGCTTTAACCTGTCGAGCCGTACCTGCTGTAAATGGATTCTCACCATCGTTATAGCTTCCATAATGTAGAGCAAAGCCTTTAGTGGAAGTAGTTGTCCACTTCTTCTTCATACTTTCTTCTTTATAGTCGATACGACTGTCGTTATCAACTATAATCTCATTCTTTTGCCAGTCTCTTTCACGTGGTGTAAAGACAATTGCTCCTGCATTCTCAAGCATTGGAATGAGGTAAGGAAGAACTATCGTTTGTGTGTAAAGATCCTCAGTAGTACAGAACAAAATAGGTCTTTGCCATCTCCATTCTCCTTTCTTAGCATCGTAATATTTTCCATGAGATGACCAAACTGAAAGATGTCTGTTCTGTAATCCCTCTGTGATTTCATTAGGGCGAGAAATATTCTTCACCCATGGCGCATCTTCATAATTAGTTTTTCCCCATGTTGACTTACCTACTTGTGCAAAAGTGTTTGTAAACAACAATGCAAGAAGTGTGGTACACAGCAATTTTATCTTCATTATTCGTTTAATTTTCCAATCGTAAACAATTCAGGATGTTTACCCTTAAAGTCTTTGTAATACAATTTGATTTCCTTCATATCCTTTTCTACGTCACCTGATGGTGTTATCACTTTTGAGCACTCAATGAGCTTCCTTTCATAATCTAAACCAAAGAGAAAGATAGGCAGTTGTGCTTTTAACGCTATATAGTAAAAACCTTTCTTCCAGTCAGGGTTTAAACTCCGGGTTCCTTCAGGAGTAATACAGAGTTGAAACTTGTCAGCCTTCATTGCATATTCGGCTAATCTGTCAGTCATACTCGTCTTCTTATCACGCCATACAGGGATACCACCAAGTTTACGAAAGATAGCACCAAGCGGCCAGAAAAACCATTCCTTTTTCATCAAGAAGTTACTTTTCTGTTGTTCAGCCCTAACATAAAGTTGTCCTATTATGAAATCATAATTACTTGTATGAGGTGCAAGACAAATGATAGCTTTGTCAGGTAAGGTAAACCTAACATCTTTCTTCCACCCCATAAATTTATAAAGAAGCCACTTAGATATAGCCTGTAACATTATGCAAGGTTATTGAGTTGGTCAATAATCTCATTGACTTCTTTGCTGAACTTATCCTTTAAGTCTTTAAAATAGACTTTGGCCGGCATACCTGGTTGAACATGAGACACGCGTCTGATGTAGTTGCTGTGCATTACCAAGATAGCCGTGAGGATAGCCTCAGTATTGTCATTATCACGATTTTCACCATAGAGAGATGCTGCGATGCCCTCTGTGAACAAATCACCACAAATGTAATTAATGGTGCGTTTCAAATCTCTTTTGTTACTCATATTAATCCTAAATAGCTATATTCTACATATTAACGTTCAAAGATAAATAAAAAATAGAAAAGCAAAGCTTTCTTACATAAAAATAGAGTTAAAATTTTAATTTAGCTTCTTTTCTTTTCTTTTATCGGAGAAAAAAGGTAATTTTGCAGAAAATAAGCTACATTCGACAAAGTTGAAGTAAACTTCCTTTGTTCTCGTTTGCATTGTTTTAGTAGACAAAAGATATTAAACAGATTATTATATTTAAATCATTTAAATTAAACAGATGGAAATTAGCGCATTGCAGAAGGAAAGAGCAGGCTATCAGCCAAAGTTGCCTAAGGCTCTTCAGGGTGCAGTAAAGGTGCAGGAAGGTGCTCCTACACAGAGTGTTGACAATCAGGAGGACATCAAGAAGTTATTCCCTAATACTTACGGAATGCCTCTCGTTGAGTTTGTTCCAGCTGATTCAGCTAACAATGCTAAGATTAATGTTGGTATTATCCTCTCAGGTGGTCAGGCTCCTGGTGGTCACAACGTTATTTCTGGTCTCTTTGATGAGGTTAAGAAGTTGAACCCAGAGAATCGCCTTTATGGTTTCCTTATGGGTCCTGGTGGTCTTGTTGATCACAACTACATTGAGATTACAGCTGAGAATCTTCAGGCTTATCGCAACACTGGTGGTTTCGATATGATTGGTTCAGGTAGAACAAAGCTTGAAAAGGAAGAGCAGTTTGAGAAGGGTCTTGAGATTATTCGTCAGTTGGATATCAAGGCTGTTGTAATCATCGGTGGTGACGACTCAAACACCAATGCTTGTGTATTGGCTGAGTACTATGCTGCTAAGCAGTATGGCGTTCAGGTTATCGGTTGTCCTAAGACTATCGATGGTGACTTGAAGAACGATCAGATTGAGACTTCTTTCGGTTTTGATACAGCAACTAAGACTTATTCAGAGCTTATCGGTAATATTGAGCGTGACTGTAACTCTGCTCGTAAGTACTGGCATTTTATCAAGTTGATGGGTCGTTCTGCTTCTCACATTGCTCTTGAGTGTGCTTTGCAGACACAGCCAAACATCTGCTTAGTATCTGAGGAGATTGAGGCTAAGGATCAGACATTGAACGATATCGTTGAGTATATTGCTGGTGTTGTTGCTTATCGCGCAGAGCAGGGTAACGACTTCGGTGTTGTTTTGATTCCAGAGGGTCTTATCGAGTTTATTCCTGCTATTGGTCGTTTGATTCAGGAGTTGAACGACTTGCTCGCTGCTCACGGTGCAGACTATCTGAATCTTGACAAGGATGCACAGCGTAAGTATATCCTTGAGCACCTCTCAGCAGAAAACAAGGCTACTTTCGAGACACTTCCAGAGGGCGTTGCACGTCAGCTTTCTCTTGACCGCGACCCACACGGAAACGTGCAGGTATCTCTCATTGAGACTGAGAAACTCATCTCTGAAATGGTTGCTGCTAAGCTTGATCAGTGGAAGAAGGAGGGCAAATACACAGGTAAGTTCTCTCCTCTGCACCACTTCTTCGGTTACGAGGGTCGTTGCGCAGCTCCTTCTAACTTCGATGCAGACTACTGCTATGCACTCGGTTCATCAGCAGCTCAGCTGATTGCTAACGGTAAGACTGGTTACATGGCTATCGTTAAGAATACAACTGCTGGTACAGATCAGTGGAAGGCAGGAGGTGTGCCAATCACAATGATGATGAACATGGAGAGACGTAACGGTGAGATGAAGCCAGTTATTCGCAAGGCACTTGTTGAGCTCGATGGTGCTCCATTCAAGACTTTCGCTGCTCAGCGTGAGAAGTGGGCGAAGGAAACATGCTACATCTATCCGGGTCCTATCCAGTACTGGGGTCCTTCTTCAGTATGCGATCAGACTACTAAGACTCTCGAGTTAGAGCAGGCTAAGTAATAGTATATTTATAAAGAAGAAATAGGGGATAGTTATATCCTCTGTTTCTTCTTTTGTTTTATACAATATCCTGTTTGGTGCTGACCTCTTATGTTTTAAGTAGTTAGTAAACAAAGTTAAATTACTCCTTTGATTTTCAATCTATTATTATAAAATTTATACAAGAATAAAGGTGCTTGACTATGGTTGTAAGTAGTGTTTAATAGTCTTCTTTTTTGTAGTCAATAGTATCTAAAGAAACATCATATTTTCAACTTATTTAGATGGTATGCTAATTTATTTTCATGAAAATAAATTCTTTTTTTCACGTAAATAAATATTTTTCTTCATGAAAATAAATATTTTTGTTCATGAAAAGAAATCTCGAAAGTCAATTTAATGTAGAAGTAAAGTAGAACTTTAAATTATCCAAAAGTAAGAAAATGTTTATCTCCAAAGCACTTCATTCAATACTAAAAACTTGGGTTCAGATGCCAAGTTGGATGAGATGGGCAGGTGGATTGTGTCTTGCTGCTGGATATAGTTTCTTGTTCTATTATTTCTTTGTATCACCTACAGGATTTAGATGGCGTGCTATTTATGGTGATCCTGATTATCCAGAGGGCTATACGATTTATGGTATTGATGTAAGTCGTTATCAGGGTACGATTAATTGGAACCGACTTAGAAATGCGATGATAGACCGTTCGCCTATTCGTTTTATTATCATAAAGTCAACAGAGGGTGATAGTCATGTTGATGTAAAGTTCAGAGATAACTTCTATAATGCTAAAGAGTCAGGTTTTATACGAGGTGTTTATCATTTCTGGAGCAATAACTCGTCGGCACGTCGTCAGGCTTATTTCTTCCTTGCTATGGTTCATTTGCAGCCGGGAGATTTACCACCTGTTCTTGATGTTGAGCATAAACCAAAGAATATCAGTACGGAAGAGTTCCAGCAGAATATTCTGACATGGCTACATATAGTAGAAGATAGGTATCATGTGAAACCTATCATCTATACCTATTATAAGTTTAAAGACCAATATCTTTCTGATTCTCGCTTTGATGACTATCCTTATTGGATAGCACACTACTATGTTAATCAGATGGAATATCAAGGTGCTTGGAAATTCTGGCAGCATACCGATGCCGGAAGGCTGCCAGGTATTAAGGGATATGTAGATTTAGATATCTACAATGGTAGCTTCTACGACTTGCAGCAACTACTTATTCCCGAAGAGGTTACGCCCGTTCAAGCAGTAGGCAGCACCAGTCATGATTCAACAAACGTTGAACCTCTTTCAGACCGAGTTCATTAGCTTTCTGAAGGATAGCTTCTGCATCCTGTTCATAGAATCCACTCAAAATAATCTTTGAATCAGTCGTCATGACACTGACAAATTCTTCTATATCTTCAAGGATAATATTACGATTGATATTTGCCAAGATGATATCAAAGACACCGCTTACGTGTGATAAGACTCGCTTATCGCCTTCAAGCACCTCTAATTCTACACCATTTAGTTTGGCATTGTGTTCGGCATTTCGTACACTCCATTCATCAATGTCATAGCATACGGCTTCTTTTGCACCGCATTTTGCGGCAACAATGCCTAAGATACCTGTTCCACAGCCGCAGTCGAGGACTCTCTTGTCCTTCAGGTTTTGGTTCAGTAATAATGAAACAATCATTTGTGTTGTTTCATGTGTACCTGTACCAAAAGCCTGTTGTGCATCAATAACAATCTTCATTGGTATTGATGCAAGTTGAGGATAGTTAGCAATAGCCTCTTCTTCCATATTCTTGCAAATGATAGCACAGCGATTATCAATTATTATTGGGTCAAAGCCAGCTTTCTCCCATTCCTCATTCCAGTTTTTATCCTCGACTTGATTAGCTGTAAAAGATACTTTTACGTCCGGAATAGGCAAGTTTTGCATGGTCTCAGTGAGTGTTTCTTCATTGAAAAGGTCTTCTTGGCAGTAGCCAACGAGACCATCTGTCTCGTCTGTGAAGGAATCGAATCCAACTTCACCTGCAAGAGAAGCAATAATGTCTCTTACGTCCTGAGAATCAGGTTCTGCCGTAAATCTTACTTGTATATATTTCATCTTGGTGTTAAATTTATACTGCAAAATTATAAAAAATAGGGAAAAACCTACTATAGATTAGGGAAAATCCGTATATTTGCAAAGAAAGTTGTCTTATTTTTGCATTATAAAGATTGTATACATACTAATCTTGGTGTTAAAAATAAATATAATTTAAAATATAAGGTATATGAAACGATTTCTTTTGCTTTCAGTTTTGTTTGGAGCTATGCCATTGTTATCAATGGCACAAGATGACCTTTATTTTACCCCATCAAAGGCAGAGCAGTCTGCTTATCAACAGAGTATAATGGAGGAAGAACGCCCTGTCTATTATAGCGGTATCGGTAAGTCTAATGACGAATACAATCGTCGTGGCAAGTACAATTATAAGAAAATTGGAGTTGATTCTCTTGGAAATGATATCTTCATGTCACGTATCTCTACACTGCATGGAGACTCTGTAGTACTTGACACTATCTATGGAGGCTTCACTCGTAAGTATGAGAGTGGCGAGGACGACTTCGCATATAGCAGAAGAATGAGTCGCTTTGATGGCTTCTGGGGTGGCTATTATGACCCTTGGTTTGCTGGTCGCTCTTCAATCTATGTAGGTTGGGGATGGCGTTCACCTTATTATGGTGGCTGGTATGACAGATGGGATGATCCATGGTATTATGGCTACTATGGTGGTTATCCTTACTATAGCTATTATGGTCGTTATTCATATTATGGCTACTATGGCGGTTATCCATACTATTATGGTTATGCTGACTATGGTTGGTACAACCCATGGAGCAGATATTATGGCTATTATGGTGGCTATCCTTATTATGGTTATAGAAGAGGTGGCTACTATGCTTACAATGGTCATACAGGTACAGCTAATCACTGGGGTAACTCTTCAAGAGACTTTGGTTCTCAAGCAAGGAGTGGTTCCTATGACAACGGACGATCTTCTTTCTCAAATCGTCGTGGCAATGTAAACCAGTATGGAAACAATGCATCTCAGAGTAATGATATGAGAAGTTACTATGACCGCTTCGCTGGCGCACGTCAGAATGGTTTTGAGAATCAGACACGCTCTTATTCTCAGCCAGAACGCTCTACATTCTCACAGCCTTCACCAAGCTCATTTGGTGGTGCAAGAGGTGGTGGTAGCTTCGGTGGCTCATATTCTGGCGGTGGAGGCAGCAGCTCTGGTGGCTCACGCAGTACCTTCGGTAGTCATAGATAGTATTTAGGATAATGAATGTTTAATTAATAAAGAATATCAGAAATGAAGAGTAAATATATTTTCTTTGCTGTTTCGTTGTTTGCTGCTTTGTCTGCAAATGCACAGGAGACATACGAGAATGCTAAGTTAGCAGGAGAGGACTTGAATGGTACCGCACGCTACGTTGGTATGGGTGGAGCTATGGAGGCCTTGGGTGCTGATATTTCTACTATCGGTTCTAACCCAGCTGGTATCGGTTTATTCCGTCATAATAATATTAGTGTCAGTGGTGGTCTTCTTATGCAGTCAGATGGTAAGGAGTTTGCTAATGGTAAGAAGACTAACTTGAGCTTTGACCAGATAGGTGGCGTTTATTCTACTCGTACTGGACAGAAGTCTTTCCTTAACTTTGGTTTCAACTATCATAAGAGCAAGAACTTTGATTATATTCTTAATGCAACAGGTTCTTTGAGCAATAGTTCACAGAACAAGCAGTCATATATTAAGGGTATGCTTGGTAATGAGAATTCTGGTGGATTCTTTGTTCGTAAGGATAAGAATGGTGAGAATGTTGGTTATGTAGACGCTTCGTCATCATCAAATGTAGCATATACTTGGAGTCAGATTGATTACCTTTATTGGAATAATCTTATCCCTGATAAAAACACAGGAAGGTTTAACTATGAGTCGGCTACGGGCTATAATCTTGCTCGTGCAAACACTGGTTATATTGGTAATTATGACTTTGCTGTGAGCGGAAACTTCAATGATAGGGTTTATCTCGGTTTGACATTCGGTATGAAGGATGTTAATTATAGGGGATACAGTGAGTATCGTGAAAACTTAAACAATGCTGGTGGTGTACTTGTTCGTGATGAGAGAAAGGTAACGGGTTCAGGTTTTGATATCACTGCTGGTGTAATTGTTCGTCCAGTAGCTGAGTCTCCATTTAGAATTGGTGCATACGTGAAGTCTCCAACATGGTATGACTTGACGACTTCAAATGTTACTCGTCTTGTTTATGCAGGCACATCAAGTCCGGAAAAAGGTGTTAACTCATATGATTTCAAGATGTGGACACCTTGGAAGTTTGGTTTCTCTCTTGGTCACACTGTTGGCAACTACCTTGCCTTGGGTGCAACATACGAATATGAGAACTATGCTGACATCAATAGCAGGGTCAATGATGGTGGTTACTATGATTATTTTTATGGTGAGTACTATGAGTCATCAAGTCCTGATAGGATTATGAATGCTCACACGAAGGAAGTTCTGAAGGGTGTTAGCACTTTGAAGTTAGGTATTGAGTACAAGCCAGTAAGTAATGTTGCTTTGCGTATGGGTTACAACTATGTAAGTCCAAAATATGTAAGTGATGCGCAGAAAGATCCCGGTCTTGCTTCTTTAGGTACAGCTTATTCTTCTACAACAGACTATACTAACTGGAGCTCCATCAACCGTTTTACATTAGGCATTGGTTATAAAGTAAAGAAGTTCAATATTGATTTGGCTTATCAGTATAGTGCACAGAATGGGTCATTTGCTCCTTTCTCTAATATTAGAGATGTTTCTATACCTTCTGGTGCTACAACTGTGAAGGAGTCTAACATTGCAACAACCGCTGATGTCAAGAACAACAAAAATCAGTTACTCCTCACATTAGGCTATACTTTTTAAGAAATTACATGTGAATTAAAAAACGGTAAAAGGGGTATTTCTCTTTTATCGTTTTTTTTATGTTCGGAATAAGCATTGTCCAACGGATACAAGTCTCCAAACTTATTTCTTGACTCTTGACTAATAAGGAAGAGCACGTACGGTGATATGAGAGATTGGTAAACATGAAAGTAGGAGGTAAACACCTATGATTAGTATTTATCTCCTACTCGATTTAGATATAAGTTCTATATATAGTTTGTAGTTTATTTAACTATAAACGTAGTTTCTCTATTTATTTAATTGCTTCTTAAGGAGCTCAGGAATTTCGCTGGTCTCACGTGCAACAGGTACGCCAACAGCTTCAAAAGCAGCAATCTTTTCGCTTGCAGAGCCAGAACCACTTGAAATGATGGCACCCGCATGTCCCATCTGCTTGCCCGGAGGAGCTTGCTGACCTGAGATAAATACAGCCACAGGCTTTGTTACATTCTCTTTGATAAACGTAGCTGCACGTTCCTCGGCATCACCACCAATCTCTCCAATGAGTGCAATACTATCTGTCTCTGGATCATCTTGGAACATGCGAAGAAGCTCCTCGAAATAAAGTCCTACGACAGGGTCACCACCTACACCAACTGCTGTAGATTGCCCCAAACCAGCTTGTGTAAGATTATAAACTACTTCATAAGTAAGCGTACCACTGCGGCTGATAACACCAGTATGTCCTTTCTTGAAGATATTAGTAGGCATAATACCAGCCATACTCTCCTCTGGAGAAATAAGTCCTGGACAGTTTGGACCAATTACCTTTACACCTTTAATCCTTGCATAACGTTGTGCTGCGACAGCATCAAGCGTAGGCACACCTTCTGTAATACAGATGACGAGTTTCACACCACCGTCAATAGCCTCAAGCATTGCGTCTTTAGCAAAAGGTGCTGGTACGAAAATGATAGATGTGTTGGCACCTGTTGCTGCAACAGCATCCTTAACTGTGTTGAATACAGGGATACCACATACTTCCTGCCCAGCTTTACCAGGTGAAGTACCACCAACAACATTAGTGCCATACTCCTTCATCTTTGAAGCGTGGAAACTACCATCACGACCTGTAATACCCTGTACGATTAACTTTGTATCTTTATTAATTAGAATACTCATAACGCTTGTTTTTTAAAGTTTTTTGCTCAGTTCTACAGCTTTATGTCCAGCATCTGCCATACTTGTGCCGACAGTGAAGTGAGTGCCTTCGAGGATAGCTCTTCCTTCAGCTTCATTAGTTCCTGTCAGACGGATGACAATAGGGATATCTGTTTCGATAACCTTGAATGCTTCTAAGAGTCCGTTTGCAACATCATCACAACGTGTAATACCGCCAAAGATGTTGATTAACACTACTTTTACATGCTTGTCACTCAGAAGAAGCTTCATAGCCTCAACAATCTTCTCTGGGTTGGAACTACCACCAATATCAAGGAAGTTAGCAGGTTCACCGCCATAGAGCTTAATCATATCCATGGTAGCCATGGCAAGACCAGCACCATTTACCATACAGCCAATGCTTCCACCAAGATTCACATAGCTAAATCCCTTGTCTTTAGCATCGCGTTCTTTACGCTCTTCCTCGGTTGGCTCGAAGAGTTCAGCGACATCTGGATGACGGAAAAGGGCATTGTCGTCAAAGGTCATCTTAGCATCAATAGCCTTTAGTGTCCCATCTTTCAACATCACCAAAGGATTGATTTCAGCCAAGGAAGCATCCTTTTCTGTAAAAAGTTTATAGATATTCTTGAAGATTGGTACAGCCTGTTTAACCTGTGCCATGTCATCAAAGAGCTTAAAGGCTGCCTCACGTGCGAGAAAGTCGCTCATGCCAATAACAGGGTCAATGACAATTTTCTCAATTCTCTCAGGTGTTTCCTTTGCCACCTGCTCAATATCCATACCTCCAGCACGGCTTAGCATCAACATAGGACATTTTGACTTTCGATCAACAAGAATACTCATATAGTATTCAGAAGCAATATCAACGGCTTCGCTGACAAGTACTCTGTCAACGATGAAACCCTTGATATCCATACCCAAGATAGCTTCAGCATGCTGACGAATCTCAGCCTCATTACTACCAAGTTTTACACCACCAGCCTTACCACGGCCGCCTGTGTGAACCTGAGCCTTTACTACGGCTTTCTCAACACCTAATTGCTTGTAGGCTTCAACAGCTTCGTCAGGAGTACGGCAAATAATGTTGCGGTCTACTGGAAGCCCATAACTTGCAAAGAATTTCTTTGCTTGGTATTCATGTACCTTCATACGATCTGGTTTTAATTTATAAACTATGTTTTAATTGTTTAGGATTCTTGATAGTTTTTTTGTAGAAGTTCTTAATACTCCTGTGCTTTGCGTTCACCTCGAAGGACTGCTAAGGCATTTTCAGTCAATGCTTGCATTTCATCTTGACCGGGATAAACATGGATTGGTGCGAGATAGGAAAGGCGTTTTTTGAGATGCTCAATGATATAGTCAGATTTTGCCATACCACCTGTAAGCAGAATCGCATCAATATTTCCACATAATACAGCACCTTCTGCTGCAATATTCTTAGCAATGTGCCATATCATAGCAGATACAACAAGTTCGGCATGCTTATCACCAGCCTTAATCCAATTAGTTATCTCCCTAAGGTCGTTTGTTCCAAGGTGAGCAATAAGACCTGCATGACCACTCACCTTCTTCAATAACTGATCTTCTGTATATTTCCCACTAAAACAAAGACGAATCAGGTCGGCAGCAGGTAGTGAACCTGCTCGTTCTGGAGAGAAAGGACCTTCACCATCTAATGCATTATTAGCATCAATAGCCCTCCCTTGAGAATGTGCTGCAATAGATATTCCACCTCCCAAATGACATATAATGAGGTTCAGTTTTTCATAAGTTGTACCCATATCTTTAGCAAATCGTCTACCAATTGCTTTTTGGTTTAGAGCATGCCAGATACACATACGTGGCATGAGAGGAGAACCCGACAAACGTGCTTCTGGTTCCATTTCGTCTACTACACCAGGGTCAGCAATAAAACTTTTACAGCCCGGGATTTCTCGTGCAATCTCATCAGCAATCATACAGCCAAGATCACAGGCATGTTGGTGAATAGCTCGTTGCTGATCAATTATCATATGATCAGTGATGGTAAAAACACCACTTGAAACAGGTTTGGCAAGTCCACCACGTCCGATAACAGCATCAAAGTCCAAAGGAATATTTCTATTCTTCAACTCCTCAATAACAACCTGTTTGCGAAAATGATATTGGTCAGAGATACGCTTAAATTTACTCAGTTCTTCTCTGGTATGTGCAATATCAGCAACAAATACGGGCTGATCATCATTCGCAAGTGATATCTTGGTTGATGTCGATCCCGGGTTGATAGCTAAAATTTTGTATTCCATAATGTTTTAATCTACCTTATATATAGACTATCTTGAGATTAGACTCGCCAGTGCAAGGCTATAGAACTTGGATTCAATCGTATCGCCACGACTGGGGAGTACTACTGGGGCAATGGTTCCTTGTAGAATAGCTGCGGTTTCTGCGTGACAGAAAAGGGTAATAGTTTTATAAAACAAATTACCAGCTTCAATATCAGGGAAAACTAAGGCATCAGCTTCTCCGTTCACAGAAGAGACAATGTGTTTTACTTTCATTGCTTCTGTTGAGCAAGATGTAATCAAATCTAACGGACCGTCTATTATACAATTGCCAAAAGCTCCAGCTTCTTCTTTAAGTGATCTATATGATACCGTATATGGGAAATGACGTTCGTCTACTTTTTCTGAACAATGAATGAGAGCAACTTTAGGACATTCTATTTCAAAGGCATGACAAAAGTCTACGATATATTGTACTTGTGCTCTACGTTGTTTGTCATTTGGATTTGGGATAACAGCAGCATCAGTAAAGAAGAGTAATTTATTATATTCGGGTAATTTTGCTGCAGTAATATGAGTTAACACAGTATCTTTTGGTAGGATTCCTACTTCTTTATCAAGTATTGCACGTAAAAGAACATCCGTGTTAAGGAATCCTTTCATAAGAATGTCTGCTTCACCTTTTTTTACCAATTCAACAGCTTTCCGCGCTGCTTCTTCAGGTGATTCTGCATCAATTGATTGAAAGGCATTTTTCTTAGCAAAGTCTTCCCTCGTTTGTTTTGAACATACTAATATAGGCTGGATAAAACCTTCTTGCACAGCTTTAAAAAGCGCTTCTTGTGTATGGCTGTCTTCTGGCCATACAACTACAGTTCGCTTACAAATCTTCCTCTCTTTGAGAAGAAGAATAAGCTTCTTAAAGTCAGTGATAGTCTTTCTTTCTTTAGGCATAGTTAATCGATTTTCAGTTACAATTTTATAATGTGACAAAGATAATACTTTGTTTTGAAATATGCCTAATATTTAAAGAAAAAAACAGAAGAAAATTCTTTTTTTTGTGTTCGATGGTGTATATTTGCAAGTAATTTAGAGACTTTGATATGAAACGTTTGTACTTTATTATACTTGTAAGTAGCTTGTTCTCTGTGGCTACAGCACAACGTGTAGCACGGACTTATATTCCTCATGGAGCTTTTTTCTATAATAGTCAGTGGCAAGGTGTCAGTAGTGCAGACAAAGCTTCTTATTATAGAGTTTTAGCTGTTGATGACAAGGGGCAGAAGATGTTTTATGATTATTATATCACAGGACAACTACAGGCTGAGAAACATTATATAAGTATAAATAAACAGAATGATCGCAACACAGTATTGAATGGGGTGTGTAGAACATTTCATAAATCGGGTAGGGTAGAGTCTGTATTACAATATAAGAATGGTAAGGCTAATGGTCGTGCTTTGTCATTTTTCCCAAGTGGAAATATTGGAATGAAATTATCTTATCGTAATGGACTACTTGATGGTCCGTGTTATACTTATACAGAGAATGGGCGCTTAGAATACACTACTATTTGGCGTAATGGTACTAAAGTCAATGAGATAAAAGGTGGTAAAGACCATTACATTGATAAGAATACTAATGAAGATGAATTCTGTGAGCGGTATCGTCACGACGAAACTTTGATTATGGCACAATCAAAAAGTATATCTAAAGCAAGGGAAAATGTAACAACAAAAGATAAGAATGGGATAAAGGATGTTACAAAAACAAATACACCACTTACAAAAGATTCTAAAACGTTCCAACCTGCACAAGATAACTTGGTAAAACAAGAGAGTACAAAACCTGCTGATGACAATATTAAAAAAAATGCTTCAAGTCATGTGTCAACAGTAGATAAATATGTTGCTAATATAAAATACCCAGATAGTTCTGAAGAAAAAGTAGTACTGATTAAGAAAGAGAAGTCTTTAGAAATGACTATGTCACAAAAAGGAAGATTTAATTTTGCATATCTTCATAGTCTGTTAAGTAGAGAGAATGAGCGCTTAAAGGGTGTAGACGTGTTAACAGCCATTAGTCATAATTTTCTATTAAATTCTTCACAGATTATTAACGGCTTCGGTACACAGAAGGAAGTAATCTTCCATCATAACATGATTTATGATGTGCAGAATGGTAAGGACAAAGTTACAGGAACTAAGCCAAGGCAAATAGGATATTTTGGTACAATTATAGAAAACAAACTCCTCATAGAACGAATTAATATCTTCACTTGGTCAGAAGAGGAAATGTATCTTATTGCACAAGAAGCAATCAAAGCTGGATATAAAACGCTTGGAGATGTTGACTATAAGTCAGAGAATGGAAATTTTATTCTTGAACCAAACACAAAATCAATGAATTATGATGAGCATGAGATTATTGTCACTTTTACTCACCAGCCTAATCTTTATGCAGGACTTTACCATATCCAAATGGATATAAGATGAAGTAATAGAACTTTTTGGCTCTATAACGAATCGTGTGGGTAAATAGTTTTTTCCTTGCCAGCGTTCCTATGTTTAAAGGTTTTATGACTGAACAGATGAAGACGGATTAACCTACAAGTATAAAGGAGTTTTCGCTAAACAAGCTTCTACACATCTCCTGTTTATTCTTAGTATTACAACATTTTGCTCACAATTCATCCCCTGTCATCCATATATCATAGTGAATTTAACCTTCCGCACATGTGGTGTTAACCCTCCGCACCATATGTGCTAAGCACCTGCACCACATGTGCAGAGTATCAGCACAACAGCAAATGATGGTTATAGAGCCAACTTTTTAGATAAATTAAATCAAATATTAAGAGTTTGATGTATATCATTTAATATTTTTTGAGTATATTTGCATCATAAAATGAATTTTCTACTAAGAGAGAACAACAAATGCTCATTATTTATAAATGAGTAATTACTTTTAAACTATTTAAAGTGATTATGAAAGTATTTGACAAGTTATTGAATTGGTATCTTTCGAAGAATGCACTACCATATTGGGTTATTTTGGCCATAGACATTGCTATCTGTTATTTTTCAGGTATCCTTGTTTTCTGGTTTTACTATCATGGTGCAGTATCCCCTCAGCATATTCTATTATTGAGCAAAACGATATTTATGTACATGATTTTTAACCTTATTGGTTTTAGAATTTTTCGTACATACTCAGGTATTATTCGCTATTCTTCCTTTGTCGATTTACAGCGAGTCGTATTAGCAATGCTCCTTTCACTTGTTGTTGCAGAAGTAATGCATTATGTTATCTATCATTGGGACCTTGTGTTTGTTCGACTTCAAGGAAGACAGATTGCAGCAATGTATCTTGTCGCAACTATTGGTATGATGACTTTCCGTATATTAACAAAATCACTTTATGATGTTTTATTTAATACAGATAAAGGTATTCGTACACTCATCTATGGTGTAAAAGACGGTGGTGTTGGTTTGGCTAAAAATATTAGAAGTGACAAGCCTCGTAAATTTCTTTTGAAAGGTTTTATCGCTCATGACCCTTCAATAAAAGGCAAAATGCTAATGGGTGAGAAAATCTATCTTGTTGATGATAATCTTGCAGAACGTATTAAATCGTTAAAGATAAAGGCTGTTTTGGTTTCTCCATTGCAGAATGAACGTTTTCGTAATGACACGAAATTGCAAGATATACTCTTATCTCTTGGTATCCAAATCTTCATGAGCTCTACAGAGAAAGGATGGAGTCAGAATGATGATTATACTAAGGTACAGCTTAAGGAAATTAGTATTGAAGACTTGCTTCCACGTGACCAGATTAATGTTGATATGGATTCTATAGGAAATCTGTTGCATGATAAGAAAATTATGATTACAGGTTCTGCTGGTAGTATTGGTTCAGAGATGGTACGTCAGATTGCTATTTATAAGCCAGCAGAACTTATTCTTATTGATCAGGCTGAAACACCGCAGCATAATATTCGTTTGATGATGCAATTTGAATGGCCTGATATTAAAGCACATACAATTGTTGCAAGTATATCTAATCAAGACAGAATGGAGAAGATTTTCCAAACTTATAAGCCTGATTATGTATTCCATGCTGCAGCGTATAAACATGTACCAATGATGGAAAACAACCCATCAGAAAGTATACAAAATAATGTTTGGGGAACAAAAGTTATTGCAGACCTAAGCGTAAAATATGACGTTAAGAAGTTTGTTATGATCTCGACTGATAAAGCTGTCAACCCAACCAATGTTATGGGGTGTTCAAAGCGTATCTGTGAAATTTATTGTCAGAGTCTTAACAAAATGATTAATGAACAAGCAAATGGAAAGTCCACAACACAATTTGTTACCACTCGTTTTGGTAATGTATTGGGTTCTAATGGTTCTGTTATTCCATTGTTTGAGAAACAGATTAAGGCTGGTGGTCCAGTAACAGTTACTGACCCTAATATTATTCGATTCTTCATGTTGATACCAGAAGCATGTAAGTTAGTGCTTGAAGCAGGTACCCATGGAGGTGGAGGAGAAATCTTCGTATTCGATATGGGTAAACCTGTCAGAATTGCAGATCTTGCTAAACGAATGATAAAGCTTTCTGGTGCAGAGAATATTGAGATTAAATATACTGGTTTACGTGCAGGTGAGAAGCTATATGAAGAGGTTTTGAGTACGACCGAGAATACACTTCCAAGTTTTCATGAGAAGATTCGTATTGCTGAGGTACGTGAGTATGATTTTAATGAAGTAAACAAACAAATTGATTCACTTATAGCTTTGAGTCACACTTACAACGATATGGCAATCGTTGAGAAAATGAAAGAAATTGTACCAGAGTATGTAAGTAACAATAGTAAATACTCTGTTCTCGACAAATAATTTATTTGTGAGGTTGTATAATTTAAATTAACTCAATGGAATATAAGAAAAAAGATTCTTTTGCCCTTTTCTTCGATTTCTTGCGCTTTTGCTTAAAGGAAGATGCTAAGGAACCTGCTTATTTGGCAGAAATGGATTGGGATGCACTCTATAAATTTGGCAAAAAACAGGCAATTCTTGGTGTTTTATTTTATGGTATAAAGAGACTATCAAACTCGCCACATCGTCCTAACAAAGAACAGATATTTAAATGGTATAGTGCTTGCTCATTTATAGAGCAAGCTAATAGACAAACCTATAAAGATGCAAACGCACTTACAATATTATTACAAGAGAAATATGGTGTTCATAGCTGTGTCTTAAAAGGTCAAACTAATGCGTTGATGTATCCAGATCCATATATGCGTACGTCAGGCGATATTGACCTTTGGACTAATGCAAAAACATTAGACATTATACGCATTTCTCGTGAGTTAGATAAAAATGGAGAGATTGGATATCATCACATTGAACTTAGTTATTTTAAAACTCCAGTAGAAGTACATTTTTTCCCTTCATTTATGGGTAACTTATGGCATGAATACAAATTGCGCCGATATTTTGAACAATGCAAGAAGAATCAGTTTAAACATCTAACTGAGTTACCTGATGGCTTGGGTGAAATTTACACAGTAACAGATGATTTTAATCGTATTTTTCAATTGTCTCACTTGATGCACCATTTCTTTTTTGAGGGTATCGGTTTAAGGCAGATGATTGACTATTATTATTTGTTATTACGTGGTATCACCGAAGATGAACGTTTAGAAACACTTCGTATACTTAAAGATGTGGGGATGTATAAGTTTACTGCAGCTGTGATGTATGTGATGAAAGAGATACTTGGTCTACCAGACAAATACTTATTGATGAAGCCTAATCATAGAATCGGTAAAATTCTTGTTTCTGAAATATTAATGGCAGGAAACTTCGGATTTCATGATCATCGTTATTCATTTGCAGGTAAATCGGTTTACTCACAGTATTTCTTAGAAATATATAGAAACCTTCATTTTGCAATTGACTTTCCATCTGAAACCATTTGGGGACGTCCAATTTCACGATGGTGGCACATGTTATACAAAGCGTATTTGCGTCGACAATTACGCCATAATTAAAAATATAATTGTTAAGGATATGTATTCCTTTAAAAATATCGTCTTTCGTCTACTATAGGGTATAGCTAAACGAACTCTCCTTGATGTCTTTTGCCATCCTTGATGACTGCAGCAATTTTCTCTTTGCTTTGGTTATCAAAAGCTCTAATACTTTCTTATAAATATTTTTTTATGTACCTTTGCACAGATAATTCGTCTATATTTCAATAATTAATAGTACAATCTAATGAAGTTAATTAGACCTTTGGTTCTTGCAATGATGGCAGGACTTATGCTTTCTTCTTGCATTAGGGAAGAAGCTTTAAATGCAGAAGCTGATATTACAGATGTTACGGTTGACGGAACAAAACTTGTCCGTAAGCCTGTTATAACGAATAATGAAGTTCTTTTCTATGTTAATGGTTGGGAAGATTTAACCAATCTGGCACCGAAGTTTAATCTCACCGAAGGCGCAAAGATTGAGCCTGAGAATGGTACGGCATTAGACTTTACACAGCCTCAGAGTTATACAGTGACCTCACAAGACGGACAGTGGAAAAAAACTTATAAAGTTTCGTTTGTAAGTAACGATGTTGCAACAGATTTCCATTTTGAAACTCTCAAAGAAGATTCAACCAGTAAGTATCATACTTTTGTTGATAAGACCGCTGATGGTAATCTTGCAGAGTGGGGAAGTGGTAACTCTGGTGTTTCATTCCTTATGGGTAATAGTAAGGCTACTGAATATCCTACAAGTCAGGCAGAAGATGGCTATGTTGGTAAGTGTCTAAAGTTGACAACTGTTAGTACGGGTTTTCTTGGAGCTATGTTCGGTGCGCCGATAGCTGCAGGTAACCTCTTTACAGGTGATTTCCAGATTGATATGGGTAATCCTGCAAAATCAACTCACTTTGGTCGTCCATTCTACAAGATGCCAAAGGAATTGATTGGTTATTATAAGTACAAAGCTGGCGAGAAGTTCCAAGATAAGAATAAAAAGGAGATTAAGGATCGTAAGGATAGTCTTGCTATATATGCTGTGTTCTTTGAAACTGGCGATGGGGTAGAATATCTTGATGGTACTAATTCGCTGACCAGTGATCGTATTGTCCTTCTTGCACAGCTCAAGAATGCCAAGGAAACAGAAGAATGGACACGTTTCTCTATCTCATTCGAGCCTGTAGCAGGTCGTACTATAGACAGTGAGAAGTTGAAGAATGGTAAGTATAGCCTTGCTATCATCATGTCATCAAGTAAGGATGGTGCAGTCTTCAATGGTGCAGTCGGTAGTACGCTTTATGTTGATGAACTAAAGTTGTACTCAGAGTAATAGACGTTTGAAGTTGACAAGTTGGACAAGTCGATAA
This sequence comes from Prevotella melaninogenica, assembly GCF_018128065.1. Taxonomy (NCBI): domain Bacteria; kingdom Pseudomonadati; phylum Bacteroidota; class Bacteroidia; order Bacteroidales; family Prevotellaceae; genus Prevotella; species Prevotella melaninogenica. Next base: position 1,392,843 of record NZ_CP072359.1, on the reverse strand, counting down.
GTTGACAGGTTTACAAGTTAAACAAGTTAGACAAGTTATATAAGTTCACGAGTTGACATATAAAATATAAAGATAAAAAAGACAAATGAAAAAGCATATTATAACAGTTGCAATTGCTGCAATGAGCTGCACGATGACAGCTTTTGCACAGACAGATCGCACTTCTTCACTGGATGTTGCGGACCATAATGGATGGGAATATGAGGTGAAAGCTGGTGTGAACATTGGTGGTGCATCTCCTCTTCCTTTACCTGTAGAAATCAGAGAGATTAGTAGTTACAGTCCAAAATTTAATGGAACTTTGGAAGGAACTGTCACAAAGTGGCTCGGTAAGGACCAAAAATGGGGTGTTTCTGCTGGCTTGAAGTTTGAAGAGAAGGGTATGATAACTGGTGCAAATGTGAAGAACTACAGCATGGAGATCCTCAATGATGGTAGTCGTGTAGCTGGTTATTGGACAGGTTATGTAAAGACAAACTATAATACGACACTCCTCACTGTTCCTGTTATGGCAAACTATCGTATCAGTGAACGTTGGAAAGTGCGTGCAGGTCTTTACTCTGCTATCAAGTTAGATGGTCAGTTCACGGGTCATGTGAGCGATGGCTATCTGCGTGAAGGTACTCCTGTTGGTGAGAAACTGACTTTTGCAAACGGTAATACAGCTTCGTATGATTTCTCTTCTAATCTCCGTCACTTCCAGTGGGGTGGTCAGATGGGGGCAACATGGCGTGCTTTTAATCACTTTACAGTCAATGCTGATCTTACATGGGCTTTCAATGACATCTTTGAAAGCGAGTTTAAGACGATTAGCTTTGGGCTTTATCCGATTTATCTTAATATAGGATTTGGATATCGTTTTTAGTTCTCAGAATTAGAGATACATAAAAAGGCTCAGTCGACAATATCTTAGTTTTGTCTACTGAGCCTTATTCTTTATTATATAGGTATATCGTTATTTCGTGATATGCTCAAGTTCAACAGCCATCTCTTCCTGCAACTCTTTTGCCTTAACAGCTGCTACTTCTGCAAAGTCAGTGTCTGTACTTGCATAGATAATACCACGTGATGAATTTACAAGCAGTCCACAGTCTTTTGTCATTCCGTACTTACAAACCTCCTGCAAGCTGCCTCCCTGTGCACCAACGCCAGGAACCAAAAGGAAATGTTCTGGAGCTATTCGACGAATGTCCTCAAACATCTTGCCTTGTGTTGCACCAACAACATACATTAGTTTTTCGGTTGTTCCCCATTCCTGTGACTTCTTCAAAACCTTCTCAAAGAGGCGTTCCCCCTGCTTATCTTCTGTCAACTGGAAGTCATGACTACCTTTATTACTTGTCAATGCAAGCAAAATCACCCACTTTCCTTCATATTCAAGGAAAGGTTTTACGCTGTCTTCACCCATATAAGGAGCAACGGTAACTGAATCAAGGTTATACTCTTCAAAGAAAGTCTGAGCATACATCTTAGATGTGTTGCCGATATCGCCACGTTTTGCATCAGCGATGATAAAGTGGTTTGGGTGGTTTTCCTTTATGTATTGAATGGTCTTCTCAAATGCCAACATACCTTTCAAACCATAGCACTCATAGAATGCAAGGTTAGGTTTATAGGCAACACAATAAGGTGCTGTAGCATCAATAATTGCCTTGTTAAAAGTAAAGATTGGGTTATCTTCATTTTTCAAATGTGCTGGTATCTTATTGATATCTGTGTCAAGTCCTACACATAGGAACGTCTTCTTGGTGAAAATTTCGTTGATTAACTGTTGTCTATTCATAAAGGTTATCTTTTTAGATTTGATCAAAAGAGTATTTTAAGAAGCGTATGATTTATGTCCGTAAGTAATGTGCATAACAGATACACGAACCATTTGCCTCCTAAAAATGAATTATAACTCTGTTTCTTTCAACTTTTCTGCATTTTCTGCAACTGTCAAAGCATCAATCATGTCCTGAATTTCACCATTCATGAAACCTTGTAAGTCATGAGTTGTGAAACCGATACGATGGTCAGTAACACGCCCCTGTGGGTAGTTGTATGTACGAATCTTTGCACTTCGGTCACCTGTTGATACCAATGTCTTACGACGACTTGCAATGTCATCAACGTACTTCTGGTGTTCGTGGTCATAGATGTAAGTATAAAGACGACTCAACGCACGCTCTTTATTCTTTGGTTGGTCACGTGTCTCAGTACACTCAATAAGGATTTCTTCAACCTCTCCTGTGTTAGGATTCTTCCAAGGATAGCGTAGACGGACACCAGACTCAACCTTATTTACATTCTGACCACCAGCACCACTGGAACGGAAAGTATCCCATTTGATATCACCTTCGTTGATGTTTACCTCGAACTTATCAGCCTCTGGCAATACAGCTACCGTCGCTGCAGATGTGTGCATACGTCCCTGTGTCTCGGTCGCAGGTACGCGCTGCACGCGATGAACACCTGATTCATATTTCAATGTACCATATACATTGTCACCCTCAACGGCAAAGTCAATCTCCTTAAAACCACCTGCAGTACCCTCAGAAACAGAAGTGATAGAGAGCTTCCAGCCTTTCTTGTCGCAATAACGTTTGTACATATTGAAGAGGTCACCAGCAAAGAGGGCAGCCTCATCACCTCCTGCACCACCACGAATCTCCATCTGAACATTCTTAGCATCCTCAGGATCCTTAGGAACAAGCAGTAACTTGATTTCCTCCTCGAGCTTTGGCTGAAGTTCCTCATTCTCTGCTAACTCTTCACGTGCCATCTCTTTCATCTCTGCATCACTCTCGTTAGCAATAATATCTTTTGCTTCCTTGATAGTGGTAAGGCAAGTGATATAACGGTGGCGAGCATCCATAATGTCGCCAAGGTCTTTATATTCCTTTGTCAGCTTCACATAACGTGACTGATCAGCAATGACATTAGGATCGGTGATAAGCGTTGATACTTCTTCGTAACGGGCTTCAAGTCCGTCGAGTTTCTGTAATATATTGTTGTTATCTATCATAATCTTTTAAAAAGTTTCTTATATTTCTTCTGTAAACTCTTCTTCGTTAGTTGGGATATGTTTATCTATACAGTGTTTCTGTATCTCTCCATCTGACTTGGGGAATTTGTCACAAATGTTTTCTAATGCGGCTTTCGATGCTGTAAAATGCTTTTCGTCAGCCGTTAATGCTGCCTCAACAGATTTAATAAAATCTTTAAAGTTTGGATTAATCTCGCAAAGCTTACTAACTGTTTTAAAGTCTATCTGTCGGTCTTTAGCTTCTAACCAAATTTGACTCTCGTATGGATTAGCTTTTAGTAGAATGAAACCAATACCAAAAGAATGATTAAGACGTGCAAGCTCATCTTTAAGGTCTTCATTGATTTCGAAAGCAACGAGATATCCGTTATTAGCCCAACTCGAATTAGAAACAGCTTGAAAGAAACATTTCTTTAGTTCATAATCATTATCGATCTTACGTTTTAATTCATATGAATATAGTCGTAAAGAATCTTTCTTACTTATTGCCTTAAATAACGAATTACTAACAGTATTTATTTGTTCGACAAACTTTGCTCCGATTATGTCTGGATGTATCCATTTTTGATGCTCATCATCTTTCTTTGACTTTTCGTGAAAAATGGTCTTTGCCATAATTCCTTGATGATGTAAAAAACAGCAAAGAAGAGGGTGAAGGTCTCGCTCATGAAATGTTACATTAGATATATCACTCTTTTGAGTTTGCGAGGCTGTTATATTTCCTATATTCTTAGCGTAGTCACTAAGATAGTAACAATATACATTTTTCTCATTTTTAAAACGCCCAATACGAGTATCTCCTTTCTTTGCCATTGTAACCAAGTTAGCAGATACAGTTGCATCAGGAGTCTTTGCATTTATATTAAACTTAAAGATACCTTTATCTATTATATTTTGATAGACTTCCCTTGCTATTGCTCCTTGGGGGAAATCTTTCAAACTAACTAATATGGCTTCTTTTATAGTCATAATCTCTTAATATTCAAATGTGCCAAACTCACTCTTAATCGTCAAGCTTCGCTTGCCTTCTTCGATGTGTCCGACAACCTGTGCATCAATGTTGAACTCCTTACTGATAGCGATAACCTGGTCAGCAACTTCTGGACGTACATAGATTTCCATACGATGTCCCATATTGAAGACCTGATACATCTCTTTCCAGTCTGTACCGCTACAATCCTTAATGGCACGGAAGAGAGGAGGGACTGGGAACATATTATCTTTGATAACGCGGCAGTTTTCGTTTACGAAGTGCAGCACCTTTGTTTGTGCGCCACCTGTACAATGAACCATACCATGAACTTCTGGGCGCAATTCATCTAATAATCGTTTGATAACTGGAGCGTATGTGCGTGTAGGAGAGAGCACTAATTCACCAGCATTGATAGGACTTCCTTCAACCGTATCGGTCAACTTATATTTACCACTGTAAACCAACTCTTCTGGAACAGCGTGGTCATAGCTCTCCGGATAGTTCTTTGCAAGATATTTAGCAAACACATCATGGCGCGCAGACGTAAGACCATTGCTACCCATACCACCATTATAACGTGTTTCATACGTAGCCTGACCCGTAGAAGAAAGACCTACGATCACATCACCTGGACGGATATTTGCATTGTCAATCACATCCTCACGACGCATACGGCAAGTAACAGTTGAGTCTACGATGATTGTGCGAACAAGGTCGCCAACATCAGCCGTCTCACCACCAGTAGGGTAGATTCCGATGCCCATCTTACGCATATCTGCCAAGAGTTCATCGGTACCATTGATGATGGCAGAGATAACCTCGCCCGGTACAAGCATCTTGTTACGACCGATAGTTGAGCTTACAAGAATATTGTCTACTGCACCCACACAGAGCAAGTCGTCTGTATTCATTACGATAGCATCCTGTGCAATGCCACGCCATACGCTTAAATCGCCCGTCTCCTTCCAATACATGTAAGCCAGTGCAGACTTTGTACCAGCACCATCGGCATGCATAATGTTGCAATACGCTGGATCTCCGCCAAGAATGTCAGGAATAATTTTACAAAAAGCCTGTGGGTAAAGACCTTTATCAATGTTCTTGATGGCGTTATGCACATCTTCCTTGGCAGCACTTACGCCGCGCATCATGTATCTGTTGTTCATATCTTAAAAGGAGTTTTCTTCTGCAAAGGTAGCTAATATTTGTTGATTATCAGCTGAATTAAAGCATAAATTTCAGTCAAAAGAGGGCTTTTATTATTTGAAAAAAGAGTTGCCGAATTTCATTGTAGTTTTGACTTTCTATCGAAAAAAGATTTTTAGCTGCTATCTTCTTTGATAAGTTGATGATTCTTTTTGGTAATCTTTAGCAAATAGGTTACATGATTTTGATGACAAATAACCATACATAAAATATTTAACGCATGTTTGTTTGTAAAATAAATTCACATACAGCATGTCAATAGATGCCTAATAGCATTTGAATTAACGCCCAATTGGCTTGTAAAAGATGCCCTTTTGGACGCTAACTAAGGCTCTTTTGAACTCTTATTAAGCACCTTTTAAAATACGGCTCTGTAATCAGCTGAATTGCTGATAGTTACAAAGATAAATAAAATGAAATATTTTTAATGTTTTAAGACAGAAAATATTAAAAATTGTGTCATAATTTTTCAAAAGAAAAACATTAAATATCAGTTGTTTTCAAAACACAGAAACCTCTTCTTTGTACAGTAAACTAATCCTTTATTTTTTGATAAACCTCACATTGGCATAGCCAACAAGTTTATCAGTACGTCCTCCTTGCAGACGAAAATAAACGAGTGCTTGATAGCTATTTTCTGTTTGATAGTGACTATTATCAACTCTGAAAGACGAGAGTCTGCCTTGCTCATCTGTTGCAAGGAACTGATAATTATAATATCCCAACTTCAAAGGAACAACAGCCTCATAATATCCCCCTGCAGTATTATAGGTCATCTCATAAGCAGGAAGCAACCGATCGTATGTCCAATCACCATTCAAGAATATCCTGTAAGGGTAGGGGAAAGGTGTATTTAACTGAAAGTGAGTCAGTATATAATCGCTCGTTGTATTGATATCTACATTATCCGAGTTACGTATCAAGAACGCTCCATCTGCATCCTCATCATAAAGATAGTTCAAAAAAGGGGTAGTAGGGAAGAGGTTAGCATGAAAATTCTTACCATCCCAACTGATTTTATCTACTCCCATAGTAGTGACATCGGTTGAAAGAATCTCAAACTTCCTATATTCATTACCTGCCCAGAAGATATAATTTTGGTTGTGTGCCCATCGTAAACTATTTGACATGACATATTGCGGTTTACTATTCCAACGGGCATCGAGCCAGTTACGATTTTGTAATACAACTGTCTTGATTTGCTGTTGCGGATTACTCACCATGTAATTACCATAATCAACCTGCATTTCAGCCTGTTGATGTTCTCGATTAATCGACTGATCGGTTTGTGTTGTTATATTCAATCTGACCCCCATAGAGCTCTCTGCTGGCTCTGTAAGCATAAAACAAGCTGTAAGTAAAGGGCGGTCAACACTATTATCATCTTCATCATATACAGAGAGACGATAATTACCAGACAGCTTAGGACGACATTTATCATTGGGAATATCCAAATGATAATGCGTATAAAGAGTGTTTGTAAGTATTGATTCCTTTACATCATCTATTGTGTTTCCTGCAATAAAACCGTCAACGACATCGCTTTCAAAGAGTCCGACAGAAGGTTTCCAATCAGCCTCACAATGCACTAACCGATAGGTCAAACGGCGATAAGTATGCGTAAGGTCATCAAAGTCTATACACATCTTTCCATCATTGAGAACCATAATTGGTAGCTCCATCCACTTATGGTTAGCGACAACCTGCAATGAGCGAATATTATCATCATTAATCTCATGTCGCTGTGCAGAGATAGAAAGGGGGAATAAACAAGCTAAACAATAGATAAATATAAAGACTAATCTTTTCATTCTTCGTCGCTTAGTAAATCTTTGAGGAAGTTATCGAGGTCATTATCCAAATCATGCATGAGGTCGCCACCGATAATAACAAAGTCGTCATCAACAAGATAAAGCTCTGAGATATTATTCCTATCATCATCTTCAAGGATAAAGCTATAAGGCTTCATGATTGACATATTCTCTATAACGCACTTAATACGATTAAGTTCTGAACGTAAGATAGTGGCTACTTCCTGATAAAAGTTATCACTTTTGTTATCAATCCATTGACTGATAACACAGCGAGTAATCTCATTATCGCTATCATCAAAAGCCATAAGGTCACCACTGTCTTGTGATACACGCAAATGAATATCTGTCATTGGCTTATCACAATCATTAGCAGTAAATTTCTGTGCAACTTTTCTCAAAAAACGCTCAATCTGTTGCTGGGTCTGTTCAGTTTCCGTCATGTCCTTTGGTATATGTTTATTTATAACAACGGCAAATATACAAAAAGTTTTCGATTTTGTATATATGAACACTTTTTTTTACGTTCTTTTTTTGATGGTTATAAAAAAAACATTATCTTTGCATCATAACTCATTAAAATAAAATTGCCTAAAATAGGAAAATCAAAATAAAATGAAACAAACAATTCTTGTTACTGGTGGAACTGGATTTATTGGTTCGCACACAAGTGTTGAGCTGATAGAGGCTGGATATGAAGTCGTTATTGTTGATGACTTGTCTAACTCTAAGATTGAAGTGTTAGATGGTATAGAGAAGATAACAGGAGTAAAACCAGCTTTCGAACAGGTTGATCTCCGTAATTATGAAGCTGCGGAAAAAGTCTTCCGTAAATATCCAAAGATTGAAGGTATTATTCATTTTGCAGCCTCTAAGGCAGTAGGTGAGAGTGTACAAAAGCCTTTGATGTATTACAGAAACAATATTGTTTCATTATTAAACCTATTAGAACTGATGCCTAAGTACAACGTAAAGGGAATTATCTTCTCAAGTTCTTGTACAGTATATGGTCAGCCAAAGCCTGAAAATCTTCCTGTTACAGAGGATGCTCCACATCAGAAAGCAACCTCTCCATACGGTAACACAAAAGAAATCAACGAACAAATTATCTTAGATTATATTCATAGCGGTGCTGATATTAAGAGTATCGTATTGAGATATTTTAATCCTATCGGTGCACACCCATCTGCATTGATTGGTGAATTACCAAACGGTGTGCCTAATAACCTGATTCCTTTCGTCACACAGACTGCTATGGGTATCAGAAAGGAATTGACCATCTTCGGTCAAGATTACGATACACCAGACGGTACTTGTATCCGTGATTATATCTATGTTGTTGACTTGGCAAAGGCACACGTGGCAGCAATGGCACGCGTACTTGACCAGGATACAGATAAGATTGAATACTTCAACATTGGTACTGGTAGTGGAAACTCTACAAAGGAGATTGTAGAAACCTTTGAAAAGGCTACTGGTGTGAAACTGAATTGGAAGTATGGTCCACGTCGTGAAGGCGATATCGAAAAGATTTGGGGTGATTGCACCAAAGCCAATACCGTATTGGGTTGGAAAGCTGATACACCATTGGCTGATGTTCTTGCAACTGCTTGGAAATGGCAGGAGAAGCTCAGAGAAGACGGAATTATGTAGAATTCATTTTTTACGATTAATAAAAGTCTAAGATTAGTAAGCAAAACAATATTGCAGGTGTATCCTGCTTTATTTTGTGTTTGTGTTGTTGTTATCCCTCGATGTGAATCGGGGGATAATTTTTACGCCCCCAAATCACCCCTACTATTAATCAGTGCTGTACGGTAAACATTACTCTATAAGTCAGTCTTTATAGTATTCTGCTTTATATAGAATCACTATAAAGTACCTCTCTATTCATTTTCAAGCAATGTGTTGTTGCCCAACACAAGTGGTGCTCATGCTCAACACGATTGGTGTTGAGGGTTAAACACATTGCTATATGTTGATAGAAAAGAGATAACCTATACAATAATTTAATAAGAAAAAAGAAGCTGTTATCTACTATTCAGATGAGACTTATTATGCTTTTCAAAAGCTATTTTAAGGTAAAACAGAACAACCTTTAGGATAAAAAGATTAAAATATAAGAACTTTTGTTCGTATAAATTTGCGAATGTGGGATATAATCTATACTTTTGCACATTAGATTTGCGATGTGCAAATTACTAAATAGTTAATTACAAGGTTATGTCAATATCAAAAACCAGACAAAAACTTGTTGACGTGGCACGCCAACTTTTTGCAAAAAATGGCATTGCAAACACAACGATGAATGACATCGCTAAGGCATCCGGTAAAGGTAGACGTACACTCTATACTTACTTTAAGAGTAAGGATGATGTGTATTATGCTGTTATTGAGGCTGAACTGGAGCGTCTATCGGATAAGTTGGATGAAGTAGCTGCAAAGAATATCAGTCCTCAGGATAAAATCATTGAGCTAATTTACACTCATCTTAGTATGATTAAAGAAACTGTAATGCGTAATGGTAATTTGCGTGCAGAGTTCTTTAGGAATATTTGGATGGTAGAGAAAGCACGTAAAAACTTTGATGAAGACGAAATAGAACTCTTCCGCAAGGTTTATTCAGATGCCAAAGAAGATGGCGATTTTGATATTGAAAATGTTGAACTTGTAGCTGACATCACACACTATTGTATCAAAGGACTTGAGGTTCCATTTATCTATGGTCGCTTAGGTCATGGACTTACCGAGGAGTCTTCACGTCCACTTGTGGCCAAGGTTGTGTATGGTGCATTAGGAAAAAGTGGACTGAAGTAAATCATTTATTCTATTATTTTATTTCAGTTAGCTTGTATATTCATAAACTTTTAAACTAACAATATAAATCAAAACAACATGAAATTATTGGAAGGTAAGACAGCCCTAATTACAGGTGCTGCACGTGGTATTGGTAAGGCTATCGCATTAAAATTTGCAGAGGAGGGTGCAAACATTGCATTCACCGACCTCGTTATCGACGAGAATGGTAAAGCTACAGAGGCTGAAATTGCCGCATTTGGTGTAAAAGCTAAGGGGTATGCAAGTAATGCCGCAGACTTCGCACAGTCTGAAGAGGTTGTAAAGCAGGTTAAGGAAGAATTTGGTTCTATTGATATCCTTGTAAACAATGCTGGTATTACAAAAGATGGTCTTATGCTTCGTATGACTGAGCAGCAGTGGGATGCTGTTATTGCAGTAAACCTTAAGAGTGCCTTCAACTTCATTCACGCTTGTGTACCAGTAATGATGCGTCAGCGTGGTGGTAGCATTATCAACATGGCAAGTGTAGTTGGTGTTCATGGTAATGCTGGTCAGGCTAACTATGCAGCTTCAAAGGCTGGTATGATTGCTTTGGCTAAGAGTGTTGCTCAAGAGATGGGGCCAAAGGGTATCCGTGCAAATGCTATTGCTCCTGGCTTTATTGATACAGCTATGACACAGGCATTGAATGATGATATCCGTAAAGAATGGATTTCAAAGATTCCTCTCCGCCGTGGTGGTACCGTTGAAGATATAGCTAACACAGCTGTTTACCTTGGTTCTGAACTGTCAAGCTATGTTTCAGGTCAGGTCCTTCAGGTTGATGGTGGCATGAATATGTAAAGCTTCTTCCCTCCCTCCATATCGTAACGCCGAAAGGGTAGGGAGGGAAGAAATTATTTTGCTTATATAAATCTCTTTGACTCATTAAAATAAGTAGGTTAGACATTTCTACTAACACATACACTTCAGACAAAAGACTTTATTAAGCTGTTTCTCTATAATTGTTAATACCGATAATCTTTTATTTTAGAACTCTATAAGGCATTTCTTACTATGGAAGTACTTTACGAAGATAACCATATCATCATCGTCTATAAAGAAGCAGGCGAGATAGTTCAAGGCGATAAAACAGGTGACGAACCTTTATCAGAGATTGTCAAACAATGGATAAAGAAGAAATACCAGAAACCTGGCAATGTGTTTTTAGGTATTGTACATAGGCTGGATCGTCCTGTAGCAGGCTTAGTCGTCTTTGCAAAAACGTCAAAAGCACTCACAAGGCTTAATAATATGTTCCGCAATGGGGAGATACATAAAACTTATTGGACTATTGTAACACGTCCACCACTTGAATCGGAAGCTACACTAATCGACTGGCTTGTACGTAATGAGCGACAAAATAAGAGTTACGCTTATAACCATCAGGTACCAACTTCTAAGAAATCAATTTTACATTATAAAGTAATCAACCAGTCAGACCGTTACACATTATTAGAGATTAACTTGATGACGGGCCGCCATCATCAGATTCGTTGTCAACTGTCTAACATGGACTGCCCTATAAAAGGTGACTTAAAATATGGTGCTCCGCGTTCTAACCCAGATGGTAGTATCTGTTTATTGAGCCATCGCATTGAGTTTATTCACCCTGTCTCAAAAGAGAATATTTGCATAGAATCACCCTTGCCAAAGGATAATCTCTGGCAAGCTATTGGTAAATTCTAAATGCATATTTGGCTATAAGTAAACAAACCCCTTCTTAGTTAATACCATGTTCATTCAATGCTTTAGCATACTTTGCAGCATTCACTTGATGTTCTTCGTATGTCTTAGCAAAGTTATGTGTGCCGCTAAAATCCTCCTTAGCACACATATAGATATAATCATGATGAACATAATTCAGCACAGCATCAATCGCTGCCACTGAGGGAATACGAATTGGTCCAGGAGGAAGACCACGATACTTATAGGTATTATATGGATTATCAATCGTTAACCATTTCTGATAGATACGATGAGCAGCAAAATTCTTTGTTGCAAATTTAATTGTTGGATCCGCTTGCAACGGCATTTTAATATGTAGACGATTGATATACATACCTGCAATCTTTGGCATTTCTGCTTCATTGTCCGTTTCTTCGTCAACAATACTTGCAAGCGTCACAATTTCACTTTCCGTAAAACCAGCCTGCTTAGCCTTCTCTTTACGTTCAAAGTTCCAGAACTTCTTATTTTCTTCACTCATCTTATCGAGGAACTTGTCAACCGAAGTGTTCCAATAGAAGTCGTACGTATTAGGAATAAACATTGCAGGGATTGTTTCTGTTGTGAAACCATATTTCTTGCAAACTTCCTTTGACTTAAGACGTGACAGAAGTTCTGCACGTGTAAACATCAACTTTTTACTCACATCTGTAGCAAGGTCTTCTATGGTCCTTACTGATCTAATCGTAACAGTCACAGGTGCCTGAAGCCCATTAATAATATGACGTGAGGTCTGGAGAGAACCCGAAGAACCCACTACAAATCTACCAGGGCGAATCTTATCAGCATATCCCATAATACCCGCAAGTTGCTTAAAGACCCAAAAACCTTGAGGAGTTGAGATTGGTTGAAGCTTAGTATATACAGAGTCTATATTATCATCTTCATCAATGAGAACATAATTCTCCTTTCCTGTGCGAGACATTCCCGAGAAGAATAGAAAGTATGCTACACCCGCTAATACCGCAAAAATAGTAACAATAATCCAGCGGGATGTTGTCCCTTTGTTCTTTCCTTTAGATTTTACCATCGTTATTACATTATATATCCGAGGTGCAAAGTTACAATTTTAAAGCACAAAACGAGCAATGACTTGCGAATTTGATTACTTCTTTTTTGAAATTTAAGAGAAAAGATAACCTTTTGTCTGTATTATTGTGTATTTTTGTCAGAAGCAAACAAAAGAATAATGAAAGATTTTGAAACTTATATATTTGATTTAGATGGCACGCTGCTGAGCACTTTAGACGACTTGGCAGCAAGTACAAACTATGCACTTCGCTGGGCAGGGATGCCTGAAAGAACAGTAGAGGAGGTACGTATGTTTGTGGGAAATGGTGTAAAACTACTCATGGAACGTGCTATCCCTAATGGTATTAATAATCCTAAGTTTGAAGAAACTTACGGCAAGTTTCGTGAACATTACATGGAGCATAATCTTGACACAACCTGTCCATACGAAGGGATTCCTGAATTATTATGTGAATTAAAACGTCGTGGCAAAAAACTTGCTATTGTAAGTAATAAGTTCTATGCTGCAACACAAGAACTTGCAAAACATTTCTTCCCCGATACGATTGAAGTAGCAATAGGAGAGCGAGATAGCATTAGAAAGAAGCCAGCACCTGACACTGTGTTAGAAGCTCTTAAACAATTAGGTGCTTCAAAGGATAATGCTGTATATATTGGTGACAGTGATGTGGATATAATGACGGCTAAAAATTGTGATCTGCCATGCATCAGTGTACTATGGGGATTCCGTGATAAAGATTACTTAATTAAACATGGTGGTACGATATTCGTTGACAAACCTTCAGAAATTCTTAGTGATTAATACGTTTCACTCTTCTTCCTTGTCATCTATGAATGCATAATGTCATTCATAGATGATAATCACTCTTATTCATTCTACTTATTAAGGGAAGATAATAAGAGTCTTATAAATCTTATTTATCATAACTATCATTATATTAAACGCGGTAAACACATTCTGTGTACGGTCTCAACACGCATGGTGCTTACCAACAGCACAACTCGTGCTGGGCGTAAACACAATGGCATAATATAGCAAAATGAAAATCATTCATGGTGATATGGTTCACCTTTAATAATCGTACAAGCTCGATAAAGTTGTTCTGTAAATATGAGTCTAACCATCTGATGCGAAAAAGTCATACGTGATAATGAGATTTTATCATTGGCACGAGCATAAACATCTGGGGAGAAACCATATGGTCCGCCAATAACAAAAACAAGTCGACGGGCTGCATTTTGTTTTTGTTTTAACCATTTAGCATATTCAATCGAGCGAAATTCCGAACCATGTTCATCTAATAATACGACAGTATCAGATGGCTGAATTTTTTTCAAAATCAGTTCACCTTCTTTCTGTTTTTGTTGATCTTCTGAAAGGCTTTTCGTATTTTTCAATTCTGGAATTGTCGTAAGACTAAACGGCATATAATGCTCAATACGATTGACATAGTCATCTATACCAACTTTAAAAATCTTATTTTGCGTTTTCCCGACAAGGATAAGAATGGTTTTCATCTTAAAACTTCTTTAGTTCTTCCCACAATCTTTGTACAGGCAATCCCATAACATTAAAGTAGCTTCCATTGATAGATGTTACTCCTACATATCCAATCCATTCTTGGATACCATAAGCTCCAGCTTTATCGAAAGGCATGTAATGCTCTATATAATAGGCGATTTCATCATCTGATAGCTGCTTAAAAGTTACATCAGTTGTCACAGAAAAAGAATGTTCCTTACCAGTTGTCAACAAGCAAACACCCGTGATTACTTGATGCGTTCTACCGCTAATCAGTTGAAGCATACGATGGGCATCCTTCGCATCCTTTGGTTTTCCAAGTACTTCATTGCCAACAATTACCACCGTATCGGCCGTAATAACAAGGTCGATCTCCCCTATCAACGCACAATAGGGGACTGCCTTTTTACGAGCGATATAGCCAGCCACCTCAGCCACAGGTAGGTTATCAGGATAAGATTCATCTATATCAGGCAACACTTTTACCTCAAAATCTAAGTCTAATCCAGCTAAAAGTTCACGTCTACGTGACGAATTACTTGCAAGTATAATATGTTTCATTAGATTACATTTTACCAGCCAAAAGCCTTTTCGTTCAACACCCATTTCCCTTGGGCCTTCATCACCTGCTCAAGAATATCACGTGCAACACCATGTCCACCCTTACAATCACTGATATAGGTTGAGATTTCCTTGATTTCAGTACAAGCATCTTTCGGACAACAAGGACAGCCAGCACGTTTCATCACTTCGTAATCAGGAATATCATCACCTACATATATGATTTCATCCTCTTTCAAATCATACTTCTTAAGAAACTCTTCCCAGGTTCGTATCTTCATAGAACAGCTAACGTAAATATCCTTAACACCAAGATACTCATAGCGTGAACGAACATTCTCATTATGTCCACCAGTCATAATAGCAAGCTGTAAGCCATGCTTAACAGCCAACTGGATAGCATAACCATCTTTAATATTAATCGTACGAAGCGGATCTCCATTTTCATCCATCTGAATGGTACAATCTGACAGCACACCATCAACATCAAAGATTATAGCCTTTATCTTTTGCAAATCGTAGTTTATCATAAATATATACTTTCAAGTAAAAGTTTAAATCTCTATATTATAACGTATTACACGTATTTATTAGAGTTTATTATTAATCCGTTTATCGTTTAAAATAGGGCTATCTACGAGTGGATTGATACCCTTTGAAAGCAACCGATAAAGTTCCTGCAAATCTACCCTATCATTCATTAACTCCAATTGTTGGTTCATCACGTTCCTATCACCACGCACAGCAGGTCCAGTCTGTGCCTCCTTTGGACTTATTCTATGAATCTTATCAGTTGTTTCATCAATCAACGGCAACATAACATCAAACAGAATACCATGCTCATCAAGTATATCAGAAGCAACAGAATAACAGTGATTTGTGAAGTTACAAGCCCAAACAGCAGCTAAGTGTAGATACTTTCTATCTGCTGAGGACAGCGTTATTACACGCTTAGAAAGTTTATTGGCAAGACTTCTAATAACCTCTTCTGTTTCTACCGAATTACCCTCTATAAACACAGGAATATTCTTAAAACTTACATCCTTCGCCTTAGAAAAAGTCTGCATAGGGTAAAAAACACCATAACGTTTTGCCTTTCCCTCAAAACAATGCATAGGCATAGAGCCTGCTGTATGGAGAAAGAGCTTATCTCCCCTACCCTTGCAAACCTCTGAAATCAACTCGCAGAGAACACTATCTTTCACTGAAAAGATGTAAATATCAGCCTCGTCGTGAAGTTTAGAAACATCCGTTAACCATTCTGTTTCAAGTAATTCAGCTAATGCCTTTGCAGATACTTCAGTACGGCTATATACCTGACTGATAACTACACCAGCATTCTTCAACGACTTACCTAACTGTGTGGCGAGATTGCCAGCTCCAATCAATGTAACTTTCATCATGCCAACAAATTTAATAATTTTAAAGGAAATATGTCAGAAAGTCATCGCCTTTTTAATAAAGATTTACTACTTTTGTGCAAACTGATACGTTCATTGTACAGTATAATAACTTAAAATAGATAGATAAACGTATGAAATTTATTGGAATCATCCCTGCTCGCTATAACTCTTCACGCTTTCCCGGAAAGCCTTTAGCAATACTTGGAGGAAAAACTGTAATAGAACATGTTTACAGACAAGTAAGTAGTGTGATGGCAGATGTCTTTGTTGCCACAGACGACCAGCGTATCTACAACGTAGTAAAGGCATTTGTAGGTAAGGCTGTGATGACTCGTACCGACCATCAGAGTGGTACTGACAGAATTTGTGAAGCCCTTGAGAAGATAGGTGGAGACTTTGATATTGTTATCAACATACAAGGTGACGAACCTTTTATACAGAAAAGTCAGCTTGAAACAGTTATGCAATGCTTTGACGACCCACGTACACAAATAGCAACTCTTGGCAAACCTTTTGAATCAATGGAGGCTGTGGAGAATCCTAACTCACCTAAAATTGTCCTCGACAACGATGGTTATGCACTCTATTTCTCTCGCTCGGTTATTCCTTTTGTACGTGGTAAAGAAAGCAAAGAATGGCTCTTACATTTCCCATTTCTCAAGCATATCGGACTCTATGCTTATCGAGCAGAAGTACTTCGAGAAGTAAGTCGTCTCCCACAGTCTTCACTTGAATTGGCTGAAAGCCTTGAACAACTTCGTTGGTTACAGAACGGATATAAGATAAAAGTAGGTCTTACGGATGTAGAAACAATCGGTATTGACACCCCAGAAGACCTCCAGCGTGCTGAAGAAAAACTTTCCAACCTATAAATCAAAAATTGGAGGCACAAGCATCAACCTTTAGATCAATACAACTTTAGGACTACATCAGATACTCTTGTCCGAACGCAGTCTACTTTTTAAGGTGCGCTCGGACAAAAGAAAACAGATTATGAAAGAAGAAAGCTGTGTTTTTTATAAGAAAATTTATTACAAATAAAACCATTAACCTACCGTTAAAAACATCATAAAACGGTATATTTTTCGACTTTCATAACCAACTAAGCATCAATCTGTTACAGACTCATGAAATAAAAGGTGCTTAATTGGACTTCAAAAGGGCGTTAGTAAGAGTTCAAAAGGGCATCTTTTACAAGTCATTTGGGCGTTAATTCAAGTGCTATTAAGCACTCCTTGAAAAAAGAGAGTGTGAAAAATCAGGACAAAAGAGGAGATTTCTGTTTGTTAGAAACAGCATATAAACAAAAAAGTGTATCAAAAGGAAACAGTATTGTTTCATACTTTTGATACACTTTTGTTATTTACTTGAAACTATAAATCTGCTCTATTTTCAAAAAGTAAGCAAGCTCAATAGTTTGATTTCATTAATCATTCATAGACAATAGGAACTCTTCATTGTTTGCTGTACGTCTCATACGATCGTGGATAGAGTTCATAGCCTCAATAGAATTCATATCAGCAATGTACTTACGAAGAATCCACATACGGTCGAGTGTTGTACGATCCTGTAAGAGGTCATCGCGACGAGTACTTGATGCAACCAAGTTGACAGCTGGGAAGATACGCTTATTGCTCAAGCTGCGATCAAGCTGTAACTCCATGTTACCTGTACCCTTGAATTCCTCGAAGATAACCTCATCCATCTTAGAGCCAGTGTCAATCAAGGCTGTTGCAATGATAGTAAGAGAGCCACCACCCTCAATATTTCGAGCAGCACCGAAGAAACGTTTTGGTTTCTGTAAGGCATTAGCATCAACACCACCAGTCAACACCTTTCCAGATGCTGGTGCTACGGTGTTATAGGCACGTGCCAAACGGGTGATGGAATCAAGGAAAATAACGACATCATGACCACACTCAACCATACGCTTTGCCTTTTCTAATACAATACCAGCAATCTTGACGTGGCGTTCTGCTGGCTCATCAAATGTTGAAGCAATGACTTCAGCATTTACAGTGCGTGCCATATCCGTAACCTCCTCTGGACGTTCATCAATCAAGAGCATCATCAAGTAAGCCTCTGGATGGTTGACTGCAATAGCATTCGCAATGTCCTTCATTAAAATGGTCTTACCCGTTTTAGGCTGTGCAACAATCAAAGCACGCTGCCCCTTACCGATTGGTGAGAAGAGATCTACAATGCGTGTTGAAAGGTTGGTTGTGCGAGGATCACCACAGAGGGTAAACTTCTCATCAGGGAAAAGCGGAGTAAGATGTTCAAAAGGAATACGGTCACGAACCTCAGAAGGATTACGACCGTTAATTTTATCAATACTTGTCAGTGGGAAATATTTCTCACCCTCATGTGGTGGACGTACGTGGCATTCCACAACATCACCTGTCTTTAAGCCAAACTGCTTAATCTGATTGTTTGCAATATATACATCATCAGGTGATGACAAGTAGTTATAATCGCTTGAGCGGAGGAAGCCATACCCATCAGGCATTACCTCAAGAACACCATTCGCTTTGATAATATCAGAGAAATCATAGTTCGCATTATTAGCAACTGGAGCATTATCAAAGATAGGAGTTGATGGCATTTGCGTTGGAGTTGTAGGTTGATCAAACATATCATAGTTTGGAACAATACCCTGATCCTCTATTGGTAGGTCAACAACAGGAATAAAATCAGTGCCATCTCCTGGGTCACCAGTCCATATACCAGCAGGTAGAACCGGGTAACCAGCAGGTTCCATATTCATGTTGTGGGCGTTTACCTTCTCTTGAAGGCGTGCTAATAATTCTTCTTTACCTTCCCCTTCATCCTGCGTTGGTACGTTAGAGAATTGATCTTCTGGGATAAAATCCTCTGGAGCAGATGGTTCTACATTCTCTACTGGTGTCTCCTCAGCAGTCTTTTTCACCTGCTGTGCTTCTTCCTCCTTTGCTTTAAGAGCAGCTTCTGCAGCAGCAATAGCCTCTAATTCAGCCTTAGATTTTCGACCGCGATGCTTAGGAATGGATGCTAATATCTCTTCTGGTGACTTCTCTTCAGTCTTTTCTTTCTTCTCCTCAGGCAACTCTTTCTTTACCTCAGGTAGTTCTTTGAATAGTGAGGGCTGGCTTATAGCCGTATTCTTATTCTTTTGTACATCGAAATTTTCCCCTTCTTCACCATGCACCGAATAAACCCTGTCGGTATCCTTTCGTGCTATTCTGGTACGCTTACGTTTTGATTCTAAGGGATGTGCTGTACCTGCCTCTTCTGCTTGCCGGTCAAGGATAGCATAAATGAGCTTGTCCTTATCATCTCCAGGTGAATAGGCAGCACCAGTGCTCTGAGCAATTGCTTCAAGCTCAGAAACGTTTTTTTCTAATAATTCTTCTTTGCTTAACATATAAATATGTATGGGAAATTACATTTGATTGGTTGACGTTTCATAAGGTGAAACATCATTGAATGTGTCTTTTTGTGCCGCAAAGGTATAATTTTTATTTGAACCTTACAAGCTTTCTCTCATCTTTTTTGATATTATTCTGTTGACAAAGAGGAATTAATGAGAATCTTGTTTAGGATATTGTTTCTGAAGACATGATACCTATATGTCAAATGATTATTATAGTAACACTCATCGAAAATTAGATTCCCAACCATAGGAAAAAGAATTTCCAAGGGTTGGGAATAATAGAATTTATTGTGAACTTAACTAAGTCTTGTCCAGATAATCATTATTGATGCTGCTCACGTAGAAGATCATTAACAGTCTTTACGGGATTAAAGGTGCCGAGAGGTACTTCCACAAAGACCGTATTCCAATCGCTCATAGCACCATTCCATAAACCAGGAAGTTCCAAAGCTTTGAGATTGCGACCATTTTTTGACTTTGAACTGATGAAACCTGTTGATTTATCTACATATTTTGTTAAGTCAAAAGCATTGCCTTTGTAGTCTTTGATGGCACAAACAAGATCAACAGGGTTGAAGTGTGTACCTTCTGTAAACATCTTCATAGATACTTCATCATTCTTATCAATCTGCGAACTCTCAAGAATCTGAAGGCTTACTGTGCCATCGTGGTTATAAGCAAGGAAAGGACCTCCACCTGGTTCACCCACATTCTTCACCATACCACATACACGTATAGGACGGTTTAGCTTATTATAAAGGTAAACTGCCAATGCTGCATCGTCAAGAGAAGCTACATCATGCTTCTCGCAAGAAAGCTCGTTCTGCAAGAAGTTAAGCATCTCTTCAAGTTCTGTATGCGAACAATTCCCTTTGTCCAGTTTACGAAGATAATCGAAAGCACGCTCTTGTAACGCTACAAGTTTACCTGCAATAATCATCTTCCAACTGATGGTCTCTTCCTTCAAACGGTCTGGTACCACGTTATCAATATTCTTGATGAAGACAACATCAGCATCTAAATCATTCAAATTTTCAATCAATGCGCCATGACCACCTGGGCGGAACAACAATGAGTTATCCTCATTACGGAAAGGAGTGTTGTCAAGATTCACTGCAATCGTATCCGTACTTGGCTTCTGTTCAGAGAAAGAAACATTAAAGTTCACCCCATACTTAGCTTCGTATTGAGTCTGCTTGTCAGCAACCTTTTGCTTAAATAAAGGTAAGTGTTCGTGTGAAACAGTGAAATGAACGTGAGCTTGCTTGTTACTTTCTGCGTATCGTGCTGCTTCCACCAGGTGTTCTTCCATTGGAGTCCGCATCCCATCATTATAAGAATGGAACAGTAGCAAACCCTTAGGTAGCTGTCCGTAATTCAGTCCTTCCTTATTTAATAGCGTTGCAACAACGACTTTGTATTGTCCGTCAGCAATCAGTTCATCTACAGTCTTGCCTTCTAACTGTTGACATTTTGCTGATAATTCCTCAAAGAAAGCAAACTTGTGAATATTAGAGAAGAACTCCTTCTCAAAATCACTTACTGGAACCTCGTTGCTTCCATTAAGGAAAGCAAAGAGATCTTTGAACATACGACTTGCTGCACCAGATGCTGGGACAAACTTAACAACCTTGTGTCCTTCTGTCTGATAACGCTGCCACGTGCGACAAGCATCCTCACAAGCATCCTTATCAAGTACTATAACCCCCTTCGTCGGTGTTGCAGCGCCTTCAAGTTTCAGATAAGGGAAACCTCTTTTGAAGTCTTCCAATTGTCTGTTTATCTGTTCCTCACTTATTCCTTTGTCTTGAATCTGTTTTAGGTCTTCTTTCTTTAACATAATAGTAAGGTGTTAAAAAGATTGTATTATATCTGCAAAAATAACGAATTAAAATGAAATAAAGAAACTATTTGACACATTAATTTTTAATTATATCAATTTTCTTCGTATCTTTGCCTCTGAAAAAAGAATGTATTATGTCTATGGAAGAGAAATTCATTTATACGGATAAAGAAAGAGAATTATCTGAACAGATACTCGAAGCGTTAAAAGATACACTTGGGCAAACGTTTTATGAGACAGATCTTCCTAAGTTGCGCGAACACCTGAATAAGGCTGTATCAGACAATAACATCCATCGTAATGTATTCGGGTTAAACCCTATTCTTTGCTCATTGCAGACAGCAGAAATTGCAGTTAAGAATATCGGCTTAAATCGTGACTCCGTTATTGCCATTCTTCTGTATCAGAGTGTTCAAGAAGGAATCCTCACACTTGAGAATATCAGTAAGACGTATGGCGATGGTGTGTCAAAAATTATCCATGGGCTTATACGTGTTCAGACACTTTATCAAAAAACTCCAGTTATCGAAAGTGAAAACTTCCGAAACCTTTTGTTGTCTTTCACCGAAGACATGCGTGTCATATTGATTATGATAGCCGACCGCGTCAACCTTATGCGGCAGATTCGTGACGTTGAGAATAAGGAAGCACAGCGAAAGGTATCCGAAGAGGCAAGTTATCTTTATGCACCATTAGCACACAAGTTAGGCTTATATCAATTAAAGAGTGAGTTAGAAGATCTTTCCTTGAAGTATCTTGAACATGATGCCTACTATCATATTAAAGATAAGTTGAACGCTACAAAGAAGGTGCGTGATGCTTATATTAGCAGTTTCATCAATCCTGTTAGTGAACAACTTAAAGCTGTGGGACTTAAGTTTCACATTAAAGGTAGAACGAAGTCAATTCATTCTATCTGGCAGAAGATGAAGAAGCAGAAGTGTCCTTTTGAAGGGATTTACGATCTGTTTGCTATTCGTATCATTCTTGATTCCCCTGAAGATAAAGAGAAGATGCAGTGTTGGCAGGCATATTCTATTGTGACGGATATGTATCAGCCCAATCCAAAACGTTTGCGCGATTGGCTTTCTGTACCAAAATCCAATGGCTATGAATGTCTGCATATCACCGTACTTGGTCCTGACAAGAAGTGGGTTGAAGTACAGATTCGTACAGAACGTATGGATGAGATTGCTGAACATGGTCTTGCTGCACACTGGAGATATAAAGGGGTGAAGGCAGAAGGCGGAATGGATAACTGGTTAGCTTCTATCCGTTCAGCTCTCGAGGCTGGTAACAATCTTGAAGTGATGGACCAGTTCAAGTCTGACCTTTATGAAAAGGAGATTTATGTCTTCACGCCAAAGGGCGATCTATTAAAGTTCCCTAAGGGGGTAACAGTGCTCGACTTTGCTTATCACATTCACTCAAAGATAGGAAATCAATGTGTTGGAGGAAAAATCAATGGTAAGAATGTTTCCTTCCGTACCGAGTTGCATAGTGGAGATTCTGTCGAGATTTTAACTTCAACCACACAGAAGCCTAATCGTGATTGGCTGAATATCTGTAAGTCATCACGTGCGAAAGCAAAGATACGTCTTGCATTGAAAGAAACTCAGATTAAAGATGGTCTTTATGCCAAGGAATTGCTCGAACGTAGGTTTAAGAATAAGAAGATTGAGATAGAAGACTCTACCATGGGCTATCTCATTCGTAAGTTGGGTTTTAAGGAGGTATCTGAATTCTATAAGCAGATTGCTGATGAGAAACTTGATCCTAACTATGTCATTGAGGAATATCAAAAAGCTTACAACCACGTTCATAATCTCAACCAGCCGAAGGAGGCTGAAAGTGCAGAGAACTTTGAATTTGAAAGTCCTACAACAGAGTATCTAAAGAAGAATGATGATGTCCTCGTTATCGACAAAAATCTCAAAGGCTTGGACTTCTCCCTTGCAAAGTGCTGCCATCCTATCTATGGTGATCCCGTCTTTGGCTTTGTGACAGTTAGCGGAGGTATCAAAATTCATCGTGAGGATTGTCCAAATGCACCAGAGATGCGCAAGCGTTTTGGCTATCGAGTTGTTAAGGCACGTTGGAGTGGTAAGGGTACATCTCAGTATGCAATCACATTGCGTGTCATTGGTAATGACGATATTGGCATAGTAAGCAATATTTCAAATATCATTTCCAAAGACGAGAAGATTGTAATGCGTTCTATCAATATCGACTCGCATGATGGTCTTTTCTCTGGTAACCTCGTGGTTCTTCTTGATGATAATTCTAAATTGAATATGCTCATCAAGAAACTCAGAACTGTCAAGGGCGTTAAGGAAGTAATGAGAATATAAAATAATATAATGATTTTTGCCCCCATCCTCTACCCTATTACTGCGGAGAGAATGGGGGCTTTTTTATTTGTTGCAATCCTATTTTTGTATATTTTGGTAGATCAGGCATCTATGTATTTATTGTGCAAAGTTGTGAAATATTATTACAAAAGTTTTATTGTAAAAGCTGAATTTAAGGTGAAATAATGCACTTTTTAATAGTGTTGTAACTATCATATTATCAGAATGTTATGAAAGTGCGTTTCAAAAGGTGCCTAATTGGACTTCAAAAGGGCGTTAGTAAGGTGCTTAAAGGGCATCTTTTACAAGTCAATTGGGCGTTAATTGAAGCCCATTTAAGCATCAATTGAAATTCTGTTTGTGAATTTATTTGACAATTAGAAGTAGTATTAAGGTGGACTTTTATCTTTTTGTTGTATTCTGATAAGCAAGCGGTGTCATACCCGTTTCACGTTTAAAGAATTTAGAGAAGGTTGATGCACTGGGAAAGTTCATGTGGTCTGCTACTTCATAAGCCATCATTCCATTGTATTTCAGTAACAACTTAGCCTCTTGTACAGTGGCACGATTAATCCAATACATCACACTCCGTGTGCTTGCTTTCTTTATAATGGCAGATAGATGATGCGGTGTGATATGAAGCTGGGCAGCATAGAACGGAATTGAGCGTTCCTGTTTACAATTTTTATATACGAGTCGTTTAAATTGCAGGAACAATTCTTTCGTACGATACAACCCCTCTCTTGCAAAGTTCTCTACTTCAGATTCTTTAATTTCTTGTATGTCAGATACAATGGTTTTCAAAATGTTATGTACAGTTTTCCTTCGATAGGGAGAAATCTTCACGATGTCCCATAGAAGTAAAAACATCCTTAATAGTCTGTCATAGTCTGTCGGTGAAGGCTGATGAATAATTTCTTCGGGTATATTTATGTTATCTCTAACTACGATAGCAGCAACTTGAGCATCATCAGAAATCTCATTTACTTCAACAATAGAATCGCCAGGGACAAGAATAACATGCCCTTTCTTAATATGATAATCCTGCAGATTGATACATACCTCACCGCTTCCTTCCATCACAAGAATGATGCGAGGTTCAGCTATTTGGAATGTCTCATTTACATTAATGATAGGCAGCTGTTGTAACGTTCCATTTAAAATGAGTATCAAATCGTCGTTTACGAAAATATTGTCTTGTGCTCTACACACCTCTTCAATTTCAATATCTAAATTGTTAACCGAGACATAGTTTACAGCCTTTGAATTATCCATAAGATTTTCTTATTGTATGACTTGATTGCAAATTTACTATTATTTCTTTGGCAAAAAGAATTATTTTAATAATAATCGTACAATTAGAAAATTTAATGCACCTTAAAGATAATCAGATAAATAAATGAATATATTAACTTTGTCATTATAATATAACAGATAACAATTTTAAGAGTTAACAATTATAAGAAAGTTATGTTCAGCATGAAAAAAAACATGTCAAGCCTTTGCTTGATAATGATAACTTGCACATGTCATGCACAGTCGTTAGATGTGTGTCAACAGGCAGCGGAGAAGAATTATCCTCTTATCAAGCAATATGACCTAATAAATCAGACGACTCAATTGACGGTTGACAACATTCAAAAGGGATGGTTACCACAGGTAAATGTATCAGCACAGGCTACCTATCAAAGTGCTGTTGCATCGTGGCCAAAGAATCTTCAGCAGGCGTATCAGCAGATGGGACTAAATATGAAAGGTCTGAGCAAGGATCAATATAAGATAAGTGTTGAACTCCAACAGACGATTTATGATGGTGGTGCTATCAGTAATCAACGTAGAATTATAGAGCAGGAAGGAAAAGTTCAAAAGGCACAAACGGAGAGTAACCTCTATCAGGTGCGTTGTCGTGTCAACGAGATGTACTTCTCACTTTTATTACTTGATGAACAGATTAGATTGAATGACGATGTAAGGACATTGTTAGAATCGAGCGAAAAGAAACTTTCAGCAATGGTTAAAGGGGGGATAGCTGCCACAAGCGACTATGATAACGTGAAAGCAGAACGGTTAGGTGCAGAACAGCAAGGTGTGAGTTTGAAGCAGCAAAGGCAGATGTTGCAGCGTTTGTTAAGTACCTTTTGTGGGATAGAAATAAGCAATATTCATAAGCCTGTACCCATCACAAACAGTACGTCAGCGAACAATCGCCCCGAATTACGTTTGTACGACCAGCAACTTAAACTTACAGAAGCTCGGGAGAAAGCGCTTGATGCGCAGTTACGACCAAAGTTAGGACTATTTGCGCAGGGTTACTATGGTTATCCTGGACTGAATATGTTTGAGGATATGATGAGTCGAAAATGGAGTCTGAATGGTATCGTAGGAATAAAACTATCGTGGAACGTGGGCGCTCTTTATACCCGTAAGAATGATAAAAACCTGTTGAGTATGCAACGAAATCAGATTGAGAATGCACGAGAGGTGTTCCTCTTTAATAATAAACTCGACGAGATGCAACAATTGGAAAATATCAATCGCTTCCAAACCATGATGAATAGCGATGCGGAAATTATTTCTTTGCGTACGAATGTACGAAAGGCTGCTGAATCAAAATTGGCACATGGTATCATAGATGTCAACAGCTTGTTGCGTGAAATCAACAATGAGAATGCAGCCAAAACTCAACAAACCATTCATGAGATTGATATGCTCAAGGAAATGTATAACCTCAAGTACACCTATAATAAATAAAAAATAATATTAGAAGAGATATGAAGAAAACAATGATATTTGCCGCAATGATTATGATAATGGCATCTTGCGGAAAGAAAGATAAAGACTTTGACGCAACAGGAACGTTCGAAGCTACAGAAGTGACTGTTTCTGCCGAGGCTACAGGACAACTCATGAACTTCCAAGTTAGCGAAGGACAGCAGCTTAACAACGGACAGTCAGTAGGTAATATAGACTCCCGACAGCTGACGTTAAAGAACGAGCAGCTGGCAACAAATAATGAACAATTAGTAGCAACGCATGGTCAACTTGAAGCAAACAAGCGTCAGTTGGCTGCAAACAGGCAGGCAACAGCAAGCAAGCAACTTGACCTTGAAAAGCAGGTGGCATCCATTCGTCAGCAAATAGCCAATCAGCAACGTGAACGTGAGCGTTTCGCTGAACTCCTTCGTGATGGTGCTGTACCACGAAAGCAGGTTGATGACATTGATTATCAGATACAAGTCTTGCAGAAGCAACTCCTCGCAACGAAAGAACAGATAGCCAGTCAAAACGCTTCACTGGCTGAACAGGACAAAGGAATTACCGCACAGATTGACGGCATAAGCTCACAACAGGCTGGAGTAACAGCCCAGCAAGCAGGTGTGCGTAGTCAGCAGGCTCAAATAAGTGATCAAATAGCCCACTGTTGGGTGAAGAGTCCGATAACAGGGACGGTTTTGGAGAAATATGTTGAACCTGGCGAATTTGTCTCCGTAGGTAAACCTTTGTTCAAAATTGCCGATATTAAGAATATGTTCATTCGAGCATATATCACCTCAGAACAGCTGAAGAGTGTATGTATAGGACAGAAAGTTAAGGTGATGGCAGATTACGGTGGTGGTTCAAAAAAGAATTATGAGGGTGTTGTGACATGGATATCAAGTCGTTCAGAGTTCACACCAAAGACTATTGTTACGGATGATGAACGTGCCGACTTGGTCTATGCTATTAAGGTTAAGTTCGTCAATGATGGCTATGCAAAGATAGGAATGTATGGTGAGGTAAAGTTTTAAGAGGTCTTATACACAATGAACGCAATTGAAGTAAACAACGTGTCAAAGCACTATGGCAAAATACAAGCTTTAAAAGATGTGAGTTTCTCTGTGCAGAAAGGTGAAGTTTTCGGGCTTATCGGACCAGACGGTGCGGGCAAGACAACGATGTTTCGTATCCTATGTACGCTGCTTCAGCCCGAGAATGGTACAGCTACTGTCGATGGCTATGATGTAGTGAGTCAGATGAAAGAGGTGCGCAAGCGAGTTGGTTATGTGCCAGGTAGGTTTTCGCTCTATCAAGATTTGACGGTAGAAGAGAATCTTCGTTTCTTTGCCACACTCTTCAATACGACGGTAGAAGAAAACTATGACTCCATAAAAGCTATTTATTCTCAGATAGAACGTTTCAAAGATAGGAAAGCAGGAGCACTCTCTGGTGGTATGAAGCAGAAGTTGGCACTGTGCTGTGCGTTAGTTCATCAGCCAAGTGTTTTGTTTCTTGATGAGCCGACAACAGGTGTTGATCCTGTCAGTCGCAAGGAGTTCTGGGAAATACTTGGTCATTTAAAAGAGCGTGATATTACTATCATTGCTTCCACACCTTACCTCGATGAGGTGAGAAACTGTGAACGTGTAGTTTTTCTTTCTGAAGGAGTTGTGAAGGGAACAGGCTCTCCTAATGAGATTCTTAACGAGTTTAGAGATATATTTAACCCACCTGGTATTGAACGAACGCTCATTACTAATATAGAAGAAAAGGAAGATAAAGAGGTTGAAAACGTTATAGAGGTGGATCATCTTGTCAAAGCATTTGGTAGTTTTAAGGCAGTTGACGATATCTCTTTTTCGGTGAAGAAAGGTGAAATCTTCGGCTTTCTTGGTGCTAATGGAGCTGGAAAGAGTACGGCGATGCACATGTTAATAGGTTTGAGCCAGCCCACGAGTGGTACAGGTAGAGTTGCAGGCTTTGATATTCGGACCGAGTATGAGCAGATAAAACGTCATATTGGTTATATGAGTCAGAAATTCTCGCTTTATGAAGACCTCACTGTCGCTGAGAATATCAGCCTTTTTGCAGGAATATATGGTATGCAGGATGATGAGATAAAACGTAAGACCGACGACTTGTTGCAACGACTCAATTTCTCAGACCACCGAGATTCATTGGTATCAAGTCTTCCTTTAGGATGGAAACAGAAGTTAGCTTTCTCTGTAAGTATCTTCCACAAGCCAAGCATTGTCTTCCTTGATGAGCCCACTGGAGGCGTTGATCCTGTCACACGTCGTCAATTTTGGGAGCTTATCTATGATGCTGCAGAGCGTGGAATAACAGTATTTGTCACTACGCACTATATGGATGAGGCTGAGTACTGTGACCGAATTTCAATCATGGTTGATGGCAAAATCAAAGCATTGGGTACACCCAACGCATTGAAGAGAGAGTTTAATCAACCGGATATGGACCATGTTTTCACCTATCTTGCACGTCAGGCAATGCGTAGTTCTGACTAATCAAGAGATATGAAATAATAAACTTATAAAAAATATGCGTCGATTTTTATCATTTATAGTCAAGGAAACGAAGCATATCACTCGCGACAAGCGAACGATGCTCATGCTCTTTGGTATGCCTATTGTTATGATGCTAATCTTTGGTTTTGCTATTACCAATGACGTAAAGAATGTGCGGGTTGTTGTCGTGATGGACAATGCTGATTATGCTACGCAGCAGGTTATTAATCGTTTAGCAGCATCAGAATACTTCAAAATAACAAAGACGGTGGCCACTCCTATAGAAGCCAAGCAGATTATTCAAGCGCAGAAAGCAGATATGGCGATTGTTTTTGCACCCGATTTTGCGAGTCGGAAAAGTGGCTATCAACTTATTGTCGATGGTACAGACCCTAATATGGCACAACAATGGAGCACTTATGCAAATGCTGTTATAGCCAATATTGACGGAGAAATCGTCAATACGAAGATGCTTTATAACCCACAATTAAAATC
Source organism: Prevotella melaninogenica (assembly GCF_018128065.1). Taxonomy (NCBI): domain Bacteria; kingdom Pseudomonadati; phylum Bacteroidota; class Bacteroidia; order Bacteroidales; family Prevotellaceae; genus Prevotella; species Prevotella melaninogenica. Next base: position 1,363,358 of record NZ_CP072359.1, on the reverse strand, counting down.
GGCTTATAACTTTGTTCCTGCTATCATGGGTACTTTGCTGATGTTGGTTTGTGCGATGATGACGTCTATCTCTATTGTTCGTGAGAAAGAAAAAGGCACTATGGAAGTACTTCTTGTTTCACCAACAAGTCCCTTGATGATTGTTGTGGCAAAACTAATTCCATATTTAGTGTTGGCCTTCGTTATCCTTACAGTGATACTCCTTATGTCCGCTTTTGTGCTTGGAGTGCCATTACAAGGTTCCTTGTTATGGATATTTGTCATTTCAGCAATATATATTCTTTTGGCACTCTCATTAGGTTTACTTGTCTCAACTGTGGCAAAGACGCAGCTTGTTGCTCTGCTATTATCAGCAATGGTGTTATTGATGCCAATCATCATGCTGTCGGGTATGGTGTTTCCTATTGAGTCAATGCCAGAAATATTACAATATATATCGGCAATAATCCCCACGCGCTACTATAACAGTGCAATGAGAAAACTGATGATTATGGGTGTCGATATAAAAGAAGTTTATTTTGAACTAATGGTTCTCATGGCAATGCTTGTAGGTTTGTTATCCCTTGCTTTAGCTAATTTTAAAGTACGATTAGAATAGAAAACTATGATATTGAAATATCTTTTAAGGAAAGAATTTACGCAGATACGTCGCAATTCGTTTCTACCACGATTGATAATGATGTTCCCTATTTCGACCATGTGTATTATGCCTTGGATTATGAATATGGAAGTAAAGAATATTGCAGTAGATGTCGTAGATAATGATCATTCCACACGATCACAGTTGTTGGTGCAGGAAATTGCTCATAACACCTATTTTCTTTTTCATGCGTTGCAGCCTGATTATGCAATGGCTGTCAATGATATTGAAAAGTCAAAAGCTGATATTGCGCTTGTGATACCACAAGACTATGGTCGTGATCTTTCTTTGGGAAAGAAACCAGAGGTGCTTATCGCTGCCAATGCCGTCAATGGAACAAAAGGATCTATAGGCGCGGTTTATCTATCTCAGATTGTTACAGCCAATGCACAGCCCTCGGCTAAGGCAATTAAAGAAAAGGTGTCTACATTATTCCTCTTTAATAAACATCTTGATTTCAAACTCTTTATGATACCTGCTTTGTTTGCAATGGTAATGATGTTGATGACAGGTTATTTGCCAACACTCAACATTGTAAGCGAGAAGGAAACTGGCACGATAGAACAAATGAATGTGACACCTGTGAGTAAATGGGACTTCATTATCTCTAAGCTGATTCTCTATTGGCTTATTGCCCTCTTCATCGTTACCGTCTGCCTGCTACTTGCCTGGCTATTGTATGGTATAACTCCAGTGGGCAATGTTGCACTCATCTATTTGCTTTCGATGTTGTTGGCACTGTTCTTTTCTGCGTTCGGACTGATTGTTTCAAACTATTCTGATACTATGCAGCAAGCTATCTTTGTTATGTGGTTCTTTCAAATTATTATCTTGCTGCTCTCAGGCTTGTTTACACCGACGCGCTCTATGCCATCATTGGTCTATCTTTCCACTTATATTAACCCTGTAAGCTACTTCATTGATGCCATTCGAACGGTATTCATACGAGGTGGAAACTTCAGTAGTATAGCTCATCAAGTTCTTGCTCTGTCGGGTATTGGACTCTTTATGGGTGGTTGGGCTATAGTTAGTTATAAAAAGAATAATTAAGTCATCTCTCTTTATCCATCTTCATCACATGTGTTTATGCCCAACACATGTGGTGCTGTTGGTAAACACCATATGTGCGGAGGCTGAACACCATGCAAAATAACATGGGTATAGAGCCTTGTTTGCATACGGAAAAGAAAGTTTCTGCCTAATACAAAACTCTTTTAGTAAGTCAGTTGTTTTCCAAAAATCAATATCGACTATTCCTGAATAGTTATGCTTGTTGTTTTTTTTGCAATTGTTAGATTATCAATTAACTGCATAATTCTGAAAGAAAAGCTACTTCATTAAGGTTTTAAAGGGCATTGATAAGACCTCAAAAGGGCATCTTTAAGAAACCAATAGATGCTTAACAGAAATGTTATTAATCATCTATTGGGTTTTAGTTGTATGATTTTTATTGTTATCGTTAGATTATTTGTCCATTGTGTTAATGTGCTCAATGCGTTTTGCCATGGCTTGTGACCTTGGACTTAGTTTCCCTTTAAGATACTTCTCCATAACCAAGCCAGCTATTGGTGCAGCTACATCAGCACCAAAACCACCATGCTCAATATAGACAGAAATGGCAATTTTCGGCTCATCCATGGGTGCAAAGCCGATGAAAACAGAGTGGTCTTTCCCTGCATTCTCTGCTGTTCCTGTCTTTCCACAAACTGGGTAGGTTGTTCCCTTGAGTACTGTTGCTGTTCCCCTTGTAACAGCTAATCGCATTCCATCAATCACACTTGCATAAACGTAAGGAGGAATCTTAGTTTGTCGTGGAGTCAAGAATCGTGAAGGCAGAGGTGACCAATCCACGTTCTTATGAATATGTGGCGTGAAGAAGTAGCCGCGATTAGCTATTGTTGCTGCTAAATTGCAGAGCTGTAACGGTGTTGCTGTTATATCCCCTTGTCCCATACCAGCCCACATGATGGTCTTTGGGTCCCAGTTGTTCTTATAACGACGTGAGAGATAGTTCACATTGGCTACTAAACCGCCCTTTTCGCCTACCATGTCGATACCCAATGGTCCACCAAGTCCCATACTGGTAATGTATTCCCACCAAGTAGTAACAGCCTTCTCCTTTGAACCATACTTCTGTGTGTTGTTTAACATAGAGAGGTAGGACTTCAGAAACCAAGTATTACAAGACACTGCTATAGCTCCATGTAGTGCTTCTGGCGAGTAATGAGGGTGGCATTTCACCTTTATATTTCCGTCACGAAAACCATCATGGCAGGCAATCTTCGTTTCTGGTTTGACAATTCCTTCTGCAAGAAAAGTCAGTGCTTGCGCAGGTTTAATTGCTGAGCCAGGAGGATAAGCAGTCGCAATGGCAAGAGCATCATTAGGACCCGTAGGTGAATTTGTCACCATACAGAGAACTTCTCCCGTTGCAGGATCAATCGCAACGATACTCCCCTTCTTACCTTGCATCAGTTCTGTTCCAAGTTCTTGAAGCAAAGGACGAAATGTTAGCGGTGGGGTTTCGTGATACTCTTGTGCTCGAACATTACTTATAGTAAAAAGTAATAATAATAGTATTGCTGCTCGGAATAATATAATTATCTTGTTCATAGTTGTTTTACACATATTTATTAAATTCTTTATTGATGTAATATTTGCTATTAGTTTATAGTACTTATGACTCAAAAAACTGTTGATATTTTCGTCTTTTAGAGGCTATTATACGCTCCTACCCTTCCTGTTAAAAAGAGCAAATCTTGATCATCTAAGTTTTATACGTTACAAAAGTACAAATAAATTATTCGCTTGACATATCCTTTCCCTTGTTTATGTTTCATTTACAACAACCCTAAATAATTGTAAATAGCTACAAGCGAATGTCTGCAAGGGATGTTCCTAACATGAAACGATTAAGGTCAACATGTCCTGAAATACCACGTATTTTACCACGATCTGAGAATTGCCAGATGTTATGTCGCCCTATGCCTTTAATAGATGGACGCACAGAACTATACCTACTTATGAAAAGGAAGTAGTTATTAAAACGAGGGCTAAGATGAGAATTATAAAACTTTACATGTGAATAAATAAGTGGTTTCTTTCCATACTTCTTTTTTATTAGTTTCGTAAATAAAGCAACGCTGTCTTGTACTTGTTTCTTACTCCAGCGTTTTACACCCTCGCGTTCTACGTCAATCATAGGAATCAAGTCTTGCTTGTGCCCTCTCATCGTTTTCTGAAAATTACGAAATTGAGACCTAATTGATGTTAAGCAAGAAAGATAATGATAAGAGCCACAACGTAAGCCTTGGCGTCGTGCAGCTTTGATGTTCTGTTCATAGTTCTTGTCTTTCACGCTTGTTCCTTGTGTAGCTTTGATATATACAAATTGTATTTGTTTGTCTTTTGCCACTTCTTTCCAGTTAATTTTGCCTTGATGATGTGATACGTCAATACCATCATATTGACATTTTATGTTTTGTGAAGACCTATGAGAAGTGGTTGATGCAGATGCTATTACATAAATAGCTGACAAGAAAATAGTATGAATGGAACGTTGAAATATTTTGGATTTCATCATTTAAATATTTGAAACATTTTGAATAAGATTCTTTTAGAATATAAATTATCCTGTAATGGTGCTTGAAAAGCACTGCAAAATTAGCATATTTTTCTTGAACAAACTCATAAAAAACCGATAATAATCATTATCTTTGCAACGTAATTACATCTCGATACAGTATCAATGAGTAAACAAGACATCACTCAGCAGCTCGTACAGACTATTGATAAGCTTTCTGATTCAGAAGCTTTGCAGGGTATTTGCCATGAGCATCGTGATGGTGACCCTTTGCCATCAGCTGTTGAATTGGAAGAGATAATAATGCTCTCACGTTCTATTCTCTTTCCAGGCTTTTATGGTCGCTCGTCGGTAAATTTTGAAACTATCAAATACCAGATAGGTGTAAACGTTGAACGACTACAAAAGCTACTCTGTAGACAGATAATGGCAGGACTATGTTTCAATGAAGACTGCCATTGCCCGAATGCTGCTGACACACGTCGTTGTATGCAAGAAGAGGCTGATAAGATAGCTGGACGTATCATTGCTAAGTTCCCAGCCTTACGTAAAATACTTTCAACAGATATACAAGCTGCTTTTGATGGTGACCCAGCAGCTGCCAATGTGGGAGAAGTCATCTCATGTTATCCAGCTATCAAAGCTGTTATAAATTATCGTTTGGCACACGAGTTAGTATTGGAGAATGTGCCACTTATCCCACGTATGATTACAGAAATGGCGCATTCAGAGACAGGTATTGATATCCATCCTGCTGCGACCATTGGTACACATTTCACCATTGACCATGGTACTGGTGTCGTTATTGGCGCAACTTGTATTATTGGAAATCATGTGAAGCTCTATCAAGGTGTGACCTTAGGTGCTAAAAACTTCCCACTCGACAAAGATGGCAATCCTATTAAAGGAATAGCTCGGCATCCTATCCTAAAGGATAATGTTGTTGTTTATGCCAATGCAACAATCCTTGGTCGTATTACGATTGGGAAAGGCTGTGTCATAGGAGCCAATGTTTGGGTCACGAGAGATATGCGCCCATGCTCTAAGAAGTACAAACAAAACAAAACAGATATCCTCGATACCGACTTTGAATATGGTGGAGGAATATAATATTCTGTCCAACGAATCATTTAATATCGTAAATAAAAATACTTATAACATAAATGCAAGAATTTGAACTTATCGCCAAAACCTTCATGGGTTTGGAGCAAGTATTAGCAAAAGAGCTGACACAGTTAGGTGCCAATAACGTACAGATAGGACGCCGAATGGTGTCGTTCACAGGTGACAAGGAAATGATGTATCGTGCTAATTTCCAGTTACACACAGCTATTCGTATCCTTAAACCTATCGCACATTTCAAGGCGAAGAGTGCTGAAGATATGTATGATCAGGTAATGAAGATTGATTGGAGTAAATATATCCTCCCTGGAAAGACCTTTTCTGTTGACTCTGTTGTTTATTCTGAGGAGTTCACAAATTCACGCTTCGTTACTTACAAGGTCAAGGACGCTATTGTTGACCAGTTCCGTGAACGCATAGGTACGCGTCCAAATATCTCTGTCAGCAATCCTGATATTCGATTGAATATTCATATTGCAGAGGATAATGCTACGCTGTCGTTGGACTCAAGTGGTGAGTCACTGCATCGTCGTGGCTATCGTCAAGAGAGTGTTGAGGCTCCATTGAACGAGGTTTTGGCTGCGGGTATGATTCTTATGACAGGCTGGAATGGTGAGACTGATTTCATCGACCCAATGTGTGGTTCTGGTACATTGCCCATAGAGGCTGCTCTTATCGCCCGTAACATTTCTCCAGGTGTGTTCCGTAAGGAGTTTGCATTCGAGAAATGGCCTGATTTCGATCAGGAATTATTCGACACAATATATAATGATGACTCACAAGAACGTGAGTTCACACATCATATTTATGGTTATGATACTGATATGAAAGCTGTCAATACAGCTCGTATGAATGTTGCAGCAGCTGGTTTTTCTCGATATATAACCATTGAACAACAGGACTTCAAAGACTTCACACAACCAAATGAAAAAAGCATCATCGTGATGAATCCTCCCTACGGTGAGCGTATTTCTACACCAAACTTGCTTGGGACCTATAAGATGATTGGTGAACGATTAAAGCATCAATTTATGGGGAGTGAGGCTTGGATCCTATCTTATCGTGAGGAATGTTTCCGCCAGATAGGATTAAAACCAAGTATTAAGATTCCTGTTTACAATGGCTCTTTAGAGTGTGAATTCCGTCGCTACCAGATGTTTGATGGTAAGATGAGCAACTTCCGACATGAAGGTGGTGTCGTAAAGACTGAAGAAGAGAAACGTGAGATGGCTCAGAAGCATCGCTTTAAGAAAGAACGTGAGTTTAAGAAACGTCTTGATGAAAACGAAGAGAATGCTGAAGCAGATATTCGTTCATTTACTTTCCATAGCTTAGAGCGTAACAAATTTAGCGGTGGTAAGTTCCGTGAAGACCGTGAGCGTCGTCCTCGTTTCGATCGTGATGTGGAAGACCGCAAACGTTCTTTCAGAAGAGGAGACAACGACCGTAAGCGTTCATTCCGACGTGATGACGACCGTAGACGCTCATTTAACCGCGATGATGACCGTAAGTTTGGCGGTAAAAGGTTTGATAAATCTAACAAGCGCGGAGGATTCCGTGGTAAAAACACATATAAACATGAAGATTAAATCATTTATTGGTCTTGTGGGGCTTTGTGCCTTCACAGGACTTTTATGTCCTACTGAAAGTATGGCACAAAAGCAGTTTACACTTGAGGATTTGAACTTTGGTGGTAAAAACTTCTACAACATGCGCCCTGAGGCGCGTTATCTCACGTGGTGGGGAGGGAAATTAGTTCGTCAAGACCTTAACAACTGTTCGTTAGTTGACCAAAAGACAGGTAAAGAGGCGGTACTCTTTTCACTGGATGATATCAACAAATGGGCTGGATTGTCAGCTTCTGATGAGGTTATACGTCATCTTTATGGTGCTGAGTTCCCTTATGCAGAACGTCCTATTGTAATGGTTCAGAATGGTAAAGAGGACCTTTATATTAACTTTAAGGAACATAAGTTAGTACAACGATTGAGTCGTCCTTCTGCCCTTCAGGCTCGCGATTGGAATAAGGTTTCTGGTGCTACTGCTTTTGTTAAGGATCATCAGTTGTATGTTACAGATGCGAAAGGAACTGAAAACCAGTTGACAACAGATGGTTCAAAGGATATTGTTTATGGTCAGAGTGTACATCGTGATGAGTTTGGTATCAACGGTGGACTTTACTGGAGTCCAAAGGGAAATCGTTTGGCTTTCTATCGTATGGACCAAAGTATGGTTGCAGACTATCCGCTAATTGATGTTCCTGAATTAGATTGGAAACCTGTAAAGGGGGAGTCACGTGCAGCCAAGGCTGATATTATAAAATACCCAATGGCAGGTGAAACTTCTCATAAGGTAACTGTCGGCGTATATAATCTTACAACAGGTAAGACTATTTATCTTCAAGCAGGTGACCCAACTGATCGGTATTTTACTAACATCGCATGGAGTCCAGACGAGAAGACAGTCTATATGTTTGAACTTAATCGTGATCAGAATGATTGCCGATTGGTTTCTTATGATGCTACTACGGGAGCTAAACTACAGGAGCTCTATCGTGAGACGGATGCAAAATATGTTGAACCATGTCATCCTATTCAGTTCTTACCATGGAATGACAATGAGTTTATCATGCAGAGTCAAAAGGATGGTTACAATCATCTTTACCTTTTCAACAAGGATGGTCGACAAGTTAAACAGATTACAAGTGGCAAGTGGGTTGTGATGGATGTACTCGGCTTCAATAGCAAACAGAAGAGTATTGTTTATGTTTCTAACGAGTGTAACCCTATTCAGCGCAATGTTTGGCTTGTTAGTGTAGCATCAGGTAAGCGCACATTGCTTGATAATGGTCGTGGTTATCACTATCCAAAGTTAAGTCAAGATGGTAATGCTATTATGGATAGTTACAGTGAACCCTCTGTGCCTCACAAGTATGAAATCATTAGTTTGGATAGTAAGCCACAGCGTCATGATTACTTTACATCTGCTAATCCTTGGGTCGGATATACAGTTCCTAAATATTCAAATGGTACGATAAAGGCTGCAGATGGTAAGACAGACTTGTATTGGCGTATGGTGAAGCCAGTTAATTTTGATCCTAACAAGAAGTATCCTACAGTCATCTATGTATATGGAGGTCCTCATGCTCATAATGTTGAGGCTTCATGGAACTGGGGTTCACGTGGTTGGGAGACCTATATGGCACAGAAAGGCTACCTACTTTTCATTCTTGACAACCGTGGTAGCGAGCATCGTGGAAAGGAGTTTGAACAGGCAACATTCCGTCACCTTGGTCAAGAGGAGATGAAAGACCAGATGGAAGGCGTTAAATACTTAAAGTCTCTTCCGTACGTTGATCAGAACCGTATGGGTGTCCATGGATGGTCATTCGGTGGATTTATGACAACTTCATTGATTACTAATTATCCTGATGTTTTCAAAGTCGGCGTTGCTGGCGGACCTGTTATCGATTGGAAATGGTATGAGGCTATGTATGGTGAGCGTTATATGGATACTCCACAGACTAACCTAGAAGGATATGCACAGACCTCACTCCTAACAAAGGCAAAGGACCTTAAAGGTAAACTTCAGATTATTATAGGATTAAATGATCCTGTTGTTGTTCCTCAGCACGCTTATTCCTTCTTGAAGGCTTGTATTGCAGCTGGCACACAACCAGACTTCTTCGTTTATCCAGGTGAGCCCCATAACATGCGTGGACATCAAAGTGTACACTTGCATGAGCGTATTACTCAGTATTTTGAGGATTATCTGAAGCCTTTAAAATAGTGTTTGATGATAATTAAAAGTACGCTTTATCATTGCTTATAATCGTATCTAACAATTAATAAATACCCTTGTGCAGCAAGTCTGCACTCCCCTCCTTTCATCGGAGGGGCTGGGCAAAGCTTTATGAGAATATTACTTTTAGGTAGCGGCGGGCGCGAACACGCCTTAGCATGGAAGATTGTACAGAGTGCAAAGTGTAGCAAACTCTTCATCGCACCAGGTAATGCTGGTACGAGAGCAGTTGGTGAGAACGTTGCAATCGGAGTAAATGACTTTGATAAACTGAAGGACTTCGTTGTCAAAGAGAAAGTTGATATGGTTGTTGTTGGTCCTGAAGACCCATTGGTAAATGGTGTTTATGACTGCTTTAAGGAAGATAGCCGTACCGCGAATGTTCCTGTTATTGGTCCTTCAAAAGCTGGTGCAGTACTGGAAGGTTCAAAAGACTTCGCCAAAGCATTTATGAAACGTCATAACATTCCGACAGCAGCTTACGAAACATTTGATGGTACGACTATTGAGGAGGGTATGCGATTTCTTGAAACGCTCAAGGCTCCTTATGTCTTAAAAGCCGATGGCTTGGCAGCTGGTAAAGGTGTTCTCATTCTTTCTACGCTTGAAGAAGCTAAAAAAGAGTTGCGTGAGATGCTTGGCGGTATGTTTGGTAATGCTTCAGCAAAGGTTGTTATTGAGGAATTCCTTTCTGGTATTGAGTGTTCAGTATTTGTCCTCACAGATGGCACACACTACCAGATATTACCAGAAGCAAAGGATTATAAGCGCATTGGTGAACATGACACAGGCTTAAACACAGGTGGTATGGGTAGTGTTACTCCTGTTCCATTTGCCACAAAGGAGTGGATGAGAAAAGTAGAAGAGCGCATTATTCGTCCAACCGTTGATGGCTTGAAGACAGAGGGTATTGATTATAAAGGCTTTATCTTCTTTGGTTTGATTAATGTTAACGGTGAGCCAATGGTAATCGAGTACAATTGTCGTATGGGTGACCCAGAGACTGAGAGTGTCATGTTGCGCTTGAAGAGTGACATCGTTGACCTCTTTGAAGGAGTTGCTGAGGGTAACCTCGATCAACGACAGGTTGAATTTGATTCACGTTCTGCAGTCTGCGTAATGCTTGTCAGTGGTGGTTATCCGGAAAAGTATGTAAAAGGTTATCCAATTACAGGACTTGAAAAGATTGAAGGCTCTGTTGTCTTTCATAGCGGTACAGCAGTGAAAGATGGTCAGATTGTTACTGCAGGCGGTCGTGTTATCGCTGTGTCTTCTTATGGTGAGAACAAAGAAGAAGCACTTAAGAAGAGTTTTGCAGAAGCTCAGAAGATTGATTTTACAGATAAATACTTTAGAAGAGATATAGGACAAGACTTATAGTCTTAGCTTCTTAAAGGAAAGGAGATAACTTTTAAGTTCTATGATATAGCATTACTTATATGGCTATCTCCATATATTATGTATTATGCAACAAAAACGCATTCAAAATCGAATAGCAGAAAGCCGCTGGACACAAGCATACGTTGTCTCAGCGGCTGCTCTTGTATGGATTGTAGCAGGCTTATATAACCTTGCTGTAATAGTACCAGGTATTTGCCTCTTGTTGTCTACTTATCTTATGATGGAACTGAATAATGCCAATGCACTTATTCGTATCTATAGTAGAATGGTTTCATGCTCGTTTTTGGTTTTTGCTACCATGGCAGTCTTCATGTTTCCCTCTATTCAAGCGGCTATCATCATGTTGGGCTTTGTTGGCTTCTATACTTTTGCATTTCGTTGCTATCAGGATACACATGCACCAGGTTGGACTTTCTATGCTTTTTTCTGTATAGGTATGGCAAGTATCGTTTGGGTACAAGCTTTATTCTTCCTTCCTATACTTTGGATCATTATGCGTACAAATATTCTTTCGATGAGTCCTCGCAATTTTGTTGCTTCTTTACTCGGCATAATACTTCCTTATTGGTTCTATGCTGGATATTTGGCTGTCAAAGGAAATATAACTATCCTTTTAAATCATTTTGCTAAGATTACAGTGTTTGCTGAGCCATTCAATTTTAAATTATTGAATATTAATCAGATATTAACATTGTCATTTGTACTAATATGCGCAATGATAGGTATTGCTCATTTTATAAACCAGAAGCGTAATGACAATATAAGAACACGTTTGTTCTATCAGATTTTTATAACAATAGATGTCGTAACAATAGTTTTTATGTTCCTCCAACCTCAGCACTATGATGCTTTGTTGAGTGTAATGATTGTTACAACAGCACCTTTAATAGCACATTTCTTTGCGCTTACACGTACAAGGATAACCAATTGGATGTTTCTGATTCTCTTATATTCAGCTCTTATCATCACCCTATTCAACTTATGGATTTTTTTACACAATTACTCGTAGATTATGGTTATTGGGGAATGTTTTTATCAGCATTCCTTGCAGGTAGTTTCTTACCTTTTAGTAGCGAAGCGGTGATGCTTGCGTTACTTGCAGCTGGAGTAGACCCCATTTTATTACTTGTTTATGGAAGTATCGGTAATGTATTAGGAGGAATGCTAAATTATGGTCTTGGCAGATTGGGTAAGCTGGAGTGGCTTGAACGTTATTTCCATGTGAAGCAATCGTCTTTAGACAGAGCTTATCGTTTTATGGGTGGACGAGGCGCATGGATGGGCTTCTTTGCTTTTCTTCCAATTCTTGGCAGTGCTATCACCATTGTCTTAGGACTCACACGTGCTAATATTGCTTTGTCGGTTTTGAGTATTACAATCGGCAAGGTGCTGCGTTATGCAGTTTTGATTTGGAGTGCAAACTCCTTATTTTAGTATGCTTTAACTAAAGAATATGTCATTCCATTTATTAGAGATTATTGTTCTCTCCAATAAACCCTAAATAGTTTACTCTTTCATTGTCAACTCCTTTGAATATATAATGCTAAACATAATTATGTTAATGCTTAACACAATTGGTGTTTGCCAACAGCACGGATGGTGTTGGGCATTAGCACATTGGTATTAAAGGGCAAAAATGGTTAACAATAGTCATTATAATGAATGGTATGGCACCAAAGATTGACTAATCATGGAAATGTAGGCGAACACCAGATATAAAAAATAGTCTTTCCGATAAGAAATTAAGTGAAATTGTTTCTTTGTCAAAACGATATTAAAAGCATAAAACTTTTTCCACAAGAAGTAGTTATATTCAAATTTTATTTTTATCTTTGCGACAATAACTTTATAAAAAGAATATAACTATGAAATCTGACATTGAAATTGCACGCTCATGTAAAATGAAGCCAATTGAGGAAGTAGCAGCTACGGTTGGTATCCCAGCTGATTCCTTAGAACATTATGGTAAGTATATGGCGAAAGTTCCTCTTTCATTGATTAATGAAGAGCGAGTAGCTTGTAATCGCCTTGTGCTTGTTAGTTCAATCTCCCCTACCCGTGCTGGTATTGGTAAAACTACTGTTAGTATAGGTTTATCAATGGCATTAAATCGCATTGGTAAACGTTCTGTTCTTGCTCTACGTGAGCCAAGTCTTGGTCCTTGTTTCGGTATGAAAGGTGGTGCTGCTGGAGGAGGATACGCACAGGTTGTGCCTATGGAGAAGATTAACCTTCATTTTACGGGTGACTTCCATGCTATCACGAGTGCACATGATATGATTGCCGCCTTGCTTGATAACTATATTTATCAGCATCGAAGTGAAGGTTTTACATTAAAACAGATTCTTTGGAGGCGTGTTTTGGACGTAAATGATCGTAGCCTTCGCAACATCGTTACAGGTCTGGGAGCTTCTACAGATGGTTTACCTTCGCAATCAGGTTTTGATATTACGCCAGCAAGTGAGATAATGGCAGCATTATGTCTCGCCGACAGTGAGCAAGACCTCCGTCGCCGTATTGAGAATATGGTTTTGGGTATCACCTTTGACGACAAACCATTTAGAGTACGCGACCTTGGCATAGCTGGTGCAATAACAGTACTTCTGATGGATGCTATTAAGCCTAATCTTGTTCAGACACTTGAGGGAACACCAGCCTTTGTTCATGGTGGACCATTTGCGAATATAGCCCATGGCTGTAACAGTTTGGTTGCAACCAAGATGGCGATGTCAGTAAGCGAATATGCTATAACTGAGGCTGGTTTCGGTGCCGACCTTGGGGCAGAGAAGTTCTTGGACATCAAATGTCGTAAAGCTGAGATACTTCCTCGTGCTACTGTTCTTGTTTCAACTTTACGTGGTTTGAAGATGCATGGTGGACTTGTTGACGGTGCGTCACGCGAACAGGAACGTCAAGCACTTGTAGATGGCTTTGCAAACCTTGATCGTCATGTTGAAAATATGCAACGTTTTGGACAGCCAGTAATTGTTACACTTAACAAATATGGTGACGATACAGAGGAAGAAATTGCACTCCTTGCTGATCATTGTAAAATGTTGGGTGTTGGTTTTGCTGAAAACAATGTATTCTTGAAAGGTGGTGAAGGCGCAGAAGAATTAGCCCATCTTGTCGTAGAAACGATTGATAAGCATGGAGCGAAAGAAATCAACATGACTTATGCTGATGATGATAGTATTGAGGAAAAGGTAAACAAGATTGCCAAGAATATTTATGGTGCTCGTTCTGTTATCTTTAAGAAATCGGCGCTCAATAAGCTCGCTCGTATTAAATTATGGGGAATGGAACGATTCCCTGTCTGCATAGCTAAGACACAATTCTCTTTCAGTGAGGATCCAAAACAGGTGGGTGTAGCTAAAAACTTTGATATCACCATCCGTGACTTTGTTATCAATGGCGGTTCTGAGATGATTGTTGCTATTGCTGGCGAAATGATGCGTATGCCTGGTTTACCAAAAATACCTCAAGCTGAAAAGATTGACATTGTACGTGGTCAGATAGAAGGTTTAGCTTAGTAGCAATCAATGATTTTAATTTAAATCTATACTTGTCTGGTTTTCTATGGCTCATAGATAAACTGGACAAGTTTTCTCTTGACACGTGGTGTTATATTACCAGATATAATTTAGATTGTTAACTACAATAATATGAAAACAAAGACCCTACTACTAATCTTCTTTTCTGTCATCCTCATCGGTGCAATTATTTGGTGTGTCAATGTACCTTACCGTGAGGTAAATTTGAATGATAACTTACAAACGCTTCGGAAGAACGAAACTTGTTTTTCTGTTCATGAGTTATATAAAGATAAAGATTGGGATACAATGATAGTTATTAAGCCTTATGATAGTCGTACAGCTTCTGATGAGAATATCGATATGGGCTATGCTGGGGACAGGGCTGCCATCCTTGACAATACTTTGTTTGATAGTATCTGCACGCTTCTATTCATTAAGGGAAACAAGCTCGTTGCCTTCTCAAGTATCTATCGTAATGTAACCGATTTTAATTCGCTGAATAAAGCAAGCTATAAGTCAACTGACAAAATCTGTATCGTCAATAAGATTGTAACCGATTGCTGATAAAATCAGTACAATCTCCTTATTTTGGCATCTTGAAATCATCTACGGACACGCCTTCTCGTAGCTGGTTAATGTCTACGTATGTCCATATTCCTCGAACTCTACCACGCTTACTTAATTGCCATATATCATATTTAGTACCAATCAGTTGTGGTTGAATATTATAGTTTGCAATGAACAGATGATAACGATTAAACTCTGGATAGAGATTCTGTTGATAATAGGTTTCATTGGTATAAATCATTGGTGAGTGCCCTGTTCGTTCCTTTATTAGTCGGATAAACTCGGCAAGATTCTTCTGAATGGTTTCACGTCCCCAATTGCGTGTGCCATCTTTCTCAATATCAACAAGTAATAGTAAGTCTTGTTGACTAAGGTCAATGTTTGCAAGAAAATTATCTACTTGACGTTCCATAGAGGTTCGATAAGTTAGAAAGTGGTAAGAGCCTACTAATAAGCCTTTTTCTTTGGCAGACTTAAAGTTCTTCTTATAGAACGGATCAACAATAGAACTACCTTCTGTTGCCTTGATATAGACAAAGCGTAGTTGTGAATTCTCCTCAACAAGCTCATCCCAATGTATTTTCCCCTGATGGCGTGAAATGTCAAGACCATCAAAATCATTAGTGTAAGGACCCTTTGTAATATCATGATAAGGCCATTCATTACTAACAACAGTACGACGTTTATGCCATGGTTTTAAGTCAATGATAAGGACAACTATCAGCACCGCTAATGCAGCACAGAACCACCACCAAAAACTGTATTTACTGCGCCCTTGCTTCTTGCGCCTACGTTTACGCTTTATCATCTATTATCTTGACTTATAAAGGCTGTCTGGATTTATCAAGCATATTAGTGAGCAAAGCTTCAACAACATGCTATCTGAAAACTTAAATTCATTACAAAGGTAAACATTCTTTTTCAATGCTACAAATTGCTTATAGTTCAAAAATATTATGATTTCATCGACTCCGAGCAACTAAAGTTTACTTTTATTCCATCTTAACCTCATTCTTAACTTTATAAATTAAATGTTAAAGTCTTGTGTATCAGGATTATTTTTCGTAACTTTGCAACGTTAACATGAAACTGAGGCGTGGTAGTAACTCATTCTCACATAGGAACACGCCGTAGAGAGTAGCTCTATTGACCTACTCTTCCAAGGTTTCGGAAAATTTTTAATGATGAGAATTTTAAAAGTAGTAAGTATTTGTTTCTTAATGATTTTCGCTTCACATGTTGAAGTGTCTGCCACAACTGATGGTTTTGATTGGGAACCAGTAATGAAAGCAATCATTCAGATAGAAAGCAAGGGTAATCCAGCAGCCGTAAATGGTTCTTATGTTGGTGTACTGCAGATTTCACCTGTTTTGGTAAGAGAGTGTAACAACATTCTCAAGAGTACTGGTAGTAACAAGCGTTATTCACTTTCTGATCGATTTAGTGCTACGAAGTCAAAGGAGATGTTTGTAATCATCCAGAGTTTCCACAATCCATTGAACAGTATTGAGAAAGCTATCCGTTTATGGAGCGGAGGTATTCGATATAACGTAGCAAAGACACAAGCTTATTTCCGAAAGGTTATGCGTTACATGAATTATTAGAAGCTACAATTATTTAAGAATCCTCTTATTTAAAAGTCAGGCTATCCTTTCCTATGGAATAGATAACCGGACTTTTCCTTTTATATCTCTATCTTTTTCCTTAATTTTGCAGTTAGGAATATATCAGATTAATACTCTGTATTCTAATAGTTTGACGTGGTAAACAAGTGTTTATATGAAGAAAAAAATATTATTCTGTCTCATTCTTTCAGTTACTACCCTATCAATACAAGCCCAGAACGTTACGTTTCATGGCTCAAAACACTATAATATCAAAGTGAATCAATTCAATCAGGAGGGGGCATTGCCTAATAATGCTATTGTCATGTTGGGAGATAGTCATTCTGAATATGGCAAAGACTGGAATCGATTCTTTCCGAATGAAAAAAAGATAATCAATAGAGGAATTATTGGCGATGATAGTCGAGGAATTCTTAAACGATTAAATCAGATTTTACCTTATAATCCCAGTAAGATATTCTTTGAGTGTGGAACAAATGATTTAAGTCATGGATGGACGGTTGAGCGTACATTTCAAGGTGTTATTAATGTTATTAAGACGATTCGTAAAACGTGTCCAAGAACCAAACTTTATATACAAAGTCTTTTACCTTTAAATGAAAATGTTGGTATTTGGAAACTACTTAAAGGTAAGGAAGATATGATAATTCAGTTAAATGAGAAGTTAAAGCGTTATTGTACCGCCAATAATCTTGTTTTTATCGACCTTTATCATCCACTTTTAGGTATTAATTCTAAGGAAATGCATCCTGACTATTGTCGTGATGGTCTTCATCTTACTAATAAAGGATATGAGGTCTGGGCGAATGCCATTCGCACATATATCAATGAATAAACTTAGAATTTAATTTTTACAAAAATATAAATTTTAGTAGATAGAGTAGAAATTATTAGCAAACTTGCTATTGTTTTGTTTTCGGAAATTACTCTGTTTTGTAAAATTAAATCATATCTTTTGATTTTATTGAGGCTTAATTGCATTCAAATTAACGCCCAATTGGCTTCTAAAAGATGCCCTTTCGAAGGCTTACTAACGCCCTTTTGAAGCCCAACTAAGCACCTTTTCTTTTCGCATTTCACAACTATTTGACATCTTGTTAGTTACAAATACAAAAAATAACGGCTAATTTGAACTAAAATAGAGTTCATTAGTCGTCATTTTTGTAATATAATTTCACAACTCTTATGCGGATTGTGACAAATAAATCCACTTTGTTTAGAAAGGTGCCCTCACATCTCCTGTTGGAGGTGGTGGTATCGGATCGTCATTCATTTTGCTGCCAATAATCTCACCTCCCAATGGATCATTAGGTATTGGAGCTGCCAAGTCCAAATCTTCAGGGTTAGCAAATCGAGTGTATTCACCACGGAAGTTAAGCAGCACGTCACCCGTTGCACCTTTACGGTGCTTCGCTATAATAATCTGTGCCATACCATGAAGATCGTTTCCATGATCATCTTGCAGAATATGGTAATACTCTGGACGGTGCACAAAGAGAACCATATCGGCATCCTGCTCAATGGCTCCAGACTCACGCAAGTCACTTAATTGTGGACGTCTACCCTCCTTCGGGTCGCGCTGTTCTACAGCACGACTTAACTGCGACAGTGCTAAGATTGGTATATCCAACTCTTTCGCAAGTCCTTTCAAGGAACGGCTAATCGTAGAAACCTCTTCTTGACGACTGTTAAAACGCATACCGTTAGCATTCATCAACTGCAAGTAGTCAATCATCAAAACCTCTATTTTATGTTCGCGCACTAATCGACGTGCTTTTGTGCGAAGTTCAAAGATAGAAAGTCCTGGTGTATCATCAATATAGATAGGTGCACCTTGCATCTTTCGGATATTTGAGTCGAAGCGTTCCCACTCGTCAGGTGTGAGCTGTCCATTAAGAATCTTGTTGCCAGGTACAGAGCAGACGTTTGAAATCAAACGATTGACAAGCTGCACGTTGTTCATCTCAAGAGAGAAGAAAGCAATTGGTTTACGATAATCAATGGCGATATTCTTTGCAATACTAAGCGCAAAGGAAGTCTTACCCATAGCAGGACGTCCTGCAATAATGACTAAATCGGATGCTTGCCAACCTGCGGTAATCTTATCCAAGTCATGGAAACCACTTGGAACACCTGTTAAGCTACCTTTGTTGTTTGCAGCCTTGAGAAGCAGTTGGTGGGCTTGCTCAACAACTGTATCAATTTGCACATAATCCTGAAGCATGTTTTTTGAGAAATCTCAAACAGAGCACCCTCAGCTTTCTGCATTAACTCATCAATATCTACGGTTTCATCAAAAGCATCAGTCTCTATCATTGATGCAAACTGGATAAGTTGACGTGCCAAGAATTTCTGTGCAAGAATATGTGCATGATACTCAATGTGTGCAGAAGAAGCAACGTTAGAACTTAACTCCACGACATAAGCAGGTCCACCAATATCTTCGAGTGTCCCTTTGTGACGGAGCTCTTCAACCACAGTCATAATATCTACAGGTTTCTGCTGTAGATTCAAAGATTGAATAGCCTCATAAATCTTTTCATGTCGAGATTCATAGAATGTTTCTGGTTTAATGATTTCAGAGACAACTGTAAAGGCATCCTTGTCAATCATAAGCGCACCTAAAACAACTTTTTCAATGTCAGTTGCCTGTGGTTGGAGATGACCGAATGTCGTATCAATAGGAGCTTGCTTGGTCCTACGAGTGCTTTTATTATTATTACTTCTTTCTGGCATACGTTGGCAAAATTACAAAAAATATTCCATTTCTAACATTAATCTTCTAAGCTTTTACTATCTTTGCAGAAAAGAATCTTTAAATTATATTTTCAGACTATGATTACCTTTCCTTGTTGTAAAATCAATCTTGGTTTAAATATTGTTGCAAAACGTCCTGATGGATATCATGACCTTGAAACAGTTTTTTATCCAGTACCTTTATGTGATGCCTTGGAGATAAAGAAGATGGATGACGAGTTTCCCTCTCCTACTCCTATTGACTTAAAGATAACAGGTAATGTTGTGGAATGTAATGAGAGTAAGAATTTAGTTGTTAAGGCATATCGTCTTCTTGCTCAGGATTATAAACTTCCTCGTATTCATGCTCATCTTGTGAAGAGAATCCCAACGCAAGCTGGACTTGGTGGTGGGTCTGCTGACGCTGCTTATATGATCCGACTGCTTGATGAGCGTTTCCGACTAAATATGGGTAATGCGGAGATGGAACGTTATGCAGCTCAATTGGGTGCTGACTGCGCCTTTTTTATCACTTCAGAAATGGCTTATGCAACTGGGATTGGAGAGATTCTTACTCCAGTAGACAATGAAGAGAATAATTTAGAGGGGTATTACCTTGCTCTTGTAAAACCTAATGTGGCTATTTCCACAGCTGAAGCATTTGCTGGTATTACGCCTAAAAAGCCTATCAAGAATTGTCGTGACATTGTCCGTCAACCAATTGACACATGGCGCGCAGAGTTGACTAATGATTTTGAAAAGCCTATCTTTGCAATACATCCTATATTGGCTACCGTTAAAGAAAAACTGTATGAACAAGGAGCTTTGTATGCGCAGATGTCGGGAAGTGGCAGTACTATTTTTGGTATCTTTGGACAGAACCCAAGAAATATAGAGGAACTCTTCCCCGATATGTTCACCTATTGCGTCAGACTCTAATATCAATCTTTACTTAATTTATGGTGGAAAAAGCATTAACAGTTTATAAAGCATCAGCGGGTTCTGGTAAAACCTTTACTTTAGCATCAGAATATATTACCTTAGTAGTAAGAAATCCACAAGATTATAAGAAGGTTCTTGCTGTTACCTTTACTAATAAGGCAACGCAGGAAATGAAAACAAGAATTCTTTCTCAACTGTACGGTATTGCCCATAATCTGCCAGATTCGCAGGCATATTATGAACAGGTATTACAGAAGAGTGGATTTCCTGAGCAAACAATTCGTGAGAATGCTGCTGAAGCGTTATCACTGCTTACCCATCATTATAATGAATTTCGTGTACAAACGATTGATGCCTTCTTTCAGTCTGTATTGCGTAATCTTGCTCGTGAGTTGAATCTTACGGCTAATCTTCGTATAGACCTTAATGATGAGCAAGTAGAGGCACAGGCTGTTGATGAATTGATTAATAGTCTTGAAGAGGGGGAAGAGGTTCTGAGTTGGATTCGCGATTATATCGATAAGAATATAGAAGATGACAAAGGTTGGAATGTCATAGGACAGATAAAGGACTTTGGAAAGAATATTTTTAAGGATTTCTATAAAGACCATAAGGCCGAACTTGATAATCTGTTCAGTAATGCTTCCTTTTTTAACGATTTCATCACGGATTTGCGTAAGAGACGTAAGGATAGTCCAAAGAAGGTAAAAGAGCATGCGGCAAAGATGCTTCAAAAATAAGTGATGCTGGTGTTGATACAAGTTACTTAATCAAAGGACTGTATGGATATATCGCTAAATTGGCAGAGAATGAACCTTCTGATGATGGACCCTCTGCAAATGTGTTGAAATGTCTTGATAGTCCAGATAATTGGTTATTGAAGAAATGTCCAGTTAGAGAGAAAGAGCGTATCGGTGCTCTTATATCTGAATCATGGCATGATGATTTATTACTATTAGAAAAGTATCGGAAAGAATGCTGGTGGGAGTATCAATCCAGCAATCTTACACTTAGGCATCTTTCTCAACTTCGTCTTTTACATGCTATCTCAGAAGCAGTTGATGAGATAAACAAAGACACGAACCGATTTATGCTAAGTAACACGCAGTCATTGCTTAGCACCTTAATGAAAGATTCTGATACGCCTTTCGTTTTTGAGAAGATGGGAGCTTACTTGAAGCATATTATGATTGATGAGTTCCAGGATACAAGTACTATTCAGTGGAACAATTTCCGCAAGTTACTTGATAACTGTATGGCACAAATAGAATCTCATAACTTGATTGTCGGCGATGTTAAACAGAGTATTTATAGATGGCGTCAAGGTGATTGGAAATTGCTAAATAATATTGAGCATGACTTCTCTAACGAACAAATAAAGATTGAACCGCTTGACACGAACTATCGGTCAGAAGAGAATATAATACGATTTAACAACGCTTTCTTTACGTATGCTGTAAAGCAAACGGTGGAAGAGTTGGAAAAGAATAATATTAAAGACGCTGTTCAATTAAATGAAGCTTACAAAGAGATTGAACAGAAACCAAGAAAGGAAAGCAGACAGGGATGTGTACGTGTTAAGCTCTTTCATTATAATAAGAGTATCGCTGGAGAGTATAAAGAGAATGTTCTTAATGAACTTGTTGGTAACATAAATGAACTACTTTCTCGAGGTTATAGACAAAAGGATATTGCTATCCTTGTTCGATCAAAAGGCGTTATTCAAGATATTGCGGATAAATTCTTTAAAGAGTTTGGTACAGATGTTAGTATTGTCTCCGACGAAGCTTTCCAATTAGATGCTTCGTTAGCTGTCAATATTATTATTGCTGCTCTCCGCCTACTTATGCATCCAGATGATAAGCTTACAGAGGGTAAGTTGATTAAGCTCTATCAGCAACAAGTTTTGCAGACAGGGAGAGATAGTAATGCTTTGTTTGTTGATGCCAGTACTAATGATATAAAGTATTTTTTACCAAACGATTATGTTGATAACTTTGAGTCTTTGTTAAGGCTATCGCTTGTTGACCTTGTAGATGAGATTTATTCGCTCTTTAATCTTGGCAGTCTTGAAGGTCAGAGTGCATACGTATGTACATTCTACGATACACTGAATGAGTATTTGAGAGACCATCCTGCTGATATTGACGATTTCATCGAAGAATGGGAAGACACTCTTTCAAGTAATACTATTCAAAGTGATGAAGTTGATGGAATACGCTTGATAACTATTCATAAGAGTAAAGGTCTTGAATATGATAACGTTCTGATTCCATTCTGTGATTGGGAGTTAGAGAAAACAAATGGTAATACAATATGGTGTCCAGGTGATGATAAGGAGAAACCTTATGGTGAATTACCGTTGATTCCAGTTGATTTTTCCAAAAAGATGTTAGGTACTGTCTTTGAAGACGATTATAAGGAGGAGCATCTACAAAATACAGTTGATAACATGAACTTACTTTATGTTGCCTTTACACGTGCTGGAAAGAATCTATTTATTACTGGGAAAAAGGCTTCTAAAACAACTTTTACTAAACTACAAAATGGTTATACGACTACAGATCGTTCACAGATTATACAATTAGTTATCAATGAACTTGCTAAGGAGTTGACTGGAGCAACAATTGATGATGCTGGTGGAAATGAACCCATCAGCTTTGAATTTGGTACTCTGTCGGAGTGTGTTAAGCGTGTAGAAAAGGATAAGTCTACGGAGAACCCTTTTGAACTCACTCCTAAGACATATAAGTTAAAGATAGAGACTTTCCCCCACCCTGTTAGCTTCAGACAAAGTAATAAGAGTCATGACTTTATCAATGGTGAGGATATTGACTCGTCAGATGCAAATCGTTATATAAAGGTTGGTAATATTCTTCATCAACTTTTCTCTACGATTCTCACTGAGACTGATATAGAACCACGCTTGAAGGAGTTAGAACAAGAAGGAGTTATATATAATGATGATGTTACGTCAAGAGAGTTGAAGGATAAGATAGCAAATGCTCTGAGCAATGACAAAGTGAAGGATTGGTTCAGTTCACGATGGAAACTCTTTAATGAATGTACTATTCTTGATTACGATAAGGAGAGTGGAGATATACATGAATATCGCCCCGACCGTGTAATGACCGATGGAAAGGAGATAATTGTGGTAGACTTCAAGTTTGGTAAGCCACGAGATGAATATTACGAGCAGGTACAACGCTATATGAGTTTACTAATGCGTATGGGTTATGAAAAAGTGTCTGGCTATATTTGGTATGTTGTTAGAAATGAAGTTGTACCAATTTCTTCGCTTCCACAAAAGGTTGAGTAATGCATATTACTTACTTCATTAATTTTCTTAACAAGAGTTTTTATATACAATTATGAATACATTTCTCGAACACGTAGCAACAGATTTGCTGAAAAAATATGGTAATGACATGGCGCATATAGCTGTTGTCTTTCCTAATAAGCGTGCTGCACTCTTTCTAAATCAAGCCTTAGCACAATTAGCTGATGGGCCAGTATGGAGTCCTGCGTATATAACCATATCTGATTTCTTTCGTCAACATTCAGAACTTACCATTGCTGATCCTATTAAAAGTATTTGTGATCTCTACAAGAGTTATGTTGAAGTTACAAATAATACAAAGGAAACTTTAGATTACTTCTATGGCTGGGGGCAACTACTCTTAGCTGACTTCGATGATATCGACAAGAATATGGCAGACGCTGAGAAAGTATTTTCTAATATTAGTAACCTTAAAGAATTAGATGATATAAGTTATCTTAACGAAGAGCAGAAAGCAGAATTACGCCGTTTCTTTGCTAATTTTGACGATAATCCAGAGGGGATTAGAGAACGTTTCATTACCCTTTGGTCTAAGCTAAATGATATATATAATGATTTTAAGCAAAGACTTAGAAATCAAAAACTTGCATACGAAGGTATGCTTTACCGTGATGTTGTTGAGAAACCACAGATAAAAACACAATATGAACATTATGTTTTTGTCGGTTTCAACGTGCTTCAAAAGGTAGAGCAAGTGCTTTTCAAACAATTCTTAAAGGAAGAAAAGGCAAGTTTCTATTGGGATTATGATCGTTATTATATGAAGTCAATGAATGAGGCAGGTAACTATATTCGTCGTTGGCTTGATAAATTCCCCAATACTTTGCCTAACGATAATGATGAATTGTATGATAATTTAAGTAAGAAGAAGGAGATAAATATTATCTCTGCACCTACTGAAAATCTACAAGCACGCTATATATCTGAGTGGTTACGAGAGAATGAACGATATAAAGATGGTAAACGTACAGCGATAGTTCTTTGTGATGAACACTTGTTGCAGACCGTTATCCATTGTATACCTGATGAAGTAGATACGCTAAATGTTACAACAGGTTATCCTCTACAACAAACTCCGATTGCATCGATGGTTTCGCAACTTTGGGCATTGCAAACAGAGGGTTATTCTCTTCAGGAACAGAGCTACAGACTTCATCACCTCAACAGAGTCTTGCGACATCCTTACGGAAAGTATCTTACACATGATGTTGACGGAATTATCGAACGATTAAATAGCAAACGACAATTTTATATAAAGCCAACAGAAGGTATATTTTTTGAATATTATCCAAGTGACAAACAGCATCTACCTGCTTTAGTAAAGTGGTTAGCAGAAACTGTCCGTTTCATCGGAGTGAATGGCGCAACTGATAAAGATCCACTCTTTGAGGAGTCTGTTTTTCGTATGTACACCTTACTCACACGATTGTTAGAGTTGATTGGGAATGGTGATCTTGAAGCAGACAAGATTGTCTTCCGTCGTCTTTTAACCCAACTTATAGCTTCTACCAGCATTCCTTTCCATGGTGAGCCAGCCCGTGGGGTGCAAGTGATGGGCGTGCTTGAAACCCGAAACCTTGATTTTAACCATGTCCTTGTACTCTCTTGTAATGAAGGAAATATGCCAAAGGGGGTTGATGATGCTTCCTTTATTCCTCATCTTATTCGTAAGGCATACGACTTAACAACCATTGATAATAAGGTTTCAATCTACAGCTACTACTTCCACAGCATGATTCAGCGAGCAAAAGATGTGACTTTCCTTTATAATAATTCTACGCAAGGTAGTCATACTGGTGAAATGAGTCGATTCATTTTACAACTAATGGTAGAGTGGAATCATCCAATTCATCGACTAACCTTGCAAGCTGGACAAGAGCCTATGCGTTGTGAAGCAGAAGTGGTAGAGAAAAATGACGCAGTACTTAAAAGACTCGATGAAATCAGTTATTTTTCACCAACTGCTATTAATACCTATATAGGTTGTCAACTAAAGTATTACTTTAAGTATATTGCGGGTATAAAAGAACTCGATGAAATCGACATAGATGACGTTGATAATCGTATGTTCGGTAATATCTTTCATTCGGCAGCACAGCTCATGTATGAAAAATTATTACCAAGAGAAGTTATCACAACAAAGAACATAGATCACTTGTTAAAGACAGGGAAAAGTACCCAATCGCTTACATCTGGGTATGCTGAACTTACATTGGATGATATTGTTGATGAAGCATTTGCGACAGAACTCTTCCACCAACCGAAAGAAAACAGAAAGCATCCAAAGCTCAACGGACTTCAACTTATCAATCGTGAGGTAATTATAAAATATTTACATCAATTACTGCGAATAGATCGTCGCTCTGCTCCATTGCGTGTAATAGGTCATGAATTCTCTGTTAAACGTTCATTGATAATTAATGTGAATGGGTTGGAGAAGCAAATAGAAACAGGTGGACGCATTGATCGCTTAGATGAGATACTTGTTGATAGTGATAACGCACGCTTACGTGTAGTAGACTATAAGACAGGTGGAAAAGTTGCAGAGTCACTTCAATGTGTTGATGACATGTTTGATGATAAGAATATAAGTAAGAAGAGTGACTACACTATGCAAGCAATGCTTTATAGTCTTATTGAGACAACAAATGATTCTGAACATAATCCTAATCATCGTGCAGTAAGTCCTGCTCTGCTCTTTATACAACATGCAGGTAGTGAAGATTATAATCCAGTGCTGTCAATAGGTAATGAGGAAATAACCGATGTTACCGTATATGAGGATGATTTCTTTAAAAATCTCATAGAGAAGCTCGAAGAAATACATAATCCTAATATACCTTTTGCACCTACGGATAATACAAATAGCTGTAAATACTGTCCCTATAAACAGATATGTGGACGATAAGTTATAGTTATGACACTCTTTTTTCGACTTACAAAGAGTAAAGTGAATCGAAAAGAGTATCTCACCTTATCTTAAGAGTACATTTATCAAATTAAAAAAAAACAAAGAAAAAATCTACTAAAAGCAAACATAGTATGGTAAAATATCACAACAAAAAGAAGAAGAAAAAGCACTTAAATTAATCAAAAAGCAAGCATTTTAAGTACATTTATAACTGTCTCGTTTTCAAACAGCTACAAAACAGCATAGCAAAAGGTGCTTAATTAGACTTCAAAAGGGCGTTAGTAAGGTCCTTAAAGGGCATCTTTAACAAGTCAATTGGACGTCTTTTAGGAGCCAAAAGAGCCTCTTTAATTTTTCAACATTTGAATTTTTATTACAGAACCAAAGTAAAAGAGATAAAGAAACAGATAATAACTTCCCTTCAATTTATCTATAATTCAATAGAAAAATATCAGCATCATAATAGCATGTGACAGATGGTGCATGCCTACAAAGCTCCAGCTTTTTCGCACATAGCTATGTAATTAAAGACAAATTGAAGTCATTAAACATAAAACCTTAACAATATTTAAAGAGGTGAAGATAACTATCTCCACCTTTTTTAGTAATTTTGCATTTAATTCTGTTATAAGGACTTTTTAGCCCATTAGAGAAAAATGAGCAGAAAGCTACAAATGAAAATTAAAGTAAAATATAAGAAGCTATAAATAAGAAAATAAATTCAAATTATGAGTAAGCAAACAGAAAAGATCAAGGCACTCGTGGAGAAGCGCGAGTTGGCACGCTTAGGTGGTGGTCAAAAGGCCATCGACAAGCAGCATGAGCGCGGAAAGTACACTGCACGTGAGCGTATTGAAATGCTGGTTGACAAGGGCAGCTTTGAGGAATACGATATGTTCAAACTCCATCGTTGTCATAACTTCGGTATGGAGAAGAAGCAGTATCTCGGTGATGGCGTTGTTGCTGGTTCTGCAACTATCGACGGTCGCCTCGTATACCTCTATGCGCAGGACTTCACCGTAAACGGAGGTTCGCTTTCTGAAACAATGGCTCAGAAAATCTGCAAGGTAATGGATATGGCTATGACCAACGGTGCACCAGTCATCTGTATGAACGACTCTGGTGGAGCACGTATTCAGGAGGGTATCTCTGCTTTGGCAGGTTACGGCGAAATCTTCGAGCGTAACATCCTCGCTTCTGGCGTTATCCCACAGATTTCAAGCATCCTTGGTCCATGTGCTGGTGGTGCAGTTTACTCTCCTGCACTGACAGACTTCATCATCATGAAAGAGCAAACAAGTTACATGTTCTTGACTGGTCCTAAGGTGGTGAAGACCGTAACTGGTGAAGATATTGATGCTGAGCACCTCGGTGGCGCAAGCGTTCATGCTTCAAAGAGTGGTGTAACAAGCTTTACAGCTAAGACAGAGGAAGAGGCAATGGATCTTATCAAGAAGCTCCTCTCTTACATTCCTTCAAACAACCGTGAGGAAGCACCACGCACTGAGTGCACCGACCCTATTGACCGTAAGGAAGACCTCTTGAACGAGATTATCCCAGACGATCCAAACCAAGCATACGATATGTACAAGGTAATTCAGGCTGTAACTGACAACGGAGAGTTCTTCGAGGTTCAGCCAAAGTTTGCTAAGAACATCATCACTGGTTTCGCTCGTTTCAATGGTCAGAGTGTTGGTATCGTAGCTAACCAGCCATCAGCTTACGCTGGTGTATTGGACGTAAACGCAAGCCGTAAGGGTGCGCGCTTCGTTCGTTTTTGCGATGCTTTCAATATTCCTATTGTTTCACTTGTTGACGTGCCGGGCTTCCTCCCAGGTACAGGTCAGGAGTACAACGCTGTTATCCTTCATGGTGCACAGTTGCTCTATGCTTATGGTGAGGCTACAGTACCAAAGATTACTATCACACTGCGTAAGAGCTATGGTGGTTCACATATCGTTATGGGTTGTAAGCAGCTCCGTTCTGACCTCAACTTCGCATGGCCAAGTGCAGAGATTGCCGTTATGGGTGCATCAGGTGCTGTTGCCGTTCTCTGTGGTAGAGAAGCTAAAGAAGTTAAGGAACAGGGTGGCGACGTTAAGCAGTTCCTCGCTGAAAAGGAAGAGGAGTACTCAGAGAAGTTTGCTAATCCATATCAGGCAGCACAGTTCGGTTATATTGATGATGTTATTGAGCCACGCAATACCCGTTTCCGCATTTGTCGCGGCTTAGCTCAGTTGGCACATAAGAAGCAAGACTTACCAGCTAAGAAGCATGGATGTATGCCAATGTAATAAGGAGGCGCACGACTATGGATAAAAACGTATATGCAGCAATTGCAATGGCACTCTATGAGTTTGCCGGAAACAATGTTCACGATAACGAGCCAGGCATCATCACTATTCTGCCAAAGCAGACAATGTGGGATGCTAAGTTCGAGGTAATGACAAAGAAACCATAATAGACAACAATGAAAGAATTCAAATATACTATCGACGGCAAGGAATATAAAGTCGAGATTGGGGAGATTAATGCCGAGAATGTTACAGAAGTAACTGTCAACGGTGAGCAGTATGCAGTACAGATGGAACAGCCTGCTGAACCAGAGAAGAAGAAGGTTGAGCTTGGCAAGCCAGCTGCTGCTGAAGCAAGTGAGGAGTCAGCTCCTGCTGTTGCTATCAATAGCGCTGCTGCTGTTAAGGCTCCACTTCCAGGAACCATCACATCTATTGAGGTTGCTGTTGGTCAGGAGGTAAAGGCAGGCGATACGGTTGTTGTCCTTGAAGCTATGAAGATGCAGAACAACATTGAAGCTGAGAAGGATGGCAAGGTGACTGCTATCGCTGTGAAGGTTGGTCAAGCTGTGCTTGAAGACGACCCATTAGTTGTTATCGAATAAATTCAGGTATCAGCTGACTGATAGTCACTGGTGCTATTATCATTTTCTTGAGAGGGTATGTCATTAGGCATACCCTTGCTTTTTTGATAAAGTAACGTAATTTGTAGATATAAAAAACACACAATCACACCCCCTGTTCAAAACTATAAAATCATCTACTCTCTCTTATAAGTCTCAATTTAATAAGTAAGTAGTAGCTTTGAATTATTTTGAATAACGAAATGTAATTGTGTGATATGAAGGTAGGGATTCTATATCCAATTCCTACCAAACCATTAGGGTAAACCTTATGTAAACTCGGTTCTCAATTTACAATCTGTTGCCTTCCTTCGGAAATACAACAGAAGGTTTGAAGGTCTTTGCCTCTTCAAAATCCATGAGTGCATAAGAGATGATAATCACCTCATCGCCAACAACAACCTTACGTGCGGCAGCACCATTCAGACAAATACAACCAGAGCCACGCTCTCCTTTAATAATATACGTCTCAAAGCGTTCACCGTTGTTATTATTGACAATTTGAACCTTCTCACCTGCTATCATATTAGCAGCTTCCAATAAGTCTTCATCAATGGTAATACTACCCATATAATGAAGGTTTGCCTCTGTGACAGTAGCACAGTGCAACTTACTTTTTAATACTTCTATCAGCATCTTTTCTTATTATCCTCTATACTTTATGTGGTCAATAAGACGAATGGGTGTATGACCACAATAAACCGTAATACAACCTACAACATACGCTTTCCATGTATTCACTTCGAGGAGCGTGTTGCCATCTACAATATCAAAATATTCAACCTCAAGTCCATCAATAGCATTAATATCTGTAACAACTTTATCATGTGTTTCAGCAACGCTGTGCGTCTTAGAGAATTCAACACTCTTACTTAACGCCTCGTAAATCTTCGGTGCTATAGCCCGCTCATCAGACGTTAACAACATATTGCGGGAGCTCATTGCTAATCCATCATCTTCACGAACGATTGGGCATTCCACAATCGTAAGTTTGTCATTCATGCCAATAAAATCTACAAGGCGTTTGATAACGGCAATCTGCTGCCAATCCTTCTCGCCAAAATAGGCTCTGTCAGGATGAACAATATAGAATAATCTGCTGACAACTTGACAAACACCATTGAAATGACCAGGACGTTTGGCACCCTCCATCACCGTTGATTGTGGTGGAAATTCGAATTGACGATTATCAGGTTTGGGGTAGATTTCCTCAACTGAAGGAGTAAAGACGTAGTCAGCTCCACATGTTTCAAGAAGTTGACAATCAGCTTCTAATGTACGAGGATAACGCTCTAAGTCACCCTTATCATTAAACTGGGTAGGATTAAGAAATACAGAAACGACCGTTACATCATTCTCCTCAACGCTTTGTTTCACAAGTGATGCATGACCATTATGTAAAGCACCCATCGTAGGCACTAATCCAATTGTTTTGTTTTCTTTACGACAAGAGAACAGTTCGTTCTGAAGTTCAACAATCTTTTGAATAACTTTCATTAGTCACTAAATTTTTTATCACTGCAAAGTAACAACAAAATAATTAAATAGACGAGATTTTAATTAAATAATCTCAATATGCCACACTTTTTATTTGTTTTCAATCGAAAGCAAGAGTTGTCTCGTTTTTTTTTAGTACCTTTGCAGAAAGTAAGTTGCGCATTGAAAATTATCGTTCTTTGCGTTTGCTTGCAATAGTTGCAGAAATAAAAATTCTAACATAAAGAATGGGAAAAAAAGTATTATTTGTTAATCAAGAAATCTTGCCTTACGTGCCAAAGACAGAGATGTCATTATATGGCTCAGAAATGCCACACATCATGCAGGAAGCTGGATATGAAATCCGTACTTTCATGCCAAGATGGGGAAATATCAATGAACGCAGAGGGCAGTTACACGAAGTCATTCGCCTTTCAGGTATGAACTTGATTATAGACGATACAGACCATCCATTGATTATCAAGGTGGCAAGTATTCCGCAGACACGTATACAGGTTTATTTCATTGATAATGAAGATTATTTCCAAAAGCGTCCTGCAATGACAAAGGACGAATTGGGTAACGACTATACCGACAATGGCGAGCGCGCTATCTTCTTCGCAAGAGGTGTGTTGGAAACAGTAAAGAAGCTAAGATGGACTCCTGATGTGATTCATTGTCAGGGTTGGATGTCTTCAGTTATTCCATTCTACGTGAAGACTGCCTATAAAGATGAACCACAATTTGCCAATTCAAAAGTTGTAACCTCAATCTTTGCAGACCAGCCACAAGATAGCTTAGGAACCAACTTTAAGCATTGTCTTGAGTTCCGTGATGCGAAAGCAAAACACTTGAAGAACTATGGTGATGACTTCAACTTCATGGAATTAGGTAAATTAGCTATTGACTATTCAGATGGTGTCATTGGTACCAGCGATAAAGTTAATGCAGATCTTATCAACTATGCTAAGACAAATGACAAGCAACTTTTGGAACATACAATCGATGATACTGAACTAAAAGAGAAGTATTCAGAGTTTTATAACAAATTGTTCTAAGATACTTAGATTTATACAATTAAGAAATTCTAAATGAGAAGGAAATTTATTGCAGCTTTAATGCTTGCAGCTTGTATCGGAATGGTATCATGTGATGATACCACAGATACCCTTGGAGGTTCACTTATTGATAATGGCGATAAACTCTCTATAAAGGCAGACACCTTCAACGTAGCTTCTGAGACAATGGTTGCTGGTAGTGTTTTTGCACGTTCAGCAACTGGATATTTGGGTAGAATGGTTGATCCAGAAACAAACACAACTGTTACGGGTAACCTTATGTCACAATTCCATGTACTTAGTAAATATGAATTGCCAGCAAAGGACTCTATTATGAGTCGTGATGCAAACAATGAGATTATTGCTGACTCATGTGATATAAGACTTTATTATAGCTCTTATTATGGCGACTCACTTAGCCAAATAAAGCTAACAACATACGAACTCTCAAAGCCTGTTGAGGAAGGCATAACATACTACTCTAACTTCGATCCTGAAGCACAAGGCTATATCCGACCTGTCGCACAAGGTGGTATTGCCGAGAAACGTTCGTTTACACTGACAGACTATACAGAAGCGGATAGTATCAGAAAAAAGAAAGGTTATAATCGTAATATCATTTTACGCTTAAATAACCAGTACAAAGATAAAAATGGAGTAACCTACAACAACTATGGTACCTATCTACTTCGCAAGTATCTGCAGACCCCATCTGCATTCCGTAATCCTTATCGCTTCTTACATGAAATCTGTCCAGGGTTCTATTTCAAGATAGATGGCGGTTCTGGTTCAATGGCACATATACAGGTTGCACAGTTGAATATTTACTTCAAGAACAAGCAAAAAGGAAAGGTATCCGCAATATCAACCAACTTTGTTAGTACTGAAGAGGTTCTTCAGCTAACTAACTTCTCTAACGACAATACGAAATTACAGCAGTTAGCAAATGAGTCAGGTCACACCTATCTCAAGACTCCTGCCGGTTTGTTTACGAAGTTAACATTGCCTGTATCTGACATAATGTCAGGACATACAAGCGATTCTATCAACTCAGCTAAGGTTGTACTCTTCCGAGAGAATAATAGTTCGACATCCGATTATCAGTTTGGAATACCACAAAATGTTGTGATGGTTCCAGCAGATAGCCTACAATCATTCTTTGCAAACAACCGATTGCCAGATAACAAGACATCGTTTATTGCTACTTATAATAAAACAACGAATAGCTATGTATTCAATAATATTTCGGGAATTATCAACTTCTTCTCACGCAACACTTCAATGCCTGCATGGGGTAAGGTTGTGATAGTACCAGTAGAATTACAGACCGTAACACAAGGCACGGGCAATAATAAGAAAACTATAATAACTAAGGTTTCCCATAATATGAGTCTATCAAGCACAAAGCTATTGGGCAACACATCTACTGGTAAGAATATTCAGATTTCAATTATATACGGTAAGTTCAATGGCAGATAACTTCTTAGAACGTCATCGTGAAGAGTATGAACAGCGCAAAGTGGCTTGGCTGCGTAAGAAGAAGCACTTGGAACGACAACCAAAGACAAGACTTCAGAAGCCTGACGATGAAGCACTGTAGCAAAATATAAGATGGAGAATCGGACCTACAATATACGTGTATGTCCGATTCTTCGCCTTTTGGCACATCTTTTGTATATAATACCCTACTAATACAGGACATATTGTCCATAGATAAAAGTAAAGATAAGAAAGTTTAGGATATGATGAATCAATTCTCCCCAAAGGTTTCTGAAATTCTATCATTCAGTAGAGAAGAAGCGGAACGACTGACAAGTAAATCGGTTGCTCCTGAGCATATCATGCTTGCTATTCTTCGAGAGAAGTCAGGACCAGTATGGGAACTATTCAATCAATGGAAGATTGACATAGATAACATAAAGAAAGAAATAGAAAGAAGTATTCTGGAGGAAACTACTGAAACCAACACTTCAGTACCTGATATGCTTTTAAACGAACAAGCAAATAATATATTGAAATTAGCTGTGCTTGAAGCTCGTTTACAGCATACCCAAACAGTAGATATTCTTCATCTTTTCCTTGCTATTCTGCACGATTCTTCTAACAATGGTGCAAAGCAAGTAATGGAAGAAAGTGGATTCAATTATAACAACGCAATATCGATGTTACAGAAACGCGCAAATCAACCAAAGAATGGTATAGGAATGGCTGACGAAGAAGAAATGTATGATGATATGATGTCATCTTCATCGTCTGACAGCAGTAATAATGCCAAGACAACACAGGCTCCTCGTACAAAATCTAAGACACCAGTGCTCGATAGTTTCGGAACCGACCTTACTCAAGCAGCTGCCGAGGGAAAACTCGATCCAGTTGTAGGCAGAGAGAAAGAGATTATGCGTGTCAGTGAGATTCTTGGTAGAAGAAAGAAGAATAACCCTATTCTCATTGGTGAACCAGGTGTTGGTAAGAGTGCTATTGTTGAGGGTTTGGCACAACTCATCGTGAAGCATCTCACCTCACCTATTCTATTCGAAAAACGTGTCATTACTCTTGATTTGACTGCTGTGGTGGCTGGCACGAAATACCGTGGTCAGTTTGAGGAACGCATCCGTGCGTTGATTAAAGAAATCGAACAGAATCCTGACATTATTGTCTTTATTGATGAGATTCATACACTCATCGGAGCAGGCTCTTCACCAGGCTCGATGGATGCAGCCAATATCCTTAAACCAGCTTTGGCAAGAGGCACAATACAGTGTATCGGTGCAACAACACTCGATGAGTACCGTAAGTCTATTGAAAAAGACGGAGCATTGGAGCGCCGTTTCCAGAAGGTACAGGTTGAGCCAACGACAGTTGAGGAGACGCTACAAATTCTTGAGAACATCAAAGACCGTTACGAGGCACATCATCATGTAAGTTATACTGCGGATGCTTTGAAAGCCTGTGTGAAGTATGCTGACAGATATATTACCGACCGTTACTTCCCTGATAAAGCAATAGATATTATCGATGAAGCTGGTTCACGTATCCATCTGCAACACGTAAAGGTGCCTCAGTCCATCCTTGACATTCAGAAGGAAATAAAGGTTGCACATGAGAAGAAACAGGCTGCTGTAAAGAATCAGAACTTTGAATTGGCTGCAAGTTTCCGTGATAAACAAACAGAGTTGGAACAGACACTGAAAGACGAACAGGAGAGATGGCAAAAAGGTGACACCGAGGACAAAGTTGAAATCAATGAGGAAGCTATTGCTGACATTGTTTCAATGATGACGGGCGTACCAGTCCAGCGTATGCAAGAGGCGGAAGGTATTCGTCTGAAGAATATGGATAGAGAACTCAAGCAAGTTGTTGTTGCACAGGATGCTGCCATTGATAAAATGGTAAAGGCTATCCAACGCAACCGCGTAGGCTTAAAAGACCCAAATCATCCAATCGGAGCATTTATGTTCTTAGGTCCTACAGGTGTGGGCAAAACCTATCTTGCTAAGCGATTAGCAGAGATGATGTTTGGTTCTGCTGATGCTCTGATTCGTGTTGACATGAGCGAATATACAGAGAGTTTCAACACCTCTCGCCTTGTTGGTGCTCCTCCAGGATATGTTGGCTATGATGAAGGTGGACAACTGACAGAGAAAGTACGTCGTCACCCCTACTCTATCGTCTTACTTGATGAGATTGAGAAGGCACATGGCAACGTCTTTAATATGCTTCTGCAGGTACTTGACGAAGGTCGATTAACTGATGGCAATGGACGATTGATAGACTTCCGCAACACAGTTATTATTATGACATCAAATGCGGGTACACGTCAACTGAAAGAATTTGGACAAGGTGTCGGTTTTAAAGCCACAAACCTAAATGGTCTTTCACAGAGTGAGGGCGACAAGGAACGTGCACGTGCCATTATCCAAAAGAGTCTGAGCAAGCAGTTTGCTCCAGAGTTCCTCAATCGTTTGGATGAGATTATCACCTTCGATCAGTTAGACCTTGAGGCAATAAAGAAGATTATCAATATTGAGCTCAAAGGTCTCTTCAAGCGTGTTCACGAGTTGGGCTACGAAATGGAGATAACTGACGAAGCCAAAGAGTTTGTAGCAACAAAAGGTTATGATGTACAGTTTGGTGCGCGCCCATTAAAGCGTGCTATCCAGAATCATATTGAGGACGGACTGAGCGAACTGATTCTCTCTGGCGATATCAAGTCTGGCGATACTATCAAAGTATCTAAAGAGAAAGATATTGAGAAACTGAAGTTTGATGTTGTATCAGCTGAATAAAATCTAAGGGAAGGAATAAACATCTCCTACCCTTACCAAATTTGTAATATAAAAGTCATCTTTAAAGAATGAATTGATGCTTAGTTGCATTTCAATTAAGCCTTAATTGACGTTCAAAAGATGCTTAATTGAAGCCTTAAAGGTGCTTAGTTAGACTCTAACTAAGCACCTTTTCTTATGCTGTTTTACAACACATTGATTGACTGAAAGTTACAAACACGGTTAAAAAGGCTCTTTATTAAGAAAAAACATGTAGAATGCCGAATTATATTGTAATAATATTTCTAATCCCTGCACTCAGTTTCTACTTTTAGCTTTCATTCTGAAACTATGCCTGAACCAACTAATCAACCAAAAACTGCACTGCCTTTTCGAGAAAGTATTCGATTATTCTAATTAATCTTCTATGACCAAGGAAAATAAGGTCCTATCACAAAAATGATTTTGTAAGTCCTTATGTAAGATTCAGATTTATTGCAACTGTTTTGCACATAATTGTAATATGATTCACTTGGAGTCCTATCATAATACCAATTATCATCTAAGCCCTCTATTATAGAATCATTCAAACTATATACATCACCACCTAAAATTGGAATCAATAAAAGTTTGCATAGTTGCACTATTTTAAGTGCTTCATGGTCTGGAAAAGCATAACCTTCAATACCTAAATGCTTCAAGGAATAATATTCGGAAATATCATTATCTTGAATAATTGAAATTATATCATTCTTTTTCATTTACAAGAGACTAAATAATCTATGACTTGAAAGGCTAAAAATCAAATAGCGTAGCCTGCTAAAAGAGATAGAAAGCTATCAAAAGAATTATATATAGAAGGCATAGAACAATAAAAACAGGAGTTTCCACAAATAAAACTTTATAGAGACTCCTGCTTTAATTATAATATCAAGCCCTCTCAAATATTATCAAAGGCTAAGAACAGCCAATTACAAACCCAAACTCTTCTTAATAGCCTCAATCTTCTCGCCTACACGCTGCTCGCAAGCAGGGAAATCAGAAGCTGAGTTCATTGTATCCTTAATCTCAAGATAGAACTTAATCTTTGGCTCAGTACCTGATGGGCGTACGCTCACCTTAGTACCATCTGTGCAGAACCACTGGAGAACATTGCTTGTGTCAGGCATATCCATCTTCTCCTTAGAACCGTCAGCCTTTGTTATCTCAAGACTCTGGAAGTCCTTATAAACATCAACAACACTACCGCCAAGCTCCTTTGGAGGATTAGAACGGAAGTTCTTCATCATCTGCTGGATTTCATCAGCACCACTCTTACCAGGACGCTCAACATTGATTGTGAACTCGTGGCTATAGCCGTACTCCATATAGATATCCATAAGAATATCATACAAAGTCTTACCGTGATCCTTTGCGTATGCACAAATCTCTGCCAACAAAGCACAAGCACTTACTGCATCCTTATCACGTACGAAGTCTTCTGCAAGGAAACCATAACTTTCCTCACCACCACCGATGTACTGCTGTTTGCCCTCAGAGAGTGCAATCTCACGTGCAATCCACTTGAAACCAGTGTAGCAATCGCGCATCTCTACGTTCTGCTTCTCAGCAATCTTACGAATTACCTCAGTTGTAACAATAGTCTTTACGATGAAATCAGTTGGCTTCATCTTGCCCACAGCCTGACGATTTGTGATGATATACCATAAGAAGAGCAGACAGGTCTGGTTACCATTAATCAGTACCCACTCGTCAGCGCTATTCTTACAAGCCATACCTACGCGGTCAGCATCTGGGTCAGAAGCCATCAGGATATCAGCATCAAGTGCCTTTGCATCTCGCAAACCGAGTGTCAAAGCCTCAGCAATCTCTGGATTTGGACGGTCAACGGTTGGGAAATTACCATCCTTAACCATCTGTTCTTTTACACAATGAACATTGTCAAAGCCCCAAGAAGCCAATGCACGAGGAATCATTACGCGACCAGCACCATGCAATGGAGTATAAACAATCTTCAAATCGTGCTGATCCTTAATTACCTTTGGATCAATACTGATGGTTTTTACCTTCTCAAGATAAACCTTATCAATCTCCTCACCGATAATTTCAATCAGTTGCTTGTTGCCTTCAAACTTGACTTCCTCAATTTTAACCTTGTTTACTTCATCGATAATGCCCTTGTCATGTGGTGCAAGCACCTGTGCGCCATCTTCCCAGTATGCTTTGTAACCATTGTATTCACGTGGGTTATGACTTGCTGTAATGTTCACACCAGCCTGTGCCTTCAAATAACGAATAGCGAAAGAGCACTCTGGAGTAGGACGAAGATCGTCAAAAAGATATACCTTAATGCCATTTGCTGAGAAGATATTTGCAACTGTTTCAGCAAAGAGACGAGAATTATTACGGCAATCGTGGCATACGACAACACTAATCTGTTCCTTATCCTTGAAGCAAATCTTCAGATAATTTGCAAAACCCTGTGTTGCCATACCAACAGTATAGATGTTCATACGATTAGAGCCAGCGCCCATAATACCACGAAGTCCACCTGTACCGAACTCTAAATCTTTATAGAAACTTTCAATAAGGTCGGTCTTATCCTCATTGTTAATCATAGCCTCAACAGCAGAACGAGTCTCTTCATCAAAAGCAGGAGACAGCCACTGTCTTGCTTTGCCTTCGCATTGTGCGATAAGTGTTTGGTTATTGTCCATAATTTAAGCTTTTTCTTATTTACTACTTGTATTTGCAAATGTAATCAATTATTCTGAGAAATTCACTTGCAAGTAGAGTTTTTTTTGTACTTTTGCACCATTATAAATTGAGGTCTTGCTAAGAATTATTGGTTTAATGGTATATTTCTCAATATTAAGAATTAGATTTAATCTTAAAACATAATTGTAATGGAATTGAATTTTGAGGGCATATTACTTGCAGTATGCACATTTTTAATTATCGGACTTTGTCATCCCTTAGTCATAAAAACGGAGTATTATTTCGGAACAAAACCTTGGAGGATATGGTTGATAGCAGGTATTTCTTGCTG
The DNA here is from genome assembly GCF_018128065.1 of Prevotella melaninogenica. NCBI lineage: Bacteria > Pseudomonadati > Bacteroidota > Bacteroidia > Bacteroidales > Prevotellaceae > Prevotella > Prevotella melaninogenica. The sequence goes on along the minus strand of NZ_CP072359.1, from coordinate 1,324,389 downwards.
TATTGGAGCCTTGTTTGTACAAAGTATTTTTTGGTCAGAACTCCTCGGGGTGCTTGGAGCCTCATTCCTTTGGGGTATTGGCGAGCTTATCTCACAAGAGAAACGAGTTTTGAAAGGATGGTTCCCAATGAATCCAAAACGCAAAGAACATTACGAAAATATTAAAAAAGACAAGTCTGTATGCCCTACTTGTAAGGATGAGAAATAAAGCATTTCTATTTAGTAGCTTATCTGTTTTAGGCGGTTGAGATAATTATAATCTTAAAGCATATAGCGTTTATTACCTAATTAAGATCGTCCATAGCAGCGTTTTGAAGTCTACTATGGACGAATATCACAACCATAAACCATGAAAAGCAATTCCTGTCTATGGAAAAGGTTTGCTTAGATACTTACTTCACGGTCACCCGACGCTCACGAATCAACTTTATTTGACGCAGGAGGTCATTATAATGAAGGAGATTTATGCCTTCACTCTGTGCTGCCTGAGCCTTACAGAACTGCTCAATAGTATCTAACTGTTGCATAAGATAGAGCATAATGTCTGAATTACCTGCACGATCTACAGCAGTAGGTTTATCCGTCTTAACAGGATTCAGAAGGTTATTAATCTGTTCTACATAATGACGTTCAAGCAAACGACGTGTGCGTACCTGCATGTCATTAAAACCTGTCAATGGCTTCCAAACACTGTGGAACAAATCATTAAGATAATCCTTAAACTGATAAGCACCTGCAACACGCTGGTCCTTATAAATCTTATCCATAATAGTTCCGTTCATCATCACTTTCAAAATACGATCCTGATAACTGCTGATTTCATCAACAAGATCAGTACCTGCAATATCAGTCATTGATGAAGGATAAAGCCAAAGCGGTGCCTCAAAAACCTGACGACCGATATAGTCTACCGCATCTCTGCCCTTCTTAGCTGGTGCAACCTCATAAGGTTTCTGGCCAGGCATATTGTTTATGTAACGACCACCAATGTTCTTCAGTACATGATTCGTATAACGTCCATACTGACCAACAACACTTCTCCACATTTCCATGCGGTCTTCGTACTGATCATTAGGCTGACGTGTCCACTCTGGAAGTTTTGCAACGATACGTTTTAAGTTCTTAATACCATAATCACTCGCCTTCACATTGTCATCACCAAGGTCTTCCGTCTGTGCACGTGGGTCTTCATTCTTACCCTCACCACCAAACCAAAGACGTGGATTCTTAGCAAGAATGGCTGTTGTCTCAGTCATCAACTTTTCTTTCTCGTCCATCTCATCTTTGAACTCTGGACGATACTGATACCCCCAACGGATTGCCCACTTGTCGTAATCGTTCACACGTGGGAAGAGACCACGCTCTGATATACCGTCTTCTGGCTGTGCTACGTAATTGAAACGAGCATAATCCATGATGCTGGCTGTATGACCATGCTCTTCAACCCACTTCTTATCACGCAGTTTCTCCACTGGTGTAGCATGGCTGGCACCCATATTATGACGTAAGCCGAGTGTGTGTCCCACCTCATGACTTGACACAAAGCGCACCAACTCACCCATAAGTTTATCATCCATGTGTGCCGTCTGTGCTCGTTTATCCAATGGGGCGCACTGTGTGAAGTACCACTTTGTCAAGAGATTCATCACATTATGATACCAACAGATATGACTCTCGATAATTTCGCCGCTACGTGGGTCGACAATACGAGGACCGTATGCGTTTTCAATCTCAGCTGGGAGATAACGGAGTACATTAAAGCGAGCATCGTCAACACTCATGGTTGGATCGTTAGGCCATTCCTTTGCCCGAATAGCATTTTTGAAACCAGCAGCTTCAAAAGCAACGTTCCAATCCTCAATACCCTTCATCAGATATGGAACCCACTTCTTTGGTGTTGCTGGATCAATATAAAACACGATAGGCTTGATAGGCTCTACAAGTTTTCCCTTTGCGTATGCTTTCTTATCTTTAGGCTCAAGACGGAAACGAGAGATGAACTGCTCACGGTCAGTCTTGGTCTGGTCATCGCTAAAAATAGTATATCCATTTGTGAAATAACCCACACGTTTATCCCAAACACGCTTACGCATAGGAACCTTCGGAAGAAGAACCACACTCGTATTCAATCCGATAGTCATTACACCCGTCTGTGAAGCAGGTGTAGTAGAAGGTTGACTGGAGTAAGTACGTGTCGTTGCAATCTCAACATTAATAGGATAAACTTTCATCGTATCAATAAAGGTGCGGTCAGATATCAGTCCTCCTAACTTCAACTGCTTGGAATCATTTGAAGACACACTAAGGACAGCATTGTCTTTTGAGAACAATGACGTTACATCAATCAGCTGTGCCTTTGTTTCCTTGTTATGCCCAATCACCTTAAAGGAAGCTACAATAGGATCAGCCGTAGAAGCTTTCAGTGTACGCGAGATATTGCTCTTTGGATCAGCTTCCTGTGAAAGAACGTAGGCACGAAGCAACATTGTCTTATCGTCGCGCTGTTCAAAATAAACCGTTTGCTTGTTTACTGCCTCACCAGCAAACTTTCCAAAGCTTTGTGGAACAGCAGTAAAACGAGTCACAGCAAGCAGATAACGACCAATAACAGAATCTGGAACCTCAAAATACCACTGATCATCTATATGTCTTACAGTAAAGAGCCCATTCTGAACACTTCCCTTTTTCTTTATAAGCTGTTCGTAAGCTGATGGTTTTTCTTTCTCTTTCTCAGGTGCTTTCTCTTTCTGAACGTTCTGCTTTGTAGTGTCTTTACGCTGTGTAATAGTGTCGTTTACAGTACGGTAGACGAACCTGTTTCCTGCCACACCTACTCCACTTCCGAGCATAAGCGCAAACAGACAGGCTGTTGCTTTTTTGTTAATTGACATAGATTTATAAGTAACTTTATTTGATATTTATAATAGAATAAATAAAGACAACCCTATTTCAAGACGATTGCTTTACGAATACGAACATCAGCAAGTGGACGATCATTTGCATCAACTGGTTGTTTTTGAATTCTATCAACAACATCTAATCCATCCAAAACCTGTCCAAAAACAGTATATTGTCCGTCTAAATGGGGTGTACCACCCACCTCCTTATATATATTACGCACCTCTGGCGTCATCTGCACCGTACTGTCAGTATGGGCATTAAGGCGTTCTTGCGCCCAATCAAGCTGTCCGTCTGAGAACTTTATTCCCCAAACAATATAGAATTGTGAGGCAGATGACTCACGCTTTGGGTTGACATCATCGCTCTCACGTGCTGCAGCAACTGCGCCACGACGATGTAATAACTTTGGATAATCAATCTCAGCGGGGAGTGAATAGGTCTCTGGCGTATCACCTAATGCCTCTCCAGGCTTTGCATTCTTCGATCCAAGGTCGCCTGTCTGTATCATAAAATCCTTGATAACACGATGAAACAAAACACCATTATAGGCACCACTACGTACCAACTTCAAGAAATTGTCACGATGACGTGGTGTTTCATTATAAAGTTGAATACGGATGTTTCCACTATCGGTTTCCAACAAGACTTCGTGACGTAATGTGTCTGTTAATGACTGTGCTTGAACATTAGCTACGACCAAAGTTAGCAAAAGGAAATACAATAACTTCTTCATCTTTTTTATAAACTAAAAATTGTGTACAAAGATAAACAATAAAGAATAAATATCCTAATTAAACGAAGCAAAAAAACAGTTGAAAGAATAGATATATCAAGGAAAGAACGTACCTTTGCACAACGAATGCAAGTCGAAAATAGTATCACTCTTGAATTATTAGCGTGAAAAGAAAATCTTTTTTCATAGAAATAAAAGTTTCTTCTCATGTAAATAAAGTTTTTTCTTCAAATAAATAATTTGCAATAACATGCTCATCAATATTAAAGAAGAAATAGAGGATAACTTTTATTCTGACTGATATTCACATAATTAACAGCTTTTATATAATAGCATAAATAGTAAATGACACTAACAAAAAGTATATTTCAACGTCCATTATGGGTGACCATTTTTGCCCTCACAGCAGCCATTGCGTGGGGCTGGGCATACCCTTTGATTAAGTTAGGTTTTTCTGAATTTGCTATCACAACAGAGATGACAGGCTCAAAAATGCTTTTTGCAGGTATTCGTTTCTGTCTTTCAGGGCTGATTGTGTTATTGATTGCAGGTGCTAAGAAGCGTGATTTCAAAGTAAGGAAATCAATTGATTGGTGGTATATCTTGTTGTTTTGCATGATGAATACTACACTACATTACGCCTTCTTCTACTTCGGTCTTTCGCATAGTGAAGGTTCACGAGCGGCAATTCTTAACTCGTTAAGTGTTTTCTCTGTCGTTATCTTTGCTTGCATTTTCTTCAAAAGCGACCGTATGACGGTGAAGAAAATCATTGGTTGTATTGTTGGTTTTGTTGGTATTCTATCATTAAACTTAGGTGGAGAAGATAGTGGACAGTTCACTTGGTTAGGCGACGGAATGATTATTCTAAATGCTCTTTGCGGTGCATCAGCATCATTATTAACTCGCGGATTGGGGAAACGAGTAGATGTATTTGTTGGTACTGGCTACAGCTTGGCGATAGGTGGTGCACTACTGATAATCCCAGGATTGCTGATGGGTGGTAAGCTGCCACAGATAACATTCTTAGGTCTTACCTATTTATTATTACTCATCGCTATCAGTACATTAGGTTTTACGCTCTATAACAAACTGCTAACCTGTAACCCTGTCGGTAAGGTCGCAATCTACAATTCACTAATTCCTATTGTTGGTGCCGTCACTTCTTGCCTATGCCTCAACGAAACTTTTTATATTAATATATGATAGCTGGTGCTTTAGCAGCTGGTGGAATATATATTATCAATAAGATTTAAAACGATATTACCGCCAAAGAAGTTATAAAGAAAGAAGTTACTATGATAGGTGTTACTGCATATAAAAGCATTCTACATCATCAGAATGTAAAATAAAATCATAGTGATAAAAAATACTAAGGCTTAATTGCATTTGAATTAAGCACCTTTTATTATACAATTTTATAACATCCTGTTTATAAGTAAGTTATAAGCATAGTAAATATAGATCTTTTAAGAGAAAAAATATGTGATTATTCTGTCATATTTGTAATGATATTTCACAATCATCTACGACCATGATACCCCATTCCATGCTTCTCGTCATGCTTAAAACGAGTTGTAAAGTCAGGCTTATCCATCTCTATCGGGTTAGCATTCAACTCAGGTTCACCCATCCACTCTACAATCTTATCTACCCATAGAGCAGCTCCCTGACGTGTTGGATGTACGCCATCTGCACGCGAAGCAATGACAGAACTACTGTCAAAGAACCGACTTTCACCCGTACAGTCACGGATTACGTCAACGATTGTTCTATCTTTAATCTTCTTCCAAGGGAGAGGTCCAATCCATACGTATGGAATATTCCCAACACGACTCAGAATAGTCTGAATTGCGGTTTCACGTCTACTATAATCTTTATAACCTAAGTCATTGGTACCTAAGCTAATGATAATATATGTAGGGCGCAGCTTCTCTATCTGATATTGAAGGTCGGCAGCTATTGCCCAGTCACGTGTTGTACTACCATACCAAACGATAGAATGAAACTTGAAACCGTTCTTTACAGCATAATCATTGAATCGAGAACCCAAACCATCAGCCATAGAATCGCCAATGAGGAGGACAACCTGATCACGACTTTCTGCAACATGTGACACTTGAGTGGTTGATGCAGGCAGGGGTTCCAGTGAAATCTCTTCTACTGCGGCAGAACTTGTATGAGGAATTGCTGCTTCTGGCATAGCATCAGGCTCTACCGATTTAGCAAGCTTAACCTCTTGTTCACTTATTCCGTTAGCCTCCTGCGCCGAAACAGCAGGTGACAACAAGAACAGAAATAATAATACTATAAAATACTTTATTGTTTTCACAATCATTTGTTTTTGCGTTTAATGGCATGGTCATGCTGCCATATCTCAACGCTGTTAATAATATTCTGCCACAAAATGTAGCAACCTGGTCCCACTGTCGACAGTGGGTTCAGGTAAGTATAGGCTATCCAAATAGCAAAAGCAGTATTCTTCTGCCCTAAAGCTTGCCCCGCATTAATCGTACTGCAGAAGAAATGACCGATATATCTACCAATGGCAAACTGTATCAAGCAAAGCACTAACGCCAATATTGCTATCAACAAGAGGAAGCTCGAAGCGACCTCAGCATGCACGATATTCTTTACTGTTGTGCCTGAAACGATGAGTAATGAACATCCCCAAAGATAAAAACTAAGGTTATTCACATTGATTACCCACTGATAGAACTTGCATAAAGTGTGCCAATGTTTCGTTATATATGCCAAAAGCATTGGAGCAACCAATACTAAACACACCTTATAGAGAATCGCAATGAAGGCACCCCAAAAGCTTATACCTGCTCCAGACTCTATTAAAGGGAAGCAAACTGGTATCAACAGCGCACAGAGAAAATTGGAGAGGAAAGTATAAGTTGTCATTTCCTCAAGGTTTCCACCTAACTTCTGTGTGACCACTGCTGCTGCAGAGGCACAAGGACAAATGATGCTAACAAGGAGTGCTTCAAATAATATAAGCGACTCACCCGTGATATGAAAAATCAGAATTGCCCCAATAACAACCGCAACCATCAACACTTGAGAGAGAGCTATCCAAAGATGCCAACCTACAGGAATAAGCTTGCGGAAGTCTACCTTGCAGAAGGTAACATATAAGACGAGGAACATAAACAATGGAAGAGCTGCATCAAGGATAGGAGCAAAAAAGTTTGCTGCACCATCCAAGGCTGGAATAAAGGCGAAAAGCAGGTATAAAAAGCTACCTGTAGCTATTGACACTGGCAGTGTCCACTCCTTTATAAATTGAATGATTCTCCTCATCTTTAATCATCAAGTCAAACCAATTCTCTCTCCTCTCAGACAGAGAATCGGCTGCAAAGTTACGAAAAAAGACTGAAAATCAGCAATATAATTCAAAAAACGTAAATTTGATTAAGACAAATTCAGAGTTTACAATTATGAAACACGCCCTTTAAACGACAGATTATAACGACAAAAATCCCACCAACTTCGCAGTTAGTGGGACCCGTTTAAGTATATATGAAGCTATAGAAAAGCGATTAGCTTTAATTATCTCTTGCGTAGACCATTTACTGCTCCAGCGCTATTCTTCGCATAGTCGTTCTCTTTAGCAGAACCGAAAGAAGCCTTGCTTGAAGCTCTTGTCAACGCATTTTCAGCCTTTGCATTTGCTGGTTTCTGACGAGCAAGATTGAAGCTCATAACATCTGTTGTGTTTGTACTACGTGCCGTGCCAAAGAATGTATCATACCCCTTTGCCTGCTCATATCCTAAGTGGAAACCTTCATTAGTAGATTTCATATCAAGACGGAAGATTGTTCCACTATTAGTGTACTTGATGTAGATGTCTCCATTATTATCGACATTCCAAGAGAATGCAAGTGTTTGTGTGTTACCTTGTGCATCAGTATCTACCTCAACACCATTTCCCTGAAGAGAATTAGCAGACGAATTGTACTGGAAGAACTTCATATTAGCTTGGAAAGAATTACGCATACGCTGTTTCGTATTATCATCCGTATACTCAATAGTCATACTTCCAGCCCACTCACCAGTCAGTGTCTGTGCCTCCTGAACAAGGCGACTAACCTGTGTATTCTGCTCCTGACGATAGTTATTATCCCAGTTATAATATCTATTACTTCCAACAGCATCCATGAAAGCATAGAACTCTGAGGTTGTTGCTTCTGGATAATTATAATAGAACCAGTTATAAGCTGTATAATAACTTGATCCATTTGGATACTGATATAGATAATTACGTACGGCAGATGTTACCAAATTATTATAGTAATAATAATCATCTCCATCATAAAAATCATTATCACAGCTTGTCAATGTCAAGGGACTTGCAACTATTGCAAGTGCCAAGAATAATTTAGTGATTCGTTTCATATTCATATCCAATTAAGTTATTATTTTCTTTATTTACTGATGCAAAAATAGTGAATAAATAAGATGATAATTGCGTAAATACACTATTTGAAGATAGGGAAATCCCTATTAGATATGATTGACTATGAGAATTAAACCATATTGATAAGACCGCAATTATCAATTACGAGTTAATCGAATAGTAAAAATCTCCTAAACTATGAAGGTAGAAACAAATAAAATTCGTACATTTGCATCACATAAAAAAGTAAATTATACAAAGAGAAGATAAGAAAGAGAAATGAGAACAGTTTATGAATTCTCTGTCAAAGACAGAAAGGGTAAGGCATTTTCACTTAAAGAGTTTTCTAATGAAGTGCTGTTGATTGTAAACACAGCTACAAAATGTGGCTTCACACCAACCTACGATGAGTTGGAGGCACTCTATGAGAAGTACCATGCACAAGGATTTGAAGTACTTGATTTCCCTTGCAACCAGTTTGGACAGCAGGCACCCGGTACAGACGAAAGTATCCATGAGTTCTGCAAACTTACATACGGCACAAAATTTCCACGCTTCAAGAAGGTAAAGGTGAATGGTGAAGATGCTGAGCCTCTCTTCAAATTCCTTAAAGAACAGAAAGGCTTTGCTGGTTGGGACGAGTCACACGAGCTCTACTCTATCCTCGACAAGATGCTTTCTGAAGCTGACCCTAACTACAAGGAGAGCGCAGAGATTAAGTGGAACTTCACAAAATTCCTTATAAATAAGAAAGGACAGGTTGTTGCTCGCTTTGAGCCAACAGAGAAGATTGAGAATATCGCAAAACAGATTGAGGAGTTATTGTAGGATAAAGGCTTACAATTAGTTCTTTCCTAATAAGAATAAAAGCTATTTGTAAGATTACATATAACAAAACGATAAAAGGCAAAGGGTTTAGTGCTCTTTGCCTTTTATTATTTATCATACTTATTGCTATCCAGTAAACATAAGCCTACTTACTTCATACTTTGGATTTACTTGTAGCAGATATGTTTTTTCCTAATGTCTGTTTGCCTTTACTATCGTAAGATATTACAAGGTAATTAGCACTCAGCACCAATGGTGCTTACCAACAACACAACGTGTGCTGAGCAACAGCACATAAGTGAAACACACAAAGTAAGTTTTAAGCTTACTTCATTTCGCAATCCAAGCCCAGCTTTCTTGCAGGAAGAAAGAAGCATGCTAAGAATGTTATCAATCCATTTAACATCAACAGTTCATAGCCAAACTTGTAACCGGTAGTCCTTGAAACGATTGTATCTAAAGCAAAACAAAGAAGCGGACTGGCTACTGCTATGTATGGTGTCAGCCTGTCATTCACAGTTCGCTTTGTGCATAATCCAAATGCAAAGAGACCTAAAAGTGGACCGTATGTGTAAGAAGCTATGGTGTAAATAGCATCTATCAGACTCGTTGAGTTGACATAGCGGAAGATAAGAATAAACAGAATAAACACTATCGACATACCAACGTGTGCCTGCTTACGCAACTTTTCATCCTTCGGACGGTTGCAAATATCCACACAATAAGTTGTTGTCAAGGCTGTTAAGGCAGAATCTGCACTGGAGAAGCAGGCTGCTACAATACCTATCGTAAATAGAATAACAACCAAAGGACCTAACTGTCCACCTGCTACAGCCTGCAACATCAGATTATCTGGCATATCAGGCAAGGTTTGTCCTATACTATTAAAATACATCATTAGCAATACACCCAAGGATAAGAAGAGTAAGTTAGCAGGCACAAAGGCAAAACCATAGCTGCACATATCCTTCTGTGCCTCACGCAAAGTTTTACAAGTAAGATTCTTTTGCATCATGTCTTGGTCCAGTCCTGTCATAACAATAACAATAAAGATACCGCTTAAGAACTGTTTCCAAAAGTTCTGTTTTGATACCCAGTCATCGAATACAAAAATACGAGAATGACTGTCATTGGCTATTGCTTGAGCAGCTTCTGGAAGCGACATACCCAATACCTCTACAACCTTATATATAATAAGAATAAGCGCAAGGAGCATACAAAGGGTCTGAAAGGTATCTGTCAACACCAGTGTACGAATTCCTCCCCTACGCGTGTAGAGCCAAATAAGTGCCACAAGAGCAACCACTGTTACAGGAAAAGGTATGCCGTATGCATCTAAGACAAAACGCTGAAGTATCATACAAACAACATAGAAGCGCACTGCTGCACCTGTCATCTTAGACAATAGAAAGAAAGAAGCACCTGTCTTATAACTATGATTACCCAAACGTGTTTGTAGATAAGAGTAGATGGTAGTCAACTTTAACCGATAATAAACAGGAAGTAAAAGAAATGCCACTGCAAAATAACCAAGAATAAAACCTAAACAAGTCTGCATATAGGTCATATCGCTCAACATTACCATACCCGGAACGCTAACAAAAGTGACACCAGAAATACTGGCACCAATCATTCCGAAGGCTACAAGATACCAAGGCGACTGTCCATTCGCACGGAAAAAGGCTTCGTTATCAGCTTTATGTCCCGTAACTCTACTTATTAACAATAAGATGCAAAAATATGCAAGAATAGTAGCGATTATTATCATAATGGCAGCAAAATTACTAAAAATATAATCATTCCGTGCATTTAGAAAATCTTATTTTGTAACTTTGTAGAACATCATCTTTCAGATAACATTTATCCATTGTTTAATTTAGTAACAGTATGGCACAACAGAAAAGATTTATACTTGACGAGCAAGATATCCCTACACAGTGGTATAATATTCAGGCTGACATGCCCACAAAGCCCCTTCCTCCACTCCATCCAGCTACACGTAAGCCAATGACAGCAGAGGATCTTTCTGAGATTTTCAGTATGGAATGTGCTAAGCAAGAGCTTGATTGTGAGCATGCTTGGATTGATATTCCCGAAGAAGTACTGGACATGTATAAGTATTATCGCTCCACACCTCTTGTTCGTGCATATGCTTTGGAGAAAGCATTAGACACCCCAGCACATATCTATTTCAAGAATGAAAGTGTAAATCCACTGGGCTCACATAAGGTCAATTCTGCCATCCCTCAGTGTTACTATTGTAAAAAGGAAGGTGTTACGAACGTGACAACAGAGACAGGTGCGGGTCAATGGGGTGCCGCATTGTCCTACGCTGCAAAGGTATATGGACTTGAAGCAGCGGTTTATCAGGTGAAGATTTCTATGCAACAGAAACCATACCGTTCGCTGATTATGAGGACATTTGGGGCTATGGTTGAAGGTTCACCTTCAATGTCTACACGTGCAGGAAAGGACATCGTGACACGTGACCCAATGCACCCCGGATCATTGGGAACAGCTATCTCAGAGGCTATTGAGTTAGCAAAGACTACGCCTAACTGTAAATACACCTTAGGGTCAGTACTCAATCACGTTGCATTACACCAAACAATTATCGGTTTGGAGGCTGAGAAGCAGATAGAGATGGCTGGCGAATATCCTGATAAGGTCATCGCTTGCTTTGGTGGTGGTAGTAACTTCGGAGGTATTGCTTTCCCATTTATGCGCCATAATATTCTTGAAGGAAAGAAGACCGAGTTTATTGCTGCTGAACCCAACAGCTGTCCTAAGTTGACACGTGGTAAGTTTGAATATGACTTCGGTGATGAGGCAGGCTATACACCATTGTTGCCTATGTACACACTTGGGCACGATTTCAAGCCAGCAAACATCCATGCAGGTGGTTTACGCTATCATGGTGCAGGCGTCATTGTGAGTCAGCTGCTAAAAGATGGTTATATGTCTGGAATGGATATACCACAGTTGGAAAGTTTTGAAGCTGGTATCCTTTTCTCACGCACAGAAGGAATCATCCCAGCACCTGAAAGCTGTCATGCGATTGCCGCAGCTATCCGAGAAGCTAAGAAAGCAAAGGAAACAGGCAAACAAGACGTTATCCTTTTCTGCCTTTCAGGACATGGACTCATTGATATGACCGCTTACGACACTTATATCAATGGTGATTTGAGAAACTATACGCTCACTGACGAAGACATAGAGAAGAATCTTGAAACTGTTCCGAAGATATAAGAACAAAAGATAACACGCTATTATATTGTACAATAAAGCAACAGGCATTTTGTAGACAATGCTACAAAGTGCCTGTAATCTTTTATAGATAGCGACTATATCTTCTCGATGTTATCTGCTTGTAATGCAGCACCAATTGCGGTACAATACTCTGAATTCTTCGGAATGATAAAGCGAACGTCATAAATCTTCTCCATTACAGGGAAGAGAAGTTCGCATTGTGGTAACAAACTAAGGTTACCAATGAGTACAAAGTCACGGATATCGCTATTCAAAGAACTCAATATTGTTGCAGAACCAATAGACTGTAACACCAAACCAATCAAGCCTAAAGCGATATCCTCACGGCTGGCATTAGCCTGTGCATTGGCAAAGAGAGATGCCGTTGCATCCATTGGCAAACCCGGAAGTGGACTGGTTGAGATATCCTTAATCTGCAGATTGATACGAGAGATATCCCCCTTATTGGCTAAAGCAATGATTTCATTAATATTATCTGTCTGCAAAAGCAAACGAGAAAGACCGCTCAACGTACCGCCACCAATACCAATACCGCCAATATGACGTACTTCATTGCCATCACAAAGCACAAGCGAAGTACCTGTACCCATCGAAACAACTATCATACGTTGCAACTTCGACTCAAACTGAGCACCTAAGCCATCAGCTAAAAATTCATCCGCCTTAGACGTTGGAAGTCCATAAACAGGCTTATTAATATAGTGAGCACCAACGCCCGTAAGCATAACACGCTCAACATCAAACAACTCTATCCTATTGTCATATAGATACTTTCCAAAAGCTCCGTACAAGGATGTTACTGGATCAGTAGCCTTGATACGCAAAGGTTTAATAACCTTACCTTCTCTGATTCCAACAATCTTAGTTGTTGAAATGCCCACATCTATACCGATGGAAATCTTCATACACCTTATATTATTATACAGAAGTTTATGTAAACACCATTTTTAAAAAGACTATGAATTAACCGAGACTTAAAAGAATTTACACCTACATTTCCATCCATAAAGAATCCTCCCTATGCTAATGTTGGCAACAGTGTAACTCTTCATCAATTCTCTTAATCCAATACTCCAAATAAGTATGAAATACAACTTATAATGACGCAAAGGTACGAAAAACATAAGAGTTTAGAACATATACTGTGATATTTTACAAAAAAGACATAAAAAAATTTCTCTATTAAGCTGAAAATGAGTATCTTTGCATTCCGTTATAACGAGAGAATAGAAATAAACATCAATAAAGAACAAAAACAAAATGACGAAAGCAGATATCATCAATGAGATAGCAACGTCTACAGGCATCGCCAAGAAGGACGTATCAGCTGTGGTTGAGTCTTTTATGGAAACTATCAAAGACAGTTTGTTGGAGAAGAAAGAAAATGTATACCTTCGTGGTTTCGGTAGCTTCATTGTTAAGCACCGTGCAGAAAAGACAGCTCGTAACATCTCAAAGAACACGACTATCACTATCCCAGCTCACGATTTCCCAAGCTTCAAGCCAGCAAAGACCTTCATCGAAGATATGAAGAAATAAATAAAACATAAATACAATAACAATTTAAAACAATTTAAAGCTATGCCAAACGGAAAGAAGAAAAAGGGACACAAGATGGCTACGCACAAGCGTAAAAAGAGATTAAGAAAGAACAGACATAAGAGCAAGTAAGCCCCACGGCTGAAAGACTTTATAACTGACTTTCAAAATATGGCGGGGCGTGTCATCGCAATATACTTCTCTTCCCTGGAAGTGCGACGGCAGGTTCCGCATTTTTATTTTATCTATATGTATCTTTTAGCATCATTCATGATAACATATATAATAGCTAAAAGATTTGTATAACAAACGAAGAAGATGACAAGCGAAGTAATTATTGATGCCCAACCGAAAGAGATTTCGATAGCGCTGCTCGAAGACAAGCGACTGGTTGAATACCAGCGTGAGCCAAGAGAAGCCAGTTTCTCGGTTGGAAACATCTACGTGGCAAAGGTTAAGAAACTGATGCCAGGGCTTAACGCCTGCTTTGTAGATGTAGGTTATGAGCGTGACGCCTTTCTTCATTATCTTGACTTAGGGAGCCAATTCAACTCCTATGCGAAGTATCTGAAACAGGTTCAGAGCGACCGCAAAAAACTTTATCCCATTCAGAAAGCCACTCGCCTACCCGACTTGCAGAAGGACGGAACTGTTCAAAACACACTGCAGGTAGGACAAGAGGTGATGGTACAGATTGTCAAAGAACCCATTTCCACCAAAGGACCTCGCCTCACAGGCGAAATATCATTCGCTGGCAGATTCCTGGTGCTTATACCATTCGGGCATAAAGTTAGCGTATCATCTAAAATTAAAAGCGGAGAAGAACGCGCACGTCTCAAGCAACTCATACAGAGTATTACGCCAAAGAATTTCGGTGTAATTGTCCGTACAGTAGCTGAAGGTAAACGCGTTGCCGAGCTTGATGCCGAGATGAAAGTCCTATTGAGCCGATGGAATGAAGCTATCACAAAACTACAAAAGACACAGGAACGCCCTCAACTTGTTTTTGAGGAGACTGGACGTGCTGTTGCTATGTTGCGTGACCTCTTCAATCCTACATACGAAAACATCTACGTCAACGACGACGAGATTTGCACTGCCGTTCAACACTATGTCTCTCTAATAGCCCCTGAAAAGGCGGGCATCGTGAAGAAGTACACTGGTAAGGTACCAATCTTCGACAACTTTGACGTTACGAAGCAAATTAAATCCAGCTTCGGCAAGACTATCAATTATGGTCATGGATGCTACCTCATCATTGAACACACTGAGGCAATGCACGTTGTAGATGTGAATAGTGGTAACAGAACAAAGGAAAAAGCACAGGAACAGAATGCTCTTGACACCAACCTTGGTGCTGCCGACGAGTTAGCTCGCCAGCTTCGACTGCGTGATATGGGTGGAATTATTGTCGTTGACTTCATCGACATGAATCTTGCTGAAGACCGCCAGATGCTGTACGAGCGTATGTGTAAGAACATGCAAAAGGACCGTGCACGTCACAACATCCTTCCACTGAGCAAGTTCGGACTTATGCAGATTACTCGCCAGCGTGTACGCCCAGTGATGGACGTAGATGTAGATGAGAACTGCCCTACTTGTTTCGGTAGTGGTAAGATTCGCTCAAGCATTCTCTTTACTGACCAGTTGGAGCGTAAGATTGACCGATTGGTTAATAAGGTTGGAGTAAAGAAATTCTATTTGCACGTTCATCCATATGTTGCTGCTTACATCAACAAGGGTTTTATTTCCTTAAAACGTAAGTGGCAAATGAAGTATGGTTTAGGTGTGAATATCATTCCTTCACAGAAACTTGCCTTTTTGCAGTATGAATTCTATGATGCGAAACAGCAATTCATTGATATGAAGGAACAGAACGATAAGTCCTGAATGAACTACTAAGTCGTTAGATAAAACGAAAGGTTTACAACATTAGGAGTCCGCTACCTATTATATATAAGGTGGCGGATTTCTTTTTATCCTTACTTTACATATAGCATAAAAACATTGAGTACAAACCTAACCAAAAGTCTATTTGTCAACTTTTTTCGCCCCCTTGTCTTATAGCAGATTTACTTCACATCATTTTAACATTTAAAATTCAAAATGGGAAGTAAACATTCTAAACACAGAACATTCAGTGAGAACTTTATTCTCACTTTACTTCGTGAGTATTACTCATCCGAAGTGTCAATTAATTTCATCTGTCGTAAGTACGACATTAATAGTGCCAGCTTTTATCAATGGCAAAAAAAGTATGATTTAGATGAAAAAAAGCTATCTTTGTCGCATGATATTATTACTAAAGTAAAAGCTATGCGTAGTAAGAAAGCTATGGAGAAAGCCCCTCTAACGCGTGAGGAAGAGCTTGAAGAACAAGTATCCAATTTGAAGAAAGCTTTGGAGTATTCTGAACTTCGCAATCAAGGTTTGATGAAAGTCATAGAGATAAGCAGTAAGGAATACGGTGAAGATTTGCTAAAAAAAGCTGGCGCCAGGCAGTAGACAGCCTTCGAGTCAGCAACCCTCGTTTATCAATTGGGCTGCTGAGTGGACTGTTTGGCAAGACTCGTGAAGGCTATTACTCTGTGAGTAAGGAGAAGAGGGAGCACCGTAAACTTACTGAGAAAATTGTCGTACGTGCAGTAATGGATGTTCGTGCAGATGCTCCTCGAATAGGAGCACAGAAACTTTTGCACATGCTTATGGATATCTATCCAGGCTTAATGCTTGGGCGCGACAGGTTCTACCAGCTAATGCACAAGCATCACCTTATGCTGAAGCCATCCAGATGTCGCCACACCACGAACTCCAATCACAACTATTTCAAGTATAAGAACACGGCAAAAGGAATGGTTCTTACACGTCCTGCACAACTCTGGGTAGCAGACATCACGTATATAGATACTGAGGATGGTGTGGTCTATCTTCACCTCATAACCGATGCGTTCACTCATGAGATAATCGGATGGAAGCTTTCTGACAGTCTGCAGGCTGTCAATACGCTTGCTGCCCTAGACATGGCAATAGAACAGTCACAGGGTATGGATCTCTCGCTGATGACGCACCACTCTGATCGTGGGGTTCAATACTGCAGCAACGCCTACGTGGCAAGGCTGGAGAGTATACACTCAGGCATAAGCATGACTGAAGACTACAACCCTACAGATAATGCAATCGCCGAAAGAGTGAACGGAATAATAAAGCAAGAGTGGCTCTACCACATGAAACGACCGAAGAACCTCGATGATGCACGATGCACTATTGCTGGTATCATAGACTTCTACAACAATAAGAGACCCCATATGAGTAACGGCATGCTTACGCCAAGACAAATGAGAGAAAGGCACTGCAATGTGGCATAAGGCTTTCTGTGCTTTTCATAGTATTAATTTTTGTAAGTTGAAGGAAAAATATTAACTTTGAACATGTGCTACACACGTTCGGACTTCATTGTCAAAGTTTATGATTATGTAAAGCGAATCAGTAAAGTTTCCATGGGGGAGGTAAAGCTGTTCAGGAAGCAAGTAAAAAATGTGTAAACCAATTCAGTAACAATAACCAAAAAAGTGTGAAGTAAATTTAGGCATAGTCACCTTGATTTTTATTAAGGCTTAATTGCATTCAAATTAACGCCCAATTGGCTTCTAAAAGATGCCCTTTTGAAGGCTTACTAACGCCCTTTTGAAGTCCAACTAAGCACCTTTTCTTGCACTATCTTGTAACTATCTCATAACAAAACAGTTACAAAGGCAACTAAAAAGTGATTTTTTCGCATATCTTAAGAAGAAAATTCAGGAAACAATGTAAAGAAAATTCAAACCAACAATAATGCCCTCACCTGCCTAAAAGTAGACAAGTGAGGGCATCTTTTATATGAACTGATAAAACGTTTTAAGATGGAATTACCTTAAAGCGAATACGGAACGTACGCTTCTGCTCATCCCAGTTTGTACCTAACATTACAAAGCGACCTATCTGAGCCGTTGAGCGGACATGCTTACCTATACAAAGACAGACATCAAAGTCACCAATACGAACCAATCGCAACATCTCCGAAGCATCCTCTGGAAGTTTGCCAACATCAACACCTTCTGGAATATTATTACGATCAATCATTTCAAAAGTTACTGGCAAATCTTCTGCTATCAAACGATTCATCTCGTCCTCTATCGCCTTTTCTTCTTTTCGACTCGGCTTATGATCGAGAATGAAAGTCATTTTACTCTTCTTTCGTTCTATGTGAGCATTATTGCTACGCTCTGCTCCAAACATACGCATCATCACCTGATTTAGCAAATGTTCTGCTGTATGAGCAGGAGGGAATTCCTCTTTATTGTGTGCATTTAATACGTAGTCCACTGTCTTCCTCTTTATATTAAACTTGTAAATTCTACCATAGTTTGCAGCTATATCCAATGCAATTTGACCATCACGTTTCAATTCTACGACTTTCGTAAAACCAGAAAGCAAGTCGGTCATTTCTACTTCCTGCTCGGGCAGACCAAGGAAATCATACGCATGAGAGGGAACAGTTACATTGATATATACTCGCTTTTGGTCGAAGTTAGCTACAACCAATAACACTTCACTGTCCGTCTTACGTAAAAAAGCGAACTGTTTGCGAGGATTAAACTGATAGCTCTGATTATTTGCATACATAAGATCAAAAGTCTGTCCTTCCCTAACAGCTTTCTCACGATTGCAAAAACGGAGAATTCCCTGATAAACCAACGAAAGTTTCTTCTCATCTGTTGTCAAGGAATCACGATTAAAAAATCCTTTAAAAACAGCGTCACTCGTCCAGTAATCAAAGATGGTTGAACGTCCATCCTGCCCAGAGAAGCCTTCTTTATCCATTCCTATTTCACCGAACTCTTGCCCTGCATAAACCATGACTGGGTTCTGTTGGAGAAGAGCAGAAACAATCATACCCGGAACTCCCTTCCAAGGATTACCTGCGAAGAAATCAGAAGCAATACGTTGCTCATCGTGGTTTTCAAGGAAATAGAGCATGTGATCGCGAATATCATCAACCTGCTGCCACTCACGTGTGATAGAAGAGGCGGGGCGTTCGTCGCACATAACACCACGAATACAATCGTACATTCCCACCTTATCATAGAGATAGTCAAAACCTGACTCAATATACATACGATATTGATTAGGATCATATACCTCACCAATGAATATCATATTGGGGTAACGATTCTTAACCTGTTGTGTTGCGTATGCCCAAAAATCATGCGGAACCATCTCTGCCATATCGCAACGGAAACCATCAACGCCCTTTGCAGCCCAGAAAAGAAGAATATCAGTCATCTTCTTCCATGTAGAAGGGATGGGATGATAGTGATAGCTTCTGCCACCAGCATCACAATAGTCTACACCATAGTTTAACTTTATCGTTTCATACCAGTCGTTTTGCTGTGGGTGAGAGTCGAAGCGATCGTTACCTGTACACTTTGCAGGAAACTCATAATAAGCCTCAGCATCGTGAGCATAAACATTCTCAACAACTCCTGAAAGGTCAAGCTGTTCGCCCGGACAATAATAGAAATTGTTCTGAGCATCAAAATGCTTCCCTGTATCATCGCCCTCTCCAAGGTCTTCTACGCCCTCTGGCTTGGCGATACTCTTGTATTGACGAGCAACATGATTGGGTACAAAGTCAATAATCATCTTCATACCTTCTGTATGCGTACGGTCTACAAGTGCCTCAAACTCTTCCATACGAGCATCTACATTCACCGCAATATCAGGGTCGATATCATAATAATCGGTAATAGCATAAGGCGAGCCTGCACGCCCCTTTACAATGCGAGGGTTCTGCGTAGGTATACCGAAAGCTGAATAATCAGTACATGTAGCATGACGAATTACACCTGTATACCAAAGATGAGTGACACCGAAATCATGAATGCGACGCAATACATCCTCATCGAAGTCATTCATCTTCCCTGCTCCATTCTCTGCTAAAGTACCATATTCTTTCTTCGTAAGATTCTTATTACCGAAAGTACGGGTGAAGACTTGGTAGATAACTAATTTAGTTTTCATAAACAAATTTAGAAGAAAAAACCTCTTCCGTCCCCTCCCTCAAGAGGAAGGGGACGGAAGAGGGGGTCAGTTGCTTTATAATAAAGTAGGATTATACAGCGTGTGCATTAACAGTCTTGTCAATACGACCAATCATACCCTGTAAAGCTGCACCAGGTCCGCACTCTATGAACTCGGCTGCTCCATCAGCAATCATATTCTGTACGCTCTTTGTCCAACGTACGCTTGATGTGAGCTGAGCGATTAGGTTCTTCTGAATCTCAGCTGGTTCAGTGTGTGGCAGAGCATCAACATTCTGATAAACAGGGCACTTTGGTGCATTGAATGTTGTTGCCTCAATAGCTGACTGCAACTCATCCTTAGCCGGCTGCATCAATGGAGAGTGGAAAGCACCACCTACCTTCAATGGTAATGCACGTTTAGCTCCAGCTTCTTTCATCAATGTGCAAGCCTCATTGATACCCTCTGTTGAACCAGAGATAACCAATTGACCAGGGCAGTTGAAGTTGGCTGCAACACAAACCTTACCTTCCTTTGAAACAGACTCACAAATTTCTTCTACCTTCTCATCAGGCAAACCGATGATTGCAGCCATAGTACCAGGGTTCTGCTCACAAGCCTTCTGCATAGCATTAGCACGTGCAGCAACAAGTTTCAGACCATCTTCAAAACTCAATGCACCAGCAGCAACAAGTGCAGAGAATTCACCCAAAGAGTGACCTGCAACCATATCTGGCTTGAACTCATCGCCTAAGCAAAGAGCTGAAATAACGCTATGAAGGAATACGGCAGGCTGAGTTACCTTAGTTTCTTTCAGCTGCTCGTCAGTACCAGCAAACATAATCTCGGTTATCTTGAAGCCAAGAATCTCGTCAGCCTTATCGAAAAGTTCTTTTGCTAATGGGTTATTGTCATAGAGATCCTTACCCATACCAACAAACTGAGATCCCTGTCCAGGGAATACAAATGCTTTCATATTACTATTGAATTGTTTAATTATTAATATTCTACAGAGTGCAAAGGTACAGAAAAGAAAGGAGATAGAAAAGAAACTAAGTAAAAAACACAACGTGGTTTGCATCACTCTTAGCTCGTAGAAAAGAAATCTTGTTATTTCCACTATGTATTTTGCACCAACAAGACTGAATCCATTAGGTGTGTACAAGAAAAGGGGGTGGTCATAAACTGCCAACGCCAACTCGCATTGTCTGAATTCCCGACACCTTGAGTTTGCCTCTAAGAAAGCACAGATTACCCTTTATAAACTGAATAAGTCTTTTGTTCACCTATTCTTATAAAGTCTGTCACAAGTTTCGAAAGTCATCCTCTCCATCTGTGTTAAGGCTCAGCACATATGGTGCGAACGCCAAACACCATTCGTGCTGTTGGTAGATTGCTCGCTATACATAACCCTGACGGAAGAAAAGAGTTGTATTATCAAAAGGATATAACACCTACGTCATTCATATAAGTAATCATTACCTTTACATCTAAATAGGCCAAACAAGCAATACAGTTACATCATTGAAAAGACATAACAAGGTGGCGACCTGCTAATAAAGCGATAAAGCCTAATGCAAGAGAGGCAATGATGTAAAGGGAAGAAATCATAAAACCATCCCCTCCCTTTAATAACGTTGCATGCTCATTCATAAAGGTTGAGAAAGTCGTAAAACCTCCACAAAAACCTGTTGTAAGCATAAGGCGGACTGCAGGACTAATACCTCCATGATCATTAGTTAATGAAGAGAAGATACCTATAAGGAAACAGCCAAGCACATTGACAACCATTGTTCCCAAAGGGAATGAACCTGCTACGGTAAGTTGTACATATTTCGAGATAACCATTCGAAGACTGCCACCAACGAAACTCCCAATACCTACTAAGAGAATATCCTTTATCATACCGAACGAACAATTATATTTATCTATAAGGCTTAGAAAACCAGATTAAAACCAAATCTGATACCATTCTTTGATATGCCTGGTGCATTCGTATAAGTAAGTCGACGAACATAATCGACCTCCAAACACTTGAAGATATTATGTATTCCGACAACAAATTCCATGTAAGGGTCGTGCGTCATAACACGTGTATCGACAGGGAACTTATACAATTCTGCATCATTAGCATTCTGCGGTAAATATGGATTGTTCTTATCTGTCAAATGTCCCCACATTCCTTTAAATGCAACATACTCACGCCATTTAAGTTTCTTGACAAGAGGAAGACGGTTGAAAATCTTCCCCTCTAAGTCCCAAGCCAAATTAAACATCGCATATCGATCGTTAAGGAATTCAAGTCCGTTCATAAGATTGAAGGTTCCTTGATTCTCAAAATAAGAAGTATTAACAGGAGGAGTGATAAGGAACTGAAATGGTACCTTGTTCCATTGTGCACCACCTTGAATGCGTGTATCAAAATGTCCCCAGCTACCTAACCAAAAACGTTTATAAACAGAAATCTCTGTAAAATTAGTATTAAAATCACTACCCAAGAAATGCTTGATACCCATTGTATGCGTAAGTTTAAATTCTGGTGCATCAAGATTCACCATCATACGCCGTTGTTTTGAGTTAACATAAGATTGCCCAGGACGGTAATTGAGTTCAAGAATAACTTCACTCATACGTAGTTTATCGACCAATGTACCATCCATCTTCTCATATACAAGTTTTCCTGTTGGCTTGTTACTTTCCGTCCGAAGCTCAAAACTGGTAGCCAATCCATAGCTCGTCTCCCACATAAAGTTTATCTTCTGACGATTAACAAAATACATCTGCTCAACCTTTACAGGTCGAAACGTCATGAAAATATTATCCTTATTATGTTTCAGATACTTGTCTGATGGAGACTCTACATCACTTGTTGATTCTATTGAAATAGTACGAATAGGAAATTCTATTGGTTGATACTCTGGCTTATTAAACGAATAAGTTACCTTTGCATCGTAATAATTATGATGTGACTTCGTCCCATAAGCATAATAGCCCTCAAAGAACCAATGAGGATTAAGTTTGGCTGTCGTACGAGCAGAGGCACGCAAGCGAATACCATCAACAAAGTTCTTAGAGATGAAAGTATTGACAGGACCAAGATCAAACTTACTTGGCTTATCCTCAGAACCTGTTTCAATAAAGTTCTCTATCAACGCCTTTGATGCAAACATCACCCACTTAAAATGTTTGGTACTCGCCATACGTTTGATGAATGAGTCCATACCAGCCTCACTCTTCGTCAGTTTTATTGTACGATGTGATGCCCAAAAGTCATTATCACGCATCTTAGCATTAGAATCGTATATAACTTTTGCCTTACCCTTAAACAATTTGTCGTCAATTGGAGCAAAGGCATAGTTTGTCATACCTGTCGTACGGATAACGATAGCACGTTGCAGGAAATCGGTTAGCTTCAATTCAGCAATCATATTGTCTGTTGTCAATGCCCATTCCCCATTACTTAATTTCGTAAACTCCTGCTGGAATTTCATTGCATCAACAAAGTTGACACCCGTATTGGCAGGTAACTGCATGTCACACTTCTTCACATGAAGAGAGCTATCATTCAAGACATACAATTCTCCACGAAATCCGAAGTCCTGCTGATTGGCTGGCATAAACTGCAAACGAATACACTGGTCCTGATTTACATAAACCGTATCATCTATATAAAAATGATAGAAAGAGATTGCCGTTGAACCAATTGGTGAAGGAAAACGCTTCTGAAGAAGATCTATTTGGTCATCATAGAGGTCGATATCCTTAAAGAGATCCTTGACAATCGTATTCAATGCTTCACCCGTTTGTATCAGTTTTGAAATACCTTTGGTAGATTGTCCCAATACAATATCTTTTACATCACGGGGATTCTTACGATAAAGATGCTGCGTAAGCGTTTCATCTACGGAGATAGGAAGGATGAGTTTATTATTATAAGAACAAGTCTCAACTTGATCGAGAAGCCACGGTGCTTTCTTAAACATAGTGCCTTCGAGATCATCAGGTGTAAGGTTATTAAAAGCAATCGTCACCTTCTGGTACTTATCATACTGATAGTAATCATGGTTTTCCAAATGAGTTTGTTTCTTCGCAGCAATAACACGCTTCATCAACTCTACCGCAGGATTATTCTTTCGCGAATACTTATGGCGTCGCTTAGCCTTCACCACAATCCCCTGAAGTTGCTTTGAGTCTGCTATAAGCGTAACTTTCAACTCTCTTGAAGTATGTGCAGTTATCTTAATATTACGAGGCTTATATCCTATAGCAGTTATAGTAAGTTGCTCCCCCACCTTTCGTTCTATAGAGAAATGACCATTTGCATCACTTGAGACACCTAATTTCATATTACGATAGACGGCATTTGCGTAAGGAATACTATCCCCCGTCTGCCAGTCAACCACGTAACATTGTAGTAGCGTACTGTTTATTACGGCTGGTTTTACAGCAACCTTAGCCAAAGAATCCATCATTTGTAGAAGCGAGTCAGTAGCCATTGCCATAGAGTCAGTGGCTGTTAATAAAGAGTCGTTGCCTAATAATAAAGAGTCAATGCGCACAACATTAGACTTTGAGTTAATAAACAAAGTCTTAAAAGGATAAGCTTGTGTCGTAAATGAAACAAACAAGAAGAGAAGAGAGATAATCACCCTGCCCTTTATCATTTGTAGCTTTTCTTTTGCCTTATTGAAGACAAAAGATATATGTTTGTGTTTATTGAGTCTTAATAACTTATTCATATCTTACTTTATTTTAGGCAATGCAGAACAGCCTACCATAGCCGCTCTGCATCCAAGAAGTCTTCTGCTGCTTTGAGAATTGATAAGACTTCTAATCAATCTCTTCATCAGCTTCGTATCCACCCATCTCACGAATCGCATTCTTCAACATTGTGTACTGTTCAAATAGGTTGTTGACAGCTTCCTCACCACGTGTAAAATCGTGCATTGGACTCTTGAGGAAGATACTCAAGAAACGCTGAATACCATAACGACCAGCACGTGCAGCAAGATCAGAGAGCAACGTAAGGTCAAGAAGCAATGGTGCAGCAAGGATGGAATCACGACAAAGGAAATTAATCTTTATCTGCATTGGATAACCCATCCAGCCAAAGATGTCAATATTGTCCCATCCTTCTTTATCATCATTACGAGGTGGGTAATAATTAATACGCACTTTATGATAGATATTACCATAAAGATCGGGCTGTTCATCACCCCTACAAATGGTCTCAAGAGTCGACAGTTTACTTACTTCCTTTGTATGGAAATTAGCGGGTTCATCAAGCACTAAGCCGTCGCGATTACCCAAGATATTGGTAGAGAACCAACCAGCAAGTCCAAGATTGCGTGTCTTAATAATTGGGGCAAAACCCGATTTAACCAATGTCTGTCCTGTCTTGAAGTCCTTGCCAGCAATAGGCATATGTGTTTTCTCAGCCAACTCCCACATGGCAGGTATGTCAACCGTAGTGTTAGGAGCACCCATGATAAACGGACAGCCTTCTGTCAATGCTGCGTATGCGTAACACATAGATGGGGCGATGTGCTCTCTATCGTCCGTCTTCATAGCCGACTCTAACTGCTCAAGCGTCTTGTGATACTGCTCATCGTAAGGAACATAAATCTCTGTTGATGCAGCCCAGATAACAACAATGCGCTGACAACCATTCTCTTTCTTAAAGTTCTGAATGTCTTTCTGCAATTCAAGCACCATATCCCAGCGTGTCTTGCAGTCTTTTACGTTGTCACCATCCAATCGCTTAGCATAGTTTCTATCGAAAGCTGCCTTCAGAGGCTTAATAGCCATCAGTTCCTCACGAACCGGTTCAATATCCTTTGCTTTCAACACTTCAGCATATACAGCAGCCTGATAAGCATTCTGAGGATAGACATCCCAAGTACCAAAGATAATATCGTCTAAGTTTGCCAATGGAACAATATCTTTATAATGAAGATATTTCTTATCAGTTCCGCGTCCCACACGAATTTTATCGTATTGAGTCATAGAGCCAATAGGCTTCGTAAGACCCTTGCGTGTCATTAACACTCCAGTCATGAAGGTCGTAGCAACAGCGCCGCAACCAACGACCATTATACCCAATTTGCCTTCTGCAGGCTTTACGTTTGTTTGCTTCATGATTATTACTACAATATTCAATTAACGCATTAAAGCGTCGTTTATTGTCTTAATATAGGTTGTAGTTCTCTTAAATCTTTGATTACATAATCAGCCACACACGATGTTGGCTCTTCTATTGTCCATCCCTCGCCTTTCAACCAAACGGTTTTACACCCTATTTCATGAGAAGGAAGTATGTCTTTTGTATAACTGTCACCAATCACAACAACTTCATCAGCCTTTACCTTCAGACTTTTCACCGCCAAACTAAATATCAGAGGATCAGGTTTCCGAACTCCTACAACAGCACTCTCCGTAACAGTTTCAAAGAGTGAGGACAAGTCAAACTCATCAAGAACAACCGACATATTCCCATAGAAGTTTGTAACTAATCCCATTCTATGCTTCTTCTTTAGACCAGTCAGCACACTCTTACTATCAGAGATATTGGCTTTCACCCTCTCATAAATATCATTCAGCAGAACTCTTTGCATCCGTTCAGCCTCAACCCTATCTACCGCTAACCAGCCACAACTAAGTAAGTATTCAAACTCTATTCTTAACTTATTCGTTAACATTGAGAGGAATGTGTCATGTGACTGTATAATAGGCAGCTTCCCTAAGGAACGCTCTGCATGTACATAGGCTTCACGGAACTGCTCTTCTGACACATGAATTTCGTTCCTTTTGTATGCATACCAAAGAAACCTTCCCCAGTGACAACCTGCGGTATCAAGCGTTCCACCAAAGTCAAAAAGAAGAGTTAACTCTCCCTGCTCACTATCTTGAGAAGAAAGTATCGTTTCTTCATCTGCTAAAATATTATTTAACTCCTTGTTCATTCTGAACTATTTAAGTAATATTATATTGTATAACACTGTTCTTCAAGGATTAAAACAGACTACATAAAGTCTTTCTTTAACCGCAAACTCCATTTTAATCAACCTGAAGAAACATGCCTTGATTACTCCTTTAGCATAAGACGTTTACATAAATCTTCATGCTTCTTGTGCATATAGATATACAGCAAGTTATATAAAGTGATTTCAAACAGTAAATAAATCCACGGACAATTTAGCAAGCAAGTGATATAGATAAGAAAAGCACGACTATTAAAAGATAAGAAATTTGTAAAAGGCATCAGCGGTCTACTCCCTACCAAGAAGCGAGCTTTAAGTTCCTGAGAAACTTTATCCACACTTCCATACTTTTCTATCAACGCTGCATGAAACTCTTGAAAGGCTGGCGTTCTGCGCTCCTGACTCTTACAATAACGCTGATAATTACTATGAAAAGCACGGTCCCAAAAGACCCCTTTCTTTCCTTTCAGACTTTCAGTAATAGCATGTTCACGCTCGTAGGAATCCAATTCTGAACCTTCCTTACCTTTTAAGAAATAAAGGTGGACCTGTCGATAGTAATCGCTTAACGAACTTTGCGGAGAATGGCATAACAAACTTGCAACGACTGTCAAAGCTAATCCCCAAAAGCCCCACACCATTGATGTACCTGGTATGGGTTGATGCCAAAGTCGGAAGACAATAGCAAGATAAATTGAAAAGAACCAAACGTCACCTGCGAACCCATCTAAACAGCGCCCCTTCATAGATTTCTGATTCGTTAGTCGTGCTAACTGTCCGTCAGTTGAATCACAGAAGTTGGCTAACATCAAAAGGATTATACCTAAAATGTTATGCAAGGTATCTGTAAAGAAGAACATCACTCCCGCACCAATACCAAGAAAGATAGACAAAATGGTTATACTATTTGGACTTACACCCAAACGATGCCAAAACAAAGCAAACGCTAATCCTATAGGACGAGTAAAATAGATATCAAGCCATTCTTCTGTGTCCATTGATTTGAAAGAAGCACGAAGAAGATTCAAAAAACCCGCTCTTCTTTCTTCCCCATCACCTAAATAAGGGGAAGAGGATTGTGCGGATAAATGAGGATTATCCGATGTTTGTTGAGAAGTTGTTCTATTATTTTGTTGTTCTTTTGTCATTATATTCTAATTGTTATAGGCGAAACGGAATGAAAGACAGGAGGTTATCAGTTTACTATAATCATTCACTTAAACTTAATACTTTTCTCCAGAGGAAGAAACATGACGAGAAACAGATTTCTCATTCATCAGCTCAACGATTGCTCGGGCTGCCTCCTTTCTACATCTTGAGAAACTGGGGAAGTCGTTAAAGTCAATAATCACATAACTACCGTCTTCCCGCACAATTGCATCACCTCCATAAATAGGCGTCTGTAACAAATATGATAACCTCTCTGCATCAGCTTGCAAAGCAGATGATGAGAAAGGATAATACTGCGGTCTACCATTCTTTTCTTCATCTCCAAATTTTGTTTCTGTTTCATCACCAGAATAATAAAAACGGAAAAAGTCCGTACCTTCAACACCATAAAACTTCACTACATCACCTTTCACGTGTGCTTGTACAATAACATCAACGATACCACGCACTATAAAAGCAGACTTTGCTTGTTCTACTTCATCCTTATTATGACAGAAACATATATCTTCTTTGCTTTGCGCTGCAGCATCAGCACGTTTTACCCAATAGCCGTCAAGCCCTTCTCTGGGTGGTAACGGAAGGTTGCTTTCCCTCATTATTTTGTCTACATAACTTCTCTTACAAGCCCGTACACCAGCCGATGGATTAAGAACGCAGACACCTTTTTGTTCCAGCTTTTCAAGGTAATCCAAAGCTATTGAGCTACGAGCCATAGAAAACACCTGACAATATTCTTCGTAAAAGTTTAACGGATTAGAATAAAATGATTGATTATGAGTATTATAACAATTCACCAACTCTTCCTCGAATATCATCCGTACATTCTTCAAGAGGGAAGCAACTTCTTGTAAAACAGCCAAGTCTTTTTCCACAGAATTAGGAGAATAGCATGCTGCCCGCTGTACTAATAAAGTCTTACTCTTATAACAGGAAGCAATCAATGTTGCTCCTTCATTAGCCTTTTTTATATCCTCTATATGGTCAATATCAAACACCTTTGTCAGCGGATAAGCTTCTATTCGCAAGCCAGAAGTAACCAAAGCTCGTTGAAAATTACGCATTCTGTGTTCGCCTTTCGCTATACAATTCTCAAGAATAGCAAGTGAAGAAAATGTCAAGCCATATATACCTGCGGAAATAAAGTGAGAGTCAGCTTGGGCACTATCGTAATAGCCATGAATACACATAGCATCATCAACATCGACATAAAGTGGTTTTTCATCATCAATATAATCAGTAACACCCATCAAAGCGTCTATGCCATGCGCTATCTTGTCTTGGAAAGACAAAACATAATCATAAAACTCACGCTCGTCAAAGATGGTGTCAACTGTTGTCAGGATAAAAGGTTCATCACGAAGAAAATTACGCAATTCATAGAAACTATGCATTGAACTGGGTGTTGACTTAACAACAAAACGTAGCGGAACTGTCAAACCATTCAGTCCTTTGCTTTGAATATCGTTCAAATGGCTTGTAACATCAGTCATTTGCTCATTACAGACAACAACAATTTCCGTGGCATTATTTTCCATGAAAATCCTTATTAATCTGTCTATAAGCCGTTCTCCCCTCACCCTTACCAATGGCTTGGGTTCGGTGACACCTTCTTGAGCCAGTCGCGAACCATCACCAGCTGCAATTATTGCAAATTTCATCTCTGCAAAGATACATAATTATAAGGAGATTAAACCTTCCTCAACAATGTTTTTCAACCCAAATAAAACAATTTATAGAAGAAATTCTCAATTCCGCAACCCTGTTAAATATTTTAGGGCATTGCAGATAGAGCTTGTCAGATGTGGGATTTTTCTTCACCAAACTGTTTTTTGACATCATAAAGTTAGTAAAAACTCTGCAAACGGCAAAACTCTGAGGAATGGAGGTTCCTCTGAGACTTATAAAATATATTAACAAGAAATCGCACATCTGGTTGTGGAATTAAGGTTATAAAGAATAAAGTAAATCGGAGAGAGTATCTCGCCTCATTTTAAGAGTACCTTTATCAAACTAAATACAACGCCAGCAAAAGCCTATTAAAAGCAAAGAGTACGCAGTAAAATATTACAACAAAAAGAAGAAAATAAAGCTCTTAAAACCATCAAAAAACATGCATTTTAAACACATTCATAACCGACTTGTTTTCAAATAGTTACAAATTCACAAAGTAAAAGATGCCCAATTGGACTTCAAAAGGGCGTTAGTAAGGTCCTTAAAGGGCATCTTTAACAAGTCAATTGGGCGTCTTTTAGAAGCCAAAAGAGCATCTTTATTTTTTCAATATTTGAATTTTTATTACAAAACCAACGTAAACATCCAAAATTAGCAATCTTTCATTTATCTCACATAGTTCCTACCTTTTTGCAAAAAGACATTCTTCATATATCGCTTTTGAGTTCACACAACTTCTCTATCTGTGCGCAAAGCTATCCAAGAAAAATCTACAAAAGGACAAGATTTACTTTAATACTTCTCTATGCAGCACACTTCCATTTGCCTGATGTGTAGCAAGAACAAGTACTTCTGCAATCTGAACATGGGCAGGAGCAGAAGCTGCATAGAAAACAACCTCAGCAATATCGACACCTGTGAGTGGCTTAACGCCCTCATAAACCTTATCGGCACGAGCATCATCACCATGAAAACGTACGTTAGAGAAGTGAGTTTCAACCAATCCTGGTTTTATGTTTGTTACACGAACAGAAGTGTGTGCGAGATCAATACGGAGTCCATCGGTGATAGTTTTCACAGCAGCCTTTGTGCCACAATAGACATTACCACCAGCATAAGCAGCATCACCTGCCACTGAACCGATATTAATAACATGTCCACTATCACGCTTTACCATTCTTGGTACAACAAGACGTGTCATTGTCAGGAGTCCTTTGATGTTGGTATCTATCATCGTATCCCAATCATCAAAACTTCCTTCATACTCTGGTTCTAAACCAAGAGCCAATCCAGCATTATTAATCAAGACATCTATCTGTTGCCATCCAAGTGGTAAACTATTGATAGCCGCAGTTGCTGCGTTGCGGTTTCTTACGTCGAAAGCAAGTGCCAAGACCCTTACATTCTCTGCTTCAAGTTCTTTCTTTAGGTCTGCAAGAAGCTTTGCTCTACGACCAGTAATGATGACATCATAACCCCCTTGTGCAAACTTACGTGCACAAGCCTTGCCAATTCCACTGGTAGCACCAGTTATTAATGCTATTTTCTTCATATTACGATTTAGTTATTATTATAAGACAATAAAGTTCAAAATGGAGTAAAATAAATAAGATCTTACGTTCCCATCAACTGAATTGGATAATATTGAGATATGCTAAAAGCAAATATTATTTATTAGACACAGCGACACCAAGCAATATCAAGGCACTTCCCACATAGGCAATAGCTGTCATTGGCTCATCGAGGAAAATAGCACTGGTAACAACTGTGCTGATAGGATTAAGATATAGATAATTAGATGATGTCATTGCCCCAATCTTTGCAATGACCAATGTCCATAGAACAAAGCAAAGAAAAGATGCAACAAGACCAAGGAACAATAGATTTAGAAGCACTTTCGGAGTAAGAAGCATGGAGGTAGTTGCGGTCCATGGGTCGAAAATAAAGACTGGTAGCACTGTTATAAGACCATAAAAGAAAATCTTACGTGTAATAAAGACAGCTGAATAGCTGTTTGATATCTTCTTCATCAACAGAGAATAAACGGCCCAGCACAACGATGCCAATAGTGTAAGAAGGTCTCCCCAAGGGTTCAAATGAAGGACAAAACTACCATTAAAGATAACGATTGCAACACCCAGTAAAGCAATTAGCGAACCGACAATCAGCGACCAGCTTGCTTTGATACTCTTTACAAAGGTTATACCAAGTAGTACGGTCAGTAGCGGTGCTGTACAAACAATGAAACTAACGTTATTGACATAAGTAAGTCCTACTGCATAGTTTTCCGCAAGGAAAAAGACAGAGCCTCCCGTAATACCTAATAAGACCATAATTAGTTCATCACGCCATGTGCGGGAAAGAAGTTGACGTGGCGAGATAAACCATATACAGATATAGGCAATAACAAACCGAAGGAAGAAATTCTCTAACGGTGTCAATCCACTGTTATAAAGCACTTTTGTGTTTACGAAGGTTGTGCCCCAAATGACAACGATGGCAATGGCAAGGAGGTGCCAAAGTATGTTTTTATTCTTGGTGTTCGGCATATTTCCGAAGAGGATTAGCTAAGGTTTTACCCTTTGTGATAAGTATTATTACAGAAGAAATGATAAGTACACAACCAGTGATGATAGATGTCGTAAGGGGTTCGCCCATGAGTGTAATACCAATCGTCATTGCTGTGAGTGGCTCAAAGGCTCCCAGAATTGCCACACTGGCAGAATCAACCAGTGTGAGGGAGCGTACCAAAGTAACATTGCTAATAGTGGTTGGTATCAAACCGAGGAGAACCAGTGACAGGAATGAGTCTGCGGTTGTGATACGTTCAACGCCTCCTGTCGTAAATGTTGCATAGAGAATTAGTAGCAACATTGCCATAAAGAAAATATAGAAATTAACCTTCAATGCAGGCAACTTACGAATACGCATGTGAGGGAATAGCACCATATAGATGGCATAAAGCAATCCAGACGACATTGCAAGTATAACGCCCCACATGGACTTGATACCATCAATACCATCAGACTGCCCTATTCCACCAAGAAATGCAACACCTGCAATAGCAAGCAATATAGCTAAGGATATACGAATTGTAAGTTTTTCATTAAAGAAAAGGATAAGCAATATCTCTGTCCATACAGGATAAGAGAACAACAGCGTTGTTGCTATACCACCTGGCATATATTCATAACTACTGAATAGACATACTGCTGATACTGCATATAAAATCGATAGGAACATAATCCTGAGTCCATCTCCCCATCGGATATGCAGGTTTTGTTTCCGCCATAGTAAGATTGTCATCATAAAAAGACAACCGAAGGCGAAACGATAGATTAATACTGACGGCAGTGACATTCCCGATTCCATTACAGGAATGGAGAAAAGCGGGATAGTACCGAACGTAATTGCAGAAAGGCTGGCATAGCCATAACCTTTTATAGTGGATGGATTATTCACGATTAATTTGTGTGTTGATAATCTTTAAATATGAATGCAAAATTACATATTTTTCTGCAATATTAGTAACGAAAACGCCTATAAATAAGTCAAGAGCAAGGAATAATCAGTACATCATGATGTTAGACTACTATAAGTTGCTTTCTTCTTAACCACCTATTGCGAGCGTGTTAGTACTCAACATCATTGCTGTTTACTCACAATACCACATGTGCTGAGTACAAACACGGTGTTGGAACATAGCAAGATAAGGTGTATGCATTTTATGATTCAATTTGTAAGAAGAGACAATTATTGTGCATCACTCAATTAACTTCTTCATTTTCAAGGAATATGAAGGAGAACAGAAGAAATATATTACAGCATGGGAAACGTTAAATATAAGTTAAATTAATTGTATTTATATCGGCTCTATAACGAATCGTGTGGGTTGTTTGCCCCGATTAGAATAATATCTGTTGTATTCATAAAAAGAAGTTATTTATTCAGTTTAGTTTTACTCTTTAACACTTTAGCCAACGGAAAAGAATGTTTTAAGGTCTTATTTCATACAATATTCGTGAATGTTTACCATCATTTGCTGTGGTGCTGATACTCCGCACATGTGGTGCGGAGGCTTAACACCACATGTGCGGAGGGCTAATTTCACTATGATATAAGGATGGCAGGGGATGAATTGTGAGCAAAATGTTGTAATACTAAAAATAAAAGGAGGTTGTGTAGAAGCTTGTTTAGCGAAAACTCCTTTATACTTTGTAGATTAATTCGTCTTCATCTGTTCAGCCATAAAGCCATTAAACATAGGAATGCTGGCAAGGAAAAACTATTTACCCACACGATTCGTTATAGAACCAGAATCTTAGTGGTGGGCTTTATTAGGAGATGTATGGAAACATATGTTAGATCCGCGAGTAGACCCAATATCTCAAACAAATACGCTGTCTTCTCCATCAGTAATAAATAAAAAATGGATTGATCAGATGCTAATTATAAAGGACCAATACTCTATCTTTATGTTTGATGTAACGAGAGAATTGTCTAAATACAATCCTGTAAAAGGTAAATATTTGCAAGTATTACAATTTATATGTACCTTTGCAAAGTCTTAAGTGATATAAATAAAACAACCTGAGATTTGAGATAACGAGACATGCTCTCTTATAAGTTTATATATAAAGAAGAAATATTTAAAGCACTTATAATTATTAAAACATTTTATACAAATGGCAATAAGGATAGCATTTTTCGACGCAAAGTCGTATGACATTGAGTCTTTCAACGCAGTAAACAAAGATTATAATTTTGATATTCGCTATTATCAAGAGCGTCTCAGTATTAGTACAGTACCTTTGGCTAAAGGTGCAGATGTGGTATGTATTTTCGTAAATGCTGAGTGTGACGCAAGAGTTATTGATGAGTTGGTGAATAATGGTGTTAAGCTCGTTGCACTTCGTTGTGCAGGTTTCAATAACGTTGACCTTAAGGCGGCAGAAGGTCGTATTAAGGTAACACATGTACCAGCCTACTCTCCACATGCTGTTGCTGAGTATGCTGTTACATTGATGCTGAGTTTGAACCGTAAGATATACCGTGCTGTAAACCGTACGCGTGAAGGAAACTTTACCCTACATGGCTTGTTAGGTTTTGATATGTATAGTAAGACAGCAGGTATTGTTGGTATGGGGCGTATTGCAAAAGAACTTATTAAGATTCTTCATGGCTTTGGTATGAACATCATGGCATACGACCTTTATCCTGATCAAGAATTTGCAAAACAATATGGTGTAAAGATTGTACAGCTTGATGAACTTTATGCTAATAGTGATATTATCTCGCTTCACTGCCCATTGACTCCTGATACGAAGTTCCTTATTAATAAGGAAAGCATTGCAAAGATGAAGAAGGGTGTCATGATTATCAATACTGGTCGTGGTCAGCTTATTCATACGGAAGACCTTATTGAAGGTCTGCGTACAAAGCAGGTTGGTTCTGCGGGTCTTGACGTTTATGAAGAGGAGAAAGAATACTTCTATGAGGATAAGAGTGATAAGATGATTGATGATGACGTATTGGCTCGTTTGTTGATGGTTCCAAACGTTGTTTTGACTTCTCATCAAGCTTTCTTTACAAAGGAAGCACTCTACAACATTGCAGTTTCAACCCTTAGCAGTGTAAGAGAACTCTCTGAGGGCGAGGAACTGAGTTGTGAGGTAAAATAAAAACATTGAGCTTCTTATATTAAAGAAGATTGTAGAATAAATAACAAGGTGGTTAGAGAAAACATTCCTTCCTCTAATCACCTTTTTGTTTGAAATTCATTTGTTATAACATTAGATAAATACAATTTAACACGAAACGCTTTGCTGATACATGAGTTTCCTCTATCTTTGCACACACTAAATATGAGAAAAATGATTCTATTTCTTTGAAAGTGTATTTACACTAAGTACAATATGATAAGGATAAAAGGATAATACATTGAATACATTTATACCAAATTATCAACAAAAGAGTTATGAAAAAAGTTTTATTCGTAGCAGCATTGATGCTTTCATCAGTAGCTACATTCGCACAACATGCAGTAGGTTCTTTCAATTTGCAGCCAAAGGTTGGTGTTAGTATTGCAAACGTTACAGAGTTTAAAGATTCTGACCCACGCATCGGTCTCGTTGCTGGTATTGAAGGTGAATATCAGGTTAGTGACATTTTCTCTTTAAGCGCAGGCGCACTTTACTCTATGCAGGGTACAAAGTACAACTTCGGTAAATATACCGATGCTACTAATCGCCTTGATTATATAAATGTTCCAATTATGGCAAACGTTTATGTAGTAAAGGGACTCGCAGTAAAACTTGGTGTTCAGCCAGGCTTTAATATTAGCAACAAAATAAAGCTAAACAACTTGGATGCATTTGAAAATCCGTTTAAGGCAGAGTCTGTAGACGTTTCTATTCCAGTAGGTGTTTCTTACGAATACAACAATATTCAGCTTGATGCTCGTTACAATTGGGGTATTAGCAAAGCATACAAAAACTTTGATGCTAAGAACAGCGTATTCCAGATTACTTTGGGCTACAAGTTTGACTTGTAAATCATTAGAACATATACTATATTATTTAGAGGAGACCGCTTGGTCTCCTTTTTTATTGTTACCCTCCCCCTTCTCAAATTATAATATCTCAAGCATAGAAAGAAGTAAGTAAATTAAAACTATGTATGAAAATACAACATTTTTTCGTACCTTTGCAGCACACTTAGGATAATAAATAGCAAAAACAGTTATGTCATATCAATTTACAAAGTACGAAACACACTATAAAAATCTTACTTATTTAGGTGTTCCAATCATCATCGGACAATTAGGAAACCTCATTCTTAATTTTGCCGATACGCTTATGATAGGTCATCATAGTACAGAGGAATTAGCAGCAGCGGCTTTTGTCAACAATATGTTTACACTGGTTATAATTTTTGCTATTGGTTTTACGTACGCAGTTACTGCACTTGTTGGAATTCTATATGGACAAGAAAATACACATCGCATTGGTGAGTTGATGAAGAGTGCTACGGCTGCGAATACATGTATGGCGTTGTTCTTGTCATTCATCATGATTGTTCTTTATCTGAATGTTCACCGATTAGGACAACCAGAAGAATTATTACCCCTCATTCGTCCTTATTTTCTTATTCAACTTGTTTCTTTACCTTTTGTCTGTTGGTTCAATACTTTCCGCCAGTTTACAGATGGTATCACAGATACTAAAGTCGCAATGTGGATACTTATAGGTGGCAACGTAATGAATATCTTTGGTAATTGGATACTTATTTATGGTAATTTGGGAATGCCAGAGATGGGATTGTTAGGTGCTGGACTCTCCACGATGATTTCACGTATCATGATGACTATAGTCATGGTTGGCATCTTCTTCGTTAGTAAGAAATATAGAGAATATAAGGAAGGGTGGAACACTGGAAAAGTTCATTATGCAGATTTTAAGAAGATTACAGTTCTTGGATTTCCTTTGGCATTGCAGATGGGTATGGAGACTGCTGCCTTTAGCCTTTCAAGTTTGATGGTGGGCTGGTTTGGCACAGAGTCTTTGGCTGCTCATCAAGTTATGCTGACAATCTCACAGTTGGGATATATGATTTACTACGGATTAGCAGCAGCGGTAGCTGTGCGCATCAGCAATTTTATGGGTCAGCGTGATTTCCTTGCTGTAAGACGAACAGCAACAGCTGGTATTCATCTGGTTTTCTTGCTTGCATTAGTAACTTCTGTACCAGTCTTTATCTTCCGCCATATTATTGGTGGACTCTTTACTGATAATGTAAACGTTATTTCGATGGTTTCTATGACGATTATTCCATTTATGATTTATCAATTTGGAGATGGTATGCAGTGTAATTATGCTAACGCAATGCGAGGTACAGCCAACGTACGCCCACTGATTTGGATTGCCTTTATATCTTACTTCGTTGTATCATTACCCTTAGGCTATATCTTCGGCGTTATAATGAATTACAAACTTTTAGGTGTATGGTATGCTTTCCCATTTGGCTTAACACTCTCTGGAATACTCTATTATATCTATTATCAGAAGGGATTGAAGAGGATAGAAGCCTCCACTCCTTCAAAATAAAATAATGTAAAACGGTAAAAGGCGGTAATAGGTGATGAAAGAATCATCAACTTATTACCGCCTTTTGTTTATTGTCCTTCTTTCGATACAAATAAATCAAACGGAATGTTTATTCTGTGTAATGTATAGCTTCCATAAATCGTTTTATAACCTCAGGCTTACCTGTATGTTTTCCCTTATCTTCAGAAATCTTACAAGTATCATTATAGAATGGCCACGACTCCGTTATCTTTACGGCAACCAACTTTATCACAATGTTCATTGGCTTTACATGTGGGAAATCATTGGTAAAGTGCGTACCAATACCAAATGATGGTTTTACACGACTCTCAGCATAACGTTGAATTTCAATAGCCTTATCGGTATCTAAAGCATTTGAGAATAAAACCTGCTTATCGCGTGCATCAATACCAAAAGACTTATATTTAGCTATGATTTTCTCTAATTGTTCGAAATTATCTCCTGAATCAATACGCAACCCCTTAAACTGATTAGCAAAGTCTTCAGAGAAATTGTAAGAGAAGATATCCCAACCAAAGGAGTCATAGAGGTATGTTCCTAACGCACCACGATAGGTTCTGCGCCATGCTTCCATTGCCATATAGTTTGCCATTTGAGGACCGAACATACCACCAATAGCACAGATGAACTCGTGTGCCATAGTTCCAACAGGAGTAAGATCATACTTCATCGCAAGGTGGATATTGCTTGTTCCTACAAAACGACCTTTCCAATCACGACTATCATAACAATCCTTCATGGCACGCACAGCCGTATCTTCTGCCGTAAGGCTGGCACGACGACGTGTGCCAAAATCAGAGAATACGCAGCCTGCCTCAAGTAATCGCTCTGTCTTATGATAAGTCTTGTCATAAAGTTCTTGGTAATCAAATTCTTGAGCCTGGTCGTTAAACATATAGAATAATTCTGAAATAATGGCAAGCATCTTCACTTCTAACAGAATTGTATCAGCCCATAGCCCTTCAAATTCTATATGAAGGTGTCCATCTTCATTCTGCCATACCTTAACCCACTCTCGTGAAAAGCGAAAGCCACGGAGGTAAGTTAAGAACCACTCTGGCAAATAATAACACTTTTTGCGAAGGAAATTTATTTCTTCATCAGTAATAATAACCGACTCCAATAACTCTACCTGATGTTCCACTTCACGTGCGAAACCTTCTGGATAAACTGTGTCATCGCGGTCAACAAAATGGTAGCAAACATGTGCACGTGGATAGTTGTCAATGACGGCACAGCACATTGTAAGCTTGTAAAGGTCATCATCAGTAAAATGATTAATGATTTGTCTCATCTTTATATCGTTGAATTCAATTGCCAAAAGTATAAAAAAGATATGGAAGAACAAAGGATTTTATCAAAAATATGGCTTAACATATGTTTCTGTGTTGCTCGTAAGCACTAATGGATGCTGAGTTTAAGAGGTAAGCGAAAGATGTCAGCTAAAAGAAAAAAGACCGTGAAGAGCAATACAAAAAAAACAATTGAATGTTAGTGGGAAATCATTAGAGCAAATCTCAAAAGACAATTGAACAAAAAAGACTGATAGAACAACTTCTATTCATAACCATATTTTTTGTCTTCTAAAATCATTTTGTGTCTTTGTTTATTAGAGTATGTAAATTATTTTCTCACCTCTTAAAGTCTATATAGGGTCTTTTAGCTTTGAAAAGATGCCTAATTGACTTGCAAAAGATGCCCTTTTGAAGTCTTACTAACGCCCTTTTGAAAGCTTACTAAGCACCTTCTCACTATTAACTTTGCAACATGTTGATATACAAAAAGTTACAGACTCTATTTTTTGAGTTACTATTTGTGTTTTTTATAGCAAATCAGCAACAGACTTGTAAGTATTTTTCAAAGTTATATTTTGAACATAATCATCACTTATTCTAAGTAAAAACAAACAGCGCATACAATTAAGCTAATATTTAGTTTAACAGTATGCGCAGTCTTAAATTCAAAGTTCCAATTAGAACTGGAAGTAAATAAATGGCTGTATGTCAGAACTCTTCACTTGCATGATAATAAAGATAACAATAGTTATCGCAATGGCAGAGAAAAAGACGCCACCCTTTTCAAGTACTCGTACACATCGATTCTGCCAAGAATCTGGTATCCAATGTGTAATAAGAGCAAATATCATCAGCATGAATACATACTTATAACCCATGAACACATCAGGAAGGACAGAAGGATTGAACTTAGTAAACATCTGCTTAACCATAACCCATACCGCATCAAAGTCTTTACAACGGAAGAAAAGCCATGTAAAACAAAGGACATGGAAGGTGATGAATACTGACACAAAACGGCGAATACCAGAAGGATGATAACGGCGGTCATGTTTCAGAACCGTCTGTGACCAGAACTTATGCACGCAGACCAATGCACCATGTAGTACACCCCAAACAACAAAGTTCAACGATGCACCATGCCAGAGTCCACAAGCCGTCATAGCAAACATCTGATTAAAATACATACGAAGTGTTCCTTTCTGATTTCCACCAAGTGATATATATACATAATCACGAATCCAAGTAGAGAGCGAGATATGCCAACGACGCCAGAAGTCAGTCATCGAATCGGCTGTAAGAGGTGCATTGAAGTTCATTGGAATCTTAAATCCAAGAAGCAAAGCAATACCGATTGCCATATCAGAATATCCCGAGAAATCACAGTAAATCTGGATGCAATAGCCATAAAGACCAAGAAGAACCTCTCCACCTGAGAAGAGTGTTGGGTTATCAAAGATACGATCCACAAAGTTCTGTGAGATATAATCAGAAATAACAGCTTTCTTAAAAAGACCAATAATAATAAAGAATACTCCTTGAGCAAACATCTCACGGCTGATATGCAATGGTTTACGAATCTGTGGACCGAAGTCGGTTGCACGGGTAATCGGACCAGCAAGGAGTGTTGGGAAGAAGCTGACGTAGAAAGCATAATCAAGAAGTGACTCCATTGGTTCAAGCTTCTTTCTGTATACATCTATAACATATGAAATAGTTTTAAAGGTGTAGAAGCTAATTCCTACAGGTAAGAAGATGTCCCAAGGCTGGAAATTACCACCAATCATCTGTGCTACCATTCCTGCAAAGAAGTTGGTGTACTTGAAATAAGCCAAAAGACCAAGGTCTATCAGCAGCGTCAAGCCCAACCACAGCTTAGGATGCTTACCTTTCGCAACTCGTCGAGCAATATAGAAATCGCTGAGAGTAACGATGATCAACAACAAAAAATAGAAGCCACTACTCTTGTAGAAGAAATAGTAAGAGAAAAGCGTAACAAAGAGAAGTCTTCCATCTACCTTGTTCCGCAGGCAGTAATAACCTATCATGAAGACAAGGAAAATAAAGAGAAACGCTCCTGAAGAGAAAAGCAGCGGTTCACGCGGATTGTAGAGCAGAATATCAGCTACCTTCGTAAAATCAAGGCTTGAGACATACGAGTCTATATTATGTAGGAAGACTTTTAATATAGCCATAAACTGGCTGAATAAATTACTTATTTCCATCTGATTCTATATTATACTAATAGATTTTATTGTTCAGCCAACTGTTCACGTCTCGCATAATTCTTTTGTCCTGCTACAATTGACTTGAAGATGCGTTCGCTGACATATTTACCACCCTTATAATTAATATGTACATAATCCTTAGTTCCCATACCCTGTTCGTCAACAATACGCATCATTGTACCAGGACCGCCCATAGCACGGAACAGATTATAGAAACCAACATGACAATCGGCAGCAAGTTGCTCTTGATAACCAACCAACATCTCAACACCTTTCATTGTACCATCGGGTGAAGTCTTTGAACCACGGTCTGGACTACCTACAATAAGAATACTTGTTTGTGGGAAACATTTGTGGAAAAGGTCTACAACAAGTTTCATTTCACTCATGTACTTTTTCAATCTTTCTGGAGTTGTTTCTGCATCAATTGCATTAACACCGAATTGGAAGACAATGAGATCATACGGACGAACATGAGCAAACTCTTTCAACATCTGTTCAGGAAGTTTCGCCAATGTTGTGCCAGAAGAACCACGCATACTAAAGTTATCAAGAACAATACCTTCGCGCCCCTCTTGTGAAGTGCCAAAAAGTATCGTGTTTGAACCATCTACCTTAATTGTTGCATGAGAAGTAACACCATCCAGCTTCACAGCTTGTACAGTTGCAGAAGGGTTTACACGTTGTGTTGACGTTTTACCACCATCAATTGAAAAGGTTATATTAGCACCACCCTTTGAACGCAGGTATAGCCATGTACTTGTCCACTTTTCTGTTAGCGAATAGTCATGCGAGAGTGAAAAAGGTGCAAATGACATGGAAACTTGACCATTCATCGTGTAATAACGCTCAGCAATACCAGCTTGATTGACATCATAGCTTGCTGGCTTTTTAACCATGTGTTCGGTAAGTCCTGTAAATTTATTCTCTACAGTGTGTTTATATTGATCAAGATCGTTACCCGCATCAATCCACCCTACTCCGTAACCTCCATAATGTTTTTGAAGGGCTTCACGTAAGTCAGCTAACAGGATATCTCCCTCAATAAATGAATCACCAAAATAGGCAATACGTACAGGGCGACCAACCGCCTGCTTCTGAGCCAAGAGATTCAGCTGACTATAGAAATGATCCAGTCCTCCTGGTTTACCTGCAGAATAGTCAACAATACGTTCTGTACCCTTAGGCCATTCTTCCTTGAAGTTAATTACATTTCCATCTTTATCGTATGCTACTACAGCTGAAGGCTTCTTAGGAGATGGTATAACGTCTTCAAGCACTTTCTTTTTTTGCGCAAGATCACTCAAAATATCTATCTCACGTAGCTTTGTATCACCTATTTTGAAAGTTGGAATGAAGTGAAGCAGAAAAAGGAACACTACTACTAACAATATTAGCAGCAATGTCTTATATGTATTATCTTTCATCTATTAATTATCTTTTATCAGAATACATTTCTATTGAAAATGCATAAAAACAGAATATGCTTTATCAACTTTAAGACAAGGAAAGAGAGTTTAGTTCTTCATCCAATAGCTTGACACCTTTCAACGTACAATAAGCGCGAATAAAGAATAATATGCCAACGTGTGCAAGCTCCTTCACATCATACTTTTTATAAAGGTATTGATTCATAATTGAATGTTGTAATGCAACCGTCAACGTACGTACAATATCGTAGTTTACATTAGAAAAGAACAAACCTTCATCTATACCACGTTGTATAAAGGAATGAACATCGCATTCTCTTTCTTCATGCAGATTACGTACATAAGTAAGCAACTCTGGATACTTGTGTATTTCCTCAAAGAAAAGGGGATTAATCCGACTAAACTCCTCAATACGAAAACGACAGATTTCGATAACAATATTGATTACATTCAATCCTGTTTTGGCTATTTCATC
This sequence comes from Prevotella melaninogenica, assembly GCF_018128065.1. Lineage (NCBI taxonomy): Bacteria > Pseudomonadati > Bacteroidota > Bacteroidia > Bacteroidales > Prevotellaceae > Prevotella > Prevotella melaninogenica. Next base: position 1,281,278 of record NZ_CP072359.1, on the reverse strand, counting down.
CATCCTTCGTCTCTCTCTCTGCTTATCATGACGAACGACTTCAAATAATAATTCTTCCTTATTGCTGTATATCTCGTAGAGTGTACGCTTTGATATTTTGAGTTCGTTGGCAATATCATCCATCTTAACACATCTTATTCCATTTTTATGGAAAAGGTTTATCGCAGCAATGAGAATTCTCTCTTTCAGTTCTTGCCGATAAGTGGTTTCTGTAGCTGTATTATACATTAATCTTTATTTTTGCGACAAAATTACAAAAAACTTTCATAATGGCATCTGTTTTAGAGTGGATTTTACTAACTTTGTAAGTCAAATATACATTTTTGTAATATTAAAAGTAAAAGATTAATTATGGTCAAGGTAACAAAAGAAGTCGCTTTGGAATATCATAGCAACGGTCGTCCTGGCAAAATTGAAGTAACGCCTACAAAACCTTATAGTACACAAACAGACCTCAGTCTGGCATATTCGCCTGGTGTGGCATATCCATGCTTAGAAATCCAACAGAATCCTGACGATGTATATAAATACACAGACAAAGGTAATTTAGTTGCTGTAATCAGTAATGGTACAGCTGTTTTAGGATTAGGTAACATCGGTGCTATGAGCGGAAAGCCTGTTATGGAAGGTAAAGGCTTGCTGTTCAAGATATATGGTGGCATTGATGTATTTGATATAGAAGTAGACGAACAGGATCCGGACAAGTTCTGTGAGGCTGTAGAAAAGATTGCACCAACCTTTGGTGGTATCAACCTTGAGGATATCAAGGCACCAGAGTGTTTTGCTATTGAGGAACGATTAAAGCGAACACTTGACATCCCTGTTATGCACGATGATCAGCACGGAACGGCTATTATCTCTGCTGCAGGATTGAAGAATGCTTTGGAAGTAGCGGGCAAAAATATTGCTGACGTGAAGTTAGTTGTCAACGGTGCAGGTGCTGCCGCAATCTCATGTACGAAATTATACATGGCTTTGGGTCTGAAGAAAGAGAATATCATAATGCTTGATTCAAAGGGGGTCATCACTTCTGACTCAAAGAATCTCACACCACAAAAAGCCCTATTTGCTACCGAACGTCGTGACATTCATACCTTAGAGGAAGCAATTAAAGGTGCTGACGTATTCGTAGGATTATCTAAGGGTAACATTCTTACACAGGACATGATTCGTTCAATGAATGAGAATCCAATCGTCTTCGCTTTGGCTAACCCAGTTCCTGAGATCTCGTACGATGATGCTATTGCTGCACGTCCTGACGTAATTATGTCTACTGGACGTTCTGACTACCCTAACCAGATTAATAATGTAATCGGTTTCCCATATATTTTCCGCGGTGCATTGGATGTTCACGCCAAGGCTATCAATGAAGAAATGAAGATGGCTGCAGTGCTGGCTATTGCTGATTTGGCAAAGCAGACAGTACCAGACGTAGTAAATGAGGTTTATCATGTAAATGATCTTACATTCGGTCCTAAGTACTTTATCCCAAAACCAGTTGACCCACGACTGATAACTGAAGTTAGTGCTGCTGTGGCTAAGGCTGCTATGGATAGCGGAGTTGCTCGCACACCTATCAAAGATTTCAAGGCGTATAAGGGGAAGCTGCTCCAGATGTTGGGTCAAGAAACAAAGCTCAATCATACCCTTCATGCTACTGCTGCACAACACCCACAACGTATTGTATTTGCAGAGGGCGGACACCAGACTATGATGAAGGCTGCTGTACAAGCAAAGCAGGAAGGTATCTGTATACCTATTCTTTTAGGAAATCCAGACCGTTTGAATCGTGTTGCCAATCGTTTGAAGCTTGATATTTCAGACATTGAAATCGTTGATATGCGTGCTGACAAAGAACAGGGACGTCGTGCTACCTATGCGAAGCACTTAGCTGAAAAGCGTGCACGTGAAGGCTACACATTTGATGAGGCTTACGATAAGATGTATGAACGCAACTATTTTGGTATGTCTATGGTTGAGAATGGTGATGCTGATGCATTTATCACAGGTCTTTATACCAAATATAGCAATACGATTAAAGTTGCAAAAGATGTCATAGGAATTCGACCAGAATATAACCATTTTGGTACTATGCACATTTTAAACACCAAGAAAGGTGTGTTCTACATAGCTGACACGCTGATTAATCGTCACCCTGATGCTGACGTTTTAGCTGATATTGCTAAATTATCTGCTAATTCAGTAAACTTCTTCAATGATAAACCTGTCATTGCAATGCTCTCCTACTCTAACTTTGGGTCAGATAAGGAAGGCTCTCCTTCAAAAGTACATACAGCTGTTGAGAAGCTACAAAAGCAATATCCTGACTTAGCCATTGATGGTGAGATGCAGGTTAATTTTGCACTAAATAAAGAACTACGTGACGAAAAGTACCCATTCACTCGCTTAAAGGGGTTAGACGTCAACACTCTCATCTTCCCTGACTTATCTTCAGCCAATAGTGGTTATAAACTATTGCAAGCTTTAAGTCCTGAAGCAGAGGTTATTGGTCCTATTCAGATGGGTCTAAATAAGCCAATTCACTTTACTGACTTTGAATGCTCCGTACGTGACATTGTAAACATCACAGCAGTTGCTGCTATTGATGCTTATGTAGAGAAAGTAAAGAAGAATTCACTATAAATAATAAAAAGGGATGCCACTTGGCATCCTGCTTTATTATAGTATATGTAACATTAGACATCTAACCTATTTGCTCCTAATCTATAATTCGTTTATATATAGACATATTCAAAGAGTAAAATATAAATAAATGCACATAGATTAAAGTGTTTGATAATCACGAGAATAGCGCAACATCTGTTCTGTGTATGACTCAGAATAATCAACAGTAACATCCGTCATCTCACCAAATTCATTGTAAACTGGTTTTAGAATAGGATTAATAAATCCTTTATAAGGAGCAATATTCAAGCTTTCATAGCGGCGGAGAACTTCCGCATGAAGGACTGGATCAAGTTTGATGGCATACTTCTCTACTAAGGTTCGTGCAGCCTCAAAGTCACCTTCACTCTTAATACGTTGGATCTCGGCAAGTTGATGAGCAAAAATATCACGTAAAGCTTCGTAATCATTGATACGAACATAAGTTTTAGCTTCACTTGTTGATTTGTCTACACAGGAAATCAATTCTATAACATTAAATTCCTTACCCATTTCCATTGCCCACTGTGCTATAAGTGCACGATTCTGCATGTGCGATTCTTCTATCTGCTTACCAGGTTTTATGCGAACCTGCTGAGTAAGCAAACCATTCATTATATAGTTGTAATACTGTGCTTTATAAGCCACCGAACTATCTAAAAGTCCAAGTTCTAAAAGTTTCTGATCTGCTATATAATATAATCCAAAGAGATCTGCACGAGCCTCTTCGATTGTATTACCATAGTTCTTCAGTGCATCTGGGTCTGTACCAGGTAGTAAGCGTCCACTACCATGACCTAAGCACTCATGAAGGTCTGTATGTAGATTATCTGTTTTATCAGCATATAAGTCTAATAGCTTTCTCGTGTCAGTATCAATGACAAACTCTTCACGAAATCCATTACCTTTGGCAGCCATATCGTATGCATGCGTAAGATTAGAAATCGTTACACTCTTTGAACCATGTTCAGCACGAATCCAATCTGCATTTGGCAAATTAATTCCTATAGCTGAAGCAGGATACTCATCTCCGCCTAACATTGCCGCACATATAACATTAGCGGTAACACCTTTCACAACCTTTTTGCGAAATAGTGGATTTACAGGTGAGTGGTCTTCAAACCATTGTGCATTAGCAGATATAGCCTGTGTATGATGGGTAGCATCAAGGTCTTTATACTCAACAATACCTTCCCAAGAACCCTTCAATCCCATTGGGTCACCATAAACTTCAATAAAACCATTAATAAAGTCTATGCGACCTTCTTGTTCACGCAACCATTCTATAGAATAAATATCGAAATCATGTAAATCACCTGTCTCATAATAACGAATTAACAGGTTAATCACATGCAGTTGCTGATCGTTTTCAACATAGTCTTTAGCACGAGTCAGCCAATATACAATCTTTTTAATAGCAGCACCGTATTTGCCGTCTATCTTCCATATATCTTCGCGAATAGTGTCTCCCTCTTTTATAAGCGTAGAGTTTAATCCGTAAGATGGAACTTCATTTACAGGTCCTTCTTGCTTCAATTTTGCATAGAATTCTTCAACTTCATGTTGAGAAACTCCATCATAATAATTACACGCAGAAGAACGCACGATATCCTTTCCATCCGACTTGTCAACTCTCTTTGGAAATATGGCTGGATCAAAGATTATTGGACAAAGTGAATCAAGTAATGAGGTAACTGTCTCCCCATTATTAAGAGGAAGATGCTTAGAATCAATCGTTAAAACTGCATTGCGGAAAAAATCTTCAGTAAATAACGGAGTGAATTTATCGCAAGCATAATGATGATAAATACCATTAGCAAACCAAACGTGCTTCAGATATTTTTCTAAAGCACGAAAATTATTATCTAATCGATCACCATTATAGTTCAAATAGACAGCCTCTAATGTCTTTCTAATACGGAGGTTGTATTTTCCAAACTGGTCGAATGTAATATCACGTCCAAATAGCGTTGCCTCTGACAAGCAATAAATTAGTTGTTTTTGACGAGTTGTCAGTGCTTCGAAATCTGGAAGCCGATATCGTAACATTTGTATATCGGCAAACCGTTCATCCTGAAAATTAAAAGTTTCTTCTCCTATTGATTCTATCATATTATTACTATTTCTTAAGTGGTTTTTTCAAACGCACTTCTTCAGAAGAGGGTTGTGCCAAGTGGCGCATTCTGTAGTCACGCGGGGTGACACCATTCAATTTATAGAAAGAAGCATAGAAAGACTGCCTATTTGAAAAGCCTACCATATCGCTGATATCTTCCATATTCAGTTCTTGATAACGCTTGTCAACCAAAAGAGCCATTGCTTCCTCTATTCGGAATTTGTTAACAAAAGACGTGTAGTTCATGTGGAATCTCACATTAACTACAGCCGAGATGTAGCGCGTATTCGTTCCTAAGTCCTCAGCAAGTTGCTTGGCAGAGTAATTCTTGTCTTTATAACGTTGCTGAATAAGAATGATATTAAGGATTTTTTCCTTTAATTCATCCATTAATTGCGGACTGACCAAACTACGGTAGGCTGCTACCTTCTCTTTTTTTTCTATTAAATTGTACTTAGCCATAATCCGTGAATTTTTAGTTACCTATTTTGTTATTACACTGCAAATATAACATAATTAATTAAGAATGTCAAGTTTATCGCAAGTTTTTTAATATCTATTAGTTATTAAATTTCGTAAATATTTTATTACATTCCTATATATTCACGTAGAAATTATTCACAAATATGCCCTTAACCTCTATTAATACAAAGCGTTTTCGATTTATATTACTTACACTCTTCTTTACATAGAAGATGTTTTACACAATGCAAATCTCACTCATCTTTATTTATTATTTTTTAACTTTAAGCCGTCACAAATGTTACCTATTCGGCTTTAATTTATCTATAATTTTGCGACGAAAATAACATTATTGAAATAAAAAAAATAGAACTACGAAACATGAAAGAGAACAAAATGTTCTGTTTCCAATGTCAGGAAACAGCAAAGGGTACTGGATGTACAATTCAAGGTGTCTGCGGTAAAAAAGCAGAAACAAGCCGTTGGCAAGATTTGTTACTTGGCGTAGTAAGGGGTGTAGCAACGATTTCTGACTCCCTCCGTAATGCTGGCATAAAATCAAGTCAAGAGGTCGGTGATTATATTGTTGATGCACTTTTCGCAACGATTACCAATGCAAACTTCGACGATCAGGCTATATTAAATAAGGTAGACAATGGACTTCGCATTAAGCGTAAATTGATAGTACTTGCAAAGGAACATAATGTAACATTACCAAACTATCAGGAAGTAAACTGGGGTGGTGAGAAATCTGACTACGAAGCAGAGGGTGAACGTGAAGGAGTCCTTCGTACTGAGAACGAAGACCTCCGTTCATTGAAGGAGTTGACTGTATTGGGCTTAAAGGGTATGGCTGCCTACTACGAGCATGCTTCACGTCTTAACGAGCGCAACGAGAATATTATTGCCTTTATAGAGAAATCCCTTGCAATTGTTTCTAACCCAGAAGCAGACATGGACACACTATTGGCAACAGTAATGGAGACAGGTAAATTTGGTGTTGATGCAATGGCATTGCTCGATAAAGCTAATACTCAGGCATACGGTAATCCTGAACTTACAAAAGTAAATATTGGTACTGGTAGCCGTCCTGGTATTCTTATCTCAGGTCACGACTTGAAAGATATCGAACAGCTTTTGGAGCAGACTGAAGGTGCAGGAGTAGATGTTTACACCCACGGAGAGATGCTTCCAGCTCACTATTACCCACAGTTGAAGAAATACAAGCACCTTGTTGGAAACTATGGTAACGCATGGTGGAAGCAGAAGGAAGAGTTTGAGACATTCAATGGTCCTATCATCTTCACAACCAATTGTATTGTACCACCTTCACCAAAGGCAAGCTATAAAGACCGTGTATTCACTACAAACGCAACAGGTTTCCCAGGCTGGAAGCATATTCTTGCAGATGAGAATGGACACAAAGACTTCTCTGAGGTAATTGAAATTGCCAAAACTTGTAAGGCACCAACCGCTATTGAACAGGGTGAGATTATCGGTGGATTTGCTCATGCTCAAGTATTCGCCTTGGCTGATCAGGTAGTTGAAGCCGTAAAGAGTGGTGCTATCCGTAAGTTCGTAGTTATGAGTGGCTGCGATGGTCGTATGAAGAGCCGCGACTACTACACAGAGTTTGCTACTCAGTTACCAAAGGATACTGTCATTTTGACCAGCGGTTGTGCTAAGTTTAAGTATAACAAATTAAACCTTGGAGACATCAACGGTATCCCACGTGTATTGGATGCTGGTCAATGTAACGATTCATATTCATGGGCAGTTGTAGCCTTGAAACTGAAAGAAATCTTTGGTGCTAATGATATCAATGACCTTCCTATCGAGTTTAATATAGCATGGTATGAGCAGAAGGCTGTCATCGTCCTACTTGCACTACTCTACCTTGGCATAAAGAATATTCATATTGGTCCGACATTACCAGCATTTGTTTCACCAAACGTATTGAACGTATTGGTAGAAAACTTTGGTCTTGGAGGTATTACTTCTGTAGAGGAAGACCTCAAGAACATGGTAGGATAAATAAGTTAATCACATAAATAAAACTTAAAGCCCATTCTGTAATGAGTGGGCTTTTCTTTTTTTTCAACTATGCAAATCAAACTTTGAAACAAAAATCAGTTTAAATTAGCTATATCTCTGAAACAAACAAATAGTAAGGCACCATGATTTATACAGAAATAGACATACAAGAAAACTAATATTAAATTAGGCTGGGTTCTATTAATTAGCATTGTCATATTTCGAGACTATCTTTGAGGGCAAAATGATAGTGAACGAAGACATTATGCGGGCATCACGAATGAGTAAACTGGCAATTTGAGCCGAAGGGAGTCTGAAAGATGACAAAACGTAATCCATAATTTAATGATTTGAGTTCGGTGGTAATTAATAGAACCCACCTTAGATAAATGTTGAATTCTAATAAATAAATTGAAGCTATGACAAAGTTTTATAAATAAAAGAGAGCAGGCTTTGTAAATAATTTTCCAACACTTATTTTCTAACTAATGCTTAAAAGCAATTGAATTAAGGCTTACTTGATCTCCAAAAGATGCCCTTTTGGCTTGTCACTAACGCCCTTTAAGACCCTTACTAACGCCCTTTTTAAATATTGTTTTCCAACTGTCTGATTATTAGCAACTTGCATTGTTGCTAAAAAAGCTCTTTTTTTGATGATTTTAAGGCATTTGATGTGATTATTTTGTAATAATATTTCATGATATTTGAATGATTTTTCAAGCATAAGAAAGAAAAGTTTTTATTCTTTTATACCTAACGAGTACCCATGTGTTTGGGGATAACCATATTCTTTTTTCCTCTTTTAATATTACTTCTACTCGTAATCATTTGCAACATATAAAAAATCCTCACTTACCTGAAAACATATACCAACCCATGATGGTTGTGAAAGTGAAAAAGCACAAACTGATAACTAAGAAGGTTAGTCCTAATTCTCCAAATGCTATTCTAAATGCCTCTTGAGTGATAGCAACAGATTGTAAGCTGCCATCTTTATAGGCTCCTGTAACCATGATAATCAAAGCCGTTGATGTATGAATTTGCATTTATTACATTTGAATTATCAAACTTCAGATGAACTGAGCAACAGTTTTATCTAATCGTTCTAATATGATTTGAAGTTAGTCAAATAGTATATGTAAAAGCAGGTAGAGCTATGATTTTGTTAGTGACCTACCTGTATCCCACAACAAACGTTTTGCCCAGCGAAGAACAACCAATGCGCTAACGACAGCTACTGCAGAGTCAATCCATGTAATGTTCCAAAACATAGCACAAAGTATCCCTATGATAGCACCAATCTCTGTTAAGGCATCAGAAAGGACGTGTAGATAGGCGGCATGGCTATTGTAATCTGTTGTTCCATGATGACCATGAAGAACTGAAGCACTGATAGTATTAGCAATCAAACCTATTCCTGCTGTTGTCAAAGCAAGTTCATAGTTGAGGATTTCTCCATGATTTGCGAAACGCTCTACTGCTTCTACAATAATAAAGATCGCTGTGAGTATCAAAAAAATACCACTTGTAAAAGCTGCTAAGTTTAATATCTTTTCGGAATTGTAAGGTGTCGTACCCTTGCTTTGTAAGTAACGAACTAAAATGTATGCAGCCCAGTTAAGTCCGATAACCAATACGTGTGAACCCATGTGGACGCCATCAGCGAAGAGTGCCATCGAATGAGAAGATAGTCCCACGATAATCTCGGATAGCATTACAAAGAATGCAAAGATAACCACAAAGGCTGTACGCTTTTCTTGTGAAGAACGTTCTATATTATTTGACATTATTTTCTTTAATTCCTAATTGATGATTTCGTCCTGTCTTGAATTAAGTTTCAAAGGTTATAACCTTTAATCATCAGTTGTTGATAATTCCAAAATGAATGAAAGCATTGCGTATGCCATCATCGTCTACACTTGAAGTTACATAATCGGCTACAGCCTTTACGCCTTCATAAGCATTTCCCATAGCTACGCCAATACCAGCTGTTTGGAGAATTGACATGTCATTTCCGCCATCACCAAAAGCTATACACTCATCTAAACTGATACCAAGATACTTTGTTAACTGACGTAAGGCGTTCCCTTTATCAGCTCCTTGTACGGTGATATCGGTAAAACATGGATTCCATCGTGCAGATATGCAATGTGGCATTAAAGGAACAATCTCTTGCTCTGCCGCTTCACTAAAAAATGGAGTAAGTTGGAGGACTGGTTGGCTAAGCAATGGTTCTATAGGGTTGTTTATATCGATATTGTTAACGCCCAGATTATGAACGAAGATTTCATCAAAGATGGGTTTATGATTGTGAAGTGCAACATCGTCTCTACCACAAACTAAAACGGCATAGTCGCGACGGATGGCATCATCAATCATTGCTCGGACTTCGTTTTCGGGAATAGGCATCAAAGTGATATCTTTGTCGTCAATAAAGGTACGAGCACCATTAAATGTGATATATCCATCAACGAGATGACGGATGGCGTCAATGTTGTTGATGATGGCAACAGGGCGTCCCGTGGAGATAAAAATCTTCACTCCTTGTTCTTTAGCCTGTTCGATAGCCTTTATTGTAGATGCAGGAATCTGGTGTGTCTGAAAGGAAACCAAAGTTCCGTCTATGTCGAAGAATGCAGCTTTAATTGCCATGATAAATCTCTTTTAGAGTACAAAGGTACAAAAATATCTTGTAATCAGGTAAAATATAGTTATGCAGTCTGTCTAAATAAATTAAATACTACTCTTTACAGCTTGTTCCTTATTTTGTTGTACCTTTGCACTATGAGTAAAGGTAAGTTACAGAAATTTGCAGAGATGGAGACGTTTAAGAACGTCTTTCAGTATCCTTACGGTGTAATCAGTGAAGTACCGTTTGAGATGAAGGGACATTGGCGTGAACAGTATTTCCATAATAATAACCCCATCGTACTTGAATTGGGCTGCGGTAAGGGTGAATATACTGTTGGTTTAGCACGTGTTTATCCGAATATTAACTTTATTGGCGTTGACATTAAGGGTGCTCGTATCTATACAGGAGCTAAGCAGGCTTTGGAAGAAGGATTGGAGAATGTAGCTTTTTTGCGTACAAGTATTGAGATTATCGACCATTTTTTTAGTGAAGATGAAGTGCAGGAAATATGGCTTACTTTCTCAGATCCGCAGATGAAGAACGTTCATAAGCGTTTGACTTCTACTTTCTTTATGAACCGTTATCGTCATTTTTTGATAGATGGTGGTGTTGTACATCTTAAAACGGATTCAAACTTCCTCTTTACATACACCACGTATATGGTTAATGTGAATAAATTGCCAGTACTTTTCCGCACAGAAGACCTTTATGGTAATGAGTTAGGAGAGGAGAGTGTTGCAGAGGCTCAGATGGATGATAAGACACGTGAGATTCTTGGTATTCATACTTATTATGAGAATCAATGGATAGAACGTGGTTTGAATATCAAATACATGAAGTTCCAGTTGCCAAGAGTTGGTGAGTTAGCAGAGCCAGACATTGAGATAGAACTCGATGACTATCGTTCATTTAAGCGCACGAAGCGTAGTGGACTGACTACGAGTAAGTAGTTCGATATAAGGTTAATGCATAAAAAAGACACTAACCTCTTATTTCTTTCAAAAATAAGAGGTTAGTGTCTTTAATATTTTGAGTGGGTTATAATCAAGTTTATAACGTATGACCATCAAGGTAATCTTGAAGAACAGTCTTATAACTATCTGAAATAGGCAGTATTGCATCACCTATGACAATACGGAAACGATCAATTCCGTCAATCTTCTTCATGTGCACGATATAGGAACGATGAATACGCATGAATTCAGGTTTCGGAAGTGATTCTTCAATCTTTTTCATGTTCATCAGACTCATGACAGGGTTATGGTCGTTAGCAAGATAAATCTTAACATAGTCCTTTAATCCTTCAATGTAGAGGATCTCATCAAACATGATTTTAACCAGTTTGTACTCGCTCTTGACAAAGATAAAGCGATCGTTTGATGCATTCTCTGTCTGACGTGTACTTTGAAACCAGTCTAATGCTCTGTTTGCACCAGCTAAGAAGTCATCGTAGCTGATAGGCTTCATAAGGTAATCAATTGCATTTGCCTTATAACCATCAATAGCATACTGACTGAATGCTGTTGTGAAAATAATCTTAGTTTCTTTTGGTAAGATCTTAGCAAATTCCAATCCGCTAAGTTCAGGCATCTGTATATCTAAGAATATGAGGTCAACCCTATTCTCACGGATGGCTTTTATGCCTTCAACAGCACTATTGAAAACGCCGATTAGATTTAAAAAGAGTGTTTTCTTTGCGTAACTTGCAAGCAAGTCTGCTGCCAAAGGCTCATCGTCAATGATTATACAGTTTAGTGTCATAAATGATTATTTTTGTTGAATATGTGTTTCTATTACTATCAAATCCTTTCTCCCACTTGTACTTACCTGGATAAGCAAGTTCAAGACGACGCTCTACTTGTTTGAGACCTATTCCATGACCATTCCTTTTAGCTTCTCCCTTAGGGTAGTTGCTGTTCTGAATGGAGAAGACAATGTTCTCACTGTTTGCATCTAACTTTATGTGTATAAAGTTCTTTTGCTCTGGACTAATACCATGTTTAAAGGCATTTTCCAGCAATGAGATAAATATCATTGGAGCAACATGGATGTCGCAATTAGCTGGGATGTTACACTCGCGTTTGATTTCCACATTCTCGGGTATGCGTATCATCATCAAGTCGACATAGTTGTGTAAGAACTCTACTTCTTCCTTCAGGCACACGTAAGGTTGCTGGTTGTCATAGAGGATATGACGTAACATCTTTGATAGGTCTATAATTGCTTTCTGTGCCTTTTCGGTGTCAAATGCCGTGAGTGCATAGATGTTATTCATGGTGTTGAGTAGGAAATGAGGGTTGACTTGCTGACGTAAGTTTACTAACTCAGCTTTCGTCATTGCAGTTTCTGCCTCTCGCTTCTCCTTCTCAGCCTTTGACCATCGTTGCGCCATCAGTATGGATGTTGCAACGCCAGCACAGATACTGAGATTAAAGATATTACGAACAATGAAAAAGACGTGTGGGTATAGGTACTTATTCCCTGCAAATATTTGATAAGGATAAGTCATTAGATTTTGCTCAGCTGATATATAATACAACCATTCGTGTTGTATAACAGATAAAAAGATGATGAGCAATGTGTTTATTCCCCAAAACTTTTTCTTACTTCCCTTAAGCAACATGGGTGCAAGTATAAAATAATTTATATATGCAACAGCCATCATTGACAGTGGAATAATATATATAGACAAGTCATTTTTCCATGATGTATGTCCATGGGGAGCATACAAAATGGGTATGAGGAAGAGTGGAAGCCAAATGATAATTTGGTTCCAAAACCCTTTAAGAATGTTTGCTTGTTTCCTCATTTATTACTTTTATTTGTCTGTACAATATATATCTGCAAACAAAGGTAATAAAACTTTCTGTAAAATAAAATGTATTGACTAATTATGTGAGATTTTTTTACATTAACCCACTGTTATGTCTATACAAAATATTTATATTTAACTTACTTTTGTAATAAAACAACCCTAAAAGGCACTGAAAAGGCTTTCTAACCCATTTTGATGCCGTTTAAGGTTATTTGTTGTTTTGATAATAAATATTTACAATGCTATTGCACTAAACTATTCAAACGTGCAATGTATTTGCCTAAAATGTCAAACTCGAGGTTCACAATCGTACCAACATTTATGTCAGCAAAATTAGTATTCTCACGTGTGTAAGGAATGATTGCTACTTTAAAGCTGTTTTCTGTTGGTTCGCAAACTGTCAACGACACGCCATTGACCGTAACTGACCCTTTATCAACAGTGAAATAGCCACGTTGTGCCATCTCTCGATTGCACGGATATTCGAAGGTGAAATAGGTACTACCATCTGCATCTTCCATATTAACACACTTAGCTGTTTGATCAACGTGACCTTGTACGATGTGTCCATCTAATCTACCGTTCATAATCATTGAACGTTCTATATTCACACGATCTCCCACTTTGAGTAAGCCTAAGTTCGAGCGTTCAAGGGTTTCCTTCATGGCTGTCACCGTATAGGTATCGTCTTGGAAGCGAACGACTGTAAGGCACACGCCATTATGTGCAATACTTTGGTCAATCTTCAATTCCTTTGTAAATGAACATTGAAAAGTGAAATGGATATTCTCCTGTTCATGTTCAATCCCTCTAAGGATTGCCATCTCTTCTACAATTCCTGAGAACATTGCTAAATTTCTTTTATTATCCCCTTTAAGAAAGCCTAAATGATGGTATAAGTATTGATAGATAATCTTTTATAACTTCACAGGCTACTTATAGGAGGTTTAGTTTCACATAATTTCTATACATTTTTATAATTGAAAAAGGTGGGGTATCACTTTGGAAACCCCACCTCAATCCCTCTTCTTATACGAAATGGGAAATAGAAAAGTCGTATCGACGATGTGATGAAAAGTCCGAGTATCAATGATAAGAGAGCTCCTCGTCTTTGTAATCCACTGACCTTGCGGCTTAGTCGCTATCATGCGATTTATGTGGCCCGCCATTAACAAAAGAAGTCATCTCGGGTTTTCTAATTTATTTGATGACTATCCCGATCGAATCGATACGACTAAATCTGTATCCTTTCTGTCTGCAAAGTTAGTATAAAGATTTTTATCTTCCAAACATTTTATACTTAAAAGTACTTACTTCTGGAGGCAAATCTCCTCATTTCTCTACCGAAAAAAGTTCGCGAACATTTCTAAATAGTTCGCGAACTTCTTTCTTGAGTGTCTGATTAATCGACTAACACTTTTTTACCCTTCTGGCACTGGTCCAGGATTCTTTCCGCTTCCCTCGTCTTTAGGAGAAGGTTTTGAATTCGATTTTTCCTCCTTCACCGTCTCATACGAGTTCTCGCGCAGCGCAGCTTTCAGTTCTACGCCCGGCGTAAACGTTACACGTGGTTTAATCTTCTCGGTCTTAAAAGCCTTTTCCGTTGCAGCCCCCTCGCTTGAAAGAGTCAAGCGCATCGTGCCAAACTCGCCTAACTGCACGCTAAAGCCATCACGAAGATAATGAGGCAGACAGTCCATAAAGTTCGCCAGTACGTTCTCAATATCACCACGTGTGAGCGAAGAACGCCCCGCAATGTCGCGCGCAATATCTCGCAGAGTCTTCTTCCCAAGATTTACAGGATTAGCATAGTACTTTTCCTCTGTCCGCTTCTGCGGATTCTTTTTCTTTTGAAGTTTAATCTTCATAATTGTTTTGTTTTTAAAAGTAAATATTTAAGTTTTTACGGCATTTACACCTTGGTTTGTTCCATGGTTTATTCTCCGTTTTTCATGTTTTCGTCTGAATAAGGTTTTATTCGGTTTGTTGTGTCAATGTTTTTCTCTTTGTTTTTCTGGTTAGAACTCTTCTTTGTCCTCAAGATAATAGTATTTCCGTTTAAAGAAAATTGTAACTTCCAGCTATCTATTTTCAGAGACAAAGGAGGGCTTTAAATTTTCCTACGGTCAGAAGAAAATTTTCCTTTGTGAAAAATTTCTTTCCAACCGTAGCTACGTAAATTTCTCACCGTAGAGAAATTTTCTTCCGACCCGTTAGAAATTTTCTTCAAACGGTTTGCTTATTTACTTCTTTTATCCCGTTAGGCACTCCCTCCCCTTTGGGGAGGGTCGGGGTGGGGTTTTAGGACTACTCGAACCCACCGACCCTGATCCCGTCGCTGCGGTGATAGTAGGTCACGTAGACGTCACTACTTAAGAAGAGCAGGTGGTACGCGGTGTTGCCGCTCCATGGGTAAGCACTTGACGTCCAATAGGCGCCAGCGTCGCCAACGCTGTACAGCTGACCAAAGTGGTAGCCACCCAAGGCGGGCAGGTAGAAATAATTACCTGCGTCAGCAGCAGAAGGAAGCCCAGAGGTGTTGATACTACTGTTGCGGTTCCTGTAGGTTTTGGTGGTTGTGCGTATGTCGGTTGTACCGTCGGCAGATTTCTCGGTATCGTAATGATGTTCGGCTTGCAGCACGGACTTCTTCTTAAACCACATGCCGCCTTTATATAAATGACCCATAGTTGTCCATAATTCATCACCATCCCAACGTGGATCACCAAACATGCAATACCACGACATCTCGTTAGCGTTGGGGAGGTCTTTGCATGAGGTGTGAGTAGCGGGATTGCTTATGTCGTTACCTGGGTAACTCTCGTTGTAGTAACGAGTGTCTGTGTTGCTCTGGGGGTAGTTTGGATTACTACCGCCATTCAACACAGGCTGATCTTTATTAGTTGACCACCATTCATGTCCTTTCCAGTATTGATCCTGAGCATCCCACATATAGTAATGGTCGCCGTCGTAATCCTTTACGTTGAGGTTAGCAGTGATGTTATAATATTTGTTTTGGTCATAGGTAGCTGATGACAAAGTCTTGGTTATAGTTCCTTCCACACGTGTTACAATGTCCTTCACCCAATAACGTATCTTTAGCGTATGGGTGCCCGGCTTTATTACAACGTAAGAACCATTGGTAGCAGCACTTGCGGAGTTGTTAGTTAAAGGGAAACCGTTAGCGTATGTTCCGCTACCCTTTGTCGTGAGAATAATCTGCTTACCTGTACCAGTACCTGTTAGTTCGCCTGTTGTTGGGTCAAGGGTATATGTACTAGTGATGTCATTATCAGAGTTTATCTCTACCTTTGTCAAGTAGCAGTCATGCAAGATTGTATTGGCTGTACGTGGCAAAAGAAGCAAGTAAGCTGCCTTGTGATCAAGCGTAAAAGCAAACGAGCCGTTTGACTGCTTTGATGCATCAGCCATACCGCAATCGCCTGATGTGCCAAAGTGGGCGGTGGTATTTGGCTCTAATTGACTCTGGTTTGCTGGGATGGTTACTTTGTCTCGATTTCCATTCTTACCAGGGTAGTAAACCTTATAGCTGCTGCTTTGTGTAAAGTTACCGGGTACTTTAAACTTAAAGCTGGCAGTCTTTGCTGTAGGGGCGTTGCTACTTTGTTGCCATGTACCGTTATCATCTTTTACCCAAATCTTATCGCCTGCTTCCCAAAAGAACTTGCCATCGCTTTCCATTGAGGTACGCGTTGAGGGGGCACCTGCAGTAAAGGTTGTCAGGTTCTTGTCGTTATCTGTGTTGTTTGGGTTCTGCGCTACGTCTTCATTGGCACAGGATGCAAACGCGAATGTGAGCCCGCAGAAAGCTGCGAATGAAAGCAGCCGGGTCTTGAATAATTTCTTTTTCATTGTCTGTTTCTTCTTTTTGTGATTTTGTTTTCTTTACTTGGTTAATAACTCTCTCTTAGTCTTCCCATGAAGAATGCTCTGTTGCTTCTTCGCTTTCAGTCATCCAGCTTGGAGCCTGCTTTGCATCACCAAAGGTTCCGCCTGGTTGGGCTGGGTTGTGCTGACTGGGGAAAGAAGTGTCCATCAAATAAGTGGTTTCGCTTACTTGGATTATCGTGCAACGTGGTGCAGAATAAACCTTCTTTTCTTGTTTCTTTCTCATTGCTTTTTGATTTGATTAAAAATAGTTGTTACTGTTCTATAGATGTGGCTTCATTACGCCACCTTTATATATACATCCTGACGAACTCATTATTTATCCTTTCTGATTGCTTGCCCTCTCCCTCTCTACAGGCAGACAGCATATCACTGCTGCCTGCCTGAGAAATCAACGAGAGAAAACAAACTATTATCAGAGAATTACAATTATCTTTTGTGATAAAATCAGTGCTTAAAACGTTCTTATTTTGCTTTCTTGACAGCTCGCAAACGAGCACAAAAAAGCGAACAAAGGAAACTCCGTGAAGTCCTTTGTTTACAGGGGTTGCGCCACGCTTCGCGCGCGCGTAGGATAAAACAAAAAATGTTGGCTTAGACGTTAGTAGCGCCTGTGTGTGTGTGTGTGTGTGTGTGTGTGTTAGCAAAATATCTGAAATTACCAAATATAAAGCACTAAAAAAGGCAAAGAAATCAAAGTTTCTTTGCTGTGCAGAATTGGTCTGATATGTCATTGCTAATTTGCTCACGGCTGCAAAGGTAAGACATCTTTTTAGAATGGGCAAGGAAATCTTAAAGAAATATAGAAATTAGACAGAATAACCGAGAAAAGGCAAAGTAGAAAGACAGAATAAAGAGACTGAAGGATATAGTGACAGAGTAACTTTTTCTTTTTATCTTTAACTTAAATCGGTTCATTAGAACCTAAATAGGTTTTGTATAGTTATTAACTTAACAACAAGAATAAACGTTGTGTTCTAATGAACCAATTTTTATTTTATAGGAGTGCATCTTGCAGAATCTCACTCAGCGTTGGATGGATATGAATGATGTCGCGTATTTTATCCAATTTAGCATCACAATTCATTAAAGTTGCAACTTCTTGAATGAGGTCAGCAGAATGTGCACCATAGGAATGTGCACCTAATATAGAGCTATCTTCAGCTATCAACACCTTTATCATGCCTTCCGTTTCTTCCATGCTTAAAGCCTTACCATTAGCACGATAGAAGCCTTTTCGAGTAGTGTACTTGATTTCTTCGGCTTTACACTGGTCTTCAGTCTTACCTACGCAAGCTGCTTCTGGATATGTAAAGATAGCAGAAGGCATAATATCAAGACGAATGTTGTCTTTCTTTCCGAGAATATGATTGACAGCACGGAAGCCTTGGAAGGTTGCTGCATGAGCTAACATTTGACGAGCATTGACATCACCGATGGCATAGACTCCCTTGACATTGGTTTCCATGTTGTCATCAACTACAATGCCTTTAGATGTTGTTTCTATACCAGTTGTTTCAAGACCAATATTGTCGAAGTTGGCTTGTCTACCAGTAGCAATCAATACAAGGTCGGTTTCAACGCTTTCTTCTTTACCCTTTTTATCGAATATTACCGTTGTAAACTCTTGTCCACTCTCAGCAGGTGATACAATCTGTTTAACCGCACTCTGCATATAGAAGTTCACACCTCGTTTCTCCAACGTCTTTCTTAAACGCTTTGCGATGTCACTATCAATAGGAGGGAGGCATTCTTTCATAAACTCTATGACAGTCACTTCACTGCCAAAAGCAGAGAAAGCAGAGGCAAACTCCATTCCAATAACTCCGGCACCAATAATCGTGAGGCGTTGAGGAACTTTCTCGATAGAAAGTAATTCAGTTGATGTAACAATGTTTTGTGTTGTTTTAGACTGATTTACGAAGTCTTCTTCGCTCATGAAAGGTGGCATCTTTGAACGTGATCCGGTAGCTATTATGATATGCTCGGCTTCTATCTGTTCGCCATTCACCTCAATGACATGGTCTGAAATAAATCGAGCCTCACCTATTATAAAGTTTATTCCAGCCTGACTGAGTAAAGAACTTACACCCTCTCTAAGTTGATTAATGACCCCTTCCTTTCTCTCCATTACCTTTGTAAAATCGAGTGGGAGAGTCGTATCGTAAAGAGAGGAAGTCGTAAGGCGTAACTCTGCATCATGTGCAAGGCACTTGGTTGGGATACAACCCGCATTCAGGCAGGTTCCACCGGGTTGTGCTTTCTCAATAATTGTAACTTCCAAACCATTTTGAGCGGCATAGGAAGCGGTTCGGTAACCACCAGGTCCCGAACCGATTATTAATAGATTTGTCTTTTTCATATTCAAGCTCTATTATAGAGTTAGAGTATTTAATGTATAATTGCTATACATCTTCTTGCATATCGTTGATAAGCTGACGATAAGTAAGAATTGGATGCTTGGCAGCGAGTACGTCATCTACACGTCCAATAGGGGTGTCGTATGGTGCTCCCTTTACAAGTTCCGGATTTTCTTGAGCCTCCTTGGCAATGGTATGCATAACCTCGATAAAGCCATCAATCGTGTCCTTACTCTCTGTTTCTGTTGGCTCAATCATCATTGCCTCATGGAACAGCAGTGGGAAGTATATTGTTGGAGCATGATAACCATAATCGAGTAAACGTTTTGCAACATCCATCGTTGTAATACCTGTACTCTTATCCTTCAGACCATCGAATACAAACTCATGCTTGCAAAGGGTGTCAATAGGAAGTTCATAAACATCTTTCAGACATTCCTTGATGTAGTTTGCATTTAGAGTTGCAAATGGTCCAACCTCCTTGAGATGCTTTTTGCCAAGTGTAAGAATGTATGTATAGGCACGAAGTATAACGAGGAAGTTACCGAGATAGCCACTAATGCGGATGTTTGCACTTGAGAACTCTCCTGTAGTATCTGGATTATCAATCACAAATCCATCCTCCGTCTTTCTTACATGAGGCTTTGGTAGGAATGGTATCAACTTTTCGCAGACACCAACAGGACCAGCACCGGGACCACCTCCACCATGAGGTGTGGAGAATGTTTTATGAAGGTTGAGGTGAATAACATCAAATCCCATGTCACCAGGGCGTGCTGCACCTAACAATGGGTTGAGGTTTGCACCATCATAATATAGCAGACCGCCACAATCATGTATGAGTTTTGCAATCTCCGGAATATCTTTCTCAAAGAGCCCTAAGGTGTTAGGATTTGTCATCATCATGCCAGCAATGTCGTCGCCTAAGAGAGGTTTTAAGTCTTTAACATCAACAAGACCGTCAGCTGTACTTTTTACTTCCACAATCTCAAATCCACATACTGCAGCAGAGGCGGGGTTAGTACCATGAGCCGAGTCTGGTACGATAACCTTTGTACGTTTCGTGTCACCACGCTGTTGATGATAAGATGCGATAAGCATCAAGCCAGTTAACTCACCATGAGCACCTGCGTATGGGTTGAGTGTAACATCCGCCATACCTGTAATAGATGCAAGTGCACGTTGGATATTGTATTCCACTTCCAATGCGCCCTGAACAGTTTCAGCTGGCTGTTGTGGATGAAGAGATGTAAAAGATGGCATTGATGCTATCTCTTCATTAATGACAGGGTTATACTTCATCGTACAAGAACCCAAAGGATAAAAGCCATTATCAACGCCAAAGTTATTTTCACTATGGTTTGTATAATGCCGTATAACCGTCAATTCGTCACATTCAGGTAGTTCTGCATTTTTCTCTCGTTTGCAGAAGTCGGGTAAAGAATGATGTCCAAAACGATTCTCTGGGAGACTGTAAGCTCTTCTTCCCGGATGTGACAATTCAAATATCAGATTTCCATATAGTTTATTGTTCATTGTTGCTTAGATTTAGAAAAACTTAGTGTGACTATAATAATCCGACGAGTGTATCAATCTCCTCTTTCGTACGTTTCTCTGTTACGGCAATAAGGAGCTTGTCATCATCAACCTTAATTCCAGGAAGAATACCCTGCTTAATTGCTTTATCAAAGAAGGTGTTGCAGTCTTCTAATTGGATAAGGAACTCGTTAAAGAAAGGCTTATCATAAACAAGTTTAACTTTCCCTGTACCAACGAGTTGCTCACAAAGGTAATGTGCGCCATCATAACTTATCTGAGCAGCTTCTTTTACGCCTTCTTTACCCATAATACTCATGTAGATCGTAGCGTAAAGTGCCATCAAACTCTGGTTAGAACAGATGTTAGATGTTGCTTTCTGGCGGCGGATATGTTGCTCACGTGCTTGGAGTGTTAGGGCGAATACACGTTGTCCACGGCTGTCAAGTGTCTTTCCAACGATACGTCCCGGGAGTTTACGCATAAGCTTTTCAGTTGAACACATATAGCCAGCGTATGGTCCACCAAATGCCATTGGCAAACCAAGACTTTGAATGTCACCTACTGCAAGGTCGGCACCCCATTCTCCCGGTGTCTTTAACAAAGCAAGGTCAGCAGCAACACTATTAATAATAAACAGTGCTTTTTCGTCATGACAAGTATCAGCAAAGCCCGTGAAGTCTTCAATAATACCATGGCGATTAGGCTGTTGTACGATGACACCTGCTACACCTCCAGCCTTCATTTGGCTCCTTAAGTCGTCATGTGATGTTACACCATCAACGGCTTTAATAGCTTTGAGCTTGATACCATGAAAATGTGCGTAGGTCTTCAACACACCAATGATATTTTTGCACAATGTCTCTGAGTATAATACAGTGTCAGCCTTCTTTGCATTATCAAAAGCTACCATCATAGCCTCAGCAGTGGCCGTCGTACCTTCATACATAGAGGCATTGGCAATATCCATGCCTGTAAGTTCTGCCATCATACTTTGGAATTCAAAGATATAATGGAGTGTACCTTGTGAAATTTCAGCTTGATAAGGAGTGTAGGATGTTAGGAACTCCGAACGACTGATAAGATTTTGAATGGCACTTGGCGCATAGTGGTCATAAACTCCACCACCAGCAAAGCAGATGAGCGTATTATTCTTTTGTCCAAGCTTTTCAAAGAAAGCTCGTATTTCCAACTCGCTCATTGATTCTGGGATGTCATAATCTCCCTTAAAACGGATGCTCTCAGGAACCTCTGCGTAAAGATCATTAAGGTTCCTTATACCAATACGCTCAAGCATCTGTTGTATATCCTCGTTTGTATGAGGTAAAAACTTATGAATCATTTGTTTAAGAATGTTTAGGTTAGTTGTCTTTATATAGACACAAGCAAGCGTTTATAAATGATGATAGGCTTTTTCATCATCACCTATTAGCATTTATAAACGCCTACATAATTAATTCTTAGAACTCTAATCTGCACAGAAAGCCTCATAACCCTTGGCATCCATAAGATTCTTTAGTTCAGAAGTATCTGTAAGTTCAACTTTAATAATCCAGTTTTCGTATGCATCCTTATTAAGGAGGTCTGGTTCATCTTCTAAAGCCTCATTGACTTCAATGACCTTGCCTGATACAGGAGCCTTGAGGTCGGAAGCGGCTTTAACACTCTCAATAGCACCGAAATCTTCGTCTACTTCAATGTCATCATCCACCTCTGGCATATCAACATAAACAATGTTTCCTAATGCATGTTGTGCATAATCGGTAATACCGATATATCCAGCTCCGCCTACTACTTTAACATACTCATGTGACTCTGAATAGTAGAGTCCTTCAATTACTTTTGCCATAATATTATTTCTTTGAATGTTTATTAGCTTAATAGATTTAATGTAAATCTTATTTCTTATAATGGTTCTCGTAGAATTTCTTCTTTACGACTGTTCCCGGGAAGGTCTTCTTACGTATTTGAATCTCAACTCTGTCACCCATTTGAACAGAAGCGTCAACCAAAGCGACAGCACAACTCTTATCAACCGAGATGAGGTGGTATCCTGTTGTTACTTCACCTACTTCTACACCGTCTTTCAACACCTTGTATCCGTGGCGTGGGATGGCATTGTTATCCAATTCAATACCACGTAGTCTCTTGCTAACACCTTCTGTCTTTTGCTTCAAGAGAACTTCCTTACCGATAAACTCGTCTTTGTCAAACTTCACGAACATTGACAAGCCTGCCATAACTGGCGTGATCTTTTCTGAGAGTTCATTACCATAGAGTGGCATACCAACTTCAAAGCGCAATGTATCACGGCAACCCAAACCACAAGGTTTTACTCCTGCTTCAATGAGTTTATCCCATATCTTAACAATATATTCTGGTGAACCATAGACTTCAAAGCCATCTTCGCCAGTGTAACCTGTGCGTGAAACGATAACGTCATATCCATCTTTTTGAAGCTGTTTTACCTCATAAAACTTCAATTCTTTGCAATCAAGACCAAGCACTTCCTCTAACATTTTTCTGCCTTTGAACCTTGAATAGCCAATTGTCCGTAGTCTTCGCTTTTATTCTCAATAACAACATCAAAGCCCTCAGCATTCTGTTTAATCCATGTAAAGTCCTTATCAATGTTGGAAGCATTAATAGTCATGAGGTATAGCTTGTCGTCAAGTTTACAAATACACGTGTCATCTACAACTCCGCCATCAGGATAGCAAAGCATACCATAGAGTACTTTACCCGCAGCGAGTCCGTTTACGTCATTTGTAAAGATATGATTAATGAATCTGTCTGCCTCAGGACCAGACACAATCACCTCTCCCATGTGTGAAACATCAAATACTCCACAATTCTCTCTTACAGCATTATGTTCTTCGATAATTCCTGTATACTGGATTGGCATGTCAAATCCTGCAAAAGGAGTAATTTGTGCGCCTAATGCAACGTGTTTGTCATATAGGCAAGTTCTTTTATTTGTCATTATTATTTAGGTTTATAAGTTTTGTTCTTCTTCTTGTAGCCTACTTAGTATATGTTTAGGTGACCTAATAATTAGGCTTGGTGCAAATGTAACGAAAAAGCATGAAGATACAAAATAATATCAAAGAAAACATGTTAATAAAGTTAAAGTGTAAAAAGCTGAAGAGATATGCGTCTTGTATTAGGTTAATATTGATATTTATAAGTAATTTTGCAACTACCAGAGTATAAAGAGGTAATGGTTTAATGAATAAATTACAACAGATATTTTTACTATTTGCTTGCATATTAGTTTTGGCAGTAGCAGCAGTACAACGAGATGGAAAATTGTTGGGTAATCGTGTTTTCAGTAGTGATAAGAAAGACGTAAAGAATAAGATTGATACCCTACGAACATTGGATGATGGTACTGTCGTTATTAATACTACTTATTTAGCAAAGAATATAAAAGGTTTTGGAGGCACTGTTCCTTTGGAGATTTATTTGAAAAAAGGAAAAGTTCAACAAGTGAAAGCTTTACATAATTCTGAGACACCAGAATTCTTTCACGAAGTTAGTGGATTGTTAGAACGTTGGAATGGTAAAACAACAGAGCAGGCTTTGGCAATGAAAGTGGATGGTGTGACGGGCGCTACCTACTCCTCAAATGCCATTATTGCTAACATGAAATTGGGTTTGCAGTATGCTTCCAAGAATGTGAAAGAAATCTCTCTCTTTGATAAATTGGATTTACGAGCAAAAACAATTATAGGTTTTATAGTTGTTCTTATGGCAGCTATTATCCCTTTGCTTGTTAAAGATAGGCGTTATCGTATTTTCCAACTCTTGTTAAACTTTGTTGTTTTGGGACTATGGGGTGGAACGTTCCTATCATGGTCTGTCCTTGTTGGTTTTATGTCAGGTGGTATCAATGTATGGATTTCGCTGATTCCAATTATTATGATGATAACGGCCTTTGTTTATCCACTCTTTGGTAAGAAGAAATACTATTGTACATATGTCTGTCCTTTGGGCTCCGTTCAGGAGTTGGCAGGTATGGTTAATCACAATAAATGGAAAATGAGTAAGCGGATGGCACAGTATCTTGAGCATTTTCGAAAGATACTGTTTTGGATATTGATGTTCTTAATGCTTGCTGGTGTATGGTCACAGTGGATGGATTATGAGTTATTTGTAGCCTTTGTTTTTAATTCTGCTACTTGGGTAACTCTTCTGCTGGCTGTCGCTTTTATTTTACTTTCATTCTTTGTTCCACGTCCTTACTGCCGCTTTGTTTGTCCAATGGGAAGTTTCTTAAAACTACCTACAACAAAGATTTCAAAGTGGATATAAGGATAGAATATATAGTCGTCAATCTCAATCGCTCATTTGCAAGTACAAGAGAGTAGGTCCTCATTTATCTGCATCCAGATAGATAAGACGTGTTTCGTGTGCTGAATTTCCTTTACATTTAGTCTCTATTTTTTAGATAAAAAGGTGCAATAAAATGCTATTTTGCGAACTCTTGTAACCACCTAATCATTAAATAGTTATGAGCTTGTGTAAGAAAAGGTGCTTAGTTGGACTTCAAAAGGGCATTAGTAATAAGCCAAAAGGGCATCTTTTGCAAGCCAATTGGGCGTCTTTACAAAGTCAAAAGACCATATATAGTTTTCAAGGTGCATAAAAATAATTTACAAGCACCTGCAAACAAAGGGACAAGTTGATTGTTGGAGGCAGGATACATTGCTATAAATGGACACATGGCACTATTTACCTTTTCTGTCCTGCCATCTTGTGCTTCATCCCTTTTTCTATGTCTATTTGACATTGTATTGTCACACAATATAAGTCCGCGTTTTCAATCTACACATTTAACGGAAGAAACATAAAGAAAGGATATAAACCTGCTTTTATCTAAAGTAGCATAAAGATGCTGGATAAAAGCAGATTTATATCCTCACTATTGTAATATATAAGAAAATTATTCCGTGTATAAGAATCGCTTGATAGACTTCTTTGGCGTTTTCTCAAACTCATCTTCTTGAATACGTATCTCAGAAACCTTACAGTAAGCTGGGACTATCGTATTCAACTGAATGCGGTTTTCATCCATAATTTTTTGTAGATCTTCTGCATTAAGCCCTAAGTTCTGAGCTTCATCATAATCAGGATGCACCAAAGCAATAAGCTTTTCCCCGCTCTGAATAACCAAACACTCAGCTACGAGAGGCATAGAATTAAGCTTATCTTCTATCTCCTCTGGGTAAATATTCTGTCCGTTGCTACCCAAAAGCATATTTTTAGAACGGCCCTTGATAAAGACATTACCATCCTCATCCATCAAACCGAGGTCACCCGTATGAAACCAACCATCAGCATCAATCGTCTGACCTGTGTCCGCCTCATTCTTATAGTAACCCAAAAGGACGTTAGGACCTTTTGTCAAAATCTCCCCTGGTATGTTCACCGGATCAGAACTATTGATTCGAACTTCTTGATGCAAAGCAGCCTGACCACAAGAACCCTGCTTAAAGGTATGCCAATCTCGATAACAGATAATCGGACCACATTCTGTAGCACCATAACCTACTGTATATGGAAAATCAATACGACGTAGGAATGACTCTATCTCACCATTGAGTGCAGCTCCACCAATAATAATCTCATAGAGGTTACCCCCAAATGCTTGATATACCTGCTCACGAATCTTTGCACGTACCTTCTTGCTGATAACTGGCATATTCAACAAGAGACGCATACGGTTGTTCTGAATCTTTGGGAACACCTTCTTACGAATAATCTTTTCAATAACCAAAGGTACAGCAATCATAATGACAGGCTTTACCTCTTGAAGTGCTTGAGAGATAATCGCTGGAGAAGGGATACGTGTCAAATAGTAAATATGAACTCCTGAGAGGAACTCATAGATAAATTCAAATGACATTCCATACATGTGAGCCATTGGAAGAATACTAATAACGTTATCTCCTGGCTTGATAACATGACCTAAAACGTGCTTAGCAAAATCGGCATTACTCCATAAAGAACGATATGGAAGCATTACACCCTTAGACCGACCAGTCGTTCCACTGGTATAATTAATCAGAGCAAGTTCGTCTGGACTCTGCTCACGATAGTAGTGGATATGCTCTGGACGGAAATACTTTGGATAACGACGTCCGAATTCCTCATTGAGATGTTCGCGTGCGTAAGTCAACTTTTCTGTACGACTTACCACCAAAGAATAATCAGGTATATAAATAATTCCCTCCAAATTAGGCATCTTCATTGCGTCAACCTGTGTCACCACAACATCACCTACAAAGAGGAGCTTTGCGTCTGAGTGATTGACAATATTATGAATCTGCTCTGGCATGAACTCATGTAAGATAGGCACAGCAACAGCACCGTATGTGAGTACTGCAAGGAATGCAGCAGCCCATGCAGAAGAATTTCTTCCACAGAGTGCTATCTTATCACCACGTTGCACACCACTTGCCTCAAACATAATGTGCAGTTTTTCAATCTTTCTTGCAACATCATGATATTGAAGGGTCTTGCCCTTATAATCGGTTAGAGCATCAAGGTCCCAATATTCTATAATGCTCTTTTCTATCAATTCGTTAAAACTCGGAATCTTTTCCATTGCACAATATTTCTGTCTATGTGCAAAGGTACATATTTATAAGCACATTTCAAAATATTATGTGCAGAAATCTATTATAATGGCTCTATAACGAATCGTGTGGGTTGTTTGCTCCGATTAGAATAATATCTGTTGTATTATAGAAAGAAGTTATTTTTCAGTTTAGTTTTAGCGTTTTACTCTTTAGCCAACGGAATAGGATATTTTATGATCTTAATTCATACTATGTTTGTGAATGTTTACCATCATTTGCTGTTGTGCGGATGCTTAGCACGTATGGTGTGAAGGCTTAACACCACATGTGCGGAGGCTTAAATTCACTATGCTATATAGATAACAGGGGATGAAATGTGAGCAAAACGTTGTAATACTAAGAGTAAACAGGAGGTGTGTAGAAGCTTGTTTAGCTCAAACTCCTTTATATTTGTAGATTAATCTGTCTTCATCTGTTCAGTCATAAAGCCATTAAACATAGGAACACTGGCAAGGGAAAAAATATTTACCCACACGATTCGTTATAGAGTCATTATAATAAAGTCAAATGTTAACAAAGAGAATAGATGAAGACATCATTAGCTGTTATTCTTTGTTGTTATGAATGAATCTAAGAAAAATAGGAGATAACCGCTTATGAAAGCAATTATCCCCTACTCTATAAAAATTCATTTAATCACACAAGGTGATAAAATGGATTACTTCAACTTTGTGTAACCATACTTAGCACAAGCACCGAGTTCCTCCTCAATACGGATGAGCTGGTTGTACTTAGCCATACGGTCTGTACGAGACATAGAACCAGTCTTAATCTGACCAGAGTTAGTTGCAACTGCAATGTCAGAGATAGTTGTATCTTCTGTTTCGCCTGAACGGTGTGAAGTTACAGTTGTGTAGCCATGACGATGAGCCATCTCGATAGCTTCGAGAGTCTCTGTCAAAGAACCAATCTGGTTAACCTTGATAAGGATAGAGTTAGCTGCACCCATCTTGATACCCTTCTCAAGGAACTTAACGTTAGTTACGAACAAGTCATCACCAACGAGCTGGCAACGATCACCGATAGCAGATGTCAACTTAACCCAGTTCTCCCAGTCATTCTCATCGAGACCATCCTCGATAGAGTCGATAGGATACTTTGTGATAAGGTGCTCGAGGTAAGCAATCTGCTCATCAGCACTAAGTTTCTTACCGTTAGGATCCTTTGGCATACCATTCTTCAACTGACGATAGTCATAGAACCACTTACCATCCTCGCATACAGCAAACTCAGAAGCAGCACAGTCCATAGCAATCTTAACATCCTTGCCTGGCTCATAACCTGCGTCCTTGATAGCCTGAATGATTGAATCGAGTGCATCCTCGATACCATCGAACTTAGGAGCGAAACCACCCTCATCACCTACTGCAGTAGAGAGACCGCGCTTCTTCAAAAGCTTAGCAAGTGCGTGGAACACCTCAGCACCCATACGGATACCTTCCTTCTCAGAAGGAGCACCTACTGGACGAATCATGAACTCCTGGAATGCGATTGGAGCATCAGAGTGAGCACCACCATTGATGATATTCATCATTGGTACTGGCAATACATAAGTATTTGCGCCACCGATATAACGATACAATGGAATGTTCAATGCCTTTGCAGCAGTCTGAGCTACAGCCAAAGAAACACCGAGAATAGCGTTAGCACCAAGCTTACTCTTAGTAGGAGTACCATCGAGTTCAAGCATCTTGTAGTCAATAGCACGCTGATTCAGCACGCAGTCACCCTTCAAAGCTGGAGCAATAAGGTTATTTACATTCTCAACAGCCTTGAGAACACCCTTACCCAAGAAACGGTTCTTGTCGCCATCACGAAGCTCCAGAGCCTCGTTCTCACCGGTAGAAGCACCAGATGGAACGCTTGCACGACCCATTACACCATTTTCGAGAGTTACCTCTACTTCAACTGTAGGATTGCCACGTGAGTCCATAATCTCGCGAGCATGTACTTTTTCAATCTTCATAACTTATATGTTTATTAAAAATCAGTTATATTTTTAACTTTCTTTTCTCCTTGCAAAGTTAATAAAAAAAGTCGTAAACCTCTCCTAACAATACGTTATATTTATGTTTTTGACAAAATTAACTTTTAACCCATTATTATAACTGTAACCCCACGAGCAGCCTGTGCTCCCATAACAAGTGCTTGTTCGATATCGGCTGTTTTGCTTGGACCAGATATAAAACATCCGTAACCATAGTCTGTCATGTTTATCTTTTTATATGCTTCATGCATATTATTGACGATATTGTTACGTTGAACGAGAATTACAAGGTTTTCTGAGATGAAACAAACAACTCTTTCTTTCATTGTTTGTGGCACCCATACACATCCATTTTCTGCTACAGCAATTTCTCCCTGAATGATTCCCACATCTGTTCCATTGAGGTCTTGTGCCTTTGAAACAGTGTCAGGATTAAGGTCTGCCTTTATTCCTCGTACATTTGAAGCCAACACCTTGGCATTAGGATAAGCCTTTTGTATCAGTTTATTAATATCATCTTCAGCTTGTGCCTCAATGACTTCACAACCCACAGTATGACTCATCTCAATGAATTGCTGTACTACATCTTGATATTTAATACCCTCAATAGACTTTTCAGGCATATCAAATTGTTCTTTTGTATTACGTCGTAATTTGCTAAATAAATCTTCTTTATTCATGCTTCAATTCCTCCATTGCTTGCTTAAATATGACATGGAAAGGCTTTTTCGCAAACTTAGGCATAGTATGTCCAATGCTCCATGGGTTAAGCTTTATATCCATTAGTGATTCTGGTATATGATTGGCAACTGATGAATTACGAAGTAAAGCATCATAAATATGATAGTTTTCGTAAACAACTTTCATTCCTTCTGCCATCATCTTCTTTTCTTTATTCTCTGTACCATATTTCTCAAGGCTTTGACGCCATCGATAAATCTGACTACCTGGTGTTACCTTTGCAGGACAAACGCAATCACAACTCAAACATAATGAGCATGCAGACACATTCCCACTATGCAGTTTTGGATTCTTAAGCATACCAAGGTCAACTCCGATAGGGCCTGGAATAAAGTAACTATATGAATAACCTCCAGAACGACGATAGACAGGGCAAGTATTCATACATGCACCACATCGAATACACTTCAGTGTCATCCAATGTTCTTTATTAGCAATCATGTCACTACGACCATTGTCTACTAATATTACATGCATCTCACCTCCTGGTCGTGCCTTACGAAATTGAGAGGTAAAGGCAGTTGATGGTTGTCCTGTTCCACTACGTGCTAATAAGCGTTGGAACACTGCCAACGAATCATAATCAGGAATAACTTTCTCAATACCCATGGCAACAATATGTAATTTAGGTACTGAAGTTGACATGTCAGCATTACCTTCATTAGTGCAGACAACGCAATCTCCTGTCGCAGCAACACCAAAGTTACAACCCGTCAATCCAGCATCAGCATCCATAAAATCACCACGCAAATCTTCACGTGCGCAACGTGTAAGATAAGCAGGGTCATGATTTCCTTTCTCTTTAGAAATTCCTTTCTCTTCAAACATCTCTCCTATCTCATCACGAGTCAAGTGAATAGCAGGCATAACAATATGCGCAGGCTTCAAGTGCATGAGTTGAAGAATACGCTCACCAAGGTCGGATTCAACGACATTGATTCCTCTCTTTATCAGATAAGGATTCATTTCACATTCCTCGGTCAGCATTGATTTAGATTTAACGAGTTTCTTTACTTTATGAGATTCAAGTATCCCATAAACCATTTCATTAAACTCTTGTGCATCTTTTGCAAAATGAACAATAACACCATTACGTTCCAAACTATTAGAGAATTGCTCTAAATAGTCAGCTAAATGGGTTGCTGTATGCTCTTTTATTCGACTTGCATGTTCACGTAAGTCCTCCCATTCTGGTAATTCTGCCGCTGCAGCATCTCTTTTCTGACGTAATGACCAAAATGTACGGTCATGTCGTTCAACCTTCTTAGGGTTTTTCAGAAACTCTTTTGCTTTTTTAGAATGATATGTTGACATAACACTATTGCCTTTTATAACCTTTACATACAAATCATAACCCTGCAGCTAAAATCTCAGCTACATGCATGAACTTAATAGGATAGTGGTTCTTTCCTGCTACTCCCTGCATGTGCATTAAGCATGAACTATCCGAGCCCGTGATAAATTCTGCCCCTGTTTCCATGTGACGTTTCACTTTGTCATTACCCATAGCAGTGCTAATATAAGATTCTTCGACAGCAAACATACCACCAAAGCCACAACATTCATCCTTGCGGTCAGGTTCTTTAACCGTGATACCGCCCTTGAGTTTCAATAGCTCAACAATCTTATTTGCTGGTTTTTCTTGTAGTTCTGAAGGCGTACTAAGATTTAACTCACGTACACCATGGCATGAATTATGTACAGATACCACATGAGGGAAACTACCAGGAAGTTCCTTTACTTTCAAAACATCATGCAGGAACTCTACTAATTCCAACGTCTTTTTAGGTGTCTGACATTCATGATCAAGTATTTGTGGATAATTGACGCGTACAAAAGCAGCACAAGAAACACTCGGTGTTACAACATAATCGAAGTCTTTAAACTTATCCTCAAAACAACCAGCAAGGTGATTAGACATACGTTGAAATCCACCATTTGCCATCGGTTGTCCACAACATGTCTGATGTTCAGGATAGACTACATCTAATTTAAGCTTTCTCAAAAGCTTATAAGTTGCTACGCCTACTTGTGGATAAAGTGCATCGACGTAACATGGAATAAAGAGACCAACTCTCATAAATTTATTTTTCTTGTTCGTTTCTGTGCTACAAATTTAGATAAAATAACTTAGATGGCATAAGAAAATTGAAAAAAAGACAGGCAATAAAATAAGTTTAATCCGTCACAAAGAATATTTTTCTTACCTTTGCAAAGGTAAAATGGCTTAAAACTAAGAAGAAATTGTATGATAGTTTGCATTGCAGAGAAACCCAGTGTTGCTAAAGATATAGCTCGAATCCTTGGAGCCAATAAGGCTTGTAATGGTTATATGGAAGGCAATAATTACCAGGTAACATGGACCTTCGGCCACCTTTGTGAGTTGAAGGAGCCTAATGATTATTTCACAAACTGGAAGTATTGGAGTCTCGCTGCATTGCCAATGATACCTCCCCGCTTTGGTATTAAGCTTATTGAAGACGAAGGTATCAAGAAGCAGTTTGCTGTTATTGAAAAGCTATACCATTCGGCTGAGATGATTATCAACTGTGGTGATGCTGGTCAGGAAGGTGAATTAATTCAGCGTTGGGTGATGCAAAAAGCAGGTGTAAATTGTCCTGTGAAGCGTTTGTGGATTTCTTCGATGACAGATGAAGCTATCCGAGAAGGATTTACTAACCTCAAAGAGCAGGAGCAATATCAGCCACTTTACCTCGCAGGATTGTCCCGTGCGATTGGTGACTGGCTGTTAGGAATGAATGCCACACGACTTTATACATTAAAGTATGGCAATAATAGTTATGGTAGAGGTCAGGTTCTGTCAATTGGTCGAGTACAGACACCAACCTTGGCACTCATTGTACAGCGACAGAAAGAGATAGATAACTTTAAGCCAGAGCCTTATTGGGTGTTAGCTACAGTCTATCGTGATACGCAGTTTACGGCGACAAAGGGTAAATTTACCTCTAAAGAAGAAGGTGAAAAATCCTTCTCAACGATTGAAGGAAAGCCTTTTACGATTACAAGCGTTGCAAAAAAGAAAGGGGCAGAACAGCCTAAACAACTTTATGATCTCACCTCTCTGCAAGTAGATTGTAACCGTAAGTTTGGATTTTCTGCTGAAATGACACTCAATACGATTCAAACTCTCTACGAACGTAAACTTACAACTTATCCACGTGTTGACACACAGTTTCTCTCTGATGATATCTATCCGAAGTGTCCACAGATAATGAACGGACTCTTTCAAACTACCTTTGCTGGTAAAAAGCCTTATGCTGATATTGTAAAGACGTTGGGTGGCAAGCCATTGCCTAAGACAAAACGCGTCTTTGATTCCTCAAAGGTGACAGATCACCACGCCATTATTCCGACAGGTGTACTACCACAAGGTCTGACAGATGCTGAGCAAAAGGTATACGACCTCATAGCTCGTCGCTTTATCGCAGCTTTCTATCCCGATTGTAAGTTCTCTACGACAACAGTATTAGGCAAGGTAGACGAGATAGAGTTTAAGGTATCTGGCAAAGAAATATTAGATTTGGGTTGGAGAGTTTGCACTGATACACCAGCAGGCTCCTCCTCTACTCCATCTGATGACAGCCAAGAAGGAACAGCAACAGCCTCTCCTTTACTTCCTACCTTTAAGAAAGGGGAGTCAGGACCGCACATCCCTACCCTTACCGAAAAGCAGACAACTCCTCCGAAGCATTACACTGAGGCCTCTTTGCTTCGTGCAATGGAAACAGCTGGTAAGTTTGTTGAAGACGAAACATTACGTGCTGCAATGAAGGAGAACGGTATCGGACGACCTTCATCACGAGCGGGAATTATTGAAACACTCTTCAAACGTCACTACATTCGTCGTAAAAGAAAGAACATTGAGGCGACTGAAATGGGTATTGCCCTTATTGACACAATTCACGAGAAACTTCTTACTTCAGCTGAATTGACGGGTATTTGGGAGAAAAAACTCCGTGATATTGAGGCTAAGAAATACGATGCTTCACAATTTATTAATGAACTGAAAGAGCAACTTACAAACATTGTCAATGACGTGTTAGCCGATAATTCTACACGGAAGATTGGTGAGGTAGAAGCCCAAAAAGATTAATAAGATTCTATTATTTTCTGTAATACAATGCTTTAGAGGCTTTAATACTACTTGAAATTATTCAGCAGTATTAATCAGTTCAGTAATTTCTCTTCCATAATCTTGTAAAGATATAATGAGTTACAAAATAGCGTATTAAGTCATGTTTAATTAGTAGAACATGGTCGAAAGGGCACGATACCACAAATAGGAAAGTTTAGTAAATCTATTAGATACGTTTATTGTTACGAAATTTGGGGAACGGAATTTGGCAGAATCGAATTAAATCCGTACCTTTGCACCCACATGATGGTTCCGTAGCTCAGTTGGATTAGAGCAACAGCCTTCTAAGCTGTGGGTCTTGGGTTCGAACCCCAACGGAATCACGAAACTGAATATCAGGCATTTACATATTGATTTGTAGATGCCTGATATGCGTTTTTAAGATAGTATAGCCACATATAAAACGGAATATTTCGGCATAAAACGACACAAAAAGAGAGAAGTTGGTTGAATAATAGGTTGAGTAAAAATATGAGGATACATATAATTTAACCAATAACATTATAATTAGCATGTGTGAGGAGGACACAAGTTTTGTAGACTGCGAAATATATTTACATTTTCGCGATTCTCCTACTTTTAAATAGGCATTAAAAGCCTTTTCTTCCCGCATTCGTATTTATCAACATATCAAGTTGTTACAGAACCGCACAAGAAGAGGTGCTTAGTTAGCCTTCAAAAGGGCGTTAGTTAGACCTCAAAAGAGCATCTTTAAGAAGCCAATTGGGCGTCTTTTCAAAGCTAAAAGAGCATCTATTAAAATTTAAGATTTGAAAAAATAGGACAAAAATAAGATAATGTTTCAACAATATCAGTTAGAATACATTCTCTTTGTCATTGTATTGCGACATGAATCGAGTAGGAGATAAACGCTAATTATAGGTGTTTATCTCCTATTTTCACGTTTACCTACCCATCCCGCAATATACTTTCTCAGTTTCTGCTTTCTCTTCACATATCCCCAACCATTGCTACGACTTGTCAACTCTTTGAGGGATGACTTCATCTTCGACTTAGATTTGGAGTGTACCGTGAGTTGGCATTTACCTCTGTGTACATAAAAGGAGTAGCCGAGGTACTTCACACCCTTGATATACGAAACGACCGTCTTTTCCTTGTTCACCTTAAGGAAGAGTTTTCCCTCGATAAACTTGGTTATGGACGACCTTACACGTTCTGCAGCCCTCTTGGACTTACAGAATATCATCGCATCATCGGCATAGCGGACAAAGGGGTGACCTCTACGTGCGAGTTCCTTGTCCAACTCGTTGAGCATGATGTTGCTCAAAAGTGGACTCAGAGGACCGCCTTGCGGAGTTCCCTCCTCGCTCGCGTGCCAAAGACCTTTGGCTATCACACCGCTGCGCAGATATTTGTGTATAAGGCTAACCACTCTGCCATCCTTTATCGTACGGCTGAGTATCTCTATGAGTTTGCCGTGGTTAACTGTGTCGAAGAAGCGTTCGAGGTCGAGGTCAACTACATATGTATAGCCAGCATCAACCGTCTTCTGCACTTCTCGCAGTGCGTTGTGGCATCCTCTGGTCGGGCGAAAGCCGAAGCTCCGCTTGGAAAAATGAGGCTCATAGATTTGGGTTAGCACTTGGTTGATGGCTTGCTGCACCATGCGGTCAACCACAGTGGGTATGCCCAGCAGGCGCATCTTGCCATTGTCCTTGGGTATCTCTACCCGGCGGACAGGATTGGGACGGTATGTACCGTCAAGCAAGGAGCATAGAAGTTCATCCTTATGGGTCAAGAGCCATGGTAGTAGCTGCGCGCATGACATCTTATACCTACTTCATTTTTTCGCTTCGCTCAAGGAAACTCCACCAACCGTTCCGAATAGCTATGGGGCTTTGATTTGTTTAGCAATCTCATCCACGGTTATATGCCTTATATGAAATTTCTGTCCGTTAGGTCAGATGTTTGCCGATGGCTTCCTTCAGATTTCACCTCACGATGAACACCCTTGCCGTTGGCTATGTAATTCCCGCTATTAGGGCTTACTCGGGACTTACACCCGTTAGACAATGCCCATGCCGAGCGTACTAACAAAAGGGTGAGAGAAGTCCGTTTTAGAATTCTTCTCTCACCCTTTTAGGTTTATCTGTATGAAACAGGAGGATTACATCTTAATAAGAATGGTCATCCTCAGCAATTTCTTTACGGTCAATTTCTTTCTTGTCGATTGCACGCCAAGCATAAACGATGTATGCTAAAACGAATGGAACAAGGAAGCTAACGTAGAACATAGCCTTCAGTGTGAACTCACTTGAAGAGCTATTCTGAAGTGTCAAAGAACTTTGGAGATCGGCAGTTGATGGATAGTAAGCAGTGTTATTCCATCCCGCAATGAGGAAGAGCACTAATACAACCAATACTACACCAATACCTGCAGGCCAAATACCACGGATGTAAGCTGGCTTTAGAATAGTCTTAACAATTCCAAATAGCAAGAGAACAACACCTACAAGTAGGATGATAGCTAATGGCCACATAACCAAGAGGTTGTTCAAATACTTCATTGGCTCCATAAAGATAATACCAGCTTCATTTACCGCATAGCCCTCGCCTACCAATGTTACAATGAGGAAAGGCAAGAAGAACAGCAAGAAGAGAGCTGTGTTTACAACCAACTGTTTACGAACACGTCCACGGATAATATCATCGTTCACATTATTATTAATATAGAGTGTGCCGAGGATTCGTGCAAGGAATACCACAGAAATTCCGAAAATAACCACCCATGGATTAAGCAGTACGTCAAGTCCACGTGAACCATTTGCCCAATGGGAGATGACAGGTTGCATGAAATCAGTGATATTTCCTTTCTCTACGATGAAGTTAGATCCTGTAAAGAAAGTTGCAACAGCTCCACCTAAAAGTAATGGACCAAGAATACCATTAATAATCAAGCATACCTGGAAGGTACATACACCAAAGAGATTACCTGCCTTATTCTGAAATTCATAGCTGACAGCCTGAATGATGAATGTGAAGAGGATTAACAGCCAAACCCAATAAGCACTACCAAAACTGGTACTATAGAACAAGGGGAATGAAGCAAAGAATGCTCCACCAAATGTAACGAGTGTTGTAAAGGTAAACTCCCACTTGCGACCAGTTGAATTGATGAGCATGCGACGCTCTTCCTCTGTCTTACCCAACTGGAAAATCATAGAGTTTGCACCCTGTACAAAAAGTAGGAAAACAAGTAGTCCACCTAAGAGTGAGATGATGAACCACCAGTAGTGTTGCAGAAAATCGTATGTCATAGTTCTGGTCCTTTCTTAATTTGCTTACACATAATACTAACCTCAACTGCCAACATTGCAGTAAAGAGGACAAGGAAGAGGAAGAAGGTGAGTGCAACACCACCACTTGAGAGGTCGCTTACGGCTGCCCATGTAGGAAGCATATCCTGGATTGTCCAAGGCTGACGACCGAATTCAGCAACAAGCCATCCACATTCACTTGCTATAAATGCTAATGGAATGAGTGCAACACCAGTCTTCTGCAACCAGCGTGGACGTGTGATATCCTTTCTGTAAACGATGAATAAAATCAAAGCAAATACAAAAATGAAAAAACATCCAAGTCCAACCATAATACGGAATGACCAGAAGTTAACAGGAATGAATGGAACTATCTGTTTTGCATCTTTAATGTAGCCATAACCAAAGTACTTCATATCTTTCTCAAGTACTTTAAGATTGTCTTCCTTGTCTTTTCCTTCACGGTATTCTTTTAGAGCTTGGATCGCATTACGTCCGCGTTCCTGCTTCTCCTTCAAAGAAGGTTCATGCGTACCATCAGCCTTCTGATAACCATTGATGATATCCTTTATACCAGGTACATAACCATGAATATCCTTTGTTGCAAGAATAGAAAGCATGTTAGGAACAGCTATTCGCATAGGAGGTTCAGCTCCATTCATGTAATCAGGCTGCTTAAATGGGTTCACCCAAGCAACTGCTGTTAGACTCTGATCGTTACCACCCTCATATAAGGCCTCCATTGCAGCAAGTTTCATAGGTTGTGACTGTGCCACCATATAAGCAGAGTTATGACCAGTAGAACCTGCTAAAAGTGATGCTATAAGACCAACAGCAGCACCAACCTTAATACTTTCCTTCGCAAGTTCAATGTGACGATTACGAAGCAGATACCAGCAACTTACACCAACGGTGAATGCTGCTCCCAGTAGCCATGAAGAAGTGACAGTATGTGTAAACTTATCAATTGCAAACGGACTCAATGCAACATCTAAAAATGATGTCATCTCATTACGCATCGTATCAGCATTGAATGTACAACCGATAGGATACTGCATCCACGCATTAGCCACAAGAATCCACCAAGCAGAAATAGTAGCTCCTAAGCCTGTGAGCCATGTAGAAGCGAGATGAAATCCTGCTGATACTTTGTTCCAGCCGAAAAACATTACAGCAACGAATGTTGACTCCATAAAGAAAGCCAAGATTCCTTCGATGGCAAGTGGTGCACCAAAAATGTCCCCAACAAACCAAGAATAGTTACTCCAGTTTGTTCCAAACTCGAACTC
This sequence comes from Prevotella melaninogenica, assembly GCF_018128065.1. Classification (NCBI taxonomy): domain Bacteria; kingdom Pseudomonadati; phylum Bacteroidota; class Bacteroidia; order Bacteroidales; family Prevotellaceae; genus Prevotella; species Prevotella melaninogenica. The sequence continues at coordinate 1,242,655 of NZ_CP072359.1, read as the reverse complement.
AAGGATGATACCAGTGGCAACCCCCATGGCAAAATTAATACCAAACAATCGCTGCCAGAAACGAGCTGCAGTACGCCAAAACTCTTTTCGGGTGCGATAATAACAAGTCTCCATGATTCCCATTACGACAGCTAAGCCCAATGTCAAGGGAACGAAAAGCCAGTGATAGATAGCTGTCAGTGCAAATTGCGCACGTGACCAGTCAACAGTTCCTGGATCAATGGCTAAGAGTAGGTTCTCCATTGTTTTTGTTATTTATTAAAATATTATGAATTAAAGATATTACTATTGAGGTAAAACGGTGAAAATAACACAAAAGAACTATCGCTTCATCAGCTGTTGTTCAATAAAATCACTTTCTTTTCCAGCTTCCGCATTCTCTTTTAGAAAGTTTGGAAAGAAGAATATTTTCAACACAAGAAACATAATGACCAGTTTAATTATTATCACTGTCCATAGCGTCTTACCTAATGTCATGTGTCGGAAACCATCGTAATAAAGGTCAAAGACACGATAAAAGAAACCGTTTTCGTTCACTGTATGAAATGTTTTCGTACTTGTATTTTATACAAATCTCACGTGCAAAGATAAACATAATTTTCTAAAATTGTTCTATATTTCCCTAAAAATAGGTAGATTTTTGAATTTTAATGAATAACACCTTCTATTTTTCTTGCTAATCAATGTAAAAGGAGTATTTTTGCATTTAGTTTTATTGAGAAATTCAGATAATGAAGAAAATACTCACCATAATAATGTTTTGGGGTGCAACCTTGGGTGTTCATGCACAAGCAGTGTATTCCTTGCAGCAATGTCGAGAACTTGCTTTACAGAATAATCGCCAATTAAAGGTATCTCGGATGACTATAGATGTAGCGGAGAATACTCGTAAGGTAGCTAAGACTAAGTATCTTCCACGTGTTGATGCACTCGCTGGGTATCAGCACTTTTCACGTGAGATTTCACTTCTCAGTGATGAGCAGAAGATTTCTTTTAGTAATCTTGGAACAAATACATTTGGTCAGTTAGGTGGTCAGATTAGTCAGAATCTCAACTCACTTGCACAACAAGGTATTCTTAGTCCACAGATGACTCAGCAGCTTGGTCAGCTTTTCAGCAATGTTGCTACACCACTCGCTCAGGCAGGAAATAATATCGGACAGCGTATTAATGATGCATTTCGTTCAAACACAAAGAATGTTTATGCAGGTGGTATTGTTGTAAATCAACCTATTTATATGGGTGGGGCTATCAAAGCTGCAAACGATATGGCGGCTATTGGAGAGCAGGTTGCACAGAATAATATTAGCCTTAAGCGCCAGTTAGTACTCTACGGAGTTGACAATGCGTATTGGCTTGCTATTTCCTTAAAGAAGAAAGAGGCTTTAGCAATACGTTATCGCGACTTAGCACAAAAACTAAATGAGGATGTCAAGAAGATGATACGTGAAGGTGTGGCTACACGAGCTGATGGTTTAAAAGTTGAGGTAGTAGTTAATACTGCTGATATGCAGATTGCCCGTATTCAAAGTGGTGTTTCATTGGCAAAGATGGCATTGTGCGAACTTTGTGGTCTTGAGTTAAATGGCGACATACAGTTATCAGATGAAGGAGATGCTGACCTTCCTCCTACCCCATCTACACAGTTTGACAATTACATGCCCTCTGCTTCAGATACTACAAGGCTTATGGAGTCTCGTCCAGAGTTACGACTCTTGCAGAATGCAATTGATATGAGCAAACAAAATACAAAACTTATTCGTTCGCTCTATCTTCCTCACGTACTTTTAACTGCTGGCTATTCCGTATCGAATCCAAATCTCTTTAATGGCTTCCAGAAGCGCTTTACAGATTTATGGAACATTGGAGTGACTGTTCAAGTACCAGTATGGACTTGGGGAGAAAACAAATATAAGATTCGTGCGAGCAAGACAGCTACAAGTATAGCACAGATGGAAATGGTTGATGTACGTAAGAAGATAGATTTGGAAATTGAACAGAATAGACTCCGACTTAAAGATGCTAACAAACAACTTGCTACCTCTCATAAGAATATGGCAGCAGCAGAAGAGAACTTACGTTGTGCCAATGTAGGCTTTAAGGAGGGTGTAATGACTGTTACAGAAGTCATGGCAGCGCAGACGGCTTGGCAAACTGCACGTATGGCAATTATTGATGCGGAGATTAGTGTTAAATTAGCACAGGCAGGATTGCAGAAGGCACTTGGTGAACTATAATGGAAGTTTGAAGTTTAGGTTTATACTATCAATATGATAAAATGTCATAAACTCAACTCTAAAAAATGCTTTTAGAAGAATAAAATATTTAATATTAAAAAATCAAACCTCATAGAACTATGTCAGCAAAATCACAACATAATAACATCCTCTTAGCCGTCTTAGGCTTTGTCTCAGTGGTCGTTATTGTAGCCATTATTGGTTATTTTACGATTGATCGTACTGATGAAGTTATACAAGGAGAAGTTGAAGTAAGCGAATACCGTGTTGCTTGTAAGTACCCTGGACGTATTACCGATATAAAAGTAAAGGAAGGTGACGTTGTCCATAAGGGAGATATCCTTGCAACATTAGCTATTCCCGAGGCAGATACACAAGAGAAAGTGGCAGAAGCTGCTGCTGGTGCAACTGACGCATTGAGTGCCTTGACAGAAGGTCCTACTCGTCGTGAAACGGTTGAAAGTGCCTATCAGATTTATCAGCAAGCGATTGCTGCAAATAGTATTGCCGAAAAGACCTATGGTCGTATGCAACGATTATATGATGAAGGCGTGATGAGTGCACAGAAACGTGACGAGGCTATGGCTGCATACGAGGCAACGAAAGCTGGCGTCGAGGTTGCTAAGTCGCAGTGGGAACTTGCTAAAAATGGTGCACAGAAAGAAACAAAAGAGGCTGCAAAGAAGCAAGCCCAAGCTGCACGTTCAGCCATTGATGTTGTTCGCTCAGTGTTGAAAGAAACTGTACAGCGTGCAACAGAAGATGGAGAAGTAGAAACAATCTATCCCAAAGTGGGAGAACTTGTTGGCTTAGGTAGTCCTATTATGAGTATCTCTATGGTTGATGATATATGGGGTACTTTTAATGTTCGTGAGGATCAACTCAAGAATATGAAGGTTGGGACATTGCTTAAAGCCTTTGTTCCTGCTCTTGACAAGACCATCGAACTGCGTGTAACTTCCTTGAAGGATAAAGGTTCTTACGCTGTGTGGAAGGCGACTAAGACCAACGGACAATATGATTTAAAGACATTCCAAGTAAAAGCAAAACCAATAAAGAAGGTTGAAGGTTTGAAACCTGGCATGTCGTTGATATTAAAGAAGTAGGACCTCCCCCAACCCCTCCAAAGGAGGGGAGTTACCTAATGGGGTATTCGTTGTCGAATAATGGCAAAAATAAAACTCTCTTAGTATTTTATACTGATGTGTTGAGGGTAAACACATGTGGTGTTGATGGTAAGCACCAATTGTGCGAAGGTCTAACACCAATGCTTGAGGGGGCATACTTTGCTGATAAACTATTAAACTTCTATTATTTAAAGACCATCTATCAAAGGAATTTAAAGCTCGTTCTCCTCGTGTAATACCCCTTTATAGAAGGAGTTGAGGAGTCTTTTTAATCATAATGAAGAAATTACTCATATACATAAGAAGACTTATCAATCTTTCTGCACGTGAAGTAGGATTGATGATACATAACCCTATATACATCTGTTGTATGGTGGTTTTTCCTCTTGTCATTATCTTCTTCTTTACTTCATTGATGAATGAGGGACAGCCAGAGAAGCTACCATGTGGAGTGGTTGATTATGATAACACTTCAGTTACACGTGCCATGATTCGTCAGTTAGATGCTTTCCAAAACACACGTGTAGCAGGTCATTACACCAATGTTGCTGAAGCACGTAAGGCCATACAGCGTAATGAAATATACGGTTTCCTCTATATCCCAGAAGGAACAACGGCAAAGCTCATTTCTCAACGTCAACCTGAGATATCTTTCTATTATAGTAATGTGTCACTTGTTGCAGGCGGTATGCTTTTCAAAGACCTCAAAACCGTTACGACACTTAGTTCAGCAGCTGTTGGTGCAGCTAAGTTGCAGATGCTTGGAAAGACTTCCGATGAGATTAAAACAATCATTCAACCTATTGTACTTGATGTTCACATGGTAGGCAATCCTTGGATGAACTATAATGTTTATTTGAGTACTGTCATGATTCCTGGTATTCTATTACTGTTTATGTTTCTTATTACAGCCTACTCTATTGGTACAGAATTAAAGTTTGGACGAGCTAAAGAATGGATGTCAATGGCAGGAAATCATATTCTTATTGCCCTTACGGGTAAACTGTTACCACAGACGCTCATATTTTTAACCATCTTTTTAGGGTATGAATGGTATATATATGGTCACCTAAATTTTCCACACTCTGGTGGTCTACATACGATTATTTTCCTTGCCCTTCTCACCGTATTGTCGTCACAAGGCTTTGGAGTTTTCGTCTTCGGACTGATGCCATCCTTGCGAATGTCAATGAGTGTATGTTCTCTTTGGGCGGTAGTAGGCTTCTCAGCTTGTGGTGCAACCTTTCCACTTTTTGCAATGGATGGTATGATTGAAGCATTGGCTCAGACTATCCCACTGCGCCATTATTATATGATTTATCAAATATGTATCTTCAATGGTTATCCGTTGATTGATGCCTGGGTTAATGTGTTAGCATTGGTTATCTTTGCGTCACTTCCAATCCTTGTGATTAGAAATATAAAACGGGCTATGGTAGAGTATGTGTATATTCCATAAGGACTATGTCTTATCTTATAATAGGAGAAATACCTACAGAAGATTAAAGAGGAAATGGACCCTTCATAATCTATTCCTCTATTAAACCTCTAAATAACCTCTCATAGACGAAGACTCAATAAATTGCAATTATGTCAGATACGGAGAAAACAATAAAACCGATTAATAAAAAGAAAGCAAGCTCAGGAGCACTGAGTTTTATTTCTTCTCTTTGTTATATATGGTGGTTGGAAACAAAAAGTACGATTAAGGACGAAGGAGTTTTAATATTCTTCCTTCTTGTTCCTTTGGCTTATCCTCTTCTTTATTCATGGATATATAACAATGAAGTGGTGCGTGAGGTGCCTGTAGCTATTGTAGATTTGTCTCACTCCGCCTCTTCTCGTGAGTTTATTCAAGATTTCGATGCATCACCCGATGTGCGAGCCGCCTACTATTGTAATAATCTAAAGGAAGCAGAAACATTGGTAGGGAAGCAAGCTGTACATGGTGTACTTTATTTTCCAAGTGATTTTGACCGCACTTTGCATCGTGGAGAAAAGGCATACGTAAGTGTCTATTGTGATATGAGTCTGATGCTTACCTATAAGGCAATCTACCAGACTGCATTGGCGGTATCAATGGAAATGGGGACTGATATAAAAAAGAAACAAGATTTATCGTTTACGAAACGGGATGAAGAAGTAAGCACTGAACCAATGATCGTAGATGCTGAACCCATCTTTAATACAACAGGTGGCTATGGTAATGCTATCCTACCAGGTGTATTGATTCTTATTCTTCAGCAGACTTTGCTTCTTGGTATTGGTCTATCGGCAGGTACTGCACGTGAAAACAACCGATTCCAAGACCTTGTTCCTATTGGTAAACACTATAATGGTATCATGAAGATTGTACTTGGTAAATCCTCTTGTTATTTCATGATTTATAGCGTGATGTCGGCTTATATCACAATGGTTGTCCCCCATTTATTCAATTTCACGATGCTGGCTCGCCCTGCTGATCTCTTTTGCCTTCTCTTGCCATATCTATTAGCGGTTATTTTCTTTGGTATGACAATCTCTTGTCTTGTACGTTATCGTGAGAATGTAATGCTTTTAGTAGTCTTTACATCCATTCCTTTCCTTTTCCTTACTGGAGTTTCATGGCCACAGAGTAATATTCCTGGTGGATGGCAAGGGTTTAGTTGGCTTATTCCTTCAACCTTTGGTGTTCGTGGCTATCTACGAATAGCATCAATGGGTGCAACTATTGATGACATACTGCCTGAAGTGCGTGCGTTATGGATTCAAGCAGCTGTGTATTTTGTAACAACCTGCTTTGTCTATAGATTCCAAATTATCAATGCACGTAAGCATGCAATCTCGCACTATCAGATGATTCAAGATAGAATTAAAACAGCACGCGAAAAGCAGACAACAAGTAAATAAGCATCTTTTGTAATAGGCTAAACTATATAATAGATGGCATGGTCGAAAAGACCAGCAAAGTATCTAAATCAATTAGCCGATTTCGTTTTACCGAGCAAGCCATAAACTTAATTTCCTGTCATTCCTATCACTTATAGTAGATACTTAACTTGTTATATTATAATAATATTCATAAAATGTTAAAAGTGACAGCAAACTAAAAAAAACATTCTTGTATTATCTGTAATAATATCTCTCTTATTTGGGAACACTTATCCTTCCAAAATTTGGAAGGACTTTTTATAATTAGCCTTTTTGTGTACCTTTTCCCCACCTTTATCCTACTGAGACTTTTTATTCATATACCAAAAAGCTACAAAGAATAATTATGAATTTAGTAACAATATTAAGTAAAAAAACGGATGTACTTTGATAGTACATCCGTCTTATATATTACAATGTATTATTATCCCTTAGAAGAAAAGGTAACGATTATCAACAACGTTTGCTTTGAGGATAAGATCCTGCATGAAGTTGCCTACTAACTGCATATTCATCTGAGCATCCTGCTGCATTGTCAAAGTCTCATTATACTTAGAACCTGCACGCATAGCTTTCTTTTCAACTTGGAATACGTAAACGCCAGCGTTACCTTTCACAGGTGCCTTAGAGAACTTGCCAGCTGCAGTACCAGCTACTGCGCCAGAAAGAGCTGGCTCAACAGAACCTGTTGCCTGTACGAAAGCAGGAGCAGAGAAAGTAATTTGGTTTACAGGAGTGACTTTAGCACCCTTTGCCTGAGCTGCAGCGATAGAGTTTACACCCTTGAGCTTAGCCATGAGCTTTTCGGCCTTCTTATCCTTTATTACCTCACGTTTGAGAATCTCCTTCACCTGTGCGTCATCCCATGCACGATAACCCTTTGGATGAACAGCTGTCAAAGCGATAACCAAGAGATGATCATTGTTACCGCACTCGTATAGGGGTGATACATCACCCTGCTTAGCCTCAAAGAGCCACTTAAGTGCATCACGTGTACCTTGAATACCTGCAACATAATGCTCTGCTGTAGAAATGTCGTTGAGTGACTGCACTTGATAGCCTGACTTAGGAGCGTTCTTCTCAAGGTCAGCTACGTTAGTACTCTTAGCAACAAACTCAGAGAACTTATTGTAAGCATCGCTGCGTGTTGCCTTAGAGAAATCTATAACCTTCTTGATAACAGCAGCAGTAGTCTTAGTTGTGAAATTCTTTTTATCAAGTACTTGCAGAATTATGCTACCCTGTGCAAGAGAAAGGTTCTGAGTTGCATTTACCTCACCATTGAGCAAGGCATTCACAAATGTACGATTATCCTGACTCATACTTGGAGCCATTTCATACTGCTGACCTGTAAACCAGACTTTCTCACCAGTCTGACCATAACGCTTTGCAAGTGCGTCGAAGTCTGCACCACCAGCCAATGCCTTTTGGATTGAATCAGCTTTAGCACGTGCTTCTTCGATAGTAGCTGCTGCAATATTAATCTGTCGGAACTGAATAGAGTCTGCCAACTGTGCCTTTGAAAGTACACGGATAATATTCAATGTGTTGTCCTGCTTATTCTCTGTTACACCTGTTGTTCCCACTGAAAGAGAATCAATCTTTGATGCTATATCAGGATACTGCTGATAAGCTTTGCTGCTTACAGGGAGACCGAGATAAGAAATCTCAGAGCCACTCTTGCTAACAACAGCAGCTGGATCCTCAGCAGAAGCAAGCTGCTTCTGGAATTCATTCATCTCCTTAACAACCTGATTGCGGTCAACAGTGCTTGCCTTAATCTGGAAGTCAACAAACTTAATATCACGTGTCTCAACATTCTGACGGAAAGCTGGCTTTAGTTCTTCATACTTTGCCTTAAGGTCTCCGTCAGTAACCTTAACATCAGCATCCTTTACAGTACTGTAAGCTAAAGATGCCAACTGAATTTGGCTCTCTTCGTTGTTGTCCTTAAAGGCCATCTTAGCCTCTGCTTTGTTTGAGAGAACACAGCTTGCAAGCAGTGATTGATACTTCTGGGCAAGCAACTGTGAGCGAAGATTCTTCTCAACAAAGAGCCAATAATCATAAACAGCCTGCATCTGCTCAAGCTGTGGAGACTTAGCAGCTTTTGCCTTGTTATAGCTGTCAAAGAACTGCTTAAGAGCGTTTACATCAAAACGACCAGTCTGCTGATTAACGAAAGGAGTCTGCGCCAAAATTGGGTTGGAACCATCATTTAATACATTCTGCAATTCATTCTCAGTAACCGTAAGACCAACTTTTGCAGCATCAGCCTCGATAACACGATTGCTTACGAGCTGCTGCCATACCTGATCCTTTACTTGGTTAAGTTCCTGCTCTGTGAGGTTATCACGTTGCATAGTGAACTTTATTGCTGACTGATATTCATCAATCAATTTCTGATAATCCTGAACACTAATCTTTTTGCCCAGAATTTCTCCAATCTGCTGACGTGCTTCCCCCTTGATACCATTACAAGAGCGGAAACCCTCTTCAGCTAAGAATGCAAACAAGGCAAGACCGATAGCTGCTACCAGCATGCCTCCTTTGCTTCTGATTTTTCCTAATGCTGCCATTTTAGATTTATTATTTGATTTTAATTATTCTATTCAGTATGACAAATTGCCCACAAAAATACAAAAAAAAGGGCAAGTATCATAATTTTTCATTCAGAAATTACTCTCTGCCATTGACTTTTAGGCGTACGAGTTCTATTTTTGTCATGGTCTTCTTAATTATCTTAAACTCATATTGTCCTACTGTAACGATTTCGTTTAGTTTCGGGAAACTTTCATAAACATGTAACAACAAGCCACCAACTGTCATATAGTCATCGTCCTCTGGCAAATCAAGGTTAAACATTTCATTCACCTTGTCTATCTCTAAACGAGCTGAAAGAATGTATTCATTGTCATTTATCTGTTTAGCAATATACTTTGTATTATCATGCTCATCCTCGATTTCACCGAAGATTTCCTCTACGATATCTTCCAATGAAACAATGCCACTGGTACCGCCAAACTCATCCACAACCACTCCCAAACTTTTCTTCTGAAGGAGAAAAACCTGCATAAGTTTATGTGCTGCCATAGTCTCTGGTACAAATGGCATCTGTCGGACATGATCTTTCCAATTCTTTGGAGAACGGAACATCTCTGAAGAATGAATATAACCTTTGATATGATCGATATCTCTTTCATAAACAATGATCTTAGAGTTACCGCTCTCTATAAACATCTGTTGTAGTTCTTCCAATGTAGAATTCTCTTCAACTGCTTTAATTTCAGTACGAGGTACCATACAATCACGCACCTTAGTATCTTGAAATTCCAAAGCATTTTGGAAAATCTTCACCTCGTCTTCTATGTCATCTTCATTCTCCGCATTCTCTATAGTACTCTGTACAAGATGATCAAGGTCAACCTTTGTAAAGGTACCATCATTCTCTTCCTCATCCATCTTTACACCAACTACACGCAAAAGAATACGTGCCAAAAAGGTTGCAAAGCGACTGATAGGCCAAAGGATTATGAAAAAGACATAAGCCAATGGGGCAAAGAAGGTAAGTAAACGGTTAGGATTACTCTTAAATAAAGTTTTAGGTAAGAACTCACCAGTAAAAAGGATAACAATCGTTGATGCTAAAGTATCCAATACAACACGTGTTGCAGAATCAAACGAGACAAACAAAGTTGTATCAAAGAATTGCGCAAAGAAGATACCATAGATAACAAGAACTATATTGTTACCAACAAGCATCGTAGATACAAAGCCATTTGGATTGTTATAATAAATGGTCAGACACTTTTGTGCAATACCATTTTTCTCCTTATCCATCTCTGCAAGGAGACGATTACTCGCAACAAAGGCTATCTCCATTCCTGAAAAGAATGCAGAGAGTACCATTGTAATGATGATTCCTATAATTAAACTTATATCCAATTTCTATAATTATTTAGCACTGTCCTATAAATATCTTCCTTGAAGTTAGTCATCTATATCTTAATTAGTGACAACCACAACGGACTTTACTTCCTTTCTTCTATCAATATATCCATACTCATCATATATAGTACTGATGGTAAACACCAAGTGCATCAATGGCATCACCAATTGATAGATGCTAAAGTTGAAGTTACTTTTGAAGAACTATGGGTCCTTTCATGCTATCAACATGTGTGGTATCCATTGGTGGAAAGGCAGGACCGGCAGGCGACATAAACTCTTCATTAGAGAAGATGCCCCACCCTTTTGTCTGACGTATCTCGTAATTTGTCATCTGTTCATCGCTACGGAACCAGTTCCCTTGTAGTTCTTTATCTGGTGTCTTTAGATGTGAGTAAGTATATGACCACATCTGATGTTCACGTTCATCCCAATAGAGTTCATTACTATAAAAGTTAAGCCCCTGCGCTGTAAGGATTCTAACACGTCCTCTAAGTTCCCAACGACGATCCTTATCAAAGTAGACAGCAGAGTCACATTGAATGTAACCCACTACGTGCTTCTTCAAGTCAAATTGAGTAAGTAGAATTCCTTTATTGAAAGTCCAGCGTGAAGGTCTCTTATTCTCATTGATTTCCCATCGCTCCGTAACAATACGATACTTGATTACTCCAGAGTCTGAAATAAGCGTATTAACACCGTATGTTGTCATCACCGGAACAGAGTCACGGTCATGAATAGCAGGAGCTGTATGCTCACGCTCCTCCGTACAAGAAGCTATGACACAGCTCACTATGAATAATACTAAGCCAATGAACAGAGAATAAAGGCTTGAACGCATGTTATTCAACCTTAAACTTAGCAAACCAGCGCTCATTAAAGGTAAAGCCAACATTGATACGGAATGTATTCTCCTTAATCAACCCTGTAGCACTTTGGTTCACCCATTCTGCACTGACATTCAACATACTACGATTATTATAACTATTAATGATTGGGATACCAACACCAAGGCTTGCTGAAAGTTCGCGTGGACCATCCACACCATTTATCTTTAGATAAGGACTGGTATAGCTAAGACCTGCACGATAGTGCATACGACTAAAGAAACCGCGATAGCGTTCGCCCTTGCAGTAGTCACCACCCAAGGTCAACTTATGACGATCATTGAATTGTCCATCAACAAGATTAAAACTTGTCGTACCATTAACAGTGCTGATCTGTGGATATTTTAAGTTAGCCCACTTCTGCATCTGATAATCAACCCCCAACTTCAATCGGTTATTATGATTCCACATCAAACCAACACCAATAGTGTGAGGAAGTTCAAGAGCATTTGAAACAACATAATGAGTAGTGTCAGATATGCTTGTCTGTGAATTTGTTGAAATCAAGTTACATTCAGCTTCTGCATCTAATTTATGGCCAAGAGAATAAGCAAGCCCTAAAGTAATCTCATTCTTCTTGTCTATTGCATAAGTATATTGCGCACCAAAATCAACTTTATAACTCTTTACTTGTGTAGAATAATTCTTTGACAGCGTATTAACATAACTATCACTATATGCATTCGTTGAATTACGATTCAATGTACCCCACAAATATCCTATGTTTGCACCAAACGAGAATCCCTTGAACGGCTCCCAACCAGCACCTAAATAAACAAGATGTAAACCACCATTTCCATTATATGTGTTGGAATATGTAGCATTTACTGAAGAGGTACTTGGGAATGCATTGACATTCTGAGTATTACTAAAGTTGTAACCTACGTTTGTATAAGGCAAGACACCAAAGCTTACACCCACATGTTTAAAAGCCCTGAATGATGCAACAACATATTCAATATCTGCATTTTTAGCATTAACCTTATTACCATTTTCCTCAAAGTTAGTCAGCTGAAGACTAACACCTGCATCAAATATGAATGAAAGAGAGTCAACCGAAGCGTATGAAGCAGGATTCATATAGTTCACCTGATTACGCTCATGAAAACCGTATGCCAATCCGTTCATACCACGATTAAAACTTGTTGCCTGAGATGCCAATGCGCCTAAACCATATTGGCTATAAGGAGAGTTGGTCCCACTTTGGGCTGACGCTTGTACGGCAAGACCTGCAAGGAATGCTGCTGCAATTATCTTTTTCATTCGCTTTCTTTTTCTTATTCTGACGTTGTGTCTAAACAATATATTGGCGCAAAGTTATTAAAAAAAATCTATATTGCAGAAAAACAATAAAGGATTTTGATTTTTAATAAGCTTTCTTTGTGCTATCAGGCTTTTTTACTACCTTTGCGCAGAAAATGAAAAAGGGAATATTATATATTGTACTGACTTTCCTCCTGTCTGTCGTTAATCTTACAGCAGGAGCACAAGCTTTGAGCAATGCTGATAGCATTCAGATATCCCTTTTAACTTGTTCACCAGGGAAAGAAGTCTGGACGCAATACGGACATACTGCTATTCGATATTACGACAAAGAAAGTGGAGAAGACCTTGCTATTAATTATGGTACCTTTTCGTTTGACCAAAGCTACTTCATTCCCCGTTTTGTTCTTGGTATGACAGATTATCGCATGGGAGTTCAGCCTATGGATGCATTCCTGTCACAATATAGTTATGAGGGACGAGGCATTACAGAACAAGTTTTACGCTTATCAGCTAAAGATAAAGAAGTTATATACGAAGCACTACAGAACAACTTAAAGCCAGAGAATGTAGTTTATCGTTACAACTATTTTTTTGACAATTGCACCACGAGGGCACGTGATATGATCGTCAATCACTTGCATGGGAAAGTCGTCTATCCTCCTGCAGACCAAGATGCAACGTTCCGTTCTATGATACATAAATGGAACAACAAGGATAAATGGGCACAATTCGGAGAAGACCTCCTACTCGGTGTGAATGCTGACTGCAAGACAACAAAGGCAGAACAACAGTTCTTACCAGAGAACCTAAGGAGCGATTTTGCTAAAGCAACCTACAATGGAAAGCCTTTAGTAAAGGAAACTAACGTACTCTTGACAGCTAAGGCGGATACGGTAGGTCCAGCCTTCCCTCTCTCTCCACTTACAGTAGCGATTCTGTTTGCCGTCGTTAGTCTTCTAATGATGGTCTTTAGTTATCGTAGACAGCAGGTTTATAGGGCTTGGGATGTAGCTTTGATGGTGATATCGGGGCTTTTAGGAATTGTCTTTTTTATAATGATTTTCTCACAACACCCTTGTGTTAGTCTGAACTTTATCCTACTCTTCTTTAATCCTTTACCACTGTTCTTCCTTTACAGCACGATTAAAAGAAGAAAGTAATGTGGTGGAAGATATGGGGAGTACTCATTATTTTAGGACTTTTCGGAAGTTTAATCCAAGAAATACCACTGCCAATACTAATTGTGGCATCATTCTTGCTATTACATTGCATATTACATTTACGAATTAACAAATCGGTTACACCCGTGAGTGATTCAAAGAGATAAAAGATAATGAATAAATACATCACCACTTTACTTGTCGTTCTTGCGACAACAGGAGTCGAGGCACAGAACTATCAGTCTGCGCTAAAGATTGCGTTGGGTGATGTTAATATTGAAGACCTTTGCCATCAACAAGCGTTTAAAGGTGTTGAACAAGAAATATTGTCCGTCCTTGAAGCCTTTAAACAAATTAAAGAAGATGAAGAAGTTGAGCCTGCACAAAACAAAGCAGTTTTTGTGGCAGACTTATACGAAAAACATCCAATTGATTTAATCTCTAAATCAAATAATAACCAAGAATTACAGCTATTCCTCCCTAATCCATCCTTGAGGACTGGAATAAAGATTCGTGCCCCCAATTCATTTTCTTCTTTATAATAAGCTAAGAGTAAGCTTATACGAATAAAAAAGCAAATAGAGGTCAACCAACCTCAATATAAATTAAAACAACAATTAAGAAGAAATGAATTTCAATAAGATATTAAAGGCAATTTTTGGAGATAAGTCAACACGTGATATGAAGCTTATACAACCATACGTAGATAAGGTAAAGGCTACATATCCAGAGATTAAAGCACTTAGCAATGATGAATTGCGTGCGAAAACAAAAGAAATCCAGAAGTATGTTCAGGATGCAGGAAAGGAACAGCGTGAGAAGATAGCAGAACTTCGTACAACGATTGAAGCTACACCTATTGAGGAGCGTGAAGCAATCTTCAACCAAATAGATAAGCTTGAGAAAGAGGCTCTTGATAACTATGAGAAAGCTCTTGATGAGGTTATGCCTGTAGCTTTCTCCATTGTTAAAGATACAGCACGTCGTTTCGCTGAGAATGAGGAAACGATTGTAACTGCAACTGACTTCGACCGTGAGTTGGCTGCTGACCCTTCAAAAGACTTTATTACTATTGATGGCGATAAGGCTATTTACCACAATCATTGGACAGCTGGTGGCAATGACCTAAAATGGGAAATGGTCCACTATGATGTACAGATATTCGGTGGCGTTGTTCTTCATCAGGGTAAGATTGCCGAGATGGCTACTGGTGAAGGTAAGACCCTTGTTGCTACCCTACCAGTATTCCTCAATGCCCTTACAGGTAATGGTGTTCACGTCGTAACAGTCAACGATTATCTTGCAAAGCGTGACTCTGAGTGGATGGGTCCTCTCTATATGTTCAACGGTCTTTCTGTTGATTGTATTGACAAGCACCAGCCAAACTCTCCTTCTCGTCGTAAAGCTTATCAAGCAGACATTACTTTCGGTACTAACAACGAGTTTGGTTTCGACTATCTGCGCGACAATATGGCAGTATCACCAGCCGACCTCGTACAACGCCAGCATAACTATGCTATTGTCGATGAGGTTGACTCTGTGTTGATTGACGATGCTCGTACACCTCTTATTATTAGTGGTCCTGTACCAAAGGGTGACGTGCAGATGTTTGAAGAGTTCCAGCCATTGGTTCAGAGCCTTTATGAGGTTCAGCGTAAACAGGCTACAGAACTTCTTTCTGAAGCTCGCCACAAGTTAGCAGAGGCACAGAAGAATGCTAACAACAAAGAGACTTTCCAGAAGCTACAAGAGGAAGGTTTCCTTGCCCTCTATCGTTCATTCAAGGCACTTCCTAAGAACAAGGCACTGATTAAATTCCTTTCCGAAGAAGGTATCAAAGCTGGTATGCTGAAGACGGAGGAGTATTATATGGCTAATAATAACCGTGAAATGCCAAAGGCTATTGAGCCACTCTACTTCGTAACAGATGAGAAGATGAACTCATGTGACCTTACTGATAAGGGTACTGCATGGTTGGCTGCACAGGTAAAGGATGATCAGTTGTTCGTGTTACCTGATATAACAACAGACCTTTCTGAACTTGAGAAGCAGAAGGATGATAAAGTTATTGATGAGCAGACATATATCGATAAGAAAGATGCGATGATGGCTCATTATGGAGTTCAGAGTGAGCGTGTTCACACATTGCAGCAACTCCTAAAGGCTTACACGATGTTCAACAAGGACGATGAGTATGTTGTCTTGAACGGAGAAGTTAAGATTGTTGACGAGCAGACAGGACGTATCATGGAAGGTCGTCGTTGGAGCGATGGTTTGCACCAGGCTGTTGAAGCTAAGGAACACGTAAAGGTGGAGGCTGCAACACAGACTTTCGCAACCATTACCTTACAGAACTACTTCCGTATGTATCACAAGCTTGCAGGTATGACTGGTACCGCTTCAACTGAGGCTGGTGAGTTCTGGGATATCTATAAACTCGATGTTGTTGAGATTCCAACCAACCGTCCAATTCTCCGTAAGGATATGGAAGACCGCGTTTATAAGACTGCACGTGAGAAGTATGCAGCTGTTATCGACGAGGTTGAGGCAATGAGAAACCAAGGTCGTCCTTGTCTTGTTGGTACAACATCTGTCGAAATCAGTGAGCTTTTGAGTAAGATGCTTAACATGCGTAAGATCCCACATCAGGTATTGAATGCTAAGCAGCACTTGAAAGAGGCTCAGATTGTAGCCGAGGCAGGTCGTTCAGTAGATGGTCTTGGTGCTGTGACAATTGCAACCAACATGGCTGGTCGTGGTACAGACATCAAACTTTCTCAGGAAGTTAAGGACGCTGGTGGTTTGGCTATCATTGGTACAGAGCGTCATGAGAGCCGCCGTGTAGACCGTCAGCTTCGTGGTCGTGCTGGTCGTCAAGGTGACCCAGGTTCATCAGTATTCTATGTGTCACTTGAAGATAAGTTGATGCGACTCTTCGGTTCAGAGCGTATTGCCAAAGTAATGGATAGACTGGGCTTTGAAGATGGTGAACGTATTGAGAGTTCAATGATTTCAAACAGCATTGAACGCGCTCAGAAGAAGGTTGAAGAAAATAACTTTGGTATTCGTAAACGTCTGTTAGAATATGATGATGTCATGAACAAACAGCGTACGGTTATCTATGAGAAGCGTCGTCACGCTTTGATGGGTGAGCGTATCGGTATGGATATCTCTAACATTATATGGGACCGTTGCGTCAGCATTGTTGAAAACAATGATTACGAAGGCTGTAAAGAAGCATTCTTGAAGGTTCTTGCTATGGAATGCCCATTCACTGAGGAAGAGTTCAATGGTGGAAACACTGCAGAGCTTGCAGAGCGCAGCTTCCAAGCTGCTATGGAGGCTTTCAACCGCAAGACAGAGCGTATCCAAACTGTTGCATGGCCTATTATCAAGCAGGTATATGAGAATCAGGGCGCAATGTATGAGCGTATTATGGTTCCTATTACCGATGGCAAGCGTGTCTACAACATTCCCTGCGACCTAAAAGAGGCTTACGAGAGCGAAGCTAAGTCCGTTGTAAAACAATTTGAGAAGGTTATTCTCCTCCATATCATTGATGATGATTGGAAAGAGAACCTCCGTCAGTTAGACGACCTCCGTCACTCTGTACAGAATGCTTCATACGAGCAGAAAGACCCATTGCTCATCTTCAAATTGGAGAGTGTGAAGTTATGGGACAACATGATTGACGATATGAACAATCGTACAGCAAGTGTACTTATGCGTGGTCAGATTCCAGAGATGCAACCTGCTGATGAGATTCAGGAAGCTGCACCAGAGGAGCATAGCCAACAATACAAGGAGGAGAAGGTTGAACTCAATGATCCTAATCAGGTTGCTGCAGCACAGCATGACACCCGAGAAGGAGCACAGGAAGTAAACCACACTCCATACCGTGCTGAGAAGATGCCACTTCCAAACGACCCATGTCCATGTGGTAGTGGTAAGAAATTTAAGAAGTGTCATGGTCGCAATATTCGTTAATAACCTTATAAAGAAATTCGGGGATAAGACAGCTGTGTCTATCCCCGATTTTTGTTTCCCATCCAATGAGATAATTGGTCTCGTTGGTAATAATGGTGCTGGTAAAACTACTTTTTTCCGTTTAATTCTTAATCTTATCAAAGCGGATAATGGTGTCGTGAACTTCTGTATTACAGATGAAGTAAGTAATCATGATAAAGAAAACATTCAGGAAATCAGGACATCAATTTCTAACCTTGAGGAATCTTGGAAAAGTTATATAGCAGCTTATCTCGATGAGAGTTTTCTTATTGACTTCCTAACACCAAGAGAATTCTTTAGCTTCATTTCCAAAGTAAATAACATCAGCAAACAAGAGATGGAAGAACGGCTAAACAGCCTAAGAACTTTCCTTGGCAATGAGGTTCTTGGTAGAAAAGTATATATTCGTGAACTATCTGCAGGAAACAAACAGAAGGTTGGAATTACCGCTACCCTTCTCTCTTGCCCTAAGTTTATCATTCTTGATGAACCATTCAACTTCCTTGATCCAAGTAGTCAAAATCATTTAAAGAAGATTCTAATAGAATACAAAACGCAACATCGAGCTTCTATCCTTATCTCAAGTCATAACCTACACCACACAACAGATATTAGTGACAGAATCGTACTGATGGAGAATGGTGAGATTATAAAGAACATTGATAACGTAACAGAAACATCAATAAAGGATTTAGAAAATTACTTCTTATAGCATATTATGGTTCATGTTCCCTCACAGAGAAGCTACAACTTTGTAATATATTTTCACAACCTCAAATTCCACATACGGTCTTTGGGGTTCGAAAAGATGCCCTATTGGCTTGCAAAAGATGCCTTTTTGAGCTCTTACTAACGCCCTTTTGAAGTCCAACTAAGCACCTCTTACTTCACGACTTTATAACATATTGGTTCACTGATAATTACAAACATCAAAAATATCAGTGTATTATTCGACTTTTAGACAGATATTACCAAATATTTTGTAAATATATTTCTAAGTGAAAAACTTATAAAAAGAAGTCAACTACTTTGCATAATAATAAGCAGCATAACTACCTTCTCTATAAGGTGCTATAAGTCTTAAACCTCGCTTCTTAAGAGAAAGTATCTTAAGAGCTTCCCGATAGTAACGTGGGCGAAGAGTATCTGAAGGATAATACTGTGGAAGATAGCGAGCAAATTCTTGGAGGTTACGATCTAACAAGAAGCCTGTTAGCTGATAGTTAGCAGAATTACGGGTCACCTTATAGAGCACACTATCAGGCTGTAACCACGAATGAACCTTTCCTGGACGCAAAGCATGCGAACCACCCACTAAAGGGTAATGGAAAAGACTGTCTGCTAAATGACCTCTACGAGCAACTGCATAGATAGTGAGCATAGTAGTTACAGAATCTGTATGTGGCATTGCACGTACAACATTCAGTGCTCCCGCATAATCCTTCTTGTCTATCAAAGCCTCAACCTTTGCTCGCTGATGGAAATATCTGTCACCATTACTAAAGAGTCCGGTAAACATAAAGAATACAAGAAAAATTAGAAGATTTATCCCAATCATCTGTGAAAATGGACCAAAACTTCGCTGTTTTGGCTCATAAGGTTCAAAACGTTTGACGGCAACCATTACAAAAGCATAGACGAACAAAAGCAATGGAGCAACCCACAGCCAATTGCCAAATGTAACGCTATTGACTGTTGGCTGCAAGTCGGAGATAATTGTCAGAATGAGAAAAGATGGAAAGTAAGTCAATCCAAAGCCACGCTTATGTATCTTGGACAATGAGTTAACGCCCACTTGGAGCAGCTTTAAAGTAAGCGTTATCAATACCGCACCTAACAATGGGTCATAGAAGGTTTGTCTTCCTGAAGCCAAATGTTGTACCACTGTCATCACATCTGCCTGATAGAAAAACAGATAACAGAAAGAGAACGAACAGAATAGTACTGTGCAGATAGCACGCATAAACTTACTTTCCATCATTTGAATTTACTTCTTTCTCAATACCACAGCACTGCGAGCTGGTATATAGAGTTTGAGCCAACCTTTATGATCTTCCGCATACAGTGGGTCGGCATTTGTGAGATGCTCTACCGTATCGTCAGCAAAGCCATAACCACCAAACTCTTTGGCATCAGTGTTTAATACTACATTATACGAACCTTCAGGCACCAAGAAGCCATAATCTGAGTAAGAGCGTATTGGAGAGAAGTTGAAAACAAAGATTAAATCTCCCCTACTGAATGCCAATATCTGATCGCCATCATTGTGCCATATCTCTTGGACAGGAGTCTCATTAAACTTCTTCTCACTTTTAACTACCTCCAACATCTTACGGTCGAAATCGCCAAGTAGATGATAGCACAACTCTTCATTATCAACCAAGTTCCATTGTCGACGTGCATACTTATAACTCCAACCGTTACCCTCACGCGGGAAGTCAATCCATTCTGGATGTCCGAACTCATTACCCATAAAGTTCAAATAACCACCATTGATAGCTGCAATCGTAGCCAGACGAATCATCTTGTGCAGTGCAATACCACGATGAACCATCTCTGTTTCATCACCCTTACGGAAATGCCAGTACATATCAGCATCTACTAAACGGAAAATAATGGTCTTATCCCCCACCAATGCTTGGTCATGCGACTCACAATAAGAGATTGTCTTCTCGTCGGAGCGACGGTTCTTTATTTCCCAGAAGATAGAAGATGGTTTCCATGCTTCATCTGGTAACTCCTTAATTGTCTTAATCCAGTAATCTGGAATATTCATTGCCATACGGTAATCAAAGCCGTATCCACCATCTTTAAACTTAGCAGCTAAGCCTGGCATACCCGACACTTCCTCAGCGATAGTGACTGCGTTCTTGTTTACCTCATGAATAAGACAGTTGGCAAGTGTCAGATAACAGATAGCGTTATCATCCTGATGACCATTGAAGTAATCAGCATAATTGCAGAATGCTTCGCCTAATCCATGACTATAATAAAGCATTGATGTAACACCATCAAAGCGGAAACCATCAAAGTGATATTCGTTTAACCAATACTTACAGTTGGACAAAAGGAAGTGAAGCACCTCATCTTTACCATAGTCAAAGCACAGAGAATCCCATGCTGGATGCTCATGGCGATCACCTTGATAGAAGTATTGATTAGGGTCACCAGCTAAGTTACCCAAGCCTTCCACCTCATTCTTTACAGCATGCGAATGAACGATGTCCATGATAACAGCAATACCATTCTTATGCGCTTCATCAATAAGTGCCTTCAATTCTTCAGGAGTTCCGAAACGTGAACTGGCTGCAAAGAAAGAACTAACATGATAACCAAAGCTACCATAGTACGGATGCTCTTGGATAGCCATAATCTGAATGGCATTGTATCCGTCCTTAACAACACGTGGTAAGACCTTCTCACGGAACTCATTATAAGAGCCAACCTTTTCTTCATCTTGCGCCATACCAATGTGGCACTCATAAATCAAGAGGGGAGAAGTCTGTGGTTTGAATGTCTTTTTCTTCCATACGTATGGTTTTGCAGGTGCCCATACCTGCGCAGAGAAGATTTTACTTGACTCGTCTTGAACAACACGTTGTGCCCAAGCAGGGATACGTTCACCTTCTCCTCCTTCCCAGTGAACACGCATCTTATAGTACTGCCCATGCTGTAAAGCATCATGTGGAAGTGTTAGTTCCCAGTTACCTGTCCCCTTTATCTTATGACATTGATATGCTTCCTGCTCACTCCAACCATTGAAATCACCAACGAGAAAAATATCTGTTGCATTAGGAGCCCATTCACGGAACACCCATCCGTCAGCCGTCTGATGCAAACCGTAGTAGTTATATCCATTAGCAAAATCCGATAGTGTCATTTTACCGTTTTGCGTCAACTGATTCATCTTCCAAAGAGCATGCTCGTGACGTCCACGAATAGCATCCTCATAAGGAGCCAGATAGGCATCATTCTTTACGAGTCCTATATGAGATAACTCTTTACTTTTTGTTGTTCTGACAGAAGTCTTCTTGACAGGAGCCTTCTTTGTTGTGGTCTTCTTTGTTACCATGGTAGAAAAAAGCTTTATGTTATTGTTATATTTTGTAAAGGCTAATTAGTATAGCGTTTGCCCATTTCATAGTAACCACTTGCTGTTACCTTGCCGTTCTTATCACGTTCAATGAACTTTCCATCACGTCGGTCATCACGATAGTTACCTTCAAAACGTACACCTTCAGCAGACTCTTCAACGGCAGCCCCATTTCGTTTACCATTGTGGTAGCTGCCACGGAACTTACTACCATCAGCATAGTGAATGATGATAAGCCCTTCTAATAAACCATTTCTGAACTGACCTTCATAGACGTCTTTATTCTTCTTAGTAAGTTTTCCTTGTCCGTTTTGCATGTCTTTCTCCCAATATCCTACATAGATATCGCCATTATTCCATGACATGGTGCCATAACCAGACTTAAGTCCTTTTAAGAAGCGACCAGAATATTGATTTCCATTTTTATAACGGAAGATTCCTTGTCCAGTACGTTCACCATCTAAATATTCACCTTCATAGCTTTCGCCATCTTTGAATTTGTAGATGCCCTTACCATTCTGAAGGTCGTTCTTCCATTCTCCATTATACTCATCACCATCGGCATAAATATAAATTCCTTTTCCTTCTTTGAGGTTATTCACCCAATTCCCTGTAAAAGAAGAATGGTCGGGCCATTTGAAAATTCCATACCCATTCTTCATATCATTCTTCCACGAACCTTCATAAAAAGCGCCATTTGCAAAGATATACTTCCCCTCTCCACTACGCTTATCATGATCCCAGTTACCAATGTACTTATCACCATTGTAATAATACATAGTACCTTGTCCCTGCTGATAATCCTTATACCATAAACCGTCATAACGATTACCATTTGCAAAATAGTAAACACCTTGTCCGTGTTGCTGGTTTTGGAACCATTGACCTACATATTTCTCACCATCAACAAACTTATAGGTTCCATCTCCATGACGTAGACCCATAAAGAATTCACCTTCATAGACATTGCCTTTCTTATAAGTAGCTTTTCCCTTACCATTAGGTTTACCGCGGAACATCTGCCCATGATAAATTCCTCCATCCTTAGTAGTACAAGAGCCTATCTCTATCTTTTGTGCAAAAAGATATGAAGGAATAAGAAGTAACAATATGATGATATAATTATGCTTCACGTTTATCGTTTTCAGTTTATTATGATTAAAATAACCTTAATATGCAAAGATACCTATTTCAAGTGAGAACAACAAATTTATAAAACATTTTTAAGCCATGTTCTTAAAATTACTTTTGTAAGTATTAATTTTTATACCGAGAGAGTGAAATATATTGCAATTCCACTTTTGTGAAAGGTTCCTCACCAGCGCAACACTCGTGAAGAAAACAAAAAGCTCAAGAAAGGCTATGGAACTACCTTTTAACAAGCAGAAGAGAAAGGAAGTAGCATTAAAAAAACTGCAAATTAAAAGCCTTTCAAATTGCTTACCACTTTACGAATGTTCTCTTTTGCCACAGCAGGTTTCATTGCATCAATGAGTAACATACCCTGTGGCGTAATACATTGAATTTGAGAAAAACCAGCTTTAAGCAAATCGGTTGTATCTGCCACCTTACCTGCTATAAGAACAACAGGAATATTCTTGTGAAGACCACATTCTAAGACTTTAGCTGGTATCTTTCCCATTAAAGTCTGACGGTCAGCACTCCCCTCCCCTGTTATAATCAAATCTGCATCTTCAATAAGTGAGTTGAAATTGACAGTTTCTAAAAGAACATCTGCACCCGAGACAACCTTGGCATTCATAAACTGCATAAAGGCATAACCCAATCCACCTGCAGCTCCTGCCCCATTGTCTTTGGAACGATCAAAACCCAACTTTCTTGCAGCCATACATGCAAAAGTACGAGCACGACGGTCTAAGCAAGCAATCATTTCAGATGTCGCTCCTTTTTGTGGACCAAACACCATAGCTGCTCCACATTCGCCATAGAGAGGATTGGTCACATCTGAAGCTAAAGTTATATCTAAATCTTGTAAGAATTTATCACGCCAGTTCTTACCCAATATGTCTTTGAGAGCAACCAACATTCCAAGTCCACAATCGCTTGTTGCTGACCCACCGAGTCCGATAATAAACTTTCTATAACCTCTTTGAAGTGCGTCTGCAAGAAGTTCACCTACCCCATGAGTATTTGCACGTAAGGGATTCAATTCCTGCTGTTTAAGTAGATTAATGCCACAAGACAAAGCCGTTTCAATGATTACAGTATTATCTGCACATATGGCATAATCTGCTTTAATAGGACGCATGAGGGCATCATGGCTATCAACAGTGACCTTTTTACAGTCTAATAACTGTAAAAATACATTCAACATCCCATCACCCCCATCCGTAACGGGAACTTTTACAATCTCTACATCTTGCCAGCGTTCACGGAGACCTTGCTCGGCTGCTTCCTCAGCTTCAATAGAAGATAAACAGCCTTTAAAACTATCAATTGCTAAAATAATATGCTTCATATAGGCTGCAAAGTTATTAAGAATTCATGAATAATTTGGATTTTACATCTATTATATATATCTTTGCAAGATAAACTGTAATTAGATACCTTTTTATGAAACAATTTTTCAAATTCGTTTTTGCTTCTTTCTTAGGAATGGTGTTATTTAGCATTGTCACAGGACTCTTTGCACTTTTCTCTATTGTGGGCATGATAGCATCACAAAATACAACCAAAGAACCTGAAGAAAACTCAGTACTGGTACTGAATCTTTCTGGACAAATGGCAGAACGAAGTGAGAATAATTTCCTTAGTCAGCTTCAAGGTTCGCAAATAAATAGTTTGGGACTTGATGACATGCTTGAAGGTATCAGAAAAGCTAAAGATAATGATAAAATAAAAGGTGTATATATAGAAGCAGGTGCATTCGCATCTGATTCATACGCTTCAATGCAAGCTTTACGTAATGCACTACTTGATTTTAAGAAAAGTAGAAAGTGGATTATTGCTTACGCAGACACCTATACTCAGGGAACATACTATCTGTCTTCTGTTGCAGACAAGGTCTACTTGAATCCACAAGGACAGATTGATTGGCATGGATTGGTATCTGAACCTGTGTTCATCAAGGATCTCTTGGCAAAGTTCGGTGTAAAGATGCAGGTTGTAAAGGTGGGGACTTATAAAAGTGCTACCGAGATGTTCACTGGCGACAAGATGAGCGATGCTAATCGTGAGCAGACTTCAGCCTATCTAAATAGTATTTGGGGGAATATTACAAAGGAAGTTGGTGCAAGTAGAGGGTTATCAGTAGAACAATTGAACGCATACGCTGACAGTATGATAACCTTTGCTGACCCACAAGAATACGTAAAACGGAAGCTCGTTGATGGTTTAATTTATACTGACCAAATAAAAGGTATTGTCAAAAAACAGTTAGGAATTGATGCCAGCAAAGACATTAATCAAGTTGCAATTGCTGACATGGTGAATACAGAAGACAAAAGCCAAGGCGATAAGGAGAACCAAGTTGCAGTATATTATGCTTATGGCGATATCGTTGACGGCGTTGTTGGAGGTCTTTTCTCACAAGATCATCAGATTGATGCACAAGTGGTTTGTAAGGACTTGGAAGATTTAGCTAAAAACGAAGATGTCAAAGCAGTTGTCGTACGTATTAACTCTGGAGGTGGTTCAGCCTATGCTTCAGAACAGATTTGGCATCAAATTATGGAACTAAAGAAGTTGAAACCAGTTGTTGTTAGTATGGGTGGAATGGCTGCTTCAGGTGGTTATTATATCTCAGCCCCTGCAAATTGGATAGTTGCAGAACCTACAACAATTACTGGTTCTATTGGTATTTTTGGTATGTTTCCTGATGTTAGTGTTCTGTTAAGAGAGAAATTGGGTCTGAAGTTTGATGAAGTGAAGACCAACAAGTATGCAGACTTTGGTACGCGCGTTCGTCCATTCACTGAAGAGGAAATGTCATATCTTAGCCAGTATGTAAACCGTGGCTATAAACTCTTCCGTCATCGTGTGTCTGAAGGACGCAAGATGTCTGAAGAACAGGTTGAGAAGATTGCACAAGGACATGTCTTTACAGGACAAGATGCACAAGAGATAGGACTCGTTGACCAACTTGGTGGATTGAATGTTGCTATTGCAAAAGCTGCACAGCTTGCCAAACTGCCTAATCACAGAACATGTGTTTATCCCAAAGAGCCTAACTTCATGGAGCAAGTGTTGGAACAGACAAAGCCTAATAACTATCTAAACCAGCAACTACGTGTAAACTTAGGTGACTATTACGAGCCTTTCACACTCTTGAAGACTATCAATCAGCAGAGTGCTATTCAGGCACGTTTGCCATTTTATCCTAACATCCATTAATTGCTTATGGAAGGAGACCACATTAAAATAAACAAATGGCTATTGCCATTCAGTTGGCTCTATGGGTTGGGAGTTAGATTGCGTAATGAGCTATTTGAGTTGAATATTCTAAAATCCAGACAGTTTGACATTCCTGTTATTTCTGTTGGTAACATTACTGTAGGTGGTTCAGGGAAGACTCCCCATGTAGAATATCTTATCCGACTGCTGAAGGATAAGATGAAAGTGGCTGTCCTCTCACGTGGTTATAAGCGTAAGAGTAGAGGATATGTTTTGGCGAATGAAAACACATCTATGCGTGAAATTGGAGATGAGCCATATCAAATGAAGACAAAGTTTCCAAACATTTGCGTTGCTGTAGATAAAAATCGTTGTGAAGGAATAGACCGACTGACATCTGATGAAGAAACGAAAGATACAGATGTAATCCTCTTAGATGATGCATTTCAACATCGATATGTACATCCAGGTATCAACATTCTTTTAGTTGATTATCACCGACTCATCATCTACGATAAACTCCTTCCTGCAGGTAGACTGCGTGAACCACTCTCAGGAAAAAATCGTGCAGATATTGTTATTATCACAAAATGTCCTAAGAGTCTTAACCCAATAGACTATCGTGTACTAAGTAAAGCCATGGAACTCTACCCTTTCCAACAACTTTACTTTACAACTTTAGACTATTGCGACTTAGAGCCTATCTTTAACAAAGGAAGAAATATACCACTCTCCGAGATAAGAGGAAAAAACATCTTATTGCTTTCAGGCATTATGTCACCAAAGCAATTGGAGGCGGATTTAAATTCTTTCACGGGTAACAATGCACTAACAACACTCTCATTCCCCGACCATCATGCCTTTACGACAAAGGATATTCATCGTATAAACGAGACCTTTGCCAAAATGCCTGAACCAAAATTGATTGTAACAACAGAGAAAGATAAGGCACGCCTTATTGATGTTGAAAGATTATCAGATGAAGTAAAAGAAAACATTTATGCACTTCCCATCAAAGTAAGCTTCATGCTTGATAAGGAAGAAGCATTTAACCAAAAAATAATATCTTATGTACGAAAAAATTCAAGAAACAGCATCTTGGCTAAAAGAGAGGATGACCACAAGTCCAAAAACAGCCATCATTCTGGGCACAGGCCTCGGACAATTAGCTTCAGAGATAACTGATAGTTATACCTTTTCTTATCAAGATATACCTAACTTCCCAATATCTACAGTAGAAGGACACGCAGGAAATCTTATCTTCGGAAAACTTGGAGGAAAAGATATCTTAGCAATGAAAGGTCGTTTCCACTTTTATGAGGGGTATGACATGAAGGATGTAACCTTCCCAATCCGTGTCATGCACGAATTAGGAATTGAAACTCTATTTGTTTCAAATGCTTCTGGCGGTATGAATCCATCATTCAATATTGGTGATCTTATGATTATTACCGACCATATCAATATGTTCCCAGAACATCCGCTGCGTGGCCGCAACTTCCCTACAGGTCCTCGCTTCCCAGATATGCATGAAGCATACGACCACAAATTAATAGAGTTAGCTGACTTTATAGCGAAAGAGAAGAATATCAAAGTTCAACACGGAGTTTACATAGGTGTACAAGGACCAACCTTTGAGACCCCCACAGAATATCGTATGTACCACAAGATGGGAGGCGATGCTGTTGGTATGAGTACAGTTCCAGAGGTTATCGTTGCACGCCATAGCGGCATTAAGGTATTTGGTATTAGTGTTATTACGGACCTTGGTGGTTTTGATGTTCCTGTAAAGGTTAGCCATGAAGAGGTTCAAGAGGCTGCAAATACCGCACAGCCACGTATGACAGAGATTATGCGTGAAATGATTAAACGTTCATAACTCACATTACTTACATTACTATACTAAGGCGTTCTTTATCTTATAAATCATAGATAGAGAACGTCTTAGATGTTATATTACGAAGATTTTATTAAAGTAAATGGAAATAAAAGAACTTGGAGAATTCGGTCTTATCAACCGGCTCACAAAAGATATTCAATACTCCAACAGGTCAACTATCAAAGGAATAGGTGATGACGCTGCTGTTTTACGTTATTCAAACAAAGAGACACTCGTTTCTTCACAGATGTTTATGGAGGGTGTACAGTTCGACTTAACCTATATTGACATGGAACATCTTGCCTATAAGGTGGCAATGGTAACAATGAGTAATATCTTTGCAATGAACGGTCAGCCACGTCAACTCATCGTCTCATTGGGACTTGGCAAGCGTTTTAAAGTAGAAGATCTTGATCAATTCTATGCAGGACTAAATAAAGCTTGTGCAAAATGGAACGTAGATATTGTGGGAGGCGACACAACTTCTTCATATACAGGGTTTGCTATTAATCTCACCTGTATTGGTGATGCTGCAAAGGATAATATTGTCTATCGTAACGGAGCAAATGAAACAGACCTCATCTGTGTAACTGGTGATCTTGGTTCAGCATATATGGGACTACAAATCCTCGAACGTGAAAAGACTGTCTACTACCAGCAGGTGCAGGAGTATAATAATAAGGTTAAGGAAGCACAAAACAATAAAGATGAAAAACGACTTGAGGCATTGCGTCAGGAACGTGCAGCTATTGAAGATTTCCAACCTGATTTTGCTGGGAAAGAATACCTTATTGATCGTCAGTTGAAACCTGAAGCACGTGGTAACGTCCTAAACCAGCTTCGTGCTGCAGGAATACACCCTACTTCTATGATTGATATTTCTGATGGTTTAGCAACCGCATTGAAGCATATTTGTGAACAAAGTCACTGCGGTTGTAGAGTTTATGAAAAGAATATTCCTATCGATTATCAAACAGCAGCAACATGTGAAGAGTTCAATATGAACCTTACAACAGCTGCTTTAAATGGAGGTGAAGACTATGAACTTCTTTTTACAGTTCCTATTGGTGACCATGAGAAGATTGATAAGATGGAGAATATTAGACAGATAGGTTATATTACAAAAGAAAGCCTGGGTACATTCCTAATTGCTCGCGATGGCAACGAGTTTGAATTAAAGGCGCAAGGTTGGCCTATAAACAAGGAATAGGAAACTTGTTAAAGGATGTAAACATGTCTATTTTCTTTAGAAAAGTTTGGAGGAATAAAATAAAAGTACTACCTTTGCATCGCAATTGAGAAAGCAACATAAACGCTTATAAATTAATTGCAAGATAATGATGGTGCCATAGCTCAGTTGGTAGAGCAAAGGACTGAAAATCCTTGTGTCCCCGGTTCGATTCCTGGTGGTACCACTCCTCCTTTCATCAGGGCGGTTCTCGCAAGAGGTCGCTCTTTTTTTGTTTACATCAAATATTTAATAACCGCAAAAAAATATGACCCTCAGTAGGAAAAAGATGGGGAAAATTCCCTACAGAGTCTATAAATCCTCATTGTTATCAAAGAAAACGTTACAATAAAGCTTAGAATTTCCTTGATTAATCTATAATTGTTTTAATCTTAGAAAATATTAAGGTCAGCAAGGGCTTTTTGTGCAATTATATCAAAATCTTCACCTAACTCGCAGAAACTCAGCACACAGTTATAGGCTGCATGTTTTAAAGGAAGACTCTCACCTTCTAATGTTGTATGTGCCTGATCAAGGAATTCATTAATTCCACGCTCATTAGGTTCCATACCACGAGCAAACAAACGAGCAAGTAGTTGATAGCCACAAAGCTGATATATATCACGGTTTGAAGCTATCCATTTATACGCCAAAGCTGGTGCAAAATCGAGATATTGAAGCAAATTAAAAGCCAACAGCTCTGCCATCTCCTGTGTACGAAGGCGTTCCATCCACACTTCAACGAGGTCTTCATCCATCCTTTCTGATGGCATAATTAATGTTGCAAGCACTTGACATTCACGAATATCCTCTTTCCAAAGTTCTATGGCAAGGTCATAATCCTTACCATATTCTACCGCCATCTTCTGCAAGTCAGGGATTGGCACACCCCAATTTATTTTATATGAAAGTCCCTTCTCGCGCATAGAGTGTGATGCAACACCATTCATCAACAGCCGAAAAGACTGTTTAATCTCTTTCAATTTCTCATGTATCTGTTCGTTCATCATTATCTTAACTTATAAAAAATAACAAATTGTATTGTAGCTTTACCTTACCACAACAGTCTAATAATTAAGTTATTTGAAAATTTAATAGCAGTAATCATTAACCGACTAAACTTAACATCAAGAAGCAATCAGTTTCTGAAATATTATACATTGACAGTGTTTCTTCATCACTTCGGAACTCGTTCAATAACTGTTCTGCACTTTTCCCACTCTTAGCCAACCACTCACGGAACAATGCAACAGCCTTTTGAATATTACCCATAGCCCACTGACAATAGCCTGCATTCAAGTAATCTTCATGTGCTGGATTTGATGTTAGGAGAGTGTCATACAGCTGTGAAGCCTTATCAAGACTATTATCTGATAACATAGCCCATGCAAGAATACGCTTCACATTCATATCATCAGGATATTGATAGTCAAGACGGAACAGTTCTTCACGCACCTCGCTGGTCCTGCCTAACTTCAAAAGAGCGACACAACGATTCATAGTGTAAGTCTTATGATTAGGTTTCAACTTCAACAACTTAGAATAAACCTCTTCAGCAGTGATATAATCCTCATTATCAAGAGCAGCTCTTGCTTTACCTTTCAACGCCCATTGATTATCAGGCTCAGCTTTCAAAGCATAGTCAAAGAACTGATAAGCAAATTCAGCCTTACCCATATCAATATTCGTATAACCCATTAAAATGGCATATCGTGGATCATCACTCTGAAAGGTGGTCAACAGCTCTGCAAGTTCCATCATTTGCTTATGCTTATACAAATGTAAAGCCAAACGCAGTTTAACATCATCAAGTCCTGTTCCCATAAAGGATTTATAAGTAAAGAAGAAAGTATCTGCAACAAAGTCGCTCTTACCATTATCCTCAAATGGATTGATAAAATCCTTTGCTGTAGGATAAAGACGGAAGAAACGATAGAGGTCTTGTAAGTAGGTACGTCGAATACTGATTGCATCTTCCCTATCATCACTCTCTGCCAAAGGACCTAACGCAACATCAGAGCCCATCACTTCCTTAATATCAGAAGACAATTGACTGATGACTTGCTCTAAAGCAAACGCAAAAGAATATCTATCCGACTCACAGAAATTACTTCTTTCCATGAGTGTATTGAGGAACTTTGTATCACCTAACTTATTTATCACAGAGCGTAAAGCAGGATGATTCAAGTAGAATGGAGTAAACCAATTCACCATATCGCTGAAGAAAGGAAATCGTTTCATCTGGCTAAAACCACCGAAATAGATATCAGACCCTTGTTTCTGCATATCCATCATCTTGCGAACTTTTTCTTCCAACTGCTCCATGCGTTTCTCATCAGCATCTTGATGAAGAATACTTTCTATCGTATCTTCTTCCTTTTCCATGATACCAAGTCGACCAATTGTAAGATTAGAATTGCGCATAATATCTGGCATAATGTCACGCTGTATTTTGTCATTATCCTTCTCTGCATCCTTACTATAGAAGAACTGTATTTGCAACGTTAACAACTCTTTTGTTATAGCAGAAATCTCACAAAGTTTACGCACAATTGCATCTTGTTCTGGGAAGATATCCATCCCCTCGAAGACAGATAACACCCAACCGACCAATGCACGCTGTCTCACATGTTCATCGGTAGCTTTTTGATATACGTTGACAAGTGTCTTCAACTTATTGATATCAAACTGATTCATAGCACCAAGGCTAATTGCGCTAACAATCACTTGTTGATCAGTTGACACAACAGTCGGGGAAAGGAGTAATTCTGTATAGAACGTGCAATCGTCATCTGTCCATTGACAAGACGTCCATAAGGCATTAAAAAGACGATTCATAAACGAATGATGACGTTCATAAAGTTCAGCTGTCTTCTGTTCTCTCGTCTCTTCTGGTTGAAGTGAGAGCATGGCAATGTCTGAAACAAAAGCTTCTAATACCGTACGAATGAAATCATGACTCGTATTGAGATGGTCAATGACTCTAAAAGAGTTAACATATGCACTTACATTCCGGCATCGCCAACTTATCTCAAGGTCGGCAGTAATCCTGTAAAGTCGCTGTAACAACGAACTATAGAGTGATTCACGATGACTATCAGAAAAGCCTCGACCCATAAAGTCTACCATCAACTGATAATCAGTTTTGATAGCCTCAAACTCACCGTGCCCCATAAGTGACGGACGCTGAACATAAAGTTGTTCTAATATCTCAATAGCATTACTCAACCTCTTGTCCATCAAAAAACCTATAGTCTTACTAAGAATCTCCTCTACATTCACTGCCCTACTCCTTTAATTAATTACTATTCATTCCTTACTTACTAATCTTACCGTTACTAAGATAGTTACGTGCCATTATCAAGTCAGCCTTACGAGGTGGACCAATCTTTGTATATTTTATATCAGGTAATGCACGTACAACCGCTTCATCTACCTTCATATACCTCTGAATCAAGGCAGAATAATACTTCACACCATTCTTATTGATTAGCTCAACAGCTTTATTATAGGCATCAGCAAAGACCGCTTCCTCATCTTGACGACGCACTTTATCCATTATAGCTACCACTCCAAGATGCACACCAGCATCCTTTGAGTTAAACAGAGAATTATTATCAGCCGACAAAGCTTTTGTAACTTGTGGCTCAGCAAACCAATAAGCATCAATCTCGTGATTTTGCAACATAGCAAGTCTTACCAATACATCATTGATTTGTACACGGAAGACTTGATACTTAGGTTTAGCCTTCTTCACCACCATATCAGTCAGGAGGTCTGTCCCAGAGTAACGAGTCATAGCAATAATCTTGTCACTAAGGTCAGAAAGCTTCTTTAGCTTTGAGCCTTTGTCAGCAACAAGTTGCCAATTAAGATTCGTATCTGTCAAATAGTGCATTAACACCTTATTTCTATGCTTCAATCGTTCTGTACGAACAAGGTCGCTAAAGGCAGCTTGTACACTTCCCCCAATCATTGCCGTATCACAATCCATCTGCGCATTAAACCTACAAAGTCTAATGTCTACCTTAGCACTATCATATAACAAGCTATCCTTCAGAAGATATGCAGGAAGGCAATCTATCGTTGGCATCACTGCTATCTTATAAGCTTTCTGGTAAGCTTCACGCTCAGCTAATTTCTGAGCTTGCCGTTCAGCTTGTAGTTCTTTATCACTCTTACCACAGCTGACAAGCATTAGCACAGCCAGTATGAGCAGGTAATTAATACGTTTCATATAGTTGCAAAATTAAGAATAAATTTTGTAACTAAGAAAAAACTTATTACTTTTGTCATACTTATGGCAAAGGACAAGATAGCTTTCGTCTGCAGTAATTGTGGACAGGAAAGTCCAAAATGGATTGGCAAGTGTCCCAACTGTGGGCAGTGGAACACTTTTAAGGAGTTCCGTATCGCCGCTGATACGGGTTCACAGGCTGCACGCAATGCCGCAACAACATTACGCAATGCGGCTTCAGGCGGTTCTGTTTCAGCTTTAGCAAATAAGCCACAACGCTTGCGTGACATTTCATCTCACGATGACCCACGTATTAATATGCACGATGGAGAATTAAATCGTGTGTTAGGTGGTGGTTTGGTACCAGGTAGTATCGTTCTGCTTGGTGGCGAACCTGGTATCGGAAAGAGTACACTAACGCTCCAAACGATTCTACACTTAACGCAGCGTGTACTCTATGTCAGCGGTGAGGAAAGTCCACATCAGATAAAGATGCGTGCTGAGAGAATTTCTAAAGATATTTCTGAAAACATCATAATCTTGTCGGAAACATCCTTAGAGCACATCTTTGAGCACATTCGTGACGTACAGCCAGAACTTGTCATCATTGACTCTATCCAGACTATCTCAACCGAAGACGTTGATAGTAGTCCTGGCAGTATCACCCAAGTACGTGAATGTGCATCAGCTCTTTTACGCTTTGCTAAGACAAGTGGAGTCCCAGTTATCCTCATTGGACATATCAATAAAGAGGGAAGCATTGCCGGACCAAAGATATTAGAACATATTGTTGACACTGTGATTCAGTTTGAAGGCGACCAACATTATATGTATCGCATCCTCAGAAGCATTAAGAACCGTTTTGGATCAACCTCAGAACTGGGTATTTATGAAATGGAACAGCACGGACTTCGAGAGGTAAGCAACCCTTCCGAACTCCTGCTTACAGAAGACCATGAGGGATTATCGGGTGTTGCCATCTCAAGTACTATTGAAGGGGCACGCCCCTTCCTTGTTGAGACACAAGCTCTTGTATCATCTGCAGCCTACGGAACTCCACAGCGTTCTGCCACAGGCTTTGACCAACGTCGTCTGAACATGCTTCTCGCTGTATTGGAAAAGCGTGTCGGGTTTAAACTGATGCAGAAGGATGTCTTCCTAAATATCGCAGGTGGATTGCGCGTGACAGATATGGCAATGGACCTCAGTGTCATTGCAGCTGTTCTCTCATCAAATGTTGACACACCAATAGAACAAGGTTGGTGTATGTGTGGTGAAGTTGGACTAAGTGGTGAGGTACGCCCCATCAGCCGTATCGAACAACGTATTGCAGAAGCAGAGAAGTTAGGGTTTAGCCATATTATTATCCCTAAATATAATCTTTCAGGACTTACAGGGAAGTATAGCATACAACTTCACCCTGTAAGAAAGGTTGAGGAAGCTCTTAGAGCATTGTTTGGATGAAACTATAATGATATACATTAATACACGTACCTTCAAAACATATCACACGGCTTTTTGTAATAAAAATTCAGCATCTTATATTCTTAGTGATGCTTAACAGGACTTGAATTAAGGCTCAATTGGGGTTCAATAGATGCCCTTTTGAGGTCTTACTAACGCCCTTTTGAAGTCCAAGTAAGCACCTCTTAAAACAGCACCACGTAACACCTTTATTATAAGCGAGTTACGAAAGCGACGAAAAGAGCGTTTCTTCGCATTATTTTAGTCAAAAAACGAAGACTATATGTAAAATAAATTCAAACGAAAAGACGAAGACAAACTACTCTGCTTTGACCTAACCAGACTGAGAATAGACAAATAAGTAAAGGCAGTAGCTGACGGGAAAACCGTTGCTACTGCCTTTAATATTTTCTTTTTAGGTTATTGCTTTAGAACTTAGCCATCTTAATAGCATCTATCGCACACTCATCACCCTTGTTTCCAAGTCTGCCCCCGCTTCTATCCTTAGCCTGCTGGAGATTGTCAGTTGTGAGAAGACCATAGATAACAGGGATATTTTGTGATGCATTAAGGTGAGCAATACCGTATGTAACACCCTCACAGATATAGTCGAAATGAGGAGTTTCACCCCGAATAACACTTCCAAGAATAATAACAGCATCAAAACCATCGTTCTTGGTCATCATCTGTGCACCATAAATGAGTTCAAAGCTACCAGGAACAGTCTTAATATGAATATTCTCTGGAATAGCACCATGCTTCTCAAGTGTCTTTACTGCACCATCAAGCAAGGCACCAGTAATCTCCGAATTCCACTCAGCCACAACAATACCAAAACACATATTACTTGCGTCAGGTACGCTCTGTGCATCGTAGTTGGATAAATGATGAAGTTCTGTTGCCATGGTTGCTTAGTTAGAAGCACGCTCAATGTACTTGTCAATGTCCTGATAGATAGGAGAGTTGACGTATGTCTTCTTAATATCCTTGTAAATCTCAAGTGCTTCAGCCTTCTTACCTTCGCTCTCAAGGAGGATACCAGCCTTACGCAATGCCAAAGGAGCAATGCTAAGATTGGCATTATCAGCAGCCTCAGCGTTAGCCATCTTAGCAGCCTTCTTGAAGCAATCAACAGCCTTATCATTCTGGTTGTTATTAGCATAGATGTCACCGAGTGCCATCTGAGATGCTGGACTAATCATCTGATCATCAGATGTACTGAACTTCTCAGCATTCTCTAAAGCCTTTGCCCAGTTTGGTTTAGCCTGATGAGCATAGCAAAGAGCAACATAAAGGTTTGCAAGGTTGCCTGCATCTGTGCTACTGTAATCACTCTGTACTTTCTGGAAGCCAGCGAGTGCCTGATCATACTGCTGGTTGTTAAAGAGAGTCTGACTCTTAGCCAACTCTGTGCTTGCCTCTGCCTCACGTGGAGCAGAAATGTAGTTTTTGTAAAGGAAGAAACCAGCTATAGCTACTACGATAGCAATGATGGCGATAAGAAAAGGCTTCTTGTACTTCAAGAATGCAACTTCTGATTTGTTAAGGGTATCTTCGTATGTACCCTGTTCTTTGTTGTTTACCATTTTTATGTTATGATGTTTTTATTTAATTCTAAACTGTAAGGGGTGCATTATAGCGGGACAAAATTAATCAAAAAGTCGCATATATTGAAATTTATCAACGACTTTTTTCTTTTATTGAATGGAAATGAGTTAACTTTGCAGAGAATGAGAAGGAATAAGAGAGAGTTTAATGGTTAATCAGATTAACTCAACATTTTATTCTCTGAACAAAGGATAAGTAATGAATTTATAGTTCAAACATATACAAGAAGTGTTAATTCATATCCATTTCCTTAACATTCAAAGCAATAAATTAAAACATGCAATTAGAGAAACTATCCATTATCAACTATAAGAATATTCAGGCGGCAACGTTAGATTTGTCGGCTAAACTTAACTGTTTTATTGGACATAATGGTGAAGGAAAGACCAATCTGCTTGATGCTGTTTATTATCTTTCTTTCTGTAAGAGTGCTTTTAATCCAAAGGATTCAGAAGTGATGCGCCATGATGCTGATTATTTCGTACTGGAAGGAGATTACACTACGGATGTCGGGGAATATGAACAGGTCTACTGCGGTATGAAGCGGGGCACAAAGAAGCATTTTAAGCGTAACAAGAAAGAATACAAACGACTGTCACAACACATCGGATTAGTGCCTTTGATATTTGTTTCTCCAGCTGACGCAACACTCATTGAAGGAGGAAGTGAGGAGAGAAGAAAGCTGATGGATGTTGTTATATCACAATATGACACACCTTATATAGAATCGCTCAGCCGATACAATAAGGCTTTGCAGCAGCGTAATAGTCTGCTGAAACAAGAGGAAGAACCGGACGCAACACTATTAGAGCTACTCGAGATGCAAATGGCAGAGCATGGCGAGGCTGTCTATAAGAAGCGTGCAGCCTTTGTTGAGGAGCTCACCCCTGTTTTTCAACATATCTATCAGACCATTTGTAATGAACGAGAAGAGGTTTCACTTGAATATGTTTCTCATTGTCAGCGTGGCAACTTATTAGACGTTATTCAGCGTGATAGAGCAAAAGATCGTATCATGGGTTATTCGCTTCATGGCACACATAAGGACGACTTGGTGATGAAACTTGGTGGATATCCTATGAAAAAAGAAGGAAGCCAAGGACAAAACAAAACATACGTGTTGGCTTTGAAGCTTGCACAGTTTGACTTTCTAAGACGTACAGCAGGGAATAACACACCGCTACTATTGCTTGACGATATATTTGACAAACTTGATAGCAGTCGTGTAGAACAGATTGTACGCTTAGTTTCGGGTGATGACTTCGGACAAATCTTCATCACAGATACAAACCGCGACCACTTAGATAAAATATTACAAGGCAGCGGCTTCGACTATAAACTATTCTCTGTAGAAGGTGGAGAAATAAATGAAAGGGAAGGCTAAGCTATGTTCAGACGAAAAGTACAACCATTAGACGACCTCCTCAACCAGTTTCTACGCCAGGAAGGACTTGAGTCACCCCTATTGCAAAAGCGTATTATTGCTGCGTGGGATATTGTAACAGGTGAAACTGTGACTCGTTATACGCAAGAGAAGTTTATTAAAAATCAAACTTTATTTGTCAAGATAATAAACCCAGCCTTACGTGCCAATCTTTGTATGATGCAATCTGACTTGGTCAAAAAACTTAATGCAGCCGTTGGTTCAATGGTTATTACTGAAATAAAAATCTACTAAGATAAATACTTTTATCATAGGAAATAAAAGATATCTATGCAAAGAGAGAATACATTAAACCTTATTATTACTTCTGTTCGCCTTTCAATAATTTACGCTATTTGTAATTGATACAAATCAAGAAACCCAAAATCTAAGAAAAAATAGTTCTAAAATGTTTGGTGTGTGCGCAAACAATGCTTACCTTTGCATCGTCAAAAGACAAATAATAGATTGTTTAGGTTAGTAGTAATAGATTTAGGTTTTTAGTTATTTAGTTTAAGGTAGAACAAAAGAGATTGTTCAAGTAATACAAAATAGGTTTAGTTAAGGTTATTAAAAAGAATTGATTAAGGATAACATTGATGCAAGATGATTGGGGATTGCCGTGAGGCATGAACCAAAATCAAGCATAAACAGAAATTTCATACATGAAATAAAATAGAGCATGGTGGTTTTCCTATCATGCTCTTTTACTTTATGCAAATATAAAAGGGTAGTCCCCTACCCTTCTCTTACATTATAAAATATCAAACTTATTACTTTTAGATTCTCATTCCTTTCAAAATTTCATTCATCTTTTGTTTTGTCTCAATACGTGTTGGAACCAAAGGAAGGCGCAAAACATTCTCTATCATACCCATATCATTCAAAAGTGCCTTACAACCTGCGGGATTACCATCAACGAAGAGAAGCTTATAAAGTTCGGTAAACTGATGATGTATCTTGCGTGCTGGTTCATACTCACCCTTGAATTCCAAACGAATCATACGTGAGAACTCCTTAGGAAGGGCGTTACCAATAACAGAGATAACTCCCACCGCACCGCTCGCTATCATTGGGAAAGTCAAAGCATCATCACCACTGATAACCTCAAAGTGCTTTGGTTTATTCTTTATTATTTCATCAACCTGCTCTAAATTACCAGAAGCTTCTTTAATGGCAACAACATTAGTGAACTCTGAAGCGATGCGAACAGTTGTCTCTGCGGTCATATTTACGCCCACTCGTCCAGGCACATTATACAAAACAATAGGAAGTGGACTTGCTTTCGCAATAGCCTTAAAATGCTGATAAAGTCCCTCTTGGCTTGGCTTATTATAATAAGGACAGATGCTAAGAATACCATCAATACCACTCCAATCAGTCGTTTTGATTTCTTCTACAACAGCAGCCGTATTATTTCCACCACAATATTTCAGGATAGGTACACGCCCATTCACAACTCTTTTGACGACAGCTGTCAATTCGTTCTTTTCTTCACGTGACAGGCAAGGAGCTTCACCCGTAGTAGCAAGAATGCAGAAGAAGTCTGCACCATTGTCCAAATGGTAATTTACCAAATTCACAAGTGCCTCATAATCAATACTAAAATCTTCCTTAAAAGGAGTTATCAATGCTATACCTAATCCATGAAATATATTCTGCATAGTAATTATCATCTTTTAAGAGACTTACCATAATGACTCCTCGGGGAGTTAATGCACAGTCCCATTCATATTAAACGCTCATTGTGCGTCTACCAATATCGTTGCAAATATAGCAAATATTTATCAATAACCAAAGACTTTTACTCTTAATCTTAACGTGAGCCAATCCATAGAAAAATCATTCCAAGGAGAACGAAACATAAGTCGACTGCTTTTGCCTTTAGGTTCTTCTCTCTAAATAATACTGCCCCACATAAAAAGGATATGAGAACGGAGCCACGACGCACCATTGAGACAATAGATATCATTGCACCTGGTAATGAGAGTGCGTAGAAATAGGCAAAGTCTGCCATTGATAGAAAAATAGAAATGAGCAAGATTGACCACTTCCATGAGAAACAGGCTGTATGCTCTACTTTCTTACACTGATTAAAGACATAGACAAGCAGAACCACACCCATCATCATACATTGATAGATATTATACCAACTCTGTGCCATCATACGATCGAGCCCTACTCCACCATTCTCTGGACTTGCCATCAGATATTTATCAAGCAGACCACTGCATGTACCCATCACAGCTGCCAAAACCAAAAAGAATATCCATTTATTGTGCTTGAAGTCTATGCCCTCTTTCTTACCGCTTCTTGCCAATAGAAACAGGGAAATAATAGCCAAACTAACACCTATCCATTGCCAAGTATTAAGACGTTCACCAAAGACAAGCATTGCACCAACAAGTGTCATAACTGGACGTGTGGCATTTATCGGACCAACTATCGTCAAAGGTAGCTGTGCTATCGCAAAATAACCGAACACCCAAGAAAGCAATACAATAATGCTCTTTAGTATAATCCATCGATGCATCTCCCATCCACCTGAACCGACATAAAAGATACTGGAGTCGAGAATATGGGTATATTGTGACAATAATATCAACGGAAGGAAGATTGCAGAACAGAAAAGTGTATTGAGGAAGAGCACAGGTATCACATCATTTCCACGAAGAGAATACTTCTTCGATGTATCATAAAGTCCCAACAATGTTGCTGAAATGAAAGCCAAAAGAATCCACATAAGCGCCTTTCTAATACTTTACTTCCCAAAGGAAAAGTGCGTTACCTGGCATACTCTCACCTGCATCGCTTCGTGTTCCTCCATCTACAATCTTCTTAAAATCATCTAACGAAAGGCGACCTCGCCCTACTTCAACCAATGTACCAACGACAGCACGTACCATATTGCGTAAGAATCGGTTAGCTGTTATTACAAAACACCAATTCGTGACAGTATTATCAATTGGCAAAGCAAATTCTTCATTTGCAGGAACCCATCGCGCTTCGGTAAGATTACAGATAGTTGTTTTAACGTCTGCTCCTGTCTTACAGAAACATTTAAAATCTTTCTCGCCTATCAAATAAGCTGCAGCCTCATTCATATTATCAAAGTCTAAAGCATATCGAAGCTCACACGAATACTGTCGTGAGAATGGTTGTTTTCCTGTATAGACATAATAATGATAAGTACGTGAGGCAGCAGAGAAACGTGCATGTAAGTCTTCTGTGACAGGTTTTATCTTGCTTACAGATACATCTCGTGGTAAGAGTCGATTCACTTTATATACCAGCTGCTCACAGTCAAACGACTGTTCGGTATCAAAGTGTGCAACCATCATTCTGGCATGAACACCTGCATCAGTACGTCCTGCACCTGTAACGGCAATCGTTTCTCTTAGTATTGTAGACAAAGAGTGCTCCAATACTTCCTGAACAGAAATTCCATTGGGTTGAATCTGCCAGCCATGATAGGCTGTGCCATCGTATGAAAGGGTGATAAAATATCGTTGCATAACTATCTGCAAAGGTACAAATAATTACTTAAACTCTATCTTCCCTGCTAAAAAACTCCACAAGATCCATACAGCCATCAGCATGAAATAGTATATAAAAAGCTGTAAGAAGCTTATGTGTACACTCTCTATACTTGCGTAAGGTAGACTCGCAAGCCAATGAAGAGAGGTATTCAAAGTTTCTGTTATAACACAGATAAACTTTCCAATAAAGGATGACAAAGAAGGGAAAGAGCTAAGAAGTAATAGGCAGAACGATGCTGACACTATTACCATTGTGCATGGAACTGCAATAAGACTACTAACAGCAAAGAGCATAGAAACCCTCCCGAAATAGTAAGCTATCAAAGGTGCTGTTCCCAATTGTACAGCTAAAGATACGGCAATCATTCCCCATATCCATCTTACAACCACAAGACTCTTCTTTTGTTTCAAAGGTATTAATTCATAAATGAGCGGATAGAACAGAAGAATTGCCCATACAGAGATAAAGGATAGTTGAAAACCTATATCATAAAGATTATAAGGGTTACTTACAAGCATGATGATAGCGGTTAGCGCTAATGTGTTAACAGAAAGTCTATCTCTATTCAAAAGCGTTACAAAAGAGTAGATAGTCAACATCAATGCAGAACGAACGACTGAAGAAGACATACCCACTAAAACAACATAAGACCAAAGAATCAAAAGGATTAAAAGTTCGCTCAATCCTCTTCTAAACACTCTCGGCAGTATGCGTTCACACCAACTCATCAAGAATAAAAGCAAACCATATAAGATGGTTAAATGTAAACCAGACAAAGCTAAGACATGACTTGCACCTGTTATTGAGTAATCTTCCTTCACATCTCTATTAATCAACTGCTTATCACCAAGCGTCATTGCAGTTACTATAGCCAAATGGGTACTATCAAGATTGCTTTCTAAGACCTTCATTAACTTCTCCCTATATCCTGCTGCCGCTAAAGATGTACGTTGAAGAAAACTCATCTGGTGAAGATTCACTTTTGCTTTCTGCCATTGATTATAGAAAATAAAGGTCTCTGCGGAATAACCATGTAGCTTTAACCATCGTGCATAATCAAAGGTAGCATCAGAGAAGTTCATAGGCTTTTCAAGGTAGGCAGTTGCTTTAATTCCATCACCGAGATGTAGTGTTTGATAACGATTTATTATTGTGTCACGAAGGATTGAAGCCCTGACTTTCATTGTTTCGCTTTCAGTCATAACCATTAAATCCATCTGTATGACTTTACCATGGACGATGGGATTACTAAGAAGAACCGCCTTAAAGGTTATTTGCGTTTCTGGTAACTGTACATTCGTAGCATGTTGCTTCATCGAAACAAAGGAGCCACCAATAAAAAAGATGGTAAAGAGCAATAACAAACTTTGCAAATACTTTTTCTTCCATACGACAAAGGTAATGACACCCATACAGACTGCCATTATCCACCACAATGTAGAATTTATATCTTCTCCCAAAGCATCACCAACAGCAATACCCAACACCAAAGGTAAGAGCAACTTTACCGAGGGATACATCAGTAAGTCCATTTTCTTCTTCACAGCATTAATGTTTCAAGTATTCATTGCAAATGTATGAAAAAGAACTGAAAAACCACAACATTGCACTTCTTTATCTTGCAAGATTTACAAAATATCAGTACCTTTGTCACATGATATTCTACTTTTCTGGTACAGGTAATAGCAAATGGGCTGCAAAAACATTGGCTTTAGAAACTGACGAGACACTTGTTTCAATCCCAGAAGTAATCAAAAGCGATTGTTCTTTTACATTGGAAAAGGATGAACACGTAGGTTTCATCTTTCCTATACACGGATGGAGAGTTCCGAGTATTGTAAAAGAATTTATAACTAAATTATCAATAAAGACTGAAGAGGAAGACACTTCCCTCATCAAACATTATTGTTTCTGTCTGGTTACAGCTGGAGATTCTATTGGTAAGGCTATGGACCGTTTCCTGAAGCAACTAAGAACAGTTGCAGTTGGTGACTCACTTTCACTCAAGGCGGTATATTCTTTGATTATGCCAGAGTCATACGTTGGTTTGCCAGGTATGGATGTAGACACAAAAGAGAAAGAATTAGAGAAAAAAGGACTTGCTTCAGAGCAGTTAAAAGAATTCTCCAAGATCCTCAAACAGCGTCCTTACACGGATAACGAGCAGATATGGGGTTGGAAGGAACTCAAAAGAGGTCCTATACCATCGTTCTTTTCTGGTCCTGTAGGAGGGTTCTTTGAACGCTTCCTCATCACAGACAAACCCTTTCATGTAGACAGTCGTCGATGTGTGAAGTGTGGTATCTGTGCTAACGTTTGCCCCGTTGATGACATCAAAGGCAGCTTAGGGTATGAGCCAGAATGGTTACACACTGGTAAATGTCTCACCTGCTTCTCGTGTTATCACCACTGTCCACACCATGCGATTGAGTTTGGTAAACGTACACAGAACAAAGGACAATATTTCTATAACAGATTAAACAAACAAAGTTAAGCAAAGAATATGATTAAACAATTAAAACAACTATCTCTTATTGTATGTCTAATGCTT
Source organism: Prevotella melaninogenica (assembly GCF_018128065.1). Lineage (NCBI taxonomy): Bacteria > Pseudomonadati > Bacteroidota > Bacteroidia > Bacteroidales > Prevotellaceae > Prevotella > Prevotella melaninogenica. The sequence continues at coordinate 1,198,736 of NZ_CP072359.1, read as the reverse complement.
TGTTCCCTTACTACTTGGGCAGCAAAGGCAGAATCTATACCTGTACAAGTAAGACAGGCTGATGGCACTGTTATTACTGTCATTTTGCGTGGTGATGAACATATCAACTGGTACACAACACTTGATGGCGTATTGCTTGTACAAGGCGAGGACAACAACTATTATATTGGTAAAGTAGAGAAAAGTGGCAAACTTGTTGCAACCAAACAACTTGCACATGAGGCAGTATCTCGTTCACAAGCAGAGCGTAACTTAATCGCTAAGCAAGATAAAGAGAAGTTCTTTGCTTACGTTAATAAGATTGCTGAAGAATCAGAAAATACATACAACAACGCTCCACTTACTCGTGGTCCTATCATAGATTCAGGTTCTTATGGAGCTCCTTATTTTCCACACACAGGAAGTCCCAAGGCATTAGTGATACTCGCAGAGTTCCAAGATACAACCTTTACTATTCAGAACACAAAGGAAGTGTTTACAAACTATTTGATGAATGAAGGTCATTTCGAGGATTCCAGCTATGGTCAGAAGCAAAACTATAAAGGTGTACGTGGCTATTTCAAGGATTGTAGCTATGGAAAGTTCACCCCTGTCTTTGACGTTGTAGGACCTATCAAGTTACCAAAAGCACATGCCATCTATGGTGCTGGTAAAAATGACAGAATGGACTTACTGTTTACTGATGCTTGTAGTGCTGTTGATGGAATGGTAAACTTTGCAGATTATGATGCAAACAATGATGGTATCGTTGACTTGGTTTATATAATCTACGCTGGACACTCTGCCAATATTACTGGTAATAAAGTAACTGACATTTGGCCAAAATCAGGAACTGTTACTATTTTAAACAAATTTGATGGAAAAAGTATTCGCCGCTATGGTGTTAGTAATGAACTTGCAGGTTTAGAAAATAAAACAAAAGACAAGGAAACTATTAATGGCATTGGGTTATTCTGCCATGAGTTCTCTCATACACTTGGACTTCCTGACATATATGCTTATCAAACTGATGCGGAAAACCAAGATGACCAAGGTATGGAATTTTGGGACATCATGGATGGTGGAACAGGTATCAAGGGTGGACGTGTACCAGCCTCTTATCTTGCTTGGGAGCGTGAAGTAATGGGGTGGATGAATATTGATGAACTCAAAAAAGACATCACCATTAACAATCTAAAAAGTATCGACAATGGTGGAAAAGCATATAAAATTGTCAATAGCAAAGACCAAAATGAGTACATCGTATTACAGAGTATGCAGAAAGGTCCTTGGAACCAAGGCTGGGGAGATGGCACATACGGAAAAGGGTTGTTTGTCTATCGTATTTCATACCCTTTTGGCAAAGTAAATGTCTTTGATTATCCGAACAATGTAAAAGGTAAACCACGTGTAATCCCTATCCCTGCTGATGGTAAAATATTAGCAGCTGCCAATGCTGGAGGAAAACTAAATGTATATACTGCTCAACTCAATGGCGATCCTTATCCTTATAACAGCATAAATAAGATAGACAAATTTACGATGTATGATGGCACGATACTAAAGTGGTCTATTTATGATATTGTAGAGAACGATGCAGAACGCTATGTTAGTTTTAAATTTAAGAATAACGAAACAACTGGCATTCAATCACCTTCAATCATTGAAAGAAGAACTTCTGACAACCGTATCTATACCCTTGACGGACGATATGTAGGCACAGATACCACTATCTTACCTCACGGTATTTACATTCAGAACAATAAGAAGTTTGTGAAATAATACGAACTTTCGAACAATCGTAACCATCCGGTATTCGCCGTATTGACACTTTTTAAAACCCTTATATGACTGGTTTCATATAGGGGTTTTATGCTATTTAGACTATACACCGTTATTTATAGTTCATGAGCAGTAGTTTTTTTGCACAAAGGTAGGAACTATGTGAGATAAATGAGAGACGACTAATATTGAATGCTTACTAAAATTACATACAAAAAAACTATTATTAAATTAGATCAATATTGTATTCTAAGCAAATGATTTGAAGCAATTACGAAGTTTCATAATTGACAGGGGATAGACTTTGTAAACATTTTTACAGTCCTTGTTTTCGTATAGATGCTTAATTGGCTTTGAAAAGACGCCCAATTGGCTTCTAAAAGATGCCCTTTAAGACCCTAACTAACGCCCTTTTGAAGGCTTATTAAGCGCCTTTACTTACAGCACCCTGTAACTAACTTATAACAAATGAGTTATGGAGACGCATAAAAACATCATTTTAAGCCATTATTAAACAAACTTTTTAAGGATAAATGTAAATAATTTTCGACAACAAATATACATTGTGTAACACGAGATATTATTAACTATCAAATAGAGATAATTAGCCTCTGATTTTCACTCGGAACAAAATAAAGTATAATTTTAAAGTTTATTACTGTCAAACGGATAAATTCTTAATATTAATTTGTATCTTTGTCCTATCATTAAGAAAATTATAAACTCAAAAACAAATACAATGCAGAAAAAAGCACTTATTACGGGTATAACAGGTCAAGATGGTTCCTATTTGGCAGAATTATTACTTGAAAAAGGTTATGACGTACATGGCACAATTCGTCGTTCATCAGTAGATTTCCGTGAGCGTATTGCTCATTTGGAAGGACGTCCTAACTTCCACTTGCACTATGCTGACCTTGGCGACTCTATGAGTATCCTCGGCGTAATTAGCAAAGTGCGTCCTAACGAGATTTACAACCTTGCAGCACAAAGTCATGTGCAGGTTAGTTTCGATTCACCTGAATTTACTGCTGATGTTGACGCTGTAGGTGTATTGCGAATCCTTGAGGCTGTTCGTCAGTTGGATTTAACAAAGACTTGCCGTATTTATCAGGCTTCAACTTCAGAGTTGTATGGTAAGGTTGAGGAAGTTCCACAGAATGAGAATACCCCATTCCATCCTTACAGCCCATACGCTGTAGCTAAACAGTATGGCTTCTGGATTGTAAAGGAGTATCGTGAGGCATACGACATGTATTGCTGCTCTGGTATTCTCTTCAATCATGAAAGTGAACGTCGTGGCGAGACTTTCGTTACTCGTAAGATTACACTTGCTGCCGCACGTATCAAACAAGGTAAGCAGGACAAGCTCTACTTGGGTAATCTCGGTTCACTTCGTGACTGGGGCTATGCTAAGGATTATGTTGAGTGTATGTGGTTGATTCTTCAGCAGGAGAAGCCAGAAGACTTCGTTATTGCAACTGGTGTTCAGCATAGTGTACGTGATTTCTGCTATTATGCTTTTAAGCGTGTTGGTATCGAACTTGAGTTCAAGGGAGAAGATATGAACGAGAAGGGTATTGATAAGGCTACAGGAAAAGTTCTTATTGAAGTTAGCCCTGACTTCTATCGTCCAACTGATGTCATCAATCTTTGGGGTGATCCAACAAAAGCAAAGGCGAAGCTCGGATGGAATCCTAACAGCACCAGCTTTGAGGAACTTGTCAACATCATGGTAGACAGCGATATGGCAAAAGTTGCGTCTGAAGGTGCAGCTGAAAAGGTTAGAACAAACCTTGCAGAGTATTTGGAGAAGGGTATCGTTAAGTAAAATCCCGTTCTTTCCTCCTCTCTCTTCTGGAGAGATAATTACCGCTTATGCTGATAGTTGGCGATTCTTTTTATCGCTTACTATCAGCTATTATTACTTTTTATCGTCTATTCAATAAATACACAATGAATAAAAATAGTAAAATATATATTGCTGGACACAAAGGTTTGGTTGGTTCTGCAATATGGAACAATCTTCTTCAACGTGGCTATACAAATCTCGTGGGTCGAAGTCATAAGGAACTTGACTTAACAGACCAGCAGGCTGTAAAACGTTTTTTTGATGAAGAGAAACCTGATGCTGTTATTCTTGCTGCAGCTTTTGTAGGAGGTATTATGGCAAACTTCCTGTATCGTGCAGACTTCATTATGCAAAATATGAAGATACAGTGTAATGTCATTGAACAAAGTTACCTTCATGGAGTAGAGAAACTCCTCTTCCTTGGCAGTACATGTATCTACCCAAAGAATGCACCACAGCCAATGCGCGAGGACTATTTATTGACCTCTCCATTAGAGTATAGCAATGAAGAGTACGCTATCGCAAAGATTGCAGGATTGAAGATGTGTGAGAGCTATAATCTTCAGTATGGCACTAATTACATAGCTGTCATGCCAACAAACCTCTATGGTCCAAATGATAACTTCCATTTGGAAAATTCCCATGTAATGCCAGCAATGATGCGTAAGATTTATCTCGCCAAACTTATTCATGAAAACAACTGGGATGCTATCCGTAATGACATGAATAAGCGTCCAATAAATCCAACGGACAAGCTACGTGCAGAGATTGGTGAAGGGAATGTTGATGGCAAGAACTCCGAAGAACGAATCTTGAAAGCACTTGCCTTCTATGGCATTGAGAATAACAAGGTAACTTTATGGGGTGATGGTAGTCCATTACGCGAGTTCCTTTGGAGTGAGGATATGGCTGATGCCAGCGTTCATGTCTTACTGAATGTAGACTTCAAAGATATCATTGGCATTGAGAAATATTCAAGTGTTTTCTATGGTGCAAAGATTGATGGAACTGTTGACCGTAACAACTCTGAGGGGCGTGGTGGTGCAATCCCATCATTAGGAGAGATTCGTAACTGCCACATCAATGTTGGCACAGGTAAGGAACTCACTATCAAAGAACTTGCAGAACTTGTAAAGAAGACCGTACACTTTGAAGGAGATATCATTTGGGATACTAAGAAACCAAATGGCACTCCACGTAAACTTATTGATGTTGAGAAGTTGCACAGCCTCGGTTGGACACACAAGGTGGAAATTGAAGCAGGTGTTGAGAAACTCTATGAGTGGTATCAAGAAAGTCTAAGATAGATATCCTATAAGGCTTTGTTGGACTAATTAGGCTAATATACCTAATAGTCCAATTTACAAACAGCTAACATTCATTTCAAATCTTTACTATATGAAACAATTATTATTAACCGCAGCATTATTGTCTGCTACAAGCATGATGGCACAGAAGCTCACGTATCCACAAGCTCCAAAGGATGGAACAGTAGACACCTATTTTGGTGTTCAAGTTGCAGATCCTTATCGTCCATTAGAGAATGACAGTTCCAAAGCTACTGCTGAATGGGTAGCTGCAGAAAACAAAGTTACACAGGAGTATCTCTCTCGTATTCAATTCCGTGGCAAGCTTCTTAAACGTATGAAGGAGTTAGCAAACTACGAAAAAGTCTCAGCTCCTTCCTATATCAAGTCTATAGGCAAGTGGCTTTTCTACAAGAATGATGGTCTACAGAACCAAAGTGTACTGTATATAATGGACCGTCTTGGTGACGAGAAGAATGCTCGTGTCTTCCTTAATCCTAACCAACTATCAACAGACGGAACTGTTGCGCTGAAGGGTATTTACTTTTCTAACAATGGCAGATATGCAACCTACTCTATCTCTCGTAGTGGTAGCGACTGGCAAGAGTTCTATGTTATGGATGTCAAAACTGGAAAGCTTCTCAATGACCATATCACTTGGGCAAAGTTCTCAAGTGCTTCTTGGCAAGGTGACGGTTTCTATTACAGTGCTTATGATGCTCCACAGAAGGGACATGAATTTAGTAATGTAAATTCCATCCAGAAAATATACTATCATAAGATTGGTACTCCACAGTTTGAAGATGTCCTTTTCTATCAGAACCCAGCAAATCCAATGCGTTTCTATGCAGTAGGTGTTAATGAGGAAGAGACAATGATGTTCCTCTATGAAAGTGGTGCAGGCTCTGGCAATAATGTTTACGTTCGTGACCTCCGTCAGCCTAACAGCCAGTTCATTCAGATGACATCAAATCTTGACATGCAGTATAGCCTGGTTGAGACCATCGGCGACAAGATGTATTTCCTTACCAATGATGGTGCACCAAAGAACCGATTGATGGTTACTGACCTCAAGCATCCTGGTTTCAGCGAGTGGAAGACACTAATACCAGAGTCTAAGGATATGCTTGAAGGCGTTACCTTTGCTGATGGTAAGATGATTCTCAATTATATGAAAGATGCTTCCAGCCATGCATATGTTTATTCAATGGATGGAAAGCAACTCTCTGAGATTAAACTTCCTACATTAGGTAGTGCAGGTTTCTATGGCGAAAAGGACCGCAAGGAAGTTTTCTATTCCTTCTCTTCATTCACTGTGCCAACCACTATCTACCAATACGACTTCGGTACAGCAAACAGTAAGGTCTATGCTGCACCAAAGGTTAAGTTCAAGGCGTCAGATTATGTTTGTGAACAAGTTTTCTACCCAAGTAAGGATGGAACCAAGATACCTCTCTTTATCACTTATAAGAAAGGTTTAAAGCGTAATGGGAAGAACCCAGTATTCCTCTATGCTTATGGTGGTTTTAATATTGCTTTGACACCTTACTTCTCTTCTATACGTATTCCTTTCATTGAGAATGGAGGTATCTATGCTCAAGCTTCTCTCCGTGGTGGTAGCGAATATGGTGAGGAATGGCACATTGCTGGTACTAAGATGCAGAAACAAAACGTTTTTGATGACTTTATCTCTGCTGGAGAGTGGCTTATCGAAAACAAATATACAAGCAAGGACTACCTCGCTATCGTTGGTGGTTCAAATGGTGGTTTACTCATAGGCGCTTGTATGACGCAACGCCCTGACCTATACAAGGTATGTATTCCACAGGTAGGTGTAATGGATATGTTGCGCTATCATAAGTTTACGATTGGTTGGAACTGGGCTCCAGACTATGGAACAAGCGAAGATTCAAAGGAGATGTTTGAGTATCTTCACGCTTATTCTCCACTCCACAATCTCCGTCCTGGCACAAAGTATCCAGCAACTTTGGTAACAACAGCCGACCATGACGACCGTGTTGTACCTGCGCACTCATTTAAGTTTGCAGCTACCCTGCAGGCTGACAATGCTGCCAACACACCAACACTCATTCGCATTGATACCAAGGCAGGCCACGGAAGTGGTAAGCCTTTGTCTAAGCAGTTGGAAGAGCAGGCTGACATCTACGGCTTTATTCTTTATAATATGGGATTGAAATATTAAGAGTTCAGAGGAGTTATGTTCATATATCTTTGTTTGAAAAGTAACTTCTTGCAATAGCATAACTCCTCAAACTCCAAAACATATTTCATGAATAATAGTATTGTCTTAATTCAATTAAAATACTTAACCTCTTAAGTTTCCAATCAAATGCAGATTCTATTAGCATCCGCAAAAATAATGAAAAGTACCACAAAGGTACAAACCCCAGATACACACCTGCCTCGTTTCCATAAGGAAGCGAGACAGATGGCATTAGAGCTGGGAGAACTCTCCGTTGAAAATCTTGCGAAAGAATTAAAGTGTAATGACAAAATAGCATTGGAGAACAAGCTTCGCTATCAAGACTTCTTCAACGAGGACGCTTATCTCCCGGCACTTCTTGCCTATTACGGTCAGGCTTATAAGTACTTGAAAGCAGAGGAATACAGCCTGAATGACTTTCTTTATGCGGACAAACACCTCTGGATAACAAGTTTCCTTTACGGACTATTACGACCGTTAGACCTCATACATCCCTACCGTCTGGAAGGTAAGACCAAACTTCCGTCAGCAGAAGGAAAGAATATATTTGATTACTGGAGACCACTTCTTACCGATATGCTCATTAATACCTTGAAAGCTGATGACGGAATTCTTGTATATCTTGCCGCAGAAGAGTTCAAACATCTCTTTGATTGGAAGCGACTGAAGAAAGAAGCACGTGTCATACATCCCTTCTTTATGGTGGATCAGGGTAGCCGGCTAAAAGCTATCAATGTCTACGCCAAGAGCTGCCGCGGTGCGATGACAAGCTACATACTCCGCAATCAACTGACCTCACCAGAAGAGTTCCTTAGCTTCGCATATGATGGTTTTACCTATGACAAAAACTATGGAGATGAAAGTCATCCTCACTTTATCTTAAAGCAGTAAGCATGATTTAAACCTTATTATATATATAAAAGTCAAATTAATTATGTCAATAGAAGAATATCGCAAACAGATCCTTTCCTCCTTACTTGCAAAAACCAATAGCAAGGGTGAGCCACGTTTTGATGAATCATTCGCAAAAGAACTACTTGATCAACTATCAGACGAGGAGTTAGAAGATGGAATCCTATTCAACACACCGGAAGATGTAGCCGAAACCTTATCAGAAATAGGCACGCTCTAAAGCATCATGCACATACAATGTAATGTAAAAAATGAATACCACGCATGACACAAATTGCACGAATGCTTGTACAGATAGTAGAAGCAACAGGCTAAGCAATTTGTTAACCCTTTCACATGTCAACTCGACAACTACTCACAGACTGAGACAAACTTAGATAGAATTCGTTTCGTAGATATCTTATATTGGAGAAAAAAGTTTAATTTACAAGAATAATTTTCCATTGGAAATTTGGTAGAAAGCAAATTATTAATTACCTTTGCAACGTTTTCCATAGGAAACAAAAACAATATTAACAAACCAGCAGGTGATAGAACCTCGGTAAATTAAAGATAACATACATAAAAGATGAAACGAACAGCAACACTTGTAGTGGCTATTATGGCATTAGCACTTACAGCTTGTAAAGCAGACAACAATCCTAAAAAGCAGGGTAATAGTGCTATGACAACAGAACAAACCAGAATTAATAATCAAAAAGAAGGAAAGGAAACAAAGATGAATGTAACAGAAATGACATCAGCCATGTTCCAGCAGAAAGTAATGGATTACAAGAAAAATCCTAAGACATGGAACTTTAAGGGTGATAAGCCTGCAATTATTGACTTTTATGCAACATGGTGTGGACCATGTAAGGCTACAGCTCCAGTCCTTGAAGAGGTCGCTGGTGACTATGCAGGTCAGATTGACGTTTATAAGGTAGATGTTGATCAGCAGCGTGAGCTTGCAGCCCTCTTTGGTATTCGTTCAATACCTTCAATACTCTTTATTCCTAAGACAGGCGAACCTACTATGCAAAACGGAGCTATGAATAAAGCTCAGTTTGAGGAGGTTATCAAGTCTGTCTTGTTGAAGTAAAGGTAAATAATGGATAATTATTGTATCAGCAAGATTCGCGAGATATTTCGTGCTATCACAGTCTTTGAAGATGGACTACAACGGCAGATAGGCTTAAACATAAATGAAGCGATGCTGTTGTGTTTGCTTTCAGAAAGTGAAAATCCCATGTTAGCTGGTGAAATAGCCGAAGAAATGGGTTTGACACGATCCAATGCTTCAAAGGTGATAGCTTCATTGGAGCAAGCATCCCTTATTCGTCGCCGATCATGTTCGGAAGATGGACGCTGTCAAAGATTTCACATCACAAAACATGGTTTAGAGAAACTGAACCATTTGCATTGTGACTCCATATCTGTTCCTGAAGAATTAAAAGGAATAATATAGGATATATCGTAATCTTACTGAGGAATAAAAAAATAGAAAAAAGGGGACGTATAGAATGTGAGTTACCAATTACTATTATCAATTGGTCCACGAGCTATACGTCCCCTTTTTATTGCCTCTTCCGTTAAATGCATAGATTTGAAATAGAAGAAAGGGACTTATACACTTGCATTGTATGACTATCCAAAATTAGGTGGTCTTACAAAGAGGAAAAACTACAAGATAAAAACAGCAAAGATAAATAAAAACTATGCCTATCCGTTAGCATATTTTTCCTTCTTCCACAAACAACTTATTCCCATATCAATCGATATTTGTAAACTATTTTCATGCACCTCAAAGCCAACACATGCTCTCTTGGCTTCTAAAAGAGGCCTTATTGGCTTACAGAAGATGCTCTTTTGAGCTCTTACTAACGCCCTTTTGAAGTCCAATTAAGCATCTCTTCTTATGCGACTTTATAACTAATTGACATGCAGCAGGTTGCAAACTTACTTTTTATACGTATTTTTCATATTTATTTGAGGCATTTTACTTAAACTTATGTAATGATTTTTCAAAACTTTATCTGCAATTTTTCGAAGTATTAAAATGAAAAGGTTTTCGGTAGTGGAGGTTAAAAAAACTTCAGGAAGCTGGAATGATGGATAATAAACTTATTCTTTGAACTTTGAACTTTGAAGAAATGTCACACCGTGAACACGGAGGTTTGACAAATACTAAACGATGGTGACCAGGGAGACACCGTCGGTGCATGGTGTGAAAGGGGAAAGCTTCAAATTTTGTTAGCATACTTGTTCGCAAAGTTGATAAGATGGTGCTTCTTGCCAAAATATCAGAACTCATAGCTACAACTCTCTGTTTCATCGGCACCTTCACAAGATTGTTTTTATCTCCATGCGCTCTGTGTGCCACAACAGAAAGCTACTTTAGCACTCTAAAATCCTGAAGACTCTAAAAAAAGACTACCAAGACCGTCTTGGTTATTCTTCTATTAAAGCTAAGAGTTACTTAGCCTTAAGGATTTGCTCAATGCCTTGTTCTCTATGATTTATATGTACTTCTATCCCATACTTCTCATTAAGATGTTCTGCAAGATGCTGCGCACTATAGACAGAGCGATGCTGTCCTCCAGTACATCCAAAAGAGAACATTAAATCAGTAAAGCCGCGTTGCATATAACGCTCTACATGGTGATCGGCTAATTTATATACGGGCTTTAAGAAGTCGAGTATTTCGCCATCATCTTCAAGAAAACGAATGACAGGTTCATCTAAACCTGTTATCTTCTTATAAGGTTCATAACGACCAGGATTATGTGTACTTCTACAGTCAAAAACATATCCACCGCCATTGCCTGAAGTGTCTTCAGGAATACCCTTCTTAAATGAGAAACTAAACACGCGTACCACCAAAGGACCTTTACCATCATATTTAGAAAATGTTGCAGGACCATCTAAGGGGTTAGCGTTATAAATATCTTTCTCAGCTATCTTAAATCCATCTGTTCTGTTAGCAGCAGGCTTTTCTATGTGTGCAAACTGCGGTAATAACGTAAGCCGTTTCAACATATCCATCATATATGGGTATGGAAAGACACCATCACCTAATGCTAAGAGATCACGCAGGTTTTGTATAGCAGGAGGGATAGAATCTATAAAATGCTTTTTCTTTTCAAAGTAGCCACGGAAACCGTAGGCACCTAAAACTTGTAATGTACGGAAAAGAACAAATAAGGATAATCGATTAACGAAATGGCGTTTAGAAGGAACCTCCGTATAATTTTTAAGACTCTGATAATATTCAAACACCAATTCACGACGAAGTTTGAAAGAATACTTTGCACTTGCTTGCCATAAGAATGAGGCAAGGTCATAGTAGAAAGGTCCTTTCCTTCCACCTTGAAAATCAATAAAAAATGGTTTCCCCTCCTTATCTAACATGATGTTTCGTGCTTGAAAATCACGGTAAAGGAAAGAATCCATCTTCTCTGACGTTAAGTCTTTTGCAAACATACGAAAGTTTGCTTCAAGCTTTAATTCGTGGAAGTCAAGTTCGGTTGCTTTGAGAAAGCAATACTTAAAATAGTTCAAGTCAAAGAGTACACTCTCCTGATTAAATTCTGGCTGTGGGTAACAATTAGAAAAATCAAGCCCTCTTGCACCACGCAACTGGATATTTGGCAGTTCTCTTATAGCATTGCGCAACAGCTTTTGCTCAGCAAGATTATATCGTCCGCCTGCTTCACGTCCTCCACGTATGGCATCAAAGAGAGAGGTGTTACCAAGATCCGATTGTAGATAATATAATTCATCAGCAGAAACGGCAAATATATGTGGTACGGGTAAGCGTCTTTTTTCAAAATGCTTTGCAAGATAGATAAAAGCGTGATTCTCGTCACGACTTGTTCCAATCACACCAATGACAGTCTCGCCCACTTCATCAGTCAAACGATAATATGCACGATTACTACCAGCTCCTACCAGCTTCTCTACATTTGTGGGGGTAGAACCTTTCCAATTCTTATATAGCTCTAATAGTTTCTCCATGACTCTTTTAACATGTGCGCCTTAGTAACAAATATAATATAGGGCTAATTGGAAGCATCTTCCTCTTCCTCAATGGATTTTTTAACCTCATCAGCTTGTTTTTCTCCACGCTTTTTATGGTCATATTGACGCAACAAGCCATCAATTAACAAGAGAATAACAAGTATTCCACTCGTAATAAGCCATGACCTTGTAATATAGTATATGCACCCTATAACAATAAAGAGCACAACAAATTCCTTCCAGTTAATCAATTGTTTCATGCCACAAAGTTAACGAAAAGATTACAGATAAGTGGTGAAAAAGAGAAGATTTTATATTTATTCTTTTTAATGGCAGAATTGATAAACATTAAGAGTATGATTATCTTTATATAAATCAGACAAGGATAACTGTTGGTTTGAGCGATGCTTATAAATATTTAGACGAAAGGAATGTTGTGTTGAGGAAAAATGTTATCTTTGTATTTTGAATAAAATATGAGCAAGATAAATAGGCAAGATGACAGACGCAAAGATAATTAATGACCCTGTTTTCGGATTTATAAAAGTGCCACGTGGACTTTTACTTGATATTGTTCGCCACCCTCTTATGCAGCGACTAACACGTATTAAGCAATTAGGCTTAACACAAGAGGTTTACCCAGGCGCACAACACACACGTTTCTTACACTCTTTAGGTGCCTTTCATCTTATGAGCGAAGCACTTATATCACTACAGCAGAAAGGGGTATTTGTGTTTGACAGTGAGGCAGAAGCTGTACAAGCGGCTATCCTTATGCATGATATCGGGCATGCACCTTTCTCTCATGTTTTGGAGAACACACTTATCAACGGTATTACCCATGAAGAAATATCATTGATGATGATGGACCGTATCAATCAAGATATGCATGGAGCACTTAATCTTGCCATCAGTATTTTCAAGGACGAATATCCTAAGTCTTACCTTCATCAACTTATTTCAAGCCAACTTGATATGGATAGACTTGACTATCTTCGTCGTGACAGTTTCTTTACGGGAGTAACGGAAGGTAATATTGGCTCAGCACGTATCATCAAGATGCTTAATGTGGTTGATGATTCACTTGTTGTAGAATCAAATGGAATTTATTCTATAGAGAATTATCTCACCTCACGACGCTTAATGTATTGGCAAGTTTATCTGCATAAAACAACAGTTGGCTGTGAGAACGTTCTTATCAATGCCTTACATCGTGCTAAACAATTAGCAAGAGAAGGGGTTGAGCTGTTTGCTTCACCAGCTCTGCGCTACTTCCTTTACAATGATGTCACAGCCGATTCTTTTCAAAAAGAAGACAAGGCATTAGACAATTATATAGCATTAGATGACAATGACATATGGAGTGCTATTAAAGTATGGCAACAACATGAGGATAAGATTCTTTCTCTTCTCTCATCAAACATAATCAATCGAAAAATATTTAAAGTCGAAGTGAGAGAAGAAGAACCCAAAGAAGAGGAAATTAATCATCTTAAGCAAGAGATTTCAAAACGCTATGATGTGAGTCTCGCTGATTGTCATCACCTCATGGGAGTAAACCGTGTACAGAAAGATATGTATAATCCTTTTGATGACCATATCAGTATTCTGTATAAAGATGGGACATTGAAAGATATAACCGAAGCATCAGAGATTTTGAACATTGAATTACTATCGAAAAAAATATGCAAATATTACCTCTGCTATCAACGTTTCTAATAAAAAATTCCTATCTTTGCACAAATTAATAAATAACAAAAGGCAATATAAATGGAATTCTCTGCGAAACAAATATCGCAATTTATACAAGGTCGTATTGAGGGTGACGAAAACGTTACCATTAATACTTTCGCAAAAATTGAAGAGGGTAAGAAAGGAGCTATTTCTTTTCTTGCAAATCCTAAATATATACACTATCTCTTTGAAACCGAGTCAAGCATCGTTCTTATTGATGAAGACATTCCACTGGATAAAGAAGTAAAACCAACGCTTATTCGTGTGAAGAATGCACGAGATTGTGTTGCTAAATTGTTGCAACTTTATGAAAGCATGAAACCAAAGAAGCAGGGTATAGACTCTCTTGCTTTTGTTTCATCTAAAGCAATAGTTGGAAAGGATGTATATATTGGAGCATTCGCATATATTGGTGATGATGTAACTTTGGGTGATGGCTGTCAGATTTATCCTCATGCAACAATCATGGATGGCGCACAGTTGGGAAGTAATTGTATTGTCTATCCAAATTCAAGCATCTATCATGGTTGTAAGATTGGCAACAATGTCATTCTACATTCTGGTTGTGTAATTGGTGCTGATGGCTTTGGCTTTGCTCCTAATCCAGAGACCAACAGATATGATAAGATTCCTCAGATTGGTATTGTTACGATAGAAGATAATGTAGAGATTGGCGCCAACACTTGTATAGACCGCTCAACAATGGGCAGTACATACGTTCGTAAGGGTGTTAAACTCGACAATCTTGTTCAAATAGCACACAATAATGATATTGGTGAGAATACCGTTATGTCTGCACAAGTAGGTATTGCTGGTTCAACAAAAGTTGGACAATGGTGTATGTTTGGTGGACAGGTGGGTATTGCTGGGCATATCACTATTGGTGATAAAGTATTCCTCGGCGCACAATCAGGAGTTCCTGGTAGCTTAAAGAGTAATCAACAGCTCATTGGCACACCACCAATGGAGCAGCGTCCTTACTTTAAGTCACAGGCTATCTTCCAACGCCTTCCAGAGATGTATAAGCAGTTAAATGCACTGCAGAAAGAAATTGAAGAATTGAAAAAGAACAAATAACATACATGGAAACAGTTAAGCAGAAAACATTGAAGGGGAGTTTTTCCCTTTTTGGAAAGGGACTTCATACAGGATTGAGTCTTACTGTAACATTCAACCCTGCCCCTGAAAACACTGGCTATAAGATTCAAAGAATTGACCTTGACGGACAGCCTATTATTGATGCTGTCGCAGAGAATGTTGTTGATACACAGCGAGGAACAGTATTGGCTAAGGGGCAGGCACGTGTTAGTACAATCGAACATGGTATGTCTGCACTCTATGCAATGGGTATTGATAACTGTCTTATTCAAATTAATGGTCCTGAATTCCCAATCCTTGATGGTTCTGCAACTATGTATGTTAATAAAATCAACGAGGTAGGTATCGTTGACCAGAATGCTCCAAAGGATTATTATATTATTCGTAAGAAGATTGAAATCAAGGATGACAATGGTTCTGTTATTACCATTCTCCCTGACGAGCAGTTCTCTATCACTGCTATGTGCAATTTTGACTCTAAGTTTATTAGCAGTCAGTTTGCCACATTGGATAATATTGATACTTACGCAACAGAGATTGCACCAGCGCGTACATTCGTTTTTGTTCGTGATATTATGCCTCTCTTGCAAGCCAACCTTATTAAAGGTGGTGATTTAGATAATGCAATTGTTATCTATGAACAGCAGGTTTCACAAGAGAAACTTGACCAGCTTGCTGACCTTTTGAAGGTTCCACGTATGGATGCTAATAATATTGGCTATATCCAACATAAGCCATTACAGTGGGATAACGAGTGTACACGTCATAAGCTTCTTGACATTATCGGTGACATGGCATTGATTGGTAAGCCTATTAAGGGACGTATCATTGCTACTCGCCCTGGTCATACAGTAAACAATAAGTTTGCTCGTCTTATGCGTAAAGAAATACGCAAGCATGAGATACAGGCACCAATGTATGACCCAAATGATGAACCATTGATGGATAATATTCGTATCCGTGAGCTTCTCCCACACCGCTATCCAATGCAGTTGGTAGATAAGGTTATCGCTATGGGTTCAACAAGTATAATTGGTATCAAGAATGTAACCAGCAACGAACCATTCTTTCAGGGACACTTCCCACAGGAGCCTGTGATGCCAGGAGTATTGCAGGTTGAAGCTATGGCACAATGTGGTGGTCTATTGGTAC
The DNA here is from genome assembly GCF_018128065.1 of Prevotella melaninogenica. NCBI lineage: Bacteria > Pseudomonadati > Bacteroidota > Bacteroidia > Bacteroidales > Prevotellaceae > Prevotella > Prevotella melaninogenica. The sequence continues at coordinate 1,182,700 of NZ_CP072359.1, read as the reverse complement.
TTTCACAAGTGGAAGAGCCTGAGCGTTGGTCAACCTATTTCTTGAAGATTGACGACGTTAAGTTCCGTCAGAAGGTTGTTCCTGGTGATACGCTTATGTTCCGTGTAGAACTTCTTGGACCTGTACGTCATGGAATCAGTTCGATGAAGGGTTACATGTTTGTTGGCGAACGTGTTGTAGCTGAAGCTACATTTACAGCCCAAATTGTTAAGAACAAATAATAATAAGACAAGACTATTATGAACCAGATAAGTCCATTGGCCTTTGTTCATCCAGAGGCAAAACTTGGTGATAATAATATAATTGGACCATTCTGTTACATCGATAAGAATACTATTATCGGCGACAACAATGTATTCCAAAATAGTGTAACAATCCATGTAGGTGCTCGTTTAGGCAATAACAACGAGATTTTTCCAGGTGCCAGTATCTCTACTAAACCTCAAGACTTGAAGTTTAGAAACGAAGAATCACTTTGTGAGATTGGTGACAACAACTCTATTCGTGAGAATGTTACTATTTCACGTGGTACAGCTTCAAAGGGTACAACAAAGGTTGGTAGCAATAACTTACTGATGGAATGTGTGCATATTGCGCATGACTGTGTTATTGGTTCTGGTGACATTATTGGCAATGCAACAAAATTCGCTGGTGAGGTTACAGTAGATGATAATGCGATTATCTCTGCTAACATTCTTTGTCATCAGTTCTGCCATATTGGTGGATACGTTATGATACAAGGGGGAAGTCGTTTCTCGATGGATATCCCACCTTATATCATTGTTGGTAAAGAGCCTGCACGCTACATGGGGATCAATATCATCGGCTTGCGTCGTCGTGGTTTCTCAAACGAGCTTGTTGACCTTATCCATAATGCTTATCGCATTCTCTACGGAACTGGTACACGTGCAGAGAACATCCAGAAAATCAAAAGCCAACTACAAATTACACCAGAGATACAATATATTATAGATTTCGTTGAGTCATCTGAACGCGGTATTATAAGATAAAAGACTATCCCTCCTCTCTAAAAAGGAGGGAATGTTTATTAATGAACGAGTAGGAAGATTGTTTAGACAACTTAAACAAGTTGGAGAATATTATTTATAATCATTTATCAGCTTGAAAGCCAAAACATTAATTGTTATCACTGGTCCAACAGGCGTTGGCAAAACAGAGGCTGCTCTCCGTGTTGCCGAACACTATAACATACCTATAATCAACGCTGACTCCCGCCAGATCTTTTCTGAAATTCCAATAGGAACAGCTGCACCAACTGTCGAACAGCAACAGCGTGTACAGCATTATTTTGTTGGTAATCATCATTTAGAAGATTATTACTCAGCAAGCCTATACGAACAAGATGTACTTGATCTTATTAACAGTCAGCACGCTTCTATCTCTTTACTCTCAGGTGGTTCTATGATGTATATTGATGCCGTATGTAATGGTATTGACGACATCCCAACAATTCATCCAGAGATACGAGAAAGGATGATGAAACAATTGGAAGTAGAAGGGTTAGAACAAATGTGTAAGCTTTTGCAGGAACTTGATCCTGAGCATTGGGAAATAGTTGATAAGAATAATCCACGCCGTGTTATTCATGCGCTTGAAATATGTATCCAAACAGGGAAAACATATACATCATTTCGTTCCAACACTGTTAAAGAGCGTCCATTTAACATCATCAAGATAGGATTAAACCGTGATAGAGATGAACTCTACACACGTATCAATCAGCGTGTATTAGACATGATAGATGAAGGAATGATAGAAGAAGCTTTGCGAGTTTATCCTAAGCGAACATTGAACTCACTCAATACAGTGGGATATAAAGAATTATTTGAGTATCTTGACGGTTTAACAACCCTTGACGAGACCATCTTCAAGATACAAAGCAATACTCGTAGATACGCACGAAAACAACTTACATGGTACAAAAAAGATGTAGCTTTCCAATGGTTTCATCCCGATAATATTGAAGAAATCTTAAATTATATCCATACAATGATATCAAATACAAGTAAATAACTACTTTTGTATTAATAGTAGTATAGATTTATTATAAACAAAGACAAGTAACTTTTAAACTTGAGGATTGTCAATCAATGATAAAAAAAATATTTAGATTCATAAGAAGTATATTCCGGGGGATATGTAAATTCTTCCCTTGGTATGCTAAACTATATAAAGGTCGTGCTTGGTATACAAAAGCGGCCGTAGGTATTGTGTCCTTTTTTGTTGCTATCTTCCTCTATTTAGGAATGGTCGATATCAATTTTCTCTGGTTATTTGGTAAATCACCAGGCTTTATTGAAATCAAGACTCCGCCAACCTATGCTGCATCAGAAATTTATAGTGCAGACTCTGTACTGATAGGTCGATTTTATAAAGAGAATCGTACACCAGTGAAATATGAGGAAGTTAACGCAGCTTTTTGGAATGCGCTCATCAGTACCGAAGACGAACGTTTTTATAGTCATCATGGTATTGACTTTATGGGCATCGGAGGTGCAATAAAAGATGCTGTAACAGGTAGTGGAGGTCGTGGAGCTTCAACAATCACACAGCAGTTAGCCAAGAATATGTTCAGGGTTCGCACACAGTATTCTTCAGGTTTATTGGGGCATGTTCCTGGCTTGAGAATGCTCATCATGAAGAGTAAAGAATGGATTATTGCGGTTAAATTAGAGCTTATCTACTCCAAAAAAGAGATACTAACGATGTATGCCAATACTGTTGATTTCGGAAATAACTCTTTTGGAGTAAAGACAGCTGCAAACACATATTTCAACACAAGTCCTTCAAAGTTGTCAGTTGATCAGGCTGCAACATTGGTTGGAATGTTGAAAGCAACAACTTATTATAACCCTATCCTACATCCAAAGAATTCCCTTCGTCGTCGTAATACCGTGTTATATAACATGGTTACACATAATGTGTTACCTCGTAATGAATACGCAACGTATTCTAAACTTCCAATAAAGTTGGACATACATGTTGAGGAAAACTATGATGGGCAAGCACAATACTTCCGTGAGTATATATCCGACTATTTTAAAGATTGGATGAAAGACAATGGTTACGACCTCTATAGTAGTGGATTGAGAATCTATACAACCATTGATACTCGAATGCAGAAATATGCAGAACAAGCTGCTACTAAGCAGATGCAAAAGGTTCAACAAACCTTTGATAATCATTGGCGTGGCATGCAGCCTTGGCGTGATGCAAAGGGAAATGAAATCCCTGGCTTTATAGAGGGTATTGCTGAGCGTCAACCTTTCTATAAGAAACTATTACAGAAATATCCTAATCAGCCTGATAGTGTTCTGTATTATCTTAATAAGCCCCATAAAGTCACTCTCTTTGATTATGAGAAGGGACATATTGAGAAAGAGATGTCTTCTATGGACTCTATCCGCTATATGGTGAAATTCATGCACTGTGCAATGGTTGCGATGGAACCAGAGACTGGTGCTGTACGAGCTTGGGTAGGCGATATTGACTTCAAGACGTGGAAGTATGATAAAGTAGTCGCACAGCGTCAGCCTGGTTCTACTTTCAAACTCTTTGTTTATTCAGAAGCTCTCAATCAAGGGCTTACACCATGTGACAAACGCCGTGACGAGTATATCAGCATGGAAGTACTCGATAAGAAGACTGGTCAGATGAAAACATGGACACCACACAATGCCAATGGTAGATTCTCGAATGATTCTATTACACTGAAAAGTGCTTTTGCTCGCAGTATCAACTCTATCGCAGTTCGCTTAGGACAAGAGATGGGCATCAAGAATATTATCCGAACGGCACAAGAGATGGGTATCAAAAGTCCATTGGATGATGAACCGTCTTTGGCTCTTGGATCAAGCGATGTGAACCTTTTAGAACTTGTAAATGCTTATAGCACTGTTGCAAATGATGGTGAACATCATGCACCAGTGGTGGTTACACGAATCTTAGATAAAGACGGAAATGAGGTTTATGTTGCACCAAAAGACCACGAGAGAGTGTTACCTTATAAGACAGCCTTCCTCATGCAGCAAATGTTAAAGGCTGGTGTGAATGAAGGTGGTGGTACAAGTTTGGCACTACGTCATTATACTTTTGCTGATACTGACTGGGGTGGAAAGACTGGTACAAGTAATAATCACTCTGACGCCTGGTTTGTTGCAGTCAGCCCTAAACTTGTTGTCGGTGCATGGGTAGGTGGTGAATATCGCTCCATTCACTTCCGAACAGGTGCCTTAGGGCAAGGCTCAAAGACAGCACTACCTATTTGTGGCGAGTTTATATATAGCTTGATGCGTGATAAGACCTTCCAGAAATATCATGCTAAATGGCAATTAGATCCTGATGAGGACATTGATCCAACAGCATATAACTGTCAGCCCACAGTAACTCGTCGTGCTTTACCAGACTCAATAGATGGTTTTACAACTGGGCGCAGACGTCATCAGGAAGAGAAGGAAGAACCAATTAATGACGACGACAATAAAGACGAAGGCGGATTTATATTGGAACCAAACCCACAGCCTACTCCAGAAAGGCAAGGCAACAGCTCTAATAATGAGTCACAGCAAATCATAAAGAAAGCAAAGAAACCACGCAGTGAGGAGATGGAGGTTTAGCTAATTCATAATTCTAAATTAGGTTAGATTTATAATTACTACAGCTTTCTGAAGTAAATTAAAGCCCTCATTAATTGATCATCAATTCTCAACTGCAACCCCTTACACATCTTTTATACTCACAGAAAATAAAATCTCTGTGAGTATAGAAGAAGATATACTTTCTGGTTTTGCGTTTCTGTCATTAACTTCTACATCTGATGTTTGGCATTATATCAACAAGAAGTAAGACTTTAATTGATAAGTAGAAAACAAAACAATAAACTATTGGGCTAAATAAAGTCCAAAAATCAATGTCTCAAAAGAAAGCAAATATTGACGTCAACGCCATTGACCTGGATAATTCAGAGTTGCAAAAAGCCCTTCAGATTATTCAGTTCACTAATAATTCCCTATTCCTAACTGGAAAAGCAGGAACAGGAAAGTCTACGCTTTTACGCTATATTGCTGCTACAACAAAGAAAAAACATGTTATTCTTGCTCCAACAGGGATTGCCGCAATAAATGCTGGTGGTAGTACGCTACATAGTTTTTTCAAACTTCCTTTCTATCCACTTGTTCCTACTGATAAACGTTATTCTGCACGCAATCTGCGCAGTACAATGAAATACAATGGTGACAAGTGTAAATTGCTAAGAGAAGTCGAACTGATTATTATTGATGAAATCAGTATGGTGAGAGCTGATATCATCGACTTTATTGACAAAGTACTCCGCATATATAATCGTAATATGCGTGAGCCATTCGGTGGAAAGCAGCTTCTTTTAGTGGGTGACATTTATCAGTTAGAACCAGTTCTAAAGGAAGAAGACCGCCAACTCCTACAACCTTATTATCCAAGTGGTTATTTCTTTGATGCAAAAGTTTTTCAAGATTACCCGCTTGTTAGCATCGAACTCAAAAAAGTATATCGTCAGAATGACCCCCTCTTTATTTCCATTCTTGACCATATCCGCATCAATCAGGTTTCTGGTACTGACTTTAAACTAATCAATGAACGTGTTGGTGCAGGATTGAAGAATATTGAAAATAATAAAGGCGATTTCACAATCACTTTATCAACAAAGCGTGATACTGTAGATTGGATAAACAAAGAAGGACTTGATAATCTTGAGGGAAATCCCATCATGTTCTTAGGAGAAATCAAAGGAGAGTTCCCTGAGAGTAGTCTCCCCACTCCTATCGAACTAAATCTCAAGGTTGGAGCACATATCATGTTTATCAAAAACGATATTGAAAAACAATGGGTCAACGGAACCTTAGGTATCATTATCGGTATTGATGAAGAAGCAGGTATCCTCTACGTCCGTACAGAAGAAGGTGACGAGCTACAAGTACAACGAGAGATGTGGGAAAATATAAGATATCGATTTAACGAGGAAGAACAAAGAATAGAAGAGGAACAGATAGGCACTTATATTCAATTTCCTATTAAATTGGCTTGGGCTATCACGGTGCATAAAAGTCAAGGACTAACATTCAAAAACGTTAATATTGATTTTACAGGCGGAGTCTTTGCTGGTGGTCAGGCATACGTAGCACTTTCACGTTGTACGAGCCTTGAAGGTATTACCCTCAAAGAACCACTACGACGAAATGAGGTCTTTGTGAGAAGTGAGGTAACACAGTTTGCCAGGCACTATAACGATAATAATATTATTTCGACAGTACTCAAGCAGAGCAAGGCTGACAAAGAATACTACGATGCGACACGTGCATTCGACGAGGGCGATTTTGATGCTTTTCTCAGTAACTTTTTTCTTGCCATTCATAGTAGATATGATATTGAACGCCCTGCAGCAAAGCGATTTATCAGACGCAAACTTAATATTATCAATCAACTGCGTAATGAAAATGAGGAACTTAAGAAGCAGCAATTTGAAAAGAATGACTATCTTAAAGAGTTGTCTATAGAATATGTAATGATGGGTAAAGAGTGCGAACGTGAAGAGATGACGGAGGCTGCCATTGCCAACTATGAGAAGGCTATTGCTCTCTATCCTGACAACCCTACAGCACAAAAAAGATTGAAGAAATTGAAACCTTCACCCACAAAAAACAACAAATAATGGAAAAGGAAAAGAGTCTTTCAAAGGTTATAGCAACTTTCGTTTTCGGTATTGTTTTTATTATTATTGTCATCGCCTCATGTCATCAAAGTAAACCTATTGAAGGTAGCGATGATAAAGATACCGTTGCAGCAAAGGACTTTGCCCCACATGTTGAAAATGGTAAACTTAATATTGATTTATACAGCATTACCTCTATTCACTTCCCCAAATATAAAACAGCAAAAGCAACACCTTTTATTCCTGATTCTGTTAGCTTAGCTGCCGATGAAGAATCAGTTGCAAGTGGCAACTATTCAGCTACATTAGTTCTTGACACCATTCCAAGTAAGGATTTTTATCAGAGTATAGACCTTGCAGCGAAACGAGACACCTGTTGGAATATCAATAAGTTTGCATATACCTACGTACGCAAGGATAAAACTGGTGGCATATATAAAGTCGCATTTAGCATGGGTGGGCAACAGATATTTGTCACCCATTTGAATAAAGATATGATTAATGATAAATAATATTCAATTGAGAGCAAACAATATTCCGAATAGCTATTGGACTTTGATATGTTTGACAATCTAATATTGGTCGCGCCAATATTAAAGGGCACAGCGAGTAATTTGCTGTGCCCTTTAACATCCACATTTCTGTGAAATACTTGAGCTTGATTTTTGGTTCGCGCCTCACGGCGTTCCCCAATCATCTTGCATCATTGTTATCCTTTAATCAATCTTCTTATTACCTTAACTAAACCTATTTAACTTTAACCTGAACAATCTCTTTTGTTCTACCTTAAAATAATAACTAAAAACCTAAATCTATTACTAACCTAAACAATCTATATTTGTCTTTTGACGATGCAAAGGTACGACTGTTTGCGCGCACAAACAAACTTTTTCATGATTATTTTCATCGGGCACAACGTTTATTGATATACATCAAGGACGATACTAAAAAGTATCAAAGGAAAATAACGATGGTAGTAGTAGTACCACAATTCTTAAATCCTATAAATTAAAAGCAGTCTTTTATCAGATTTAAGACAAATAAATAAATGTTGGAACACAAAAAATATGCGGTCCAACATTCATAATATCTCCTTTTCAAAAAAGATTTTTTGCTTTATTTCTTATTATATAAGGTACTGACTTGAGATACTCTCATTATTCAACACACGTTTAATGGTCTCAGCAAACATATCTGCTACTGAAATCTGCTTTACCTTTGAACAACGAGCTGTATATGGGATAGAATCTGTGAAGACCAACTCTTCCAATGCAGAAGCCTCAACACGCTCAGTAGCAGGACCACTCATCACACAGTGAGAAGCAATAGCACGTACGCTCTTAGCTCCAGCTTCCTTCATGACGTCAGCCGCCTTAGTGATTGTACCAGCTGTATCAACCATATCATCAACGATAATAACGTTCTTGTCTTTCACATCACCAATAATCTGGATAGTGTCAACAACGTTGGCACGTGCACGCGTCTTATTACAAAGAACCAGTGGGCAACCAAGATACTTAGCGTAAGTATTAGCACGCTTAGAACCACCAACATCAGGACTTGCAATAACGACATCTTTCAAGTGAAGGCTCTGAACGTAAGGCAGAAGAACACCACTGGCATAGAGATGGTCAACAGGAACATTGAAGAAACCTTGAATCTGGTCAGCATGCAAGTCCATGGTCATCAGACGGTCAATACCTGCAACACTCAGCAAGTCAGCCACTAATTTTGCGCCAATGCTAACACGTGGTTTGTCCTTACGATCCTGACGCGCCCAACCAAAGTAAGGCATAACAGCAATAATCTGACGAGCAGAAGCACGCTTAGCAGCATCAATCATCAGGAGAAGCTCCATAAGGTTGTCAGAACTTGGGAAAGTGCTCTGTACAAGGAAGACATCCTTACCACGAATACTCTGCTCATAGGAAACGACAAATTCGCCATCAGAGAATCGGGTCATCACCAAGTTGCCAAGCGGACAACCAAGGCTGGCGCAGATTTTCTCAGCAAGGTATCTCGTCTGTGTACCAGAGAATACCAAAAAAGAGTTATTTTCACTCATTTCTTTTAGTTGTTTATATTGATAACGTATAAATCTCTTATAAGTCTCTGCACTACTAACAGAGGGCACGCAATTTACGGAAGTAGTTAATGATAGAACTAAAATTCTGTTCACTATGAATACAGAACTTATCCCAAAGGTCGTTCCTTACCACTACGCCACCAAAGTCAAGTTCTCGCAGAATAGGTATATCATCTATTGTCACACCACCCATTGCATAAACATAGCGCCCAAGGAGTCCCTGCTTATAAGCCTCATCCAACTCAAGGTCAGAGAGAACACGCTCCTCTTGAGCTGACAGTTCGCGTGGTTGATGAATGTTCTTTAGAAAGACATAGTCCGATTGCTTTTTCATAGCCTTCAATTGCATCACATCGTTGCAAGTTCTACTCAAAGACCCACGATAACCACGAGGCACAGTAATACTTGAGTTGTCCAGATGGATACCACCCAAAGAGAACTCGTCCTTCATATTAAAATGCTGATGTACTGTGATTTTACGATGATATTCAGATGGCAAAAGTGAGAGAAGACGTTCTAAATAAAGTGGGGAAGAATCTGCCTTCGAGATGTGTAGACTATCAAGTCCTTCCTCGAAAAGCATACTTAAAATTTTATCTTCTTCCACAAAATACGTGGACTTAGTCATGATGACCAGTTTCATGCCTTTACTTTATTTGTAATGCAAAGGTAGAGATTATTTCCCATAACTGCAAATTTTTCCTTATATTTGCACCATGAAAGTAAATCCATTAACATACGCTGAACTCTCTCGCCCAATGTATGTGCTGGAAGAGGCAAGGCTTAGAGAAAATCTTAACCTTATTGCCCACGTGGCAAAAGAGGCTGATGTTGAGATTATTCTCGCATTCAAGGCATACGCTTTATGGCGTACGTTTCCTATTTTCCGTGAGTATATCAAGGCTACGACAGCTTCCTCTCTCTTTGAAGCTCGACTGGGCTTTGAGGAATTCGGAGCACCCACACACACCTTTTCACCGGGCTATACCGATTATGAAATTGATGACATTGCTCGTTGCTCTTCTCATCTTGTCTTCAATTCATTGACTCAATATGAGCGTTATCATGTACGTGCCAAGATAGAGAACGAAAAGTTGAGTTTCGGTCTGCGTGTAAATCCTGAATACTCAGAAGTTGAAACACTGATTTATAACCCTTGTGCAGCAGGAACTCGCTTTGGAATATCAGCTGACAAACTACCTGAAACACTGCCAGAGAGCGTAGATGGGTTCCATATTCATTGTCATTGCGAAAGTGGAAGCGATGTCTTCGAGCGCACATTGGTACATATAGAAGAGAAGTTTGCAAAGTGGTTCCCTCAACTGAAGTGGATTAACTTTGGTGGTGGTCACCTCATGACGCGCAAGGATTATGATATTCCACGATTAATACGTCTCTTACAAGGATTCCATAAGCGTTATCCATGGCTCAAAGTCATCCTCGAACCGGGTAGTGCCTTTGCTTGGCAGACGGGTCCACTGGTAGTACAAGTGGTAGATATCGTAGAAGATCATGGTATAAAGACAGCTATCCTCAATGGAAGTTTCACCTGCCACATGCCCGACTGTCTTGAAATGCCTTACCATCCAACCATCCGTAACGCAGAACTTGCTGATGAAGATGGCTCTGCAAAGGGCGAATACACTTACCGCTTAGGGGCAAATAGTTGTCTAAGTGGCGACTGGATGGGCTCATGGACCTTTGACCATGCACTGCAAGTAGGCGAGAATATTATCTTTGAAGATATGCTTCACTACACAACGGTCAAGACAAATATGTTCAATGGTATCAGCCATCCTGCTATCGCCCTACTCCATACAGATAACGAACTCGAAGTACTACGCGAATATACTTACGAGGATTATCGTGACAGAATGGACTAATGGCACAATATTTGCTACCCTAAGAACGGTGATAAACTTTAATTAGAGAGGAGATATTATGGCATTTATAGATTATTATAAGATACTTGGCGTTGACCGAAACATCCCTCAAAAGGATGTGCGGGCAGCCTATAGAAAGCGAGCAAAGCAGTTCCATCCAGACTTACATCCAAACGACCCAAAGGCAAAAGCTAAATTCCAAGCATTGAGCGAGGCGTTTGAAGTAATCGGTGACCCTGAGAAACGAGCAAAATATGACAAGTACGGAGAGCAGTGGCGAAATGCTGATGCTTACGAAAATGCTGGTGGCTTTGGTGGACCACAAGGCGACCCAGCTGGTGGCAACCCATTCGGTGGCTTTGACTTCAGTAGCTTTGGAAGTGGAGGCGGTGGCTTCAGTAGCTTCTTCCAAGACCTCTTCGGAGGTGGTGGTGGCCGTCGTACGTCAGGGTTTAATACTGGCAGAACACGTAGGCAACAACCTTCTGGACAGATGGAAGCCAATGTTGGCATTGATCTTTACACAGCATTATTAGGTGGTGAAATTATTATTCAACTCTCTGGAGGACAGAAGATAAAACTGAAGGTAAAACCTCTGACACAAGGTGGAACCAAGGTGCGCCTGCGTGGTAAGGGTTATGACCGTGGCGATGGGACCTTCGGCGACCTCATTATCACTTACAATGTGAAGCTACCAGACCATCTCACCGAGCATCAGAAAGAACTGATTGAACAGATGAGGCGTGAAGGTTAATAAGAAATTAAACTATATAAGGAGCTTTTACTTAATGTAGAAGTTCCTTATTTAATTTTTACAAGCATTATAATATAAATCATTTATTAGACCGAAACATCAATTATTCTTATTAATAGGTATTGCAGTTTGATAAGTGTTTACCAACAGCACCATTGGTGTTTATCAACAGCACCACACGTGCTAAGCATCAACACATCGGTAGAAAACAGACAGAGAAAATCTATTCTGTCTATAATAATTAGGTGAGAAACTAATGATTAACATATTCGGGGATATGTTTACCAGACAACATCAAACCCAGATAAACTGATTTAAGTTCAAAACTGGTCAATATTACATAACACATTGAATAGTCAACTCTTACTAAACCATGGCTAAATCATTAAGAAAAAGGAGAAGTCTTGCTTCTTTTGTTTAAATATTTTTTAGTATCTTTGCCTACAAATACAGATATTAAAATTCAAAATTTACCAATAAACAAATAACTAAAAACAATGAGTATCAGAAGATCAATAGCTGCTGCGTTTATACTTGGCAGCTTACTCTTACCATCAACTGTATTGGCTCAATTCAATTGGCCATACAAGGTGACCAATGGAAAAGCTGTAACAGAAGTACCAGTACGTGCAGCAGGACAGGAAAGTGCGTTGAATATGACCACACCTAAGTTGAAGACTGTTCGCGTAGCATTTGTTGGATTAGGAATGCGTGGTCATGATGCTGTAGAGCGTTGGACACATATCCCTGGCATCCAAGTGATGGCACTTTGTGATCATGAGCGCGACAGAGCAGAGAGGTGTCAGGAATACCTGCGCAAAGCAAGTATGCCAGCAGCCAACATCTATTCAGGAGAGGATGGGTACAAGGAGTTGTGCAAGCGTAAGGATATCGACCTTGTTTACATTGCTCCAGACTGGAAGCATCACTTCCTTGTTGCATACGAGGCAATGAATAACGGCAAACACGTTGCTGTTGAGGTTCCTGCCGCAATGAATCTTTCTGAAATATGGCAGCTTATCGACCTCTCGGAGAAGAAGCGCCTACACTGTATGATGCTTGAGAACTGCTGCTATGACTTCTTTGAGTTGAACTCATTGAACATGGCACAGAATAATGTTTTTGGTGAAGTTCTTTATGTTCAGGGTGCTTATCGCCACGAATTATCTCAGTTCTGGAACGCTTACTGGAAGAAGGATGCTCAGGACAAGCTCGGTTGGAGACTTGAATACAATCAGAAGTTCCGTGGCGATGTCTATGCTACTCATGGCTTAGGTCCTATTGCACAGGTTTTGAATATCCATAGAGGTGACAAGATGAACACCCTCATTGCAATGGATACAAAGTCTGTTAATGGTAAGAAGCAGGTTGAGAAAATGACTGGTGAACCTTGTAATGAATTCCGCAATGGCGATCATACAACAACCCTCATCAGCACTGAGAACGGAAAAGTTATTGAGATTCACCATAACGTAATGACTCCACAGCCATATAACCGTATGTATCAGCTCACTGGTACAAAGGGTTTTGCAAACAAATATCCTTTTGAAGGCTTTGCACTTTCATCTGAAGAGATGAAGAATTCAGGTGTTACTCCTTCATCTGACAATCTTTCTGGTCATTCTTACCTCTCAAAGGTTGATGCACAGGCATTGGTACAGAAGTATGAGAGTCCTATCGTTGCTAAATACGAGAAGCAGGCAAAAGAAGTTGGTGGACACGGTGGTATGGACTTTATCATGGACTCACGTTTAGTTTACTGTCTGCAGAATGGCCTTCCATTGGATATTGATGTATATGACTTGGCAGAATGGTGCTGCTTGGCAGAGTTAGGTTCTATCTCTATGGACAATGGTAACATTCCTGTAGAGGTGCCAGATTTCACACGTGGACAGTGGAACAAAGTTAAGGGCTTCCACCACGCTTATGCTTCACCAGCTGATGAAGCACAGGCTACAGCAGATGCTATGGACTTTACAACCAAGCTGAAGGAAAAGGGTAAGAAATACTGGGAGAAAGTAGATAAGGCTGCAAAGAAGAAGTAATCTTCTTAAACCTATATACAACAAATGCCGTAACGCTCACTGAGTGTTACGGCATTTATTATATGCATGTAAGAGGTAAAGCTACCCTTGCCATTCAAAGTCTTACAACTTTATTTCTTCAAAGCTAAGTTATAGTTGTAATATTCAGTCTTACCCGTGATATCCTCAAGAACTTCAATGAATGGAGGGAAGTTTACATCCTCATGATCTACAATTCCCTTAGTCTCTAAAATCTGAAGATTAGAGGTAGGAGCCAGATAAGTATCAAGTTCAAAGAACTGACCGCGCCAAATAAAAGTCTTACGAATCTTGTGGATTGACTGACGATAAGGGTCTGCCTGACGCATCAATGACTCATAGAGATTATTGTCAATCTGTCGCTCAGTAACAACCTGTTCATTATTCGGTAAAGTCTTCTTCGCTGTACGAACATTTACTGAAACACCATTCAGCGTACGGCGACGTAGGCGCACCTCACTGCAAGGTTCTGAAGTAAGGTAAGTCTGTGTAATCTCACTTTCAATAGCATCAGGAATCTCACCTGTCAATCGAACGATATATTTACGCTCTTCAACTATCTGCTGTGGAATCTCCAAAACATTAGAAATATCCTGAAGTACACGCTTAATCTTTGTATCAAAGTTCTCGTGATTATTGATTACACGCAAGTGAGGATGTTCTGACCAAGCCTGAATGACTTTCTTATCAAGTTCACGAGCAAGTTCCAATCCCTCTGTACGATGAGCATTGTTAGCCGTTGTATAGAACTGTTCTGCTCCATCAGCAGCGCTTACAAGGTGAAGGACAGCATCGTAACGAGCACGAAGTTCTTCAGAAGAAGTACCGACACCAGCCGTAATCTCTTGCCACATCTCTGGTTTCATATAAGCAGAGATATCCATTGTACCACGATCACAAACGATAATCGTCGGCTTATCAATGGTTTCTGCCATACAAGTAAACTTATCCTCCAAAGCAAGCTGCATCTCTAATGTTGCCTTCTCACCTTCGTAGAAGAATGCAGCATTATCCGTAAGATAATCCATACCAGCCTGCGTGAAGAGCGTAGGTACTTCAGGAATAATAAACACCTTATAGCCAAGACTTGAGAAATGCTCAATAATCTTGACAAGTGCAGTTGTTTTTCCGGCACAAGGACCGCCGGTAAGTACAATTCGTTTCATAATGACTAAAAAATCCCCTCCACCCGAAAGTGAAAGGGATTATTATCTAACATTACTGCTTTACAGTGCAAAATGTCTATAAGGAATTACTCAGCTGCTGGAGTCTCCTCCTCAGCAACAGATGCCTCTACAGGCTGCTCTACTGGAGCTTCCTCAACAGCAGGTGCTGGCTGATTCTCTGCAACAACAGTTACAGGAACCTTAACCTCAACCTCCTTGTGGAAGTGTACAGTAGCCTCAGATGTGCCTACCTTCTTCATATCGCGCATTGTAACGATCTTACGATCAATTTCAATACCACGCTTAGCAAGCTCCTCAACAACAGTAGCTGCATTAACTGAACCGTAAGTTACGCCAGTTGCAGAAACCTTAGTTTCGATAACAAGCTCCACACCTTCCAACTGAGCTGCTTTCTTCTCTGCCTCAGCCTTGAGAGCAGCAAGCTTAGAAGCCTGCTGCTTCAAGTTCTCAGCCAACTGCTTCTTAGCAGATGAAGATGCGATAACACCCTTACCTGTTGGAATGAGATAGTTACGACCATAGCCGCTCTTTACATTAACGATATCGTTCTTGTATCCAAGACCGATAATATCTTCTTTCAGTATAATTTCCATCTATTGACCTCCTTTTTACTTCATCAAATCGGTTACATAAGGAAGGAGCGCAATCTGACGAGCACGCTTAACAGCCTGTGCCACACGACGCTGATACTTCAGAGAAGTACCTGTGATACGACGAGGGAGAATCTTACCCTGCTCGTTAAGGAACTTCTTCAAAAACTCACCATCCTTATAGTCAATGTACTTAATACCACTCTTCTTGAAACGGCAATACTTCTTCTTCTTTGTGTCGATAGAAGGAGCGGTCAAATAACGGATTTCTGATTTCTGCTCTGCCATGATTAAGCCTCCTTTTTAGCTGCCCATTTAGCACGACGCTTCTCAGCATAAGCTGCAGAATACTTGTCCTGCTTAACGGTAATGTAACGAATAACCTTCTCGTCACGACGGAAGCCGGTTTCGAGAGTGTTGATAACTGATGGTTCTGCGTTGAACTCTAACATTGCATAGAAGCCTGATGACTTCTTCTGGATGTTGTAAGCCAACTTCTTCAGACCCCAAGCCTCCTCGTTCAAGATCTCAGCGCCATTGTCGGTGAGCAGTTTCTTGAATTTAGCGACCGTTTCCTTCATCTGTTCGTCAGACAAAACGGGAGTCAAAATGAAAACGGTTTCGTATTGATTCATACTACTTAAATATATAAAATGTGAATTAAATTACATCTGCTTTCGCAAAATGCGGTGCAAAAATACTGATTTTTATGCAACTGACCAAATATTTTTAGTACTTTTGCGCCTATAAACGGCATATTTACACTTTTGTATGAAAAGATATATCAAATACTTAGGGATTGCAGACATTATTTTAGGTCTGCTCTTATTCGCACTTCATGTCATCCTCCACTACAATGGCAACGAACTCCTTTTCGGTGGATTGGTACTGGTCTTAAGTGGTGTTGTAATATTTGTAAGGGGAGAACGTTTAACCTCTTTTCAATCTTCAAATGAGGAAGAAAAGAAGGATTAACCACCGTTGTATCAGTAAAAGGGACAACCATTATCGAATTATTTTCACGACAAGAAATATTTATTTACGTGAACAAAAATATTTATTTTCATGAAGAAAAATAATTATTTTCGTGAAAATAATTCGGTTGTTATCATTTACAATAGAATTTCAGCACTCTAATACAAGTCCAGAAGCTGATTATTCGCAACCTTAAAAGCCTATATTATACATAAGTATAGGTATATGCTACTTTTCTTATTAATATAACATTAAAATCGTTGAATTGCATCAAAAACAATTCATACAAACCTACTTATATATCAAAGCTTGTACCCTCTTGTGTCAGAAAGCTATTAGGAAAAATTTCTTTTGCCTCATCTAACAACTGTTGTTCATTGCCATAACGTGCAGAATAATGACCTAAAAGAAGTTTTCCCACAGATGCATCACGGGCTACCTGTGCAGCTTGCTGCGATGTGCTATGCCAATAAAGACGAGCACGATCAGCATCTTGTGCAGCGTATGTACTTTCGTGATAAAGCGTAGTAACGTCTTTTACAAGCTTATGTAAAGTTTTAATGTACCGTGTATCAGAGCAATAAGCATAGCTGCGAGCTGGTGCTGCAGGCGTTGTCAGTCGACTATTAGGAATCACATCACCCTCTGGTGTCACCCAATCAGCTCCCACCTTAATATTATTGATTTGACTAATAGGAATATGATAAAAGTCTATCATGTCACGACGGATATGTGGTAAGGTCGGCTTCTCACGAAACAGAAAACCGCAACATTCAATACGATGCTGCAAAGGGATTGTTTCAACCGTAAGACTTCTATCCTCATAAATCACCTTATTCCGCTTCGTATCAACAGCATGAAAGACAACTTTAAACTCCAAACCTTGACAAAAGAAGTTTAGTATTTGATCGAGAATTGGCTCAAAAGCAGCAGGGGCATAGATATGTAAAGGTGCAGTGCGTCCCGTCATCCCGAAAGTTGAAATCATACCAGGCAAACCGAAACAATGATCACCATGCAGGTGGCTGATAAAAACAGCAATAATTTTCGAGAAATGTATACGTAATCTACGGAGTTGTATCTGAGTTCCCTCTCCACAATCAATCATAAAAAGCTTCTCCCTAAGCTCTACAACTTGGGAAGAAGCATTATGCTGTAAAGTTGGTAACGCACTACCGCAACCAAGAATATGTACTTTGAATGGTTCCATACTTACCTACCAATCCTTTTTCATCACGTCTTTTGAAGAGTGGAATGAAAAGATTCGATTTCTTATAATAGTCGTTACTTACTCTTTGAACGAGGGTATAGCAAGAAATTACTTTCCTCTTGCAAATACGAAAATACCAGCCTTGTTCTCCAAAGACAACGTGTCGGCTCCAAGACTTTCTACATCAAATGTATCCTTTGACAGAATCAATTTGCCATTCCATATCTTCCATTCTGTCCAAGGATTCTTCTCTGACTGCAAACTTGAAGTTACGATTCCACCTTCTTTGATTTCAAAGTTACGGTCAAGACTTGTCCAGTTGCCCAACAATGAGGTAAGGTTAATCGCAGAACGCATAAAGTTTTCACCATATTCTTTATAACCGATGATGGCAAAGCGGTCGCCATTTAACTTTCCACCTTTGACAACCTCAAGTGTATCGTTTGGATTTACAAGATATTCGAGTGTATCACCATTGTCTGCAAGCAGGATGATAGAGTTCATACTGCCATCAACCATAGTACCATAGACCGTACTATCGTTTGTCGCAACAGAGTCCTCAACTTCTTCTGTTTCAGACATAACTGACTTCGGTTTGCTATCCTTGCAAGAAATTGCTATTGCAAGAATAAACAAAGACAAAATAAAATAAAAGCTTTTTTTCATATTTTTATCCCTTAATTTCAATGATAATTGCAATCGTTTTCTGCCTTAGCTTGATTCCAAAGCTCTTCCATCTCAGCAAGACTCAAGTCCTTTATCGTAACTCCTTTTGCTTTAGCAGCTTCCTCAATATAATTAAATCTTTTAATAAACTTCTGATTTGTATACTCAAGAGCATTATCAGGATTAAGATGATAGAGACGAGCTGCATTAATAAGAGAGAATAAAAAGTCGCCAAACTCTTCTGTTGAACGTTGCTTATCTTCCTTTTCCAACTCGTTTTTTAGTTCACCTAATTCTTCATACACCTTATCCCACACCTGCTCTTTCTCTTCCCAATCAAAGCCAACATTGCGTGCTTTGTCTTGAATACGATAGGCCTTGATAAGACTGGGCAAGGAATCTGGAACACCAGAAAGCACCGAAGTGTTACCATCACGTTCACATTGTTTGCGCTGTTCCCATGTTGATTCTACCTGAGAAGCTGTATTAGGAGTGGACGATTCTACATTATTAGTTATCTGCTGTTCTTCATCTTTGTAAACAACTTGTCCAGCTGCATTAACAATCATATCAGAGCGTGTCACGCTCCAACCCGTCCAATCAATGAAATCATGCCTGAACATAAGTTTGTCGGATTGAGCATTGCAGACATCAGCAACATCGAAATCATCTTTTTCTTCACCGAGCAATGAATAGAAGATAACGTGCTCCATGACGTCGCCAAGCTCCTTACAGATATCTTTTGAATCATTCTTTAAGAGCGCATCAACCAATTCAAACGTTTCTTCAATCGTATTGGGACGGAGGCTTTCATTGGTCTGTTTTCTATCCCACGGACATTCCTTACGGAGTCGCTCTTGAATGTCTAAAAGTCGGGAAAAAGCTTTCAGTTTCTCTTCTTTAGTATGCAAAGTCTTGATGTTTAAAGTTAAACATAAACGTTAAAGTACTCATCAGTGTACTATTATTGATGCAAAGATACGCTTTTTAGGCGGATTTTTTGTACTTTTGCATCGTAATTTTAAAGATAATAAAGAAATAATAATATACGAGACAATGGAATTAGCAAGCAAGTATGATCCACAAGTAGTGGAATCAAAATGGTACCAGTATTGGCTGGACAACAAGCTTTTCAGTTCTAAGCCTGATGACCGTGAGCCTTACACCGTGGTTATTCCACCACCAAACGTAACAGGTGTGCTTCACATGGGCCACATGCTGAACAATACAATTCAGGATATTCTGGTAAGACGTGCCCGTATGGAGGGTAAGAATGCTTGCTGGGTTCCAGGTACTGACCACGCAAGTATTGCCACAGAAGCAAAGGTTGTAGGTCGCCTCGCTGAACAAGGTGTAAAGAAGACTGACCTCACTCGTGAACAGTTCCTTGAGCATGCATGGGACTGGACGCACGAGCATGGTGGCATTATCCTGAAGCAGCTGCGCCGACTTGGTTGTTCCTGCGATTGGGATCGTACTGCTTTCACAATGGATGACATTCGTAGTAAAAGCGTTATTAAAGTATTCTGCGACCTTTATAAGAAGGGCTATATCTATCGTGGTGTACGCATGGTCAACTGGGACCCACAGGCTCAGACCGCTCTTTCTGATGAAGAGGTAATCTACAAGGATGAACATTCTAAGCTCTATCACCTTAAATATTATGTTGCTGAAGAAGACCAAGCAAAGGTTGAACGCAAGGATGAAGGCAACGTAATGCACAAGGATGAGAAGGGTTACTATGCAGTAGTAGCAACTACTCGTCCAGAGACTATCATGGGTGACTCGGCTATGTGTATCAATCCAGAGGATGTTAAGAACACATGGTTAAAGGGTCTTCGTGTAGTTGTTCCATTGGTAAATCGTGTGATTCCAGTTATTGAAGACACCTATGTTGATATCCAGTTCGGTACTGGTTGTTTGAAGGTTACACCTGCTCACGACGTTAACGACCATGCACTTGGCTTGAAACACGGTTTGGAAACTATTGATATCTTCAACGATAATGGTACTATCTCTGAAGCTGCTGGCTTGTATGTTGGTCAGGACCGTATGGATGTACGTAAGCAGATATCAAAGGATTTGGAGGCTGCAGGCTTGATGGAGAAGGTTGAGGACTATGATAATAAAGTCGGATACTCAGAGCGTACACACGTACCAATCGAGCCAAAACTCTCTACACAATGGTTCTTAAAGATGCAGCACTTTGCTGATATCGCCCTCGCTCCAGTCATGGACGACGATATAGAGTTCTATCCAAAGAAGTATAAGAACACATATCGCCACTGGTTAGAGAACATCAAGGACTGGTGTATCAGCCGTCAGTTGTGGTGGGGTCATCGTATTCCTGCTTACTACTTCAAAGATGCAGAAGGTAAGAATGCCACCGTTGTGGCAGAAACTACTGAAGAAGCATTGAAGTTGGCACAGGAGATTAATCCTTCAGTAACAGCTGCCGACCTTGAACAAGAGAGCGATTGCATGGATACTTGGTTCTCAAGTTGGTTGTGGCCTATCTCTGTCTTCGATGGTATCAATAACCCTGACAACGAAGAAATCAACTACTACTACCCTACCAGCGACCTTGTTACTGGTCCAGACATTATCTTCTTCTGGGTAGCACGTATGATTATGGCAGGCTATGAGTATCGTGGCAAGTTCCCATTCAAGCATGTCTACTTCACAGGTATTGTACGTGATAAGCTCGGACGTAAGATGAGTAAGAGTCTTGGTAACTCACCAGACCCGATCATGCTCATCGAGAAGTATGGTGCTGATGGTGTTCGTATGGGTATGATGCTCTCTGCACCTGCAGGTAATGATATCCTTTTCGACGAGACACTTTGCGAACAGGGACGTAACTTCAATAATAAGATTTGGAATGCCTTCCGCCTCGTTCAAGGTTGGGAGACAGCTGATACTGAGCAGCCATTGGCAAACAAGATTGCTGTTGAGTGGTTCGAAGCTAAGTTGAAAGAAGTAAATGCAGAAATGAATGAGCAGTTTAAGAGCTATCGTATTTCAGAGGCTTTGATGACTGTTTACCGGCTCTTCTGGGACGAGTTCTCAAGCTGGTACTTGGAAATGATTAAGCCAGAATATGGCAAGCCAATCGACAAGCAGACATACGAAGCAACACTCAAATTCTTCAACTCACTGCTTAAGATGCTTCACCCATTCATGCCTTTCATCACTGAAGAGTTGTGGCAGCACATCTACGATCGCAAGGATAGCGAGAGCATTATGCGTGATGAGTTGAAACTCGATGCACCAAGTAAGGACGACTTGAAACTTATTGAGGCAATTGAGCAGGTCAAAGCGATTGTCAGCGGTGTAAGAACCGTACGTAACCAGAAGAATATTGCACCAAAGGTTGAACTCGACTTGAACGTAATCGGTCAGAACAACTACGAGGCTTATAACAGTGTAATCGCTAAGATGGCTAACTTAAAGACTATTGAAGTAGTAACAGAGAAGAGTGGCGATGCATCTGGCTTCATGGTAGGTACCGACAGTTTCGCTGTTCCAGTGGGCGACTTGATTGACGTTGCAGCTGAGATTGAGAAGCAGGAGAAGGAACTCAAGCACCTTGAAGGCTTCCTTGCAGGTATCAAGAAGAAACTTTCAAATGAGAACTTCGTGGCAAATGCTCCTGCTGCAGTTATCGAGCGTGAGCGCAAAAAGCAGAGCGACTCAGAGGAGAAGATTGCTGCTTTGAAAGCAAGTCTTGAAGAACTGAGAAAGAAATAATCTATTATCTCTTTGGCTAATGGGTTCATTAGCCAAAGCGTTTTAGTACATATAAAAATAAAGAGGAATGCCTTTGCGTTCCTCTTTATTTGTTTTTATTCATAATCATCTACCACATTATTAATAAAGTCCATCATAGGCTTACCTGTCTTACAGATATGTTCTAACTGCTCAACCCAGCCATCGCCCTCGAAGAAGTCATCAGGCACAGACACCCAACAGCAATAATCCTTCATTCGAAGATACCGAAGATACTCATAATCTTTTGGAAATCCCTTTGGAACAGTCTTTAAAGCTGCAAGTCCAAAGCCTCTCTTACTGACTTTATCGTCGGTCCATTCACCTTCATTAGGTCGTCCGAACAAATTAAGAAAGTCCTCATTCTCTACATCTTTACGCCATTCATCAATGTTCGCCATGATTTCATTGCGACATGAAGTCAATATATTCGTAGGCAACCAATAGCATCCCACACCAACCAAGCAGTTGCCTGGCTGAAGATGTATATAATAACCACCACGCAAAGCCTTTCTACCACGTGCACAAATGTATGCACCCAAGTGGCGTTTATATGGACTTTTATCAGGTGAAAAACGAACGTCACGATAAAAACGATAAGTACAATCCTTTGCCGTCAAGTGTGAAACCTCATCATCAAAGGTCGCCAAACAAGATATTATTTGGTCAACTCCTTTCTCGAAATCATCCTTCACCTCATCGTATTCAGCCTTATGCTCCTGAAACCATTGCTTATTATTGTTCGCAGCAATACCTTTCAGGAAGTGCATTATCTTCTTTGTATCCATAATCTTTTGCGGTTTATCTTGTTTAATTTTACACTATCAATTCGTTCACTTGTTAACTCGTCAACCGTCAACTATAAACCCTACCATCAATTAACTTGTTAACTTGTAAACTCGTTAACTCGTCAACTATACTATCCTACAACTTACTATTATCCAACAACTTTGGACATATATCATCAAAAGGACAATGTTCACAATCAGGCTTCGCACTCTTGCAAACATAACGACCGTGAAGTAATATCCAATGATGCGCATCCGACACCTCATCTTTAGGAATATTCTTCATCAGATAATCCTCAACCTTACGAGGCGTGTTGGCTGTTGAAGGAACCAGTCCTAAACGATGACTGACACGGTAAACGTGCGTGTCAACAGCAAGTGTCGGCTTACCAAACCACACTGCTTGAATAACATTTGCCGTCTTACGCCCTACTCCAGGTAATGTTACGAGTTCATTAGGGTCAGAAGGGACTTCTCCGCCAAACTTCTCTACTAACATCTTCGACATCTCAACTAAATGTTTTGCCTTTGAATTGGGGTAAGAAACACTCTTCACATACTCAAATATCTCATCGGCTGTAGCCTCTGCCATCGCCTTTGCATCTGGATAATGACGGAACAATTCTGGCGTAATCGCATTGATTCGCTTATCCGTACACTGAGCAGAAAGGAGTGTCGCACAAAGAAGTTGGAATGCCGAACCAAAATTTAGCTCAGTCGAAACATGCCCAACATTCTTGCGAAAATAACTCAGTGCATAATCATATCTTTCTTTTCTTGTCATCCTTTTATAATATAGTACAGCATTAAATAAACAGCTCAGACAATTATCTCAGCCAATAAAAATTATTTTCTTTCTTTTATTACGACATTGTTTCCCACAACAGCAATAGCTTGCTGATTTGTAATAATCTTCAAGGGCAGATTGCTATTCTTGTTGACAACTTCCCGTGCAGCCTTTTCAAAAGGAAAACTATCGAAATGTACAACAGGATAGAATCCAACAAGTCCAAGACCAACAAAGTCCTCCATTCCTGACACCCGCGAATAACAGTCATCCATACCCTTTGCATATTCAATGTTGGGAGCAAGTATCATCGCTCCAGCAGATTCCCCAATATATAGTTTTCCTTGCTCCACCTGCTCTATGATATACCTGTCGACACCAGTTCTCCTCAATTCCTGCAAGAGAAAAAACGTATTGCCACCCGATACATAGATACAGTCGCAGCTTGTCAGGACCTCTTCTATTTCATTCTTACTACATTGAGTAATTTCCAATTCCTTAACAATAAGTCCAAGAGAATCAAATGCCACTCTGGCTTCTTCCACATATTGCGTATACGCTTCATGAATGCTTGCCGTAGGGATAAATGCTACTGTCTTGCCTCTCAACGGAACTGAAACAGATTCGGATAAAATAGAAGCAACCTCCGCAAAATATGAACATAAAAAGATTTTCTTCATTAATATATTATGTTTAGAACCTCCCTATCATTAGTACTATAAACAGATTGAACAGGAATAAAAATCAGTATTATAATTAAGAATACTATAAATCTATACCTCTTACATCTCACGTTTAATACTGCAAAGTTACTAAAAACTAACAGATTATTTGGTCCTTTCCGAAACTTAATGTAATTTTGCATCAGAAATAAAAAACAAATCAATTATGACAACTCCAATGATAGGACTAATTTCACTGCTTATCATCGCATTGATTGGCTGGGTAGTCGCAGAACTTAAAGACAAGTGTGTTACATTCATTCACTCTGAAGAAGAGGCTGAAGGCGAGGAAGAAATGAGAGAAGCTTACGAAGCCCATGGCGGTAGAGAGCTAAATCTTAAAGATTTGCTTGCACATAACAGTACAAAAGGCTACAAAGCAATCTAAGATTTAATAGCAAGGAATATGATAGACGGGAATGATATGGTTGTAACATTCCCGCTTTCTTTGTTTTATATAATGTGGTTTTAATCTTCAAAAATCTCCTTTTATAGCACAAAAAATCACACACATTGGATTTGAAAAATCATTACATAAAAAGCAAGTAGTAAGGTTCATTTTACCTCAAAAGTACCAAGAAAAACCGTCTTTATAATCAACAGATAATCAGACAGTTGTGAGAGCCGTTGCAAAAGGTGCTTAACAGCATTGCAAAAGGGCGTTAGTTGCATGCCAACTAACGCCCTTTTACACCTCAATTAACGCCTAATTGAAACACAACTAAGCATCAATTCTTTTTTAATTTGTGATTTTATTTTACAAAATAAGGTCCTCAACCGTTCCTTTCAGGATATAACCCTTATGATATACTTTCTATCAAAAGCCATATATTAAGTAAGGTAACAATTCCTGCTAACGAATAGAGGAAGAGCATATTCAACTTAGTATTGGCATATTTACCCATCACTCGCTTAGAAGAAGTCAGACCCACTTGTAAGAAAACGGTGAAAGGAAGCTGAACAGACAGGAACATCTGCGAAATAATCAGTCCTTTGAATGGGTCGCCAATGAAGAAAATCATCAAAAGCGCAATACCCAACGAGAGGACGATACCAACAATAGAGTGCGTATCTTGCGCATTATATGACTCACCAAAAAGACCTGAGAAGATACTACCCGCAGCCATTCCACTGGTTATCGTACTGGAAATACCTGCTAAAAGCAAGGCAATTGCAAAGATGTTCGCTGCATTATTACCCAACAAAGGTTGTAACATTGCCTGCGCTTGAGACAGTTCATCTACATGCTGCCCATGAGAGAAGAAGGTACTTGCAGCCAAAAGTATCATTGCTGAATTAATAGCCCAGCCGACAATCATAGAGAAAAGCGTATCAAAAAACTCATACTTTAACATGTGGCGGATACGTTCATCACCCTTCAAATGAATCTCACGACTCTGTACAATCTCTGAATGAAGGAAAAGATTATGAGGCATCACAACAGCACCCAACACACTCATAATAATCAAGAGAGACCCTTGTGGAACAGTAGGAACGAAAGCTCCTTCAATAGCTGCAGGCCAATGAATATCAACGAGGAAGAGTTCGTAGACAAACGAAAGACCAATCATTGACACAAAGCCAATAATGGCACGTTCCATCTTCTTGTAACTATTCGTAAACAGCATTATCAATACTGCCACAGTTGTTAGAACGGAGCCTGTTGGAATACTGATTCCCAAAAGCATTTGTAACGCAATCGCTCCACCAAGAATCTCAGCTAAAGAGGTAGAGATACTGGCAAGAATAGCACTCACAATAATTGGTCGACCTATCCATTTTGGCGTATATTTTACAGCAGCCTCACTCAAACAAAGTCCTGTCACAATACCAAGGTGAGCAACGTTATGCTGCAAAGCAATGAGCATAATCGTTGAAAGGGTTACTACCCATAACAACGCATAACCATACTCTGAACCAGCAGCAAAGTTACTTGCCCAGTTACCGGGGTCAATAAAACCTACGGTCACCAATAAACCGGGACCAATAAACTTAAATATATCTAAGGCACCCAACACACGTGGATGGTCCTTACGTCCTAAATCTTTTAATATATTTTTCATTATTCTCAAGTTTTATGCAAAGTTACAATTTCTATATGAGAAACTACAAGATAAAAAGGAAATATTGAAAGAAATACAATTGAGGAGCAAGGCATGAGGAAGAAGATTGATATATCAAAGCAAATTCAGAGATTATATTTCATCCATTAATCAATAAGATAAACTATAAAAAAAGACATTAACCGTTAAAAGGTACTGTAAATAGTTACCCTTACACCTTAACCTTAAACAAAAAACAACACTAAAAAGTTATAAAGAAAAATTATAAGATTATTTTTAAGAAAAAGTAAAACATAGAAACACAATATTGTAAACAAATATACGTTACATAGAAGTTAGTAAAAATAGAAATGCCCTACGCTTCACAGCGATGGGCATTCAATCTCAATAGGTATTAGTTTCTTTAAGGTAAAAAGATTGTATTCAGGATAACGATTGCAAAGATAGAGCTTTATTTTTATATGTGCAAGCTTTTATACAATTTTTTTATCAATAAAGGAACATTTGTTACCACACCTATATCAATCTCTGACACTTTGCCTTATTCACTTTTATTAAACAATTAAAAAAGAACAAAGGAATTACTTTTATTCCATTACAGAAAACACATTTTAGCTTTTAATACATTACTTAAATACACTTATAATAAATTAATATCAAACTTCATAAAAGAATATAAACCATTATTTATAATAAAGTGCATCAAAAACGAGAAAAAATAAGTAACTTTGCAGCATAATAATAAATAGGAAAATATGACTACGATAGAGAACAACACCAATGAGGAGAAGCGTAGCTTGAGCTTCGTTGAACAACTGGTAGAGGAAGACCTCGCAAATGGTAAGAACGGAGGACGTATTCAGACACGTTTCCCGCCAGAGCCAAATGGCTATCTCCATATTGGTCATGCAAAAGCGATTTGCATGGACTTTGGTGTAGCTGAAGATTATAAGGGTATCTGCAATCTTCGCTTTGATGATACAAATCCAAGCAAAGAGAATAATGAATATGTAGAGAACATTCTTCATGATATTAGTTGGCTTGGTTTCAAATGGGGTAACATTTATTATGCAAGTGATTACTTTGAGAAACTGTGGGACTTTGCTGTATGGATGATTAAAAAGGGATTGGCATACGTTGACGAGCAGACATCTGAGCAGATTGCAACACAAAAGGGTACACCAACCACACCGGGTATAGCATCACCTTATCGTGATCGTCCTATAGAGGAAAGCCTTGCACTGTTTGAGCAGATGAATACACCTGAGGCTATTGAGGGTAGTATGGTACTTCGTGCTAAGCTTGATATGGCTAACCCTAATATGCACTTCCGTGATCCTATCATCTACCGAATCATTCAGATTCCACATCATCGTACAGGAACAAAGTGGCATTGCTACCCAATGTATGACTTTGCACACGGACAGAGCGACTACTTCGAGGGAGTAACCCACTCTATCTGTACACTCGAATTCGTTCCTCACCGTCCTCTCTATGATAAGTTGATAGACTTCTTGAAAGAAAGTGATGGTACTGATGACAACTTGACTGACAACCGTCCACGACAGATTGAGTTTAACCGCTTGAACCTTACTTATACAGTAATGTCAAAGCGTAAACTTCATACATTGGTTGATGAGCATCTTGTTAATGGATGGGATGACCCACGAATGCCGACCCTTTGTGGTATGCGTCGTCGTGGTTACTCTCCTCTGTCTATTCGTAACTTCATTGACTCTATCGGTTATACGAAGTTTGATGCGCTTAATGATGTAGCATTGTTGGAGGCTGCAGTACGTGATGACTTGAATAAGAAAGCAACACGTGTTAGCGCTGTGCTCGACCCTGTAAAGCTTGTTATTACCAACTATCCAGAAGGAAAGACTGAGGAAATGGAGGCTATCAACAACCCAGAGAATGAAGCAGATGGTTCACACACTATCACCTTCTCAAAGAATCTTTGGATTGAACGTGCAGACTTTATGGAGGATGCACCAAAGAAGTTCTTCCGTATGTCTCCCGGTAAAGAAGTGAGATTGAAGAATGCCTACATTGTTAAATGTACTGGCTGCACTAAGGATGCTGAGGGTAACATCATAGAGATTCAGG
Source organism: Prevotella melaninogenica (assembly GCF_018128065.1). Classification (NCBI taxonomy): domain Bacteria; kingdom Pseudomonadati; phylum Bacteroidota; class Bacteroidia; order Bacteroidales; family Prevotellaceae; genus Prevotella; species Prevotella melaninogenica. Next base: position 1,154,343 of record NZ_CP072359.1, on the reverse strand, counting down.
CTGAATACGATGCAGAGAGCAAGAGCGGTATGCAGGGTGCTGACCGTAAAGTGAAAGGTACTCTCCACTGGGTTAGCGCTGACCACTGCTTAAAGGCAGAGGTACGTGAGTACGACCGCTTGTTCAACGTAGAGAATCCTGCTGCTGATGAGCGTGATTTCCGTGAGCTTCTCAATCCAGAAAGCCTTACTGTACACACAGAGTGCTACGTTGAACAGTATCTCGCTGAGAAGAAACCGGGTGATTATCTACAGTTCCAGCGCACAGGTTACTTCATGCTTGACCCAGATACAACAGCCGATCACCTCGTGTTTAATAAGACTGTTGGCTTGAAAGATACTTGGGCAAAGAAGGCCAAAGCATAACTAAAGTAAAGTAAGATTTGGATATATACTATCAGAGTGATAAATTCAAGCAAGTCCTTCATAGATATGAAGAACTGCAAAAAGACAACATCAGCGAGTTCCTCGACCCAGAGGAACTGACTGATGTTGCTGAATATTATCACTATGTTGGTGAGGATAACAATGCTTTAGAAGCTATCGATTATGCCACCCGCTTGTATCCAACAGCCACTACTCCACTTTCTTTCAAGGCACGTTTAGCATTATTCATCGACGAAGACCCAGAGCTTGCTAACGAGATTGCAGAGATGATTGTTGACAAGAGTGACTTAGATTATCTCTATCTTAAGGCTGAAATTATGATCGTTGATAATAAGGCAGACGATGCAGATGACTTCCTTCAAAATCAGTATGACGAGGTTATCTCACAAGAAGACCGCGAGGATTATGTCCTTGATGTTGCTGCTCTCTTTTCCGATTATGAAGAAAATGAATATGTAGAGAAATGGTTGAGCCGCTCAACAAAGACAGAAGATAACGATTATAAGGAACTTCGTGCGCGTCTTCTCAAAAGCCGTGGGAAGTATAAAGAGAGTGAATCCATTCTCAATGAGTTACTTGATACCAACCCTTATTCTGGTCCTTACTGGAATCAGTTAGCCCAGAATCAGCTTTTAAGGAATGACATAAAGGATTCAATCACATCAAGTGAATACTCCATAGCTATCAACCCTGATGATGAAGAAGCTATCCTCAACAAGGCCAACGGACTCTTTACACTTGGAAATTATGAGGAATCTCTGAAGTACTACGAGCGTTATAAGAAGCTCTGCCATAATCAAGATACAACTGTCGTTGATGTTACTATCGGACATATACATCTCATGCAGGGCAATGCTTCAGAAGCGCAACGATATTATCATCTGGCATTAGCAGAAACACAGAGCAAGAGTCTGACACTCATCCATATTGGTATTTCAACCTTTGACAATGGATATGTCGAATATGCTTACAATATCTTTAGTACGTTATTGCCAGAAATGGATGACGACTGGGACATCGGCTTTGCATACCTTGCACGCTGTTGTTATGAATTAAAGCTAAAAAAGGAGTTCAATATATACTTGCAACAAGCCGTTGAAAGGAATCCAGAGGAGAGTATAGAGGTACTATCAGACCTCTATCCAGAAGGAACAAGCCCACAAGACTACCCCAATATTCGTATTTTATAACAAACAGAATTATAATTAATAACATATCATTATGAGTTTTATCACATCCATGCTCGGACATCTCAACTATGGCACTATCTTTATTTTGATGCTTCTTGAAAGTACGGTTATCCCTGTACCATCAGAATTAGTTGTTGCCCCAGCTGCCTATCATGCTGCCGCAGGCAACCTTGATATATGGTTGGTAATTCTTTTTGCCACATTAGGAGCAGATGTTGGTGCAACTATAAACTATCTTGCAGGATGGTATTTGGGTCGCCCTATCATTTATAAATTTGCAAATAGTAAATGGGGACATCTTTGTTTATTGAATCAAGAAAAGGTCGAAAAGAGCGAACGATACTTCGATGAGCATGGTATGGTGGCTACAATCACTGGACGTCTCTTACCAGGTATTCGCCATCTTATCTCCATTCCAGCAGGATTGGCGAAGATGAGCTATTGGAAGTTCTTGCTTTATACTACTATAGGTGCAGCCTCATGGCACACTATTCTTGCACTTTTAGGACATTACATGCACTCTTTTGTACCAGAAGATCAGCTCCAAGAGAAGATTTTAGAGTATGGAGAGTATATTAAGTTTGGTCTTATCTTCTTGGTAATTGTTGTTTGTTTTTACTTCCTTGTTAAGTGGTATGTAAAGAAAAAGAAGAACAACAAGAACCATTCACAGCAGGTATAACCCTATATAATAATATTCTACCACAACACTTTTTTATGACTTCAAACGAGAAATACATCGAAGATATAGCTAAAGAGCAACTTCTTTCAGACAAAGAAGAACAAGAATTAGCAGAAAAGATAAAGGTTGGCGATGCAAACGCCTTAGAGAAACTTACCAAGGCCAACTTGAAGTTTGTTGTTTCATTGGCACATCAATATCGTAATCGAGGATTGGGAGAAGACGACCTTATCAGCGAGGGGAACATCGGTATGATGTATGCTGCGCAGAAATTTGATGGCTCAAGGGGCGTACGCTTTGTCGTCTTTGCTGCTCCTTACATCCGTAAAGCCATGGAAGAGGCTATCAAAGAGCAAGCTACACTCTATAAACTTCCTAAGAACGAGACAAGTAGATATGAACAGAAACGTTCACAGGCAATCTCTATAGACCAGCCTGTACCCGTAGGAAGTAGTAACAACTTCACCCTTCAGCATATCCTTGAGAACGAAAATGCTAAGCATGCAGACGAACATCTTAACCAAGAAATCATCAGTAACGAAATTCAAAAAGGATTAGACGTACTTGATGAACGTGAGAAACGCGTCATTACATATATCTATGGACTAAGTGGAGCACACTACACAATGGCAGAGATTGCGGAGGATATGGGACTAAAACGTGAACGTGTGCGCCAGATTCGTGACAAGGCTTTGCGCAAACTTCATAAGAAGATGAAATAATGGTTGTGCTGAACTTACGATTATTATCGGATAATAACCGTACGAAACCAGTCACGAAGTACACCACCATACTGGTCTTGGCTGTCAGCACAAAACACTATTACTTGGCTTCCGTCTGCAAGGCGGGGACCAAGACACATTCCCTCATAATTAGCAAGATTCTGACGAAGCAGCCCCAATGAGGTTTTCCATGTTGCTATCAATACTTTCTGCATATATGGACTATCGGCATCAAGTCCTCTTTCTTGGTTGATAGCAACAGACTCCGCAGGGTCTACACAGTATATTTTATTCTCTACAAAGGAACCAATCTTACTTGAAGTCACTAAGAATTCTCGCTCCAAGACAAGTAACCTTCCATCATCTAAGGCTGTCATAGCTGGCACGCCCATAGCATAATTAGATGCAGAAGCTTGATTTTCCGCAGCATCCATCAGATAAGCATACTGCTCTCTTGGAGTAAAAGAATCATCAAAACTCTGAAAACGAAGCTTATTCTTCACATGATTTGTCGCATTCGTTTGTTCCCCATCAGTCTTCAACGTACTTTCTGAAGTTGTCCAAAAGCGATGGGTTAGAGCATTATACGTTAATGCTTCAAAGCTATATGCAGGTGTGGCAGTACTGAACACAGAAGGTATTGCCAACTCCCAACCTGTTAACCTTCCATTCATTCCATATTCAACAATTCTATTATCTGCCTCACGAGCTATCAACAATGTACTATCCTTCAGAAAGAAAGCAATCCCTTCTTCATCTTTATTCGACTCACCAGATGAAAAGAAGCCTTCATTTTCAACATTCTTTATATCTCCACTTACACTATCAATCTCGATACGAAAGATGAAGAAACCACTTTCTGTCGCCTTATCAGACACCACAGCATAGCGATTGCCACCTAACCATGTCAGTCCGCTATAATTCCCTTTAGGAACTGTGTGCTGAAAATAATGCTGTGGATTGACTCGAATAAGCTGCGGACTTTGCGCAAAGAATGTGAAAGGAAAACACAAAACAAATATAAGAAAACTACTAAATCTTAGTATCACAGTCATAATTATATGATTTTAAGCCCATCAAAAAACATCTTCCACGTAAATTAATTTCAGTTTTTACCATAGAAAAACACGATGATAACATTTTTTACTATCCATCTTCTATCTACGTGCTGACGCCCAGCACATGTGGTGTTAACGCTCTGCACACGTGGTGCTCATGGTTAACACCACGTGTGCTAAGCATGAATCACCTTGTAATATATAGCCAGAGTGAACGCAAAAGGATATTAGCTATTTATCAAATAAGGATAAATCGAGAACTATATTTACGACGAGAAAGAATTAAATTAATCAACTATCATAAAAATATATGCGTAGGTACAGTTTACAAAAGCCGTACCTACGCAATTATTTTATTCATAACTTCAATCCGACAGGCTTATCCTTCTCCTGTAAACTGCTTCAAACGCTGTTCTTCTGTTAGACGACAGATGAGCAACTTACCATCTTGTTCAGCCACAATATACCCATCAAGTCCTTGGATAACGACCTTACGCTCCTCCGTAGTATGAACAATACAATTCTTACTATCAAACAGATGAACGTTATTACCAATCACAGCATTACCATAGATATCATGCTGGGTCTGAGCAAGCAATGAGCCCCAAGTTCCTAAATCACTCCATCCAAAGTCAGCTGGACACACAAATATCTCCTCAGCCTTTTCCATAATAGCATAATCGACAGAGATATTTTCACATTCAGGATATACCTCATCTATTAAACGTTGTTCATCAGCTGTATCCAAAACATCCATGATACGTTCAAAGATTCTTGCAATACTTGGTTGATAGATACGGAAAGCGTTTACAATAGTAGAGACACTCCAAATAAAGATACCTGCATTCCAAAAGAAATTGTTCTGCTTTATATATTGCTCAGCTGTTGATAAGTCTGGCTTCTCACGGAACTGATCAACACGATAAATCTCACGGTTACGAGCCGAAGCCGTTGAAAGATCAGCCTGTATATAGCCATAACCCGTCTCTGGACGTGTTGGTTTCATACCCAACGTTACCACAGCATCGGTCTCGGCAGTAAACTTCAAACAGTTGGTAATAACACGTCTAAATTCCGTTTCATTTGTAACAATATGGTCACTTGGAGACACCACGATATTAGCTTTCGGGTTCTCTTTCTTAATACGCCAGCTCACATAAGCGATACAAGGTGCTGTGTTGCGACGACAGGGTTCGCTCAAAATATGATTTGATGGTATCTCAGGGAGTTGCTCCTGAACCAAAGAAACATACTTCTGGTTAGTAACAACCCATACATTATCTGACGAAACTACACCAGCAAAGCGATCATAGGTCAGTTGAATAAGCGTTCTTCCTACGCCTAAAACATCAATAAACTGCTTAGGACGCTCTGCAGTACTCATCGGCCAGAACCTACTACCAACGCCACCTGCCATAATGACAAGATGATTATCAGTTTGTGCCATAACTATTATCAAAAAATTAATATGATTGCAAATATACAAATAAAAATGAATAACGACAATTATTAGTGTAGCTTTTTCATTTTTAACGCTGTTTACAAGAAACAATTAAGGAAATAAGACTAAATTATCAGAAATCGAAAAGGTTTAAACTCTTATCTTCAACGAGCTTCTCTTTAGGAGCGTCACTTTCATCATGAAACTGAATAAGAAGTTGTTTCCATATTTTATTTCTCTCATTAAGCCTATAAACCCCTTTCCTATTCTTTATAACAAGTGGCTTAACAGACTTACTGTTCTTCAAAAGAAACGATTGAACATACTTATGTACATCCTTTTGAAAGAGTGGATTGAAAAAAGAATTACAAGCATTAAAAACATGACGAGAGATTTTCTGAACAGAAAGTCCCTCGTTACCTGCCTCGGCAAGAACCCGTAATATTTCTTTATCGTATTGCATGCAAAAAGGGAGCCTATACCCTTCTATTATACAGACTCCCTCCTGTGTTATGATAATTACTCTAATTATGCAAGAGCAATTTTGCCATCTTCGCCTTTAACTTTACCCTCCTTAAAGAGCCAGCCAATACCGAGATAAACCTCTTCAGTGCTAATCTTAGCAGCCTTAGCAATCTCAGCAACTGTCAAAGCCTTAGCCTCAGCAGCAAGAGCATTGTAAACATCGCCAGCCTTAAAACCGACATTCTCTGCATTAACAGCTACAACTGCTTTCTTTGTAGAAGCTTTCTTAGCAGGAGCCTTCTTTGCTGCTTTTGGAGCAGACTTAACTTCTTTCTTTTCTGTCATAGTTCTATACAATTAAAGTCTCGTTCAAGCAATCGAATAATTATTAAAATATATTTATCTACTAAAATAATGCAAACGTACAAAAGAATCATTAGCTTTCCCCTGTCGAATGCTATTTATTTCTTGCAAAAGTACATCAAATAATCTAATTTATCAAATACTTACGACAAAAAGTAACAGATAAAGAGTGCATTAACTTCTTCTATTACATTTTATTGACATAAGTCAACTAAAAAGGAGATTACGCCTTCAAGTCCAACTTGATTTCCAACTCATCTAACTGCTTTTGATCAATGAACGAAGGGGCATCCAACATGACATCACGTCCACTGTTATTCTTAGGGAATGCGATACAGTCACGGATTGAATCAAGACCTGCCATGATACTTACGAAGCGGTCAAGACCAAAAGCAAGACCTGCGTGAGGTGGCGCACCATACTTGAAAGCATTCATCAAGAAGCCAAACTGTGCTTTTGCACTCTCTGGGGTAAAGCCGAGAACCTCAAACATCTTCTCCTGTAACTGTGTATCATGGATACGGAGGGAACCTCCTCCAACTTCTATACCATTGCACACAAAGTCGTAAGCCTTTGCACGTACCTGCTCTGGATGCTCATCCAACAAATGAATATCATCAGGATTTGGCATTGTAAATGGATGATGAGTAGCCATCAAACGCTGCTCTTCATCACTCCATTCAAACAATGGGAAGTCAACAATCCAAAGACACTTAAACACATTCTTATCACGAAGACCTAAACGGTCGCCCATCTCAAGACGCAAAGAACAGAGTTGAACTTGTGTCTTTCTAACATTGTTACCAGAAAGAATCAATACAAGGTCGCCATCCTTAGCACCTGTTGTTTCTTTCACTTTCAGCAGCTGCTCCTCTGTGTAGAACTTATCGATAGAACTCTTGATAGTACCATCAGCGTTATATTTAATGAAAACAAGTCCTTGAGCACCCACCTGTGGACGTTTCACGAAGTCAGTCAACTCGTTCAACTGTTTGCGGCTATATTCAGCGCAACCAGGAACAACAATACCACCAATATATGCTGCTTCATTAAATACAGAGAACGAGCCTGTACCCTTCAAGTCTTCCATCAGTTCGACAAACTCCATACCGAAGCGCAAGTCTGGCTTATCAGAGCCATAGCGTTTCATAGCATCGTGCCACTTCATCTGCTCTAACTTTGGAAGCTCTACACCACGAATCTCACGGAAAAGGTGACGTGCCATCTCCTCAAAAAGATTAATAACATCTTCCTGATCTACAAATGACATCTCACAATCAATCTGTGTAAACTCTGGCTGACGGTCAGCACGCAAGTCTTCATCACGGAAACACTTTGCGATTTGGAAGTATCTATCGAAACCCGCTACCATCAACAACTGCTTCAGTGTCTGTGGACTCTGTGGTAGTGCATAGAACTGACCTGGATTCATACGTGAAGGAACAACGAAGTCGCGTGCGCCCTCTGGAGTAGAACCAATGAGGATAGGGGTCTCCACCTCCATAAAGTCCGCAGCATCAAGGAAGTTACGAATAAGAATCGTCATACGGTGACGCAATTCCATATTCTTACGCACAGCCTCACGACGAAGGTCTAAATAACGATATTTCATACGGAGGTCATCACCACCGTCTGTGTTATCTTCGATTGTGAAAGGAGGAGTGTCAGAACTGCTGAGCACCGTCAATTCCTTGGCAATAATCTCAATATCGCCTGTTGGAATCTTACTATTCCTACTCTGTCGCTCATTAACCACACCCTTTACCTGGATGCAATATTCACGTCCTAACTTGTTAGCTTCGCCACAAAGGTCTGCATTGTCGGCCTCATTGAAAACTAACTGGGTAATACCGTAGCGGTCACGAAGATCAACAAAAGTCATACCTCCCATTTTGCGTGCACGCTGTACCCATCCAGCGAGGGTTACTTCCTTGCCTGCATCCGAAAGGCGCAGCTCTCCACAAGTATTTGTTCTATACATACCTTATTATATGTTTATTATATTTCGCTTCTATTATTAACCAAAAAGGATTATCTACTTCCAATCGTGTGGTCTCAATAATCTACTGCAAAGATACGAACTTTATATTAAAATGGGAAATACAATATAAAAATATCAGTGTTTTTCTGTGAGATTTAATGTTAAAACAAAGGGCAAAAAGGCGTTAAAATAACAATATCTCCTTAATTATTGTGAAATTTTAGTGAAACAATAAACTTTCTGATTACTTTTGCATCGAACTTATTAAATATCAATTAAACAAAGACGACATGAAAAAGTTCTTATTAATGACATTAATGTTGGTTTTCGGACTAACATTTGCAGCAGCACAGAATCAAGCAGAAATTAAATTTGATAAAGTTACTTACGACTTCGGTACATTCTCTGACGACAACCCAGTACACAAAACAACATTCACATTCACAAATGTTGGTAAGGCTCCATTGGTAATTAACCAGATTGTTGCAAGTTGCGGTTGTACAATACCAAGCTATGATAAGAGACCGATTGCTCCAGGTCAGAAAGGTACGATTGATGTGACATACAACGGAACTGGTAAGTTTCCAGGTCACTTCAAAAAGAGCATTACCGTACGTACAAATGGAAAAATCGAGATGACCCGACTATATATAGAGGGTGTCATGACTGGAAAGTAAGTACACAAATAGAATTAACAGAGCCGGCTTTACTGAGAAGTAAAAGCCGGCTCTGTCGTTTTATAAGTGCTTCACATTCGCACTTAATGTAATAAAAATTCACATCCTCGTTTTTTATTGATGCTTAGTAGCATTTGAATTAAGCCTCAATTGGCTTCTAAAAGATGCCCTTTTGAGGGTTTACTAACGCCCTCTTGAAGGCTTACTAAGCACCTTTTGAAAAACCATTTCATAACCAACTGATTTCCTTACAGTTACAAAGGGGTCGAAAAGATGTATCTTTTAAGGATTTTAAGTGCAAATAACTCGACGCATTGTAAACTATTTTCAAAGTTTAATCTTCATTTGGAGTATGAAGAATAACACTTGTTGCCCCTATCGTAAAGAGCGTACCACCTTCAATAACACGACGCTCACGATCACCGAGAATAACATTGTCTACAAACGTTCCTGTATAAGATGGTCCATCACGCAATACATATTGCAACTTCCCTTGCTTGTCCTTGCTTACAGTAATCGAGCAATGAGTCATGTCAACACTGGGGTCAACCGTCTCAATCGGACAGTTAATAGGGTTTCCCTTCATATAACGACCGATGACATTCTCACCCATTTGCAGAGGGATTACCTGACGGAAATGGAAGACATTCTCTATCACATGAAGCGAACCATACAGGCTTTCAGAAGTCTCACCTATAGGGGCATCGTTTTCTTCTTTTTGAGTCTTACGCAGTTTAGAAACACCTAAACGGATTCCAAATTCCTTGCTACACTGAGGGCACTGGAAAACAAGACGTTGTCCCGACTTATATTTTGTCTCGTCGAAAGTAATGAAGTTATCACACTTCGGACATCTTACACGCTTCATATTATAAAAGTAATTTTAACAAAAATGCCCCTTACCTCGAAAGAGGGGAAAGAGGCTCTAATGGAGAAACGAACGAGGCTAAACATAAATAAACCATGAAAAGCCTGCTCCTTAAACAATAATTGTGTTGGTTTTTATTTGAGAAAGAAGCAATAACTTCTACCTTTTAGAGGTTTCTTGCTCCTTTTACTTTCCTATCTCTATCACCCAAGATTCCTTAAACTCAGTAGTCTTGTTTATAACCTTCATCTTTGCAAAAGCTTCCTCTTGACTTGAAAAATAGCCATAAAGAACCTTTATGCTCTCTGCTCCATCGTAAACACGGGCGTCAGTAAGCCCACTCTTCTGCAATTTATGAACAAAAGCACGTGCATTATTTTCAGTCACATGACTTGCCATGACAATTGCCCAATAATGAGAAGATATAGTAGGAGTTGATTGCTGAGCTTTTACACCAGCCACCTGATTATTAGGAATTACGCCATCAAACTGTTTAGAAGCATTTAACGTATCATCAGAATCGAAGATATTATAAAGGACTCCGCTCTTAATCTGCTGCTTTTCACTTGCACCCTTATGAATAGAGCCAGGGAAAGCAACAAGGAAGACAGCAGTAAGGAATACTGCGGCTGCAGCAACATTACGCACAGCACGCATACTAATGCTAATACGTTTATTTGCAGTATCGGAATCATCAACAAAGACAACGCCCTGTTTTTGAGTTTTAACATCAATCGTTGTAGGTGCGGACTGCTTCTCGTTGACAAGCTTTGTGAAGTTAAAGCTACTTAAACCATAATACAATGGCGTTAGAATTCCACTCTCAAAAGGCTCAAACGCCAAATTACCATCACCATTTCTTGAAAGACTTCCGAGGTCATTCAGCTCAAATACTCCTTCTTCATCTAATGTTTGATAAATCTCATCAACCTCATTCTCTATCTGTCGCAAAGCTTCAGGATAGCTTAAATCGTAGGCATCTACGTAAGATTGCGCCAACAAAGAGTCATTCATTTTAAGCTGTGCATTAAAGCCAAGCGTTCGATAAGGTGGCAGGAATAAGCCATCCTGCTCATCGTATCTTGCTGAAACATGATGAGCAACAAAGCCACCTAAGCCTGGGACAATAACACAGTCATTCTCCAACAGAAGGATTTCTATATGTCGGTCGAGTTTTATCACGTTTGCAAAATTAAATAATTTATTTGGAAGTGGCAAGTACCCAACGTTAAATTCTTGCCTAAAGAATGAAATAAGGTCGTAACTCTTCCGATAATCGATAAAAATTCTTATCTTTGCATTAAGAACTAAAAATAAAGCTATGGAGTTTATCAAGACAGAGATTGACGGTGTTTGGATTATCGAACCTAAAGTATTTAATGACGAAAGAGGATATTTCTTCGAGTCTTTCAAGCAAGCTGAATTCGACAAGAACATTGGTTATCACGTTGATTTCATACAGGACAATGAGTCTAAATCAAGCTATGGTGTTCTACGTGGACTTCATTATCAAGAAGGTGATACGTCACAGGCTAAGTTGGTACGTGTCATCAAGGGGAAGGTAGTTGACGTTGCTGTCGACCTCCGCAAGAGCTCCCCTACATTCGGTAAGTATGTTATGGTAGAGCTATCTGACGAGAACAAACGTCAGTTCTTTGTCCCACGTGGCTTTGCACATGGCTTCCTCGTACTTTCAGACGAAGCTATCTTCACATACAAGGTGGACAATGTCTATTCTCCACAGACAGAAGCGAGCCTCCGTTGGAACGATGAGACAGTAGGTATTGAATGGCCTATCAATGCAAAGGATGTCATACTTTCAGACAAAGACCTTAACAAGGGGTTATCTTTGAAAGATGCGAAAGTATTTGAATAGACACAATATTTTTTACAAGACCAGACACTTTGAAACAGCGTCTGGCATAACACATTCATTAACGAACGCACAATTAAAGCGTTTGACGATGTATCAGTAAAGATGAAACAGAATTTACTTATCTGCATATTAACATTACTGGTTCTATTAACGGCTTGCAAGAATCGTGGAACTGATTTTCAACAGCAACACGAAGATAAGCAAGCAAAAGAGATGTTACAGGGCTTATGGACCAATGGTGAGAACAGTGATCCTGCCATGTTGGTTAAGGGAGACAGTATTTTCTACCCTGATTCAGCCAGTATGCCCGTACGCTTTTGGATTTATCAAGATACTATCTATTTGCAAGGTCAAAACATTCATGGATATAAGATAGAAAAGCAAGCTGCTCACCTACTTAAATTTGCCAACCAAAATGGTGATGAGGTAAGGTTGATAAAGAGTAATGATAAAGCACTCTATTCAGCTTTCAATTATCATATATATGCGATGAACACCTTCTTGAAACAATCGCAAGACACCGTTATCCGTACAGATTTAGGCTATTTTGAGAGTAAAGTTCATGTACAAACAACATCTGATAAGGTGGTTAAGTCAACTTATAACGATAACGGAATAGAAGTTGACAACATCTATCTTGACAATGTTGCATCCTTGCGATTGTACAATCACGGCACACCTGTCTTTGCACATGACTTTCGTAAACAGGAGTTCCAATCGCTTATCCCTAAGAGTTTTCTCTCTCGCAGCATCCTACGTAAGATGTATTTTACGCATGCTGATGCCAAGGCACTCTATTATTATGTTGTCATTGGAATCCCTGATGCCGATACAACATACGTTATTGAGCTGAGAGTAACGCCTGACGGAAGAATGAGTAAGAAGTTAAGGTAATATTGATTATCACTGACAGATAATCAAAAGAAAATCAAATGCATATCCGCACTTAGTTACGTTTGTTATAAAGTGCGGTTTTTTTATATAACCTAATTAAACAGAAAGAAGAAACTAAACTATATAAAATACTATTTATCAAATGCTTACGGCTTCCTAATCACAAAGAAACTCATGCCAATCAGATAACTTTTGCATACTTCTCGACGATAAGTTACCTTTATCCTTACCATAAACTTGTGTGGTGTTAAGCCTCCGCACGTATGGTGTTAAGCCTCCGCACCACATGTGCGAAGCACCCGCACAATAAGAGAAAGATGTATATAAGTTCGTCTATTACTATCTATTTCACACAAATATACCAATGAAAAGATATGTACATGGTGTGTTTACCATAAGTTACTCAGATTTTATCAAGAATTAGCAACGTTGTTCAAAAGTAATTATTATATTTGTATCTGTTTTAATACCTAAAGTATAAGATGCTGGTCAGATAGCAAACAAATTCTTATCCATACAAAACTGATGTATTAAGAAATCTTGCTAACTCCCACCTTTCATTCAATAATAAAATTAAAGACTATCATACTCTTGATATATAAAACAAGCCCATGGACATACTGTCACACTTTAGAACAATAGAAGAGCTAACTAAAACACTCTCACGCGAACAAAGACTACTGAGTGAGATGTTTGAAAAGCGAAAGCTGATAAAGTTCCCCAAAGGTATAGCACTGGAGTTAGTTGGCGGAAATGAGAGTCGACTAAGTAGGCTCATTGACTATGGTGTATTGGTAGAAACAGGCAATTCGCTTGAAATAGAGAGCGACTACCTTAATTTCTTTGAGGAGGTGCTGAACGTGAATGAGGAAATAAGTGTGTTAAGTGTGCAGGAATGTATCAACACACTAAAGGAGCATATCACTTATTTCCTACAAGAGACAAACGTAAATCGGAAGGCTGGCTACCAAGATAGTGTACGCCAAATCTTGAAGAAGACAGGCTTTAGGACGTTGAAAAATGTAGTGGACTTGAAACGAAACATGGACAACACCTATAAGCAAGAACCAAACTATCTCAACAAGAAAACGAAACTCCAGAATCTTGATGAGAAAAGTCATAGCATACGTTCGATGATACGTGAATGTGAAAAGCTAATGGACAATGAGCAAGCTTTCTTCATTATGGCCAATGACCCACACATGGCTAAGACTTGTAGCAATGTAAGACACGATTTCGTTGAAGCCTATCATGCACTGATGGAGATAGATAGGCAGATTATTGTCTATATCAATCAAATAGACCAACAGAACCAGCTTTACAAGAAGATACGCAAATTAAAGTATCTGAAAGACCAAGTTCTCATCAAGACAGAAACTAATATTACACAAGTATTAGAAGAAAACAATCCGCTATGGATGGAGTCTCGGCAATATAGCAAGATTCGTCTTTCATTGGAGGCATTAAGAGAGAATGATGAGATAGCAAAGGTTTTAAGGAGAATAGCAGAACGCAATGGTATACAAAAGACGTCACGAACAGAGGCAGAGCCACTTACAAAGGAAGACTTACAAGAGCAAGTACAACTTCTGAAAGAGATTGATCCTACTGAAGTGTGGAATGCCTTTGCTGCCTCAAGCTACAATCTCTTTGAATTTATCCTCAGATACAACTACACGACAAAACGTGAAATAGAAGATCATGCAACCCTCTTTTGTCAACTTGTCATCCTACACCCCGATGAATGTAAAATGACTGGAGAATACGCAACTTACCAAAACATTGAATATCCAATCATCTATGCGAAATAACACTCAACGAATATATGAACGATTAATCCGCGGAGAATTCCTCTCTGTTGACAGTTCTGACAACTCTATCCGCCATCTATACGATGACTTAGAAGAGAACTTTGAGGATTATGCAGACTACTTTAAAGAAGTTGGTCTACAATTAGAACAAGGCAATGGTTACTTCTACTTCTCTCGTATAGGGGAAGGAAAACAAGCTATAGAACAAAAGTTAGAAAGTTTTTCTAAGTGGCTTGATTATCTTGACTTTCTTAAATGCTATAACCAAGCATTCTCTGCAGGCTACCAATTTCGTAAAGGACATCTAATAGAACAAATCAGTTTAGATATTGAATTGAAGGAAAAAGCTAACCACCTGTTTAAGAAGTATGGCGCAGGCTCAAATCAAGAGATAGTGAACAAGCTACTCCAAGAGATGCAAAACATGGGGTTTGCTGAATGTGTCAATATTCAAGATGAGACTTTTAAGATAACCTCTGCATTCCGTTATGCTGAGGAATTGGTTAACATGATTCAAATAGCTAACGAAGATGAAATACCTGAATAGAATCATATTTATCAATAGTGCTAATATTCCTTATGCTGAAATATCAGTAGATGGCAACGTGCATTTCACTGGGACACAGGGTGTAGGAAAGAGTACAGTACTAAGAGCACTACTGTTCTTCTACAATGCCGACAAGCATAAATTGGGTATTCAACAAGGCCAGAAGTCGTTTGACGAGTTCTATTTCCGCCAATCTAACTCGCATATCCTCTATGAGGTAATGCGTGATAATGGAGCATATACCATATTAGTCAACCGATACCAAGGACGTGCTTCTTGGCGATTTATTGATGCACCATACCAAAGGGAATGGCTCATTGACAATGATAAACAGGTGTTGAGTGACTGGGTGAAGATACGTGAACGTATTGATAAGAATGTGAGTGTGTCAGCAAGAATCGACTCTGGGGTAATGTTTAAGGACATTATCTTTGGTAACACACACGACCACAAGTTTACTCGCTATGCCTTAGTACAGAGTTCTCATTATCAAAATATACCCCGAAGTATTCAAAATGTATTCCTTAACACGAAGTTGGATGCTGACTTTGTGAAGAATACTATCATCCAGTCAATGGCTGACGAAGACCACCCTATTGATTTACAAACGTACAGAAGACTGGTAACAGACTTTGAAAGAGAATACGATGAAATAGACTGTTGGTTCCGACAGACACGTGACGGAATTTATCCCGTACGCCAGCAAGCACTGAAAATAGCTGAACAGGGCCGTAAGATAGTTGCGTTTGATCAGCAACTACTTGATGTATGGCACATGCTGAACTACGTTGTAGCGGACGATGAACAACAAATACCACTACTGGAAGTGAAACTTATCGACGTGAAAAACAGCATTGAAAAAGAGTGTAATCGCCAGAAGGAACTTAAAGCTGACTATGACAAAGAAAAAGACTCACTCAATCAAGACCTTGGAGGAAAGAATAGTAAACTGAAAGAGATAGCTGAGAAACGAAAGTATTTTGATGCTATTAACATAAAAGAAAAGGTTGCACTTAACGCCCGTGAGAAGTCATTAAAACATGAAGCGGATGAGAAAAAAATGCTATTGGATGATTTGCTCAAAACAAATGCATCAATAGCAGAGAAATATAATATCGCCAAAACAAAACTTGAAAATGCTCATCAAGCATTTACCAATAGGCTGAGAGAGGCTTTGTATACAAAGCAAACAGAGCTACAACAAGAACGAAATCGCTATGAAGAAGAGCGTTCTAAGAACAGAAATCAGGTTATGAACCTGTATCGTACCTTATCACTTGAATCTAAAGAACGCCTTCAAAGCCTTATAGCTGAACAGTATAGAACAGATAGTAGACTTAAAGAACTACGTCAATGGCACCCTAAAGAGGATGATATCAAACAGGTTAAGAAACAACTGGTACAATTAGATATCAATGAAAAAGCCAATGAGGCAAATCAAACAACTGTTAGAATTCAAATAGAAAAGCTGACTAACGAATTCGAAATGAAAGAGGCTGAGTTGAAACAAACCTCTTTGCAGGAACAAAAACGATTGGAGAACGATCGTACAATATGCCGTAATGAGATTGCAAGAATCAACGACTTGCTGTCACATCTGGATGACTCGCTGTATCATTGGCTGTGTGAGAACACTGAAGGGTGGGAAGATACGATTGGAAAAGTTGTAGATGAAGAACGGATACTCTATGCCCAAGGACTTGAACCAACATTAGATAATAACACAGACAATCTATTTGGAGTAAAGCTCAACTTGGAAAATATTGAGCCTACCCATCGTACCCCTGATGAGTATAGGACAAAGAAGAAAAATTTAGAGAGCCAACTTCAGCTATTGAATAGACAGTTATCACAACTGCCAGTGACCCTTCAAGAGGAAATATCTAAACTCGGTAAGAAGTATGGTAACCTACTTAAACCATTACGTCAAGAGGCTACTCAGTTAAGAGTGGAGGCTAATCAAATACCTACAAAAAGACAGAACCTGCAGAACCAACGGCATAAATTAGAGATGGAAGAGCAGGAAATAATCTCAAGCGAACAAGAGTTACGTATGCGTGCATTCAATGATGCCACTCTTAAAGTTGAAGCTGAGAAAGAAAGACAAGCTAAGAATGATGTTAAGAACGAAAAGGATTTGAAGGAACTTGATGCAGCGTTCAATAGGTCTGTAAGGGCACTTAATAATGAACTACATGCGTTTCAAGAGCAACAAAAGTCTGAATCCGAATTGCATAATCAGGAATTTGAAAATCAAAAAGCTCAACTTGACAAGCAACAAAAAGCCGAGCTTGAAGGCAAAGGAGTAGATATCAAACTATTGAACGAATATCGCAAAGCACTCGATGAGCTTAACAAGCTACTTCAACAGATAGAAACAGACCGCAATGATGTAATCAAATACGAAGATGCGGTGGATACTCTCTTCTCCAAAGAGGCTGATATTAGAAATAATATAAAGGAGATTACGCAGCGACTTATTATGTTGCAACAACGTTACGAAGACAAGAGAATACGCATAGAGAAGAAGATACAGGGATTTGAAGACCAACAGAGAGCGATCCAAAAAGACCTTGCTCATAGAAGAGATGGACTAAATCAATATCATCAAGTTATAGAGAATGAGCACTTAGTATCCAACGCTTATCTCGCTGATAATAAGGTAAAGTCTACACATTTAGACTGTCTACAGCTAATAAGTCAGCTGAGAGGCACTATTAATCAGAAACGAGAAGCCATTGAGATACTAAAAGGCACTGTTGTAAACTTCAATCGTAACTTTAAGCCGCAGAATGCTTTTCACTTCAACACAATGCCTATCACAGACGCAGATTATATGCAGATTGCGGTTGACTTACAAGAGTTTATCGACAATAATAAGATAGAAGAGTATCGAAGACGTACCAGTGAACATTACAAAGACATCTTAGGACGTATTTCAACTGAGGTCGGCGCATTGATGAAACGTAGATCAGATGTAGATGGAGTAATCCTTGACATCAATCGAGACTTTGTTGAGAAGAACTTTGCAGGAGTCATTAAAAGTATAGAATTAAGAGCAAATGAGTCGTCAGACAAGCTTATGCAGTTACTTATATCTATTCATAATTACTGCATAGAGAATGCGCTTTCTATAGGAGAACTTAACCTCTTCTCAAGTGATAATCGTGATGAAGTGAACCGAAAGGTTGTAGACTATCTAAAGAGCTTATCTCATCAGTTACAGAACGAGCCTAATCGAAACATCGTATCATTGGGTGATGCTTTCCGTTTACAGTTCCGTGTAAAGGAGAACGACAATGATACAAGCTGGGTAGAACGCATCAATAACGTTGGTTCAGACGGAACAGACATCTTAGTGAAGGCAATGGTTAACATCATGCTTATCAACGTATTCAAGAAGAAGGCAGCCCGTAAGAGCGGTGATTTTATCGTCCATTGTATGATGGATGAGATTGGTCGTCTACATCCAAACAATATTAAAGGCATCTTACAGTTTGCTAACTCACGTAATATCCAGCTAATAAATAGTTCACCAACATCCTATAATCCATACGATTATCGGTATACTTATCTACTAAGCAAGCATGGTGTAAAGACGAAAGTTGAGAAACTTTTAAAGAGAATATAACATCGAAAGACTATGGCAGTAAGTGCATCTATACAAGCATTAATAGCTGGTGAGACCGTTGCAGGCTCAAGGATAAGCAATAGACTACTGACAGAACTTATTCAAGAAGGTCTATTGCAAATCATTATACATGGGTCGAGAAAATCGTATCGTGCCAACAATATCGAAGCATTAAAAAGGTTTCTTATTGATAAAGATGAGAACTATCGGATATTAGATGTCGGAAATTCCGAGTCAAGAAGTTCAATGGCAAGCGAGACAGGAAACTCTAAACTTGTGACTATACGTTCGTGTCCTGGATTCCCAGTGAATACGTATGAGTCGATTGAATGTCGATTGAATAATGAACCATTTACCATCAATCCACAAGAAGGGTGTTTCTTTTTTGTATCTGATTGGAGAACATTTACAATTCCAGACAACGTGACTATCATTGGAATTGAGAATATGGAGAATTTCAGAAAAATACGTCAACAAAGGGGTTTCTTTAATGAGTATCTACATAAACATGAACTTTCACAAAAGGTATTATTCGTCTCACGCTATCCACAATCAACTGATCTTAGAGAATGGTTAACATCTATCCCCAATCCATATATCCACTTTGGTGACTTTGATTTGGCTGGTATCCATATATTCCTGTCTGAGTTTCAGAAGCATTTAGGCACAGAACGCACATCTTTCTTAATCCCAGAAGATATTCCCTCACGCTTAAGACATGGTTCAACAAAGCGTTATAACGAACAATATGCTCGTTATAAGGATATTAAATCAGATAGAATAGAGATCCAACAATTGATAGACCTCATTCATTATGAGCGCAAGGGCTATGACCAAGAAGGTTATATCTCTCAACAATAAGGACTTACGACACAAAGAGAGAAACCTATCCAAAGATCTTATTTACCTATACAGAAGTGCTTAAAGATATTTCCAAGCACCTCATGTGGGGTAATCTGTCCGCCTGTGATATCAGCGAGTTGATGAAGACAAATACGTAAGTCTTCACTAATGAGATCGCCACTAAGTCCGAAATCAAGTCCTTCTATCACTCGAAGGATAGACTCATCAGCATGCATTAATGCTTCATAGTGGCGAGCAGAAGTAATGATAACACTATTTTCGTTTATCTCAGGGATGTCTGCTGCTACATAAATCGCTTCCTCTAATTCCTTGATATTCTGCTTTAACTTTGCAGAGATATAGATAATATGTAATTCTTCATTTACCAATCTTGGCTCTGCTTCTTTACTATCTATTTTATTAAAGATTGTAATCAAATGCTTTCCCTTTGCCAAACGTTGCATCTCAGTACATTCTTCTGCTGTTGGTTGTTCATCAATAACCCACAGGACAATAGCCGCCTCATCCATCTTCTGATAGGCACGTTCAATCCCTAACTTCTCAATTTGGTCCTCTGTATGACGAATACCAGCTGTATCAATGAAACGGAAAGTAACGCCTTTGATTTCTGTTGTATCTTCGATGACATCACGAGTTGTACCATGAATATTTGAAACGATGGCTTTCTCTTCATGGAGTAGACAATTCAATAGTGTTGACTTACCCACATTCGTCTTACCCACGATGGCTACTGGTACACCTTTCTTCAACGCCTTACCTGTCTCAAAAGAATCAGTAAGAGTCTTTACTCTTTGGTGAATCTTTTCTGCTAAAGCCTTTAGCTCTGTTCTATCAGCAAACTCAAGTTCCTCATGATCAGAGAAGTCAAGTTCCAACTCTAACAAGGAAGTCATCTTCAAAAGCTGTTCACGCAAAAGTGAAAGTTCAGAACTAAAATGACCTTTAAGCTGACTAAGTGCCACTTGATGCGTTGCGCGGTTAGAAGCAGCTATGAGGTCGGCAACGGCTTCCGCCTGACTAAGATCCATCTTACCATTCAAATAAGCCCGCTGCGTATATTCTCCGGGCTGAGCTTGACGGCAACCTGCATCAATAAGTGCCTTAACTACTTGATTAAGAATATAAGCAGAACCATGACAAGATATCTCAGTGCTATTCTCGCCCGTATAACTATGAGGGGCACGGAAGACACTGACAAGAACATCATCAATGACCTTGCCCTCCTTATCAAGGATTTCACCATAATGCAAAGTGTTCCCTTTCGCATCTGACAAATACTTTCCACGGATACCATGAAAGACTTTATCTGTTATTTCTATAGCTTTTTCACCACTCACACGGATAACACCTATGGCTCCACCGGGCTGAGTAGCAAGAGAGCATATTGGTTCGCCACTCCCCGAAAGGATTGATTGGGGAGTGGATAACATTGATTGTGACACCTTGTCAGTTCGTTTACTCATAAAGTATGCTTTCTTATATTCTCTCCAACACCTTCTCTATCAAGCCATCAATAGTATTCTTGTAGCTTGCATTTGCTTCCTTAGCAAGGCGGTTGGCAATAACCATACAGACAGTTACAGCCTTATGCCCCATAAGTGTTGAAAGACCAGCAAGAGCAGAAGACTCCATCTCGAAGTTGGTAACCTGCATATCTTTATAAGAGAAGTTCTCTATCTTTTCATTCAACTTAGGGTCCTGCAATGGTAAACGAAGCTCACGTCCCTGTGGTCCAAAGAAGCCTCCACAAGCGATTGTTACGCCACGTACCATATCATCAGCTGCGATGGTATCAAGCAACTCCTTGTCAGCACAAGCCACATAAGGATTACCCAACTGCGCATCCCATTCAACCTGTTTCTTAAACTCTGCTTCAAACTCAAGGTCAGAAGCCTGATTACGACCTGCATAGAAATTTAGCAAGCCATCAAAACCAATACTTTTGGCTGATGCAATATAAGTACCAACAGGTGTGTAAGGCTGCAATCCTCCACAAGTACCGATACGTACAAGTGTCAACTGGC
The DNA here is from genome assembly GCF_018128065.1 of Prevotella melaninogenica. NCBI lineage: Bacteria > Pseudomonadati > Bacteroidota > Bacteroidia > Bacteroidales > Prevotellaceae > Prevotella > Prevotella melaninogenica. The sequence goes on along the minus strand of NZ_CP072359.1, from coordinate 1,132,863 downwards.
GCAGATTCTCATTCTCTGTACGTGTTTTGAAATCAATATTTGCCAATGCATCCAGCTCATTTACAACAATATCGATGTTGTCACATCCAATACCCGTACTTAAAGCTGTGATTCGTTTTCCGCGGAAAGTACCTGTGATAGCACGGAACTCACGATTAGAAACCTCACACTCTACATTCTCAAAGTGCGAAGCAACAAGTGCTACACGACCTGGGTCACCAACAAGAATAACTTTATCTGCAAGGTTCTCTGGTTTCAAATGCAAGTGAAAGATGCTTCCATCTTCATTAATAATTAGTTCTGAAGGGGCAAAATATTTCTTCTCCATAGTTGAAAGATAATTTGGTAATATTGTGAATAATTATGTTCGAGACACAAAGATAAGCATAAATGCAGAGAATACCAAACGATGTAAAGAAAATAACGCATACACAATGGTTTACAAAAGCTTTCATATACATAGTTTCCACACAAAAGACACATTAATTATTGTATTTTAGCATTAAAGAGAATGTTAGAATCCTTACTACAAGAGGCCTGTTTATTTGTACTTATACGATATCTCATTAACGATAGAATGAAGTCATCCTAACGACATACTATAATGTGTTTAGCCTTCCGCACATATCGTGCGGAGCCATAGCACCACTCGTGTTAAGCACTAACACAAGTCGTGTTAAGCCTCAGCACCATTCATGCTTCGTATCAATACATATATAGAAAAAGGTTAGCCGCATCATTACAGCAGCATAGTAGGCTTCTAAAAGATTCCGTTTGAGAAATGTTTTATTGACCGACACTGATAAAAATATTCTAAGGAAATTAGGATATGAGCTATTTTTTTTGTTATCTTTGCAAAAACAACAAACTAATGCACTATGAACAGAACCAACAAAGTATTGCTCATATACACAGGCGGCACCATTGGTATGGGACATAATCAACGGACAGGCGCATTGGAGCCATTAGACTTCAATCATCTTGTTGAAAACGTTCCCGAGTTCAAACTAATTCCTACAGAAGTTGATACCTATCAATTCGACCCTCCTATCGACTCTTCGGATATGTCACCTGTACGATGGAAGCAGTTGGTAAAAGTCATTTCAGACCGCTATGACGAGTATGATGGTTTTGTTGTTTTACATGGTACAGACACGATGTCTTATACAGCTTCTGTCTTGTCGTTCATGTTTGAGAACCTCACAAAGCCTATTATCCTTACTGGTTCACAGCTTCCTATCGGACAGTTACGTACGGATGGTAAGGAGAACCTTATGACAAGCCTTGAATTGGCATCTGCCCATCACTTAGATGGCACACCAACAGTACCAGAGGTTTGTATCTATTTTAGCGGACATCTCCTACGAGGCAATCGCTCAACAAAGCAGAATGCAGACGAGTTCAATGCGTTTGACACCTTTAATTACCCTCATCTCTGTGAGGCTGGAGTCAACTTCAACTTTAATGAGCATAACATCTTAAAGCCAGACTTTACAAAGCCAATGGTACCACACTTTGAGTTGGATAACAATGTGATTATCTTCTCTCTCTTCCCCGGTATCGAAGAGCATTTGATTCATCACATGTTTGATGCACCAGAGTTGCGAAGTATTGTCATGCGTTCATACGGAAGTGGTAATGCACCACAGCAACCTTGGCTCATGGATATACTCCGTAAGGTTTCAGAGCGTGATGTCATTGTTGTTAATATTAGTCAATGTATCAGCGGACAAGTAGAGATGAACCGTTATGATACGGGTTATCAACTCAAGGATGCTGGCGTAATCAGCGGTTATGACAGTACGGTTGAAGCTGCTGTAACAAAACTAATGTACCTGCAAGCAAAGTATAAGGACACTGAAACCATCCGCAAATACATGAACCAATCAATTGCTGGGGAAATCACTATCTATAATTGATAGACTACTACGAACAACTTGATAGAAAACAAAACAGCCCAATATTCCCCACCCTTCCTACAAATCAATAGTTATTGAAAGGAAGAATAAAAGGAAATATTGGGCTGTAATATGATTATTAGAACTTATTGCAACGCTCAAAGAAACCGATTTCCTCGAGTTCTTTCTTCATGCGAGCCTCTTCTTCATCTGTCATATTCTGGAAAGGAACACGGTTAGGGCCAAGGTCAAAGCCTATCAACTTCATGATACGCTTACCACCAACGATGTTACCACGGAAGTGGCAAATGACATTGATAACCTCTTGTGAGAAGTTTTGCTTCTCACGTGCGGTCTCAATGTCGCCCTTGTTCCATGCCTCGATAATACCTGTCAGTTCACGACCATTATAGTTGGTTGTACCACCGATACCACCCTTTGCACCACCTTGAGCCAAACTTGGAAGGATTGTCTCATCCTGTCCGTGCAGCATATCGAACTTACCATCTTTGTAAAGACGGCACTGGTTGTACTCATAAAGACTCTCGAAGGTGTACTTGATACCTGCGAAGTTAGGGATACGACCATCAACAGTTTTCAAGAGTTCGAGCATTGATAAGAATGCACCATTGAAAGCAGGAATGTGGTAATAGTAGAATGGAAGCGATGGAGCTGCTGCTGCAATCGTCTCACAATACTTCACTAACTCCTCAATACGACCAATCTTTGGGAAAGGAGGAGCCATAGCACCTATACCCCAAGCACCAAGCTTCTCTGCATGTTCAGCCAAACGTACACTCTCACGCAAGCAACAACTGCCCACATGTACGATAACCTTGAAACCCTCTGGTGCTACCTGCATCCAGCGTTCAGCCAACTGCATACGCTCTTCTGTTGTGAGCATATAGCCCTCACCAGATGAACCATTGATAAACACTCCCTTCAAACCGTTCTTCTGCAACATAGCAGCGTAAGCCTCAATAGGCTCAAGATTGACATCGCCATTAGCATAAAATGGCGTGAACGGTGCGTCAATTAATCCGATAATCTTTTCCATAAATGATGTTGCCCTCCACCTTCAATTCTCATAAATGCGAATTACATGGGTAGAAAAGGCGATTATATGTGATAATAATAAGCAATTATAAAACTCTTTTATTCCATATTGTCGGTTGTTGGCTTTAAACAAGAGAGTTGCAAAACCAAAGCTAAAACAACGATACCTCCCAAGATAGCAAAGCCAAGACCAAGGTTTCCACCATCAGTCCACTTACCTAACACCTGGGTAACGACAGCACCAGCAAACACACCTGTCATATTCATGATACCGTATGCTGTGCTACGATACTTTGATGATATGAACTGACAGAGGATTGGCATGTTGTTAGCATCAAACATACCATAGCCAATACCAAAACATAAACCCGCTCCGACAACAGACACGAGACTATGACCAAAACCCAAGAACATAAGAGCAGGAACGGTAAGGGCAAGACCAATAGCACTGGTATATACACGTCCACGCAGGTTACGTTGTACCCAACGGTCAGAAACGACACCTCCCATGATAACACCGATAAACGATGATACAGCGATAGTTATCGTTGACATTGGTCCTGCACTTGACATTGGAATATTCAAGCTATTAGCAAACAGAGTTGGTAACCAGTTCTTTGTTGCCCAACCGGGAAGACTTGGTACGGCAAAGTAGAAGAGTATTACCCAGAAAGCCCATGTAGAGAAGACAATTGACAATCCACGGAAAGGATTTTTGCTTGTACTTGTCTCTCCCTGTGAAACCGTTTTCTGTCCGTGTTTTGGATTTTCTTTCAAAAACAAGAGTAATACAATTGAATAAATAATACCAACGATACCAAACCAATGAAAAGCAGCATGCCATGAAAACATTGCTGCAAGTGTTGCGCCAAAGCCACCAACAGCCTGACCAACATAAAGACCTGTCATGTGGATACCAATCGCCAATGAGCGCGACTTTCCTTCATGCCAATCGGCAATAAGAGACAAAGCTGCTGGGATATAAAGAGCTTCGCTGACACCCATAAAGGCACGAAGCCAATAAAGCTGTTCGAAACTCTCAGCATAACCCATAAGATAGGTCACCGCAGACCATACGAAGATACTACCTACAACAAGCCACTTACGGTTAACACGGTCAGCAATAATGCCTGCAAATGGACTTACAAGACCATAAATCCACAAGAACACAGCCATCAATGCACCAAAAGCTTCTGCTTGATTTAATTCTGAGATATCAACTTTCATCGCTTCCTGCATCGTCGACAACATCTGTCGATCCATATAATTCAGCAAAGCAACAAACCAAAGGAGGGCAACAAGTACCCAAGGATAATATTTTTTCATAAAAGATTATAGCCCACTCCGACATCTTTATCTTCTATAATAAAAAGCAATAGAATACTTTGTGGAGAGTAATGGGCAGTTAATAAATTATATAAACGATAAACAAAGAATCTTGATTGTCATTAACGTTTCGGGTACTTCACAATCTTATTGCTACGTACACGTGGCTTCAACTCACCACCAATCACATACAAGCCATGCTCTGTCTGTGCCAAAGCTGCACCTGCACGTGCTGTTTCTGGGCTCTTATAGAGTACTTCCCAACCATCTTTATTATAGTACAAAGTGTATGGATTAAAGCGATACCACTCTATAGGATGACTCAGGTAATCAGGTTGAGGATGATTGACAGCAGAGAGGAATACATCTTTATTTACTCCTCCCATTACCCAAAGTTGGTCTTTGCATAGGTTAATACCCGTACCACCTCCTACAAACAGCGGCTCACCCTTATCGTCTTTCGGACCTTCAAGTATCTGCCATTCATCAGTAGTCTCATCATATACGCAACCATCCATCGCCAACTTTGCTTCCTCACCATTTGCAGCAGGAGCAAATCCACCGAAAAGACAGAATTGATTATCACCCATACTACCAGCTACAGGCTGTACACGTACCATACCCGGGAAAGGTTTTACATCCTGCCAACCTACTGAGAGATCATTTAAATCAAGGCGTAAAACACGGTTAGAAGCCTTACCATCCATTGTTCCACCAGCTACGTAAAGATGTCTACCAACCAAGGCACCAGCCATATTATCAGCAGAGCAAGGCATAGAAGGAAGAATAGAAACTTGTGCTTTACCATCAACAAGGGTTATACGATAAACTTTTCCGTAGCTTCCGTCGTTATTCATTCCGCCTACAACAATCATACTGTTATCGCAAGTAACAGTAACACCATAAGCCAATGGTTCAGGCAAATGACCAACCAACTTCCAATCCAGCTGATTACCCTCATCGGTTGTAGTAGCATAAATCCCACTATAATACACCTTCTTACTATCTGGAGCCAATGTATTTACAGGGAAATTACAACCACCAGCCATCACAATTTGGTTATCAATACAACCTGCGTAACAAGCAGAAACGCCATGTTCGATTCCTACTTCATCGGTAGGAAAGCCACGCATCGCCATCAGGCTATCGGCATCAGAAGCATTCGCACCCAATCCCGTCAATAAAGTTATCGTTGTCATTATTAGATTTTTAATTCTCATCGTTTTAGGTTAAAATATCGCTTGGGTTACACCCTTCTTACAATAATACAACTACATGGTAGTATTTACGTACGACATATAAGAAATATCTGTGCCGTAATCTATCATCAAACAAACCATAAGTTGGCTGCATATCCTTTACTTGTAGGAAGTTTATCCCACATAGTTAGGGTAACATGAAACAATCAGTTACAAATTCTTTTCACGAAGAAAAAGAATTATTTTCATGAAGAAAAATATTTATTATCGTGAAAAAAAATATTTATTTTCATGAAAATAATTCGCTGTTATCTCAAAGTTGGTACAATAGCAAGGTAAACTACGTCATGGTCTGTGCAGTTTTCAAACCAATGGAAGTGACCTTCTGGACAATAATGTAACTGCCCTACTCTTGCTACTTCTGTCGTGTCATCATAATGAACAGTCAGTTCACCACTGATAACATACATCACCTCAAAAGAACCAACATGCTGGTGCTTTCCACTACTTGCACCCGGGCGTAAGGTTGAATACATAATACGTGCCTGCTCGTCTACGAAAGCACGCATATCCAATTTGCCTTCACCGCCTTTGAAACCTTCTATATGTTCTTCGGCAATCTTATCAAAATCAATAATCATATATATATGGTTTTTATTTTACGCAAAGATGATAATGCCAGCAAGTGCCATCTGTCTTATGCAAAGATAGTGCAAGCGAGTGCAATAAAAGTTTACTTTTAAATTGCCGAGTGCAGCCTATCTTATGCAAAGATAGTGCAAGCGAGTGCAATAAAAGTTTACTTTTAAATTGTCGAACGCAGCCTATCTTATGCAAAGATAAGAAAAAAAGCAGAGACCCCAATAGGAGTCCCTGCTTTTTATATAGTTTTATCTTACAAATTAGAATGTGTAACGTAAACCAAGCTGACCACGCCAACGGCTGTAGTAGTCACTATAATTACGTGTTGCATAACCACCTGTGAACTGGTAACGACCATTTCTCTGATAGCTTACTGGGCTATAGTAGACACCAAAGCCATCGCCATAAGTATGACCCCAGTTCTTGTTCAACAAGTTACCAACATTGATAATATCAAAACTCAACTCAAGGGAGTTAACTTGACCACCCACCTTGAAACTATACTTCTGTGCGAAGTGAACATCAAAATGATGTTCAAAAGCAAGATTATCAGCAAAACGCTTGTAGTATTCGCCACGGTGTTTCTTCATGTAAGAGTCATTGCCAATCCAATGCTTCATCATCGCACGCTGCATATCAGCTGTTAACTTAGGAGCAGTGAAACCATCACCGAAGACTGCATTTGTAAGTGCGTTAGCAGAGAAGTTAGTCTCTTCAAACTGCATCTTATCAATCTGAGCATCTGTAGGAATAAAGAACAGGTCGTTTCCATTTGAACCATCCTCGTTGACATCACCGTAGTAATAGAGACTATATGGAGAACCGCTCTTCGCCTGGTAGATAAGACCTACCGTTGTCTGCCACTGCTTCTGAGAACCATAGTTTACATGGTAATAAGCAGAGGCCTGAATGCGGTGAGGAATATTATAAGCAGAATTGCCCAGCTCCGGGTCGTTAGGATTACGATAAGTGTAATTGAATCTCCAGTTACTCTCTGCAACAGAAGAACCACCGTTGTTTACACTCATTGACTTTGTCCAGGTGTAGCTTGCCATCAAGTCAAGGCCGAAGTTGAAATGCTTTTCAGCCTTCAGGCTCATGTTGACCGTATAGCCCTTTGATGTGTTGCTCAACTTATAGATATTGTTGAAAGGAGTTCCTTTCGTCACCTGGGAATAAAGTGGGCGGTTGTCTTCTATCGGTGCACCGACACTTCCATAAACTTCTCCAAAGGTCTTGCCTGTCTGGTCATAGGCAAGGTTCTGGTAAAGAATATCATTGAGTGTCTTTGAGTAGATGGCCTCGGCAGTCCAGTTGATGCCCAGCACGTTAAAGTCGAAGCCGAGGTTGAAACGGAGGTTCTGTGCAAACTTGAAATTGCGGTCGTAGACATTGATGATCTGGCTTCCCTTTGCCTTGAGCTTTGATGCGTTGTTCTGCTGTGCTTCAGGGTCAAGCAACAGCTCCAGTCCGTTTGTGTTATAGGCGTCAAATGTTGAAAGCTGTATTCCTGTGTGAGTATAGTTGTTACTGATCCAAACGAACGGGATGCGTCCTGTGAACACACCGGCACCACCACGGAGAATAAACCTGCGGTCTTTGTTGATGTCCCAGCGGAAACCTACACGAGGGCTCCAGAGAGGCGTACTCGACAGTCGCTGGTTTGTCCTGACATTCCATCCTTTCGTCTCTGCATACTGGTTGAACGGCTCATTGGCAGCAGGCGTATCAATAATAATCGGGATGTCCATGCGGAGACCATAGGTCAGCTGGAAGTTGGCAGTTGCATCCCACTTGTCCTGTGCATAGAAACTCAGCTGCGCTGCACCGAATGATGCTTCCCAACGCGGGTCGCCTGTAACGTCTACATTTGCGTGAGAGTAACGGTACTGGTTGATATAAGACTTCTTGGGATCTATTTTACCGGCAACATAATCGTTGTAGTAGTTTACAAAAGAATCATAGTTCTTGAATGTATAACTACCAAAGAGGTCTTGAAGGAAAAGGTTTGTGAACTTATACAACTCATTATGAGTACCAAAAGTAAAGGTATGATTACCCTTATACCATGTCAAGTTATCTTCAAGAGTGTAGATATCTTGATCCAAACGGTTAGCCATAGAAGAACGCTCAACACCTAAGTTTACTGAACCGCCGCCTACATTATTGACTGTCACATTCGGGTACTCACCTGTGATAGCACGATTATCTCTTACACGTACGTAGCTCGCACGAGCCTCGTTGGCAACAGACGGAGAGAGACGGCTCTGTAACTCGGCAATGAAAGAATTGGTTTTGCTCTTGAACGGATAAGCATAGCTGATGCCGTTGACAGAGGTTCTTGAACCGGCATAGTTCAGTTGTTCTGCATCAACAAGACTCCAACGTACAGTTGCCTTATTGGTTTCATTGATATTCCAGTCAAGTTTCAAACCAACCTTATCACTCTTAGTATAAATATCATCAGTAGAAAGAGCTGTAGGGAAGTTCACACCCTGACGCTTAGCGAGATCAGCAATCTTCTCCAAGATGTCATTTGCCTTTGCGGCATCAACGGCAGAATGCTCTGAGCCTAAGGTGTAAAGATTAGGATAAGTTTTGTTGGTCTTCTCATAGTTTGCAAAGAAGAACAACTTATCCTTGATAATAGGACCACCCAAGGTTACACCGATATTATACTCCTTCTGCTTGTTGAACTTGGGAGCGTAACCGCCGTCAGCAAGAGGATACTTAGAGCCTATCAGTCCCTGGTTATTACCAAAGCCATAGACACTGCCGTGGAACACGTTAGTTCCGCTCTTGGTAATTGCATTGATGGCACCACCCGTAAAACCACCCTGACGGACATCAAAAGGAGCAACATTCACCTGAATCTGCTCAATTGTCTCCATAGAAACAGGCTGTGTTCCGGCACTACCTCCATTTGTTCCACCGCCAGCAAGACCAAACACGTCATTGTTTGCCGCACCGTCAATCATAAAAGAGTTGTAGCGGTTGCTTGTACCAGCAAAAGACATTGCGCCACTATTCGTTGTTGTCAACTGTGGATTGAGACGAGCAACATCCGCAATACCATGGGTAATACTTGGCATATCAGCAATCTGCTTCGAGCTGATACTCTGTGCAGCACCCGTCTTGGTTGCGTTAACACCCGCACTACCCTTCACAACAACCTCCTGAAGCTCCTTGGTATCATCTTGAAGTGAACAAGAGAGATCTTCCGTCTCACCAAGACGGAGTGTAACATTGTCAAAAGTCTTCGTCTTCTGACCAATGTAAGCCACAGTCACCTTGTATGGACCACCGACGCGCATACCCTGAATAGTATAACGACCATCGATGTTCGTCACAGCGCGATAAACTGTTCCAGAAGGTTGATGAGTTGCTGTAATGGTAGCACCAATAACATCTTCACCCTGAGACACAATCTTACCACTGATTCCTGAAGTTGTAACCTGTGCCATGACAGTAGTTGTCATTGCAATCAACAACGTAATCAAGAAAAGTAATCTTTTCTGCATAGTTTAGTTAAAAAATTTAATATAAATAATAACGTTATTTAAATGTATGCTGCAAAATTAAGCATTTTTTTTGATACATACACGAGAGAGCAACAAAAAAACTTAATTTTATTGCATCCAATAAACTTTTTCTCATATAAGTTGCTTATCAGTGTTCTATTACATGTTATTTGTCTTATTGCATATCTACTAACCTCTTTCAAGAACGTTTCTATCCATCATTCACTATTGTATTAGTGCGTCACACATCTTGTGCGAAGGCTTAACACACGTTGTGCGGAGACTTAGCACGCATTGTGCGAATGCTTAACACCAATGGAACGTAGTATGATAACAGCAATTAAACATATTTATTTGAAGCTTTCAACAGTCCATTCTAACCTTAAACACACAAGAAACAGCTTACATTCTTCGTGCAAGCTGCGACATCATGACGGCACTAAGCCCTGCTGTTTCTGTGCGTAAACGGCTGTTACCCAACGTAACACTCTCAAAACCATGTTCCAAAGCAAAACGAACTTCATCGATAGAGAAGTCGCCCTCTGGTCCTACCAATACGGTAATATCTTCGCCTGTTGGAGAAGACTCTTCTTGTGTGATGGCAGTAAAGAAGTCTGCTCGTGGTATCTCTTGGTAACAATGGCAAATATACTTTCGTCCATTGTTAGAATGCTTCTCTATGAAAGAATGAAAAGGTGTCATTGAGTTTACCACTGGTTTCCAGCCTTTACGGCTCTGCTTAACTGCTGAGATAACAATCTTCTCTATACGATCTGTACGCAACATCTTACGTTCAGAGAATTTACAATCCAAGAAAGTAATCTCATCAAAACCTATTTCAGTAGCCTTTTCAGTCATCCATTCAATGCGCCCCATATCCTTTGTTGGTGCAATAGCAAGATAAATCTTTCCACGCCAAGCAAGCTCTTGCCTCAATGTCTCTTTAATCGTATAAAGACACTTCTTCGGCGTTGTCAGTGCTACTTCCGCCCTATAAAAGTAGCCTTCACCATCCATAAGGAATAGTTCATCACCCTCCTTCAACCTAAGTACACGTGTTGCATGAATGGCTTCCTCTGCAGGCAACGCTGTTTCCATAGCAGCATTAGGGACATAAAAATATCTTGCTTCTTTCATTCTTTGGGACTATAACATTGTTTTCTTAAGACAAGAATGTCCTATAAAGTTCCTGAGCGTCTTGATTTTTATATATATTCAAGACTCTTTTGACCTATTCTTCATTTCATCTCTAAGCATAGAAGCAAGTTCATAATTCTCGTCTTCTATAGCTTTTTGTAAGGCATGCCGTAACATCTCAACGCTCAAAGCATTTACGGGTAAAGCCATTTTGTTTTGACTCGTATTGCTGTCTACACTTTGACGTTTGAAAAGATGCTCTTCCATAAAAATGTTCAACTTTGCTATCTGTGCCAATAACACTGCATCAGAAGCACGCAGAGGAGTAAGACTTAAATCGTCTTTATTGACTAAGAGTGCTTTATATTGTCCATCTACAATAGAGTTAAAAAGTATCTCGTAATGCTCACTTGTCATCAATGGATTTACATTACAAAGTACTTCTGGGAGCAGCTTTTCAGTAATTATCTTGTCACCTGTTCGTAAGCCAAGTTCATACTCCATGTGATGATCACACACAATAGCTATCTGCCTTGTGTGTGCAAGGTCAGACAGAACGAGCAGACCTAACTCTGGTCCTCCTACAATCTGTGAAATACCTTTATATATAAGTTGAACTTTACTCATTAATATCGTATTAATCGGTAACTATTATGCTCTCCTCGGACGGAAGATAACAGCAAACAATACTCCTACAACAAAAGCATAGCCTGCAAATATAAACCAACAAGACTGCCAATCACCTACGGTCAATATGTCTGAACCAACATTCTGAGGATAGGTATAAGCATTTACGATTGCCTGAGCAGCCAATGTACCTACTGTTGCACCAATACCATTCGTCATCAACATAAACAATCCTTGCGCTGAAGAACGAAGAGCTGGCTCCGTACTATTATCAACGAAGAGCGAACCTGATATATTAAAAAAGTCGAAGGCTACGCCATAAACAATCATTGAAATTACAAACATCAAGATACCGGGGAAGCCTGGGTTGCCTACTCCGAACAATCCAAAGCGCAATACCCATGCAAACATAGCTATCAACATTACATTCTTGATACCATAATGACGCATAAAGAATGGAATGAGAAGGATACAACAGGTTTCACTAACCTGTGAAAGGCTTATCAAGATATTAGCATGCTGTACGCCAAAAGAGTTTGCAAACTCTGGTTGAGCACCAAAGCTAAAGAGGAAAGGGTTAGCAAAGCTGTTCGTTATCTGAAGACTCACACCCAATAACATTGAGAAAATAAAGAAGATAGCCATCTTCTTCTCCTTGAAAAGAGCAAAAGCACGTAAGCCAAAAGCATCCACAAAACTCTTCTTTTCAGTCCCCTTACTAACGGGACACTTTGGTAATGTAAAGGTATAAAGGAAGAGAATGATACTTACTACACCAGAGGTAATAAATTGATTTTGATTGCTTTGAAAACCCAAAATGTCTACAAGCCACATGGTAAGGATGAAACCTATCGTACCGAACACGCGGATAGGTGGAAATGCCTTCACCGTATCCATACCTGCATTACTCAAAGCACTATAAGCAACAGAGTTTGTTAGAGCCAATGTTGGCATATAGAAGGCAACAGAAAGTGAATAAAGCGTGAAGATGGTAGAGAACTCTGCATGGTCACCAATGCTCAAACCATAGCCAGCTGTAGCAAACATAAATAAACCCGCAAGCAAATGACAGAAGCCTAACAAACGCTGAGCTGGAATCCAACGATCGGCCACAATACCCATCAAAGCAGGCATAAAGATTGAAACCACACCCTGCATTGAATAGAAATAACCAATCTCAGCTCCAATACCGATATTGCCAAGATAGCGACCCATAGAGGTCAAATAAGCTCCCCACACTGCGAACTCTAAGAAGTTCATCAACGCTAAACGTACCTTCAAATTCATGCTATAAACTATTAATATATGAGCACAAAAGTAGTGATTTTATCAGAAACCGCCAAATGTGCCATCTTTTTTTTCTATCGAAAGTCTTTTCCTGTCCAGTTAACAACCTGCATCTTCAATAAGTCTGCAACCCGCTTTACATCTTTCTTTGACAGCAAAGGGTAGTTCCAACTTACTGACAACGAGTTATTCTCTGCTGACAGACGATACTCTCTCATACGAGGATACATCAATGACTTTAAATCAGCAAATTCCTCTTCACTCATAGAGTCAGGTTTTACAATATTCTCATTGTATACCACAACAGCCTCTTTGGGTTGCCATTGCAAGTTGAAAAGGCTCAACTTACTCTCTGCAACAGGTGCTTTCCAAGTCTGAACTAAAGCCAAAGTATTATTATCCAATAATTTGATTTCCAAACGAGTGACCTTACTTGCTTTAACTAAAAGATAGTTATTGGTCATACGCTCTATCCGAACAGAATCACCAAAAACATTCAAGACAGCTGGGTCAGCTTTCATATCAACATAGTCAACCAATTCAGTACGCTGACTTTTACTCAGATAAGGTAGTACGCTATCTGGCATTTCTATCCACACTTCACGCAGGCTTTGAGCAGAAACACACAGCCAACAAGTCAGGAAACATATAATTATCAATGTCTTTTTCATATCGAAAAAACTCCTTCTGTTCTATTTTTAATATGATAATATAATCTTGTAAAATCCCTGCAAAGATACAAAAAAGAAAGAAGAAACGAATAAAAAGCCAAATCGTTTTGTCATCTCTACCTTTTCTTTTACCTTTGCCGATGGAAATCAAAGATAAAGAAAGAAAATATGAAATGTCGAAATTGTAATAATGAGGTGAATGAGAAGGAAAAGAATTGTCCTTATTGCAATACACCACTGAATAATAATGATAACGACAACGACCCAACCTTAGGTCGTGGTATGGTTGCCTTTATCATTCTTGGTACGATATTCCTTGTCGCCTTTGGCTTCTTTTATTACGGACAACACAAGAACGATCCAGAATATACACAGACAGCTATTGAGCCAGATTCAAACTTAGCAGACAATAACAAGGCGAAGTTTGACACAATAGCAAGAGACACAACAGCCAAAGATTCCACCAATGCACAGGAAGAGGAACAGGCGGAAAAGGTATTCAATAGTATCAGAAAAACTCATCGTTCAAGTCGCACGAGCAACCACAATGATGCCACAGCAAACAATTCTGACAATCAAAATGGTTCTTCAGAAGCATCTTCAAATTCTTCTGGTGAGACACAGCCTATTGCTCCAGCAGCTTCCAAGCCACGTATTGAGTCTATTGAAACAGATTAATGAAGATTATTCAGACGAAATATTTACCACCCAAGAATTATGATGCTATCAACATTCTTGGGCTTCTTTTTGTTCATCCTGGCGTTAAACTAACGAAGGAGATAATCAATCATGAGCGTATTCATACACGTCAAATGTTAGAAATGCTCATCCTTCCCTTTTATCTATGGTATCTCATAGAATGGCTTATACGCTTACCTATGGCGGGGCGTGCCTATCTAAACCTATCCTTTGAACGGGAAGCATACCAAAACATGAACAATCTTAATTATCTATCGCATCGATGCCCATTTGCTTGGACGCAATACTTAAGGAGAAAATAGTTCATTTTTGGGCTTATTGGGCTAATTAGGCTAATAAGCCCAATAAGCCTAATAAGCCTAATAATCAACCCCAACAACCTCTAACACATCTCCCTCAACCCTAAACTTTACATCCTTCCCACCAAAAGGCATACCATAAACACGCGCTGTATCATGCTGATATTGTGGGCGTGGATCTTGCGAGAGTACCTCCTTTAAGGCTGCAAGTTCCTCGTCATCAAAGAACTTAGAGTATTCATCCGCAATAACAACAGACAACTGTTGCCATTCTTTCTTATCGGTAAAACCGCCTCTTGCCTCTGGATGACTATCAACGTATGAGATATATGGTTTTACATCATAGATTGGTGTACCGTCCATCAAGTCAGCTCCAACGACCTCAATAACTCCATCTATTATTCGCTTAATTCGAACAGAAGATAATCCAAGTCCATTTGGACGGAAGGGCGAACGAGTGGCAAACACCCCTAAACGCTCATTGCCTCCCAAGCGTGGAGGACGAACCGTCAACTTACTATCATCGGTAGACTTATTAGCTGAAAAGCCCCAAATTAACCACAGATAATCAAAGTCTTCTAATCCACGTAGCGCCTCCTCACGCTGGTACTGAGGTTCCAACACTATCTTACCCGTAAGATTATCAGCCAGTCCACTTTGACGAGGAATACCAAACTTCGATGTCAGAGGAGAACGAAAAATAGCAATAGGTTTAATCACTTTCATATTGGCAAAGGTAATATTTTACAGTGAATTGATACAAGATAAATGATTTTTATTTATCTTTGCAAGCAAATAATACTATTAAACAATGGAAAATAACGCGAATCAAAACATTAATCTTCCTGAGAATGCCTTCAGGGAGTTGAAAGATGGCGAAGAGTACAAGCCAGTCATGTCGCCACAAGAGACATATCGTGAAGTAAGCCCATGGTCTATCACTTGGGGTATCCTCATGGCAATACTCTTCTCGGCTGCTGCTGCCTATCTTGGTTTGAAGGTAGGACAGGTATTTGAAGCTGCCATCCCAATTGCCATTATTGCGATTGGTGTATCCTCTGCCACAAAGCGCAAAAACGCCTTGGGTGAGAATGTCATTATCCAGAGTATCGGTGCCTGTTCAGGTGCTGTCGTTGCGGGAGGTATCTTCGTAATGCCAGCTATTTATATGCTTGAGTTAGAAGCTGATTTCTTCAACATCTTTATTGCAGCAGCTTTAGGTGGTGTCTTGGGTATTCTCTTTTTGATTCCTTTCCGTAAGTATTTTGTTAAGGATCAGCATGGTAAATATCCTTTCCCTGAAGCAACGGCTACCACACAGGTACTCGTGAGCGGTGAGAAAGGTGGAAGTCAAGCGAAGCCACTTCTTCTCGCTGGTCTTGTAGGTGGACTCTACGATTTTATTGTCGCAACCTTCGGATGGTGGAATGAGAACGTTACGAGTCGTATGATTAGTTTTGGCGAGACTATTGCCGATAAAGCAAAGCTTGTCTTCAAAGTCAATACGGGTGCAGCTGTCCTCGGACTTGGTTATATCATCGGCTTGAAATATGCCTTTATCATTTGTGTTGGTTCGCTGACCGTATGGTGGCTTATCGTACCAGGCATGGCACTCTTGTTCCCAGATACCGTATTAAATCAGTGGGATCCATCTATCACAACAGCTGTTGGTCAGATGGCTCCAGAGGCTATCTTTAAGTCATACGCTCGTTCAATCGGTATCGGTGGCATTGCTATGTCAGGTATCATTGGTATTGTGAAGTCATGGGGCATCATCAAGAGTGCTGTTGGTTTGGCTGCACGTGAGATGAAAGGTAAGGGCAGTGGACAGGAAGAGATTATCCGTACACAGCGCGACATTTCCTTTAAGATTATTGCTTTCGGAAGTATTGCAACGCTCATCATCACTTTCCTTTTCTTCTATTTTGGAGTGATGGACTTCAACCTGCTCCACGCAGTTGTGGGTATTCTTCTCGTTGCCATCATCGCCTTCCTCTTTACTACTGTTGCTGCTAACGCCATTGCGATTGTAGGAAGCAACCCAGTATCAGGTATGACATTGATGACCCTCATCCTTGCATCCGTCGTTATGGTGGCTGTTGGACTGAAAGGCAATGCTGGTATGCTGGCAGCCCTTTTGATGGGTGGCGTTGTGTGTACAGCCCTTTCAATGGCAGGTTCGTTCATTACCGACTTAAAGATTGGCTATTGGCTTGGTACAACACCAAAAAAACAAGAGACATGGAAGTTCCTTGGTACGATTATCTCTGCTGCTACCGTGGCTGGCGTGATGATTGTTTTAGACAAAACTTATGGTTTCAACTCTGGCAAGTTGGCTGCTCCACAAGCAAACGCAATGGCAGCTGTCATCAAACCGTTGATGAGTGGTCAAGGCGCACCATGGATACTCTATGGTATCGGTGCAGTTATTGCACTCGTACTCGACCGCTGTAAGGTTCCTGCTTTGGCTTTCGCATTGGGTATGTTCATTCCTTTGGAGCTGAATATTCCTCTCTTAGTAGGTGGAGCCGTAAACTGGTATGTAACGACTCGTTCTAAGAATGAAGCTATAAACAAGGCACGTGGCGACAAGGGAACACTCTTGGCATCAGGCTTCATTGCTGGTGGTGCACTCATGGGTGTTGTTTCTGCCTTACTAAAATTCGGTGGTATTGAGTTCGATTATTCATCATGGTGGGAAAATCATCTCTCTGAACTTCTCTCCCTCGTGGCTTACGCTGCATTAATTCTTTACTTCATTCTTTCTACGAAACTCAACAAGAAAGAGTTATCTGAATAGACTTCCTATTTTAATTGCACGTTATAAACACGCATAAAGAGCCGTATCAAATCACTATAACAGCGTTTGATACGGCTCTTTCTGTTGCGCATATACCTATAACAAAATTATCCTACAATAATAAAAGAAAGGTTGGAAAGTAGATACAATTCACACAGCTTTGTAATAAAAAATTCACCACATAAAAAACAACTAAGGCTTAATAGCATTCGAATTAAGGCTTAATTGACCTTCAATAGATGCCCTTTTGAGGTCTTACTAACGCCCTTTTGAATCCTAACTAAGCACCTTTTCAATTACCATTTTGTAACTACCTGACAACTTGATAATTACAAAGACACAAGAAAAGGGCATTTTTTAGAAAGAAATAAGGTAAAAAACGAGAATAAAAGTAAATATTTTTCGCAATCCACAAGCGTTAATTATTTTCTTACAAATCAGAAAAGATTGGGAAAAATATAAAAGAGAATTAATAAGAACCTACCTTAAATATAGTATTCTGCAGCATCCACCAATCCCGAACGCATAGCATAGCGGATAGCTTCATGAACATTATTTACTCCTAACTTGCGAAAGATATTCTTTCTATGTGTGTTGACCGTATGGAAAGAAGAAAAACGTTTCTCGGCAATCTCACGTGTTGTCAGACCTATTGCAATCTCTTTCAACACTTCAACTTCTGTTTTTGTCAATGGTACCGTCTCCTTCTCAAGTAGGTACGCAGGTGCTAAGATCATATTTGTGGCATGTTGGCAAAGAAAACGCTTACCGTGCAGCACATAGTCAAGACATTGTTCTATTTCAGACATTCGCGCATCCTTCATAAGGACACTAATGCGATTGCTAACATTAATAACATTGCGAATGAAGCCTACACTCAACTCTTCACTCCACAATATAAGATGGGAAAGTGGAAAACGCTGACCGATATTCATTAGGTCAGCCTCACCAGAGATATCAAACAACGTATAATCTAAAATCAAAACAGCTTCAGGACAATCGTTTAAGAGAAGTATTAACTCGGACTTGTTGCTTGCCACCTGATAAGATACATTCTCCATTTTAGAAAGCACATAAGCCAGTCCAGCCCGTGTGATGTCTTGATTATCTGCGATGATAATATTCTGCATTGTTCTTGTTTGTATTTAATATCATTTCGACAAGTGCAAAAGTAGACAAAAAAGTCGAGAAATTAAAAAAAATATTGTAAGTTTGCAACATAATTTAAACACATACCTAAGATGAAAAAAATCCTTTTTCTTGTAGCTGGTTTGCTCATTGCAGCAGCAACCAATGCACAGATACAGCGACCAAAATTGGTTGTTGGTCTCGTTGTCGACCAAATGCGTTGGGATTATTTCTACTATTATTACAATGAGTATGGTAATGATGGTTTGAAAAGATTGCTCAACCAGGGTTTCTCTTTTGAGAACACACATATCAACTATGCGCCAACAGTGACCGCCATCGGACATAGTTCTGTTTATACTGGCTCTATCCCAGCCTTTACTGGTATCGCAGGAAACTATTTCTATCAAGACGACAAGAGTGTTTACTGCTGTGGGGATAAGACGGTGAAGAGTGTTGGCTCTGACAGTTCTGAAGGTCAGATGAGCCCTCGTCGTATGCTTACCTCTACGATTGGAGATGAACTTCAGGTAGCAACAGACTTCCGTTCAAAAGTTATTGGTGTGGCTCTGAAAGACCGTGCATCAATCCTTCCTGCTGGTCATGCTGCTGATGCTGCTTATTGGTGGGACACCTCAGCAGGTCGTTTCGTCACTTCAACCTTCTATATGGACAAACTGCCACAATGGGTTGAAGACTTTAACGCAAAAAACCACACTGCTCCTAAATTCGATATCAAAGGTTCACCACTGGGTGTTACTATGACATTCAAGATGGCAGAAGCGGCTTTGAAGAATGAAAACTTGGGTAAGGGAAAAGAAACTGATATGCTTACGATAAGCATCTCACCAACAGATATCATTGGACATAAATTCTCTACACGTGGAAAAGAGAACCATGACGTTTATATGCAATTAGACAAAGACTTGGCATGGTTCCTTAAAGTACTTGACAAGGAGGTGGGAGAAGGTAACTATCTGCTCTTCCTTACAGCTGACCACGGTGCTGCTCACAACTATAACTATATGCGTGAGCATCGCATTCCAGCAGGTGGATGGGATTATAAGCAGACTGTTAAAGACCTCAATACCTATCTGCAAGGAAAGTTTGGTATCAGCCCTGTAATGGGTGAAGACAACTATCAATTCTACTTTAATGACTCAACAATCGCTGCAGCTGGTAAGAAAAAGCAGGAGATTATCTATGAGTCTGTAGAGTGGTTGAAGCAAGACCCACAGTTCCTCTATGTCTTTGACGAGGAGAAAGTCAGCCAGACAACAATGCCAGAATGGATAAAGGAGCGTATGCAGAATGGTTACTTCCGTGGCCGTTCAGGTGAGATTGGTGTTGTCACACGCCCACAGTTCTTTGGTGGCAAGGACAGACCAGACTTCCGTGGAACACAACATGGACAGCCATTCCCATACGACACACACATTCCTTTCCTACTCTTTGGTTGGAACGTGAAGCATGGTGCAAGCAATATAGAAACACATATCGTAGATATTGCACCAACAGTATGCGCGATGTTACATATCCAGATGCCAAATGGTTGTGTAGGTAAGGCAAGAAATCAATTCTAAATATAAACAATATTATCCACTGACATCTCTGGCATTGTCTATTACAGGGAAAGCCAGAGATGTACACGTGGACACTATGTTATGCACATTGCAATTGCAGGAAATATAGGTAGCGGTAAGACAACACTCACAACAATGCTTGCCAAACGCTATGGTTGGAAGCCAAGATTTGAGTCAGTAGACTATAACCCCTACTTAGAAGACTATTATAAAGACATAAAGCGCTGGTCGTTCCCAATGGAAGTGTTCTTCCTAAAGGAGCGTTTTAAAGATTTGCTTGAGATAAGTCGGAGTGATGAGTCAGTAGTACAAGACCGCTCTATCTATGAAGGAGTCTACGTTTTTACGGAGAACAACTATGCCATGGGTAATCTTGACGACCGTGACTATGAAACCTATATGGAGTTGTTTGAGGACATGACGGATGCTGTCAGCTTCCCAGATCTGATGATTTATCTTCGTGCTTCTGTCAGCCATCTTGTTTCTAACATTGAGAAACGTGGACGAGAGTATGAGCAGAAGATGCCATTAGACTATCTTGAGAACCTCAACAAACGCTATGAAGAGTTTATCAAAGAGAAGTATAAAGGGCGTGTTCTGACGATTGATGTTGACAATCTCGACTATCAACACCACCCAAAAGACTTTGGTTTCATTACAGACAAAATTGACAGAGAGCTCTTCGGCTTGTTCTAAGATACGAACAAAGCGCCCTCTACCTTTCCCCAAAGGGAGGGCTATCAAAGTACTGAAAGGGAATTAACATAAACAAACTAACAAGAATTCACATGCCCACAACACCGAATCAACCATACCTTTTATAAGAGGTAGCCGTGAGGTGGGCAATTAGATACACACATATTATGCATATAGCAATCGCAGGAAATATTGGAGCTGGTAAGACTACACTCACCAAAATGCTCGCAAAACGTTACGGATGGAAAGCTCATTTCGAACCAGTTGACAACAACCCGTATTTGGAAGACTACTATGCTGACATGACACGCTGGTCATTCAATCTACAGATTTACTTCCTCAACAAGCGTTTTCGTGATGTTGTAGAGATTTCACAATCAAAGGATACTATCATTCAAGACCGTACTATCTTCGAGGATGCACGTATCTTTGCACCTAATCTCTATGATATGGGATTGATGTCAGAGCGTGATTTCAATAATTACACTGACCTCTTCGACCTGATGCTCTCATTAGTTAAGCTGCCAGACTTAATGATTTACATCCGTTGTTCTATCCCTCGCCTCATCGACCACATCCAACAACGTGGACGTGACTACGAACAAACAATGCGTATTGACTACCTCCGTGGTCTCAACGAGCGTTATGAGGAATGGATTAAGACTTACAAGGGACATCTGATGATTGTCGATGGTGACACAACTGACTTCCAAGACAACCCACAAGACTTCAAACGTGTCACAGATATGATTGATGACCGACTCTTTGGCTTATTCCCAATGGAATAATAACGAGCACGACTCTTTGGCACAATGTTTGTTCTGCAAAAAATACAAAAGTATTAATCAAGCCCTGTCATAGGAATAGATTCTTATCCAAAGGGCAACAAACAATATATTGATATGGAAAAGGTAAAAACCCTGATAATTGGTAGCGGACCTGCAGGTTATACTGCAGCTATCTACGCTGGACGTGCAAATCTTGAGCCAGTACTCTACTCTGGTCTACAACCCGGTGGTCAGTTGACTACCACAACCATCGTAGAAAACTTCCCGGGCTTTCACGAAGGAATTGATGCAAACCAACTGATGTCAGAGATGCGTCAGCAAGCAGACCTCTATGGTGCTGACCTTCGCGACGGTTCTATCGTAAAGGCAGACCTCAGCAGTCGTCCTTTCCATCTCGAAGACGACCGTGGTAACCAGATTGAAGCTGACACAGTAATCATCGCTACAGGTGCAAGTGCAAAGTACTTAGGCTTGGCAGATGAGGAGAAATACCGTGGACAGGGTGTCAGCGCATGTGCTACCTGCGATGGTTTCTTCTATCGTAAGCGTACTGTAGCCGTTGTTGGTGGTGGTGACACAGCCTGCGAAGAGGCAATGTATCTCTCTGGATTGGCTAAGAAAGTGTATATGATTGTGCGCAAGCCTTATCTCCGTGCAGCAGAGATTATGCGTAAGCGTGTGACAGAAAAGGAGAATATTGAAATCCTTTACAACACCAATACTCTCGGTCTCTTTGGTGAAGATGGTGTAGAGGGTGCACACTTAGTACGCTTCAAGGGTGAAGAAAACGAGGAAAAGTTTGATATCAATATTGATGGTTTCTTCTTGGCTATTGGTCACACTCCTAACACCGACCTCTTCAAAGGTCAGGTAGAGATGGACGACCACGGCTTCATCATCACAAAGCCAAAGTCTACAGCAACCAATATCGAGGGTGTTTTTGCTGCGGGTGACGTGGCAGACCCAACCTATCGTCAGGGTGTCGTAGCAGCTGGCACAGGTGCAATGGCAGCTATTGAGGTTGACCGTTTCTTGCAGAAGCAGTAAACAAAACGAATATAGAAAAGGGTGTTTCAGAATCCAGCAGACTGGATTTTGACACACCCTTTGTTATCTCTTAACTTTATATTAATCACATTTATAAATACTATAAACTATGCGTAACATTTTATCCATTTTGTGTACGCTGATTCTTCCCACCATTGTTGAAGCTGCTACTTGTGGCTTACTAATAACGGGAACAACTTCTTGCACTAACAAGACAAAGACAGCTATGACACAAACAGATTCTATCGTCGCTACTAAGACGAAATTCACACGCCCCGATGATGCAACCCTTCGGAAGACACTTACTGCCGAACAGTATGCCGTAACACAGCAGGCTGCCACCGAGCGACCTTTCACTAATGAGTATGACCACGAGTTTAGAGAAGGTATCTATGTAGATATCACAACTGGCGAACCGCTTTTCTCTTCCACAGACAAGTTCGATTCTGGTTGCGGTTGGCCTGCTTTCTCAAAGCCAATCGACAAGAAACTTGTCACAAACCATACTGACACATCGCACGGAATGTTGCGTACGGAAGTGCGAAGCAAGACTGGTAAGGCGCACCTTGGACACGTCTTTGATGATGGACCAGCCGAGACAGGAGGAAAAAGATATTGTATCAATAGTGCTTCGCTGCGTTTCATCCCACTTGAAGAGATGAAAGCAAAAGGCTACGGAGCCTACATTAAATTAATTAGACCAATGAAAGAAATTTATGTTGCAGGTGGTTGCTTCTGGGGAACAGAGCACTACCTCAAACAGATAGAAGGCGTTACAGCTACCGAAGTGGGCTATGCCAATGGCGTTATCAAAAACCCAACCTATGAAGAGGTTTGCACAGATAAGACCCAGTTTGCCGAAGCTGTGCACATTACCTACGACCCTAAAGTTATCAGTTTGGAGTTCCTACTGGGTTTATACTTTAAGTCTATCGACCCTACCAGCGTAAACAAGCAGGGTAACGACCGCGGCAGTCAGTATCGCACAGGCGTTTACTACACCGATCCAGCTGATCTCCCAACAATCAAAAAGGTTTTTGAAGAAGAGCAGAAACACATCAACGGAAAGATTGCAGTTGAGGTTAAACCACTGAAGAACTTCTATACAGCAGAAGAATATCATCAGGATTATCTTGATAAACACCCAACTGGCTATTGCCATCTGCCTACAGCACTCTTCGAGTATGCTCGCAAGGCTAAGATGAAAAAGTAAGAAAATACTCTGGCAGAATAATTATTTCTCTGCCAGAGCATTTTTTATTTATTGCTACCCTATAATCTTAAAGGGATAATTCTCTCATATAATAACTCTTTTCCAACAACAAATTGTCTACATCATAATGACATTTTGCAATGGTGTTGAGCCGCCACACCACTCGTGTTAAGCCTCCGCACCACCCGTGCTGGACGTCCGCACGAGTATAAAAGAGGCTAAAACAGAGTCTTTATAGGCATCGCTCATCATCTTAGAAACAAATAACAAAACTTATATGGAAGATAGTTTCTTAAGCTATACGCATTACTATTGAATACGCACAACACGTATACCAAGGTTAGCTGGACGAGCCATCATATAATTATAGAGTGTCTCTACTGGATCAACAACCTTATTACCGTTTTTCCTAAGATTAGAAGCATTCATCAGATGGAGTCCATCCTTATGCCATACAGCAAAGCCAAGATGAGTCGTATCTAACTCTCGCTTACTCGTAACAATCGCAAGGATGTCACCATCACGGATGACTTCCCGAAGTAGTTTGCTATTATTAAGCAGACTCTTAGGGATATAGCGAAGCTTTGTTCCATTGGTTGCATCTTCTAACTTCTTCAATTCTGCAACACGCTCAGGATTATTCTTCAACATATCATACAGTCTTGCATTCAGACTCATATAGTTGATTTTCAACGTCTGAACAGCAGAAAAAGGAGGATTCGGAGAATCTATTTCCTTAACAAAACCCATACGTTCGTTATCTTCCTGCCACCAATGGAAATAGTGCAGACGATTTGCATAACTCAGTTTACCATCACGATAGCGTATTTGTTCTAACTGACGAACATAGTCGGAGAAACGTGTTTCACCCCTCTTAATACATAGTGTAAGGGCTGTAACAGCCTCAACGTATGTGGTGCAGTCTAATCCATGGAGATTAATAACCAGTTTTTCATCTTCATTATTATCTAAAGTATGGGCTACGTAAGGTACCCCAATAAACTTTCGTGCAATCTTAATAATGAGTTGTTCATTAGTCAGTTGCAGTCGCTGTGGAACAAACTCCTGCAACAACTGACAGACCAAAGCACTGTCAGCTTTTGTATAACTGTCAATATATGTTGGTAGCGTATCCGTTTGTTCAGCTGAAGAAACTGCAGGAACAGCGTTCGTCACCTGCAGTGATGTTACTACAGTATCCGCTGCAGACTGTACCTTCACTTTCTGTTCAGTCTTTGCTCCACAAGCAGAGAAGGCAAAGAGAGTTGAAAAAACAAGAGAATATTTTAGTGTCATATTAATAAGTTCTAATTCAAAAAATAACACATTGTCAGGCTACAGATAACCTAACAATATGGAATCTATTTCTCCTTTCTTCTTCCAAAATTAAAACCAGCATAAAGGTTTACACTTCCAAAGAAGTTGTTAGTTGAAAAATTACTGCGACGATAATTATAGGCATGAAGGATTGTACTCATACCAACATACCATTTGCTATTGTTCCATACCACACCAAAGCGTCCAATACCATCAACATTAATGTTATTAAACTTGAAATCACTGAAAGAAAAACTTCGATGAGTAACATCTCCCGTACTACGTTTATATGCTAATGCTAAGGAAAGCGAACCTGCCAACACCCAGTTTCGGGCAAAAACCCAGTTATAGGCATAGCCACCACTGATAGAAACATCAGTATATTTTACTTCGCTGAACATCAACGTACTGTCTATCGGATTACTTGTGACCTGACAGCCAAGACGATTTGCGATAATCTTATTAAGTTCTACCCAATTGACATCAAGGCTGTGCTGCGTATATCCAATGCCTAACAATGGACTACCCGCTGAACGACGTTGTATCGTACTCTGACTGAAAGCTGCAGGATAAGAGAATCGACGATGATTGAAGATATAATAAAGATTGAAACCCTTAATGGTTGAAGTCAATCCACCAAAGTCAGTACCACGTATTGCCTCAGTGTCTATATCCTTTCCAAGATATAACTGTCTGATTTTATAATCATTACCTGTCTTACGATAATAAATATCAAGTCCAAGCATTGAACTGTATAAACTTAAATCATATTCTTGACGAGGATTATTATTCTTGTTCCAGAAATCTAAATGCTTTATGTCCAGTGTATAACCTAAGAATATCCAACGCCAACCAAAATAAGGTCCTATACGCACCGTAGCTTCAGGAGCAAAGGTAATACTTTGCTCATTTGAACTGCTCAAACGATACACCTCATAGGTATTAGTATTCTGAAGCATAAAAGCGAAGTTATACTTCTGAGGTTCGATATAAGAAGTATCTATCTCATTAAAACGTAGAAAGAAGTTACCGCTCTTGTTAGACTTTTGTTTAAACAAGCGTGTAGGCTCACCTCTTCTCATCCAACGCACAGAGTCTGTTGATTGCTTTACAGGAAGTATTTCTGCACTATCTATATTTGCTTCTATCCCATCTGATATTGCCGTAGTAGAAAGCGCATACATCCTCGTTCCTCCTAACATTAATAGAAGAAGACATAGAAAGAGGGAGTCGCTGAAAGTTAACTTCATGTGCATAATTAAAAGGATATAAACGCCCCATTGGCTTTTCTTATATCTTTCCAAGGATACGATCCATCACCCAGTTGGTTGGTGTTGCGCTGATACTCGTACAATCACAAGCGCCATATCCCTGCATATCTTCAATAACGGACTTAATGATTGGGAGCTGAACATAAGCTGGATTAGCAACATCAATATCTCTTTCGCCTTCACTTGTGCAAAGATGAATAGGCGCATAAGTATAGACAGAGAACGAGAGTCTACCCTTTGAGCCAAAGATCTCTATACGATCCTCACGCGCACTCTCATGGGCAGCAAAGCACCAAGCACCACTACCAGTCAAACCATTCTCGAAACGGAAGACAGCATTCACTGTATCTTCGAGGTTGTAAAGCCCTGCACGATTAGCAGTGTAGCCATGTGCCTTGACAATAACACCAAACATGTTCTGCAATAAATCGAGTTGGTGAGGAGCAAGATCATAAAAATATCCACCACCTGAGATATGTGATTGCAGTCGCCAAGGCAGTTGTACGTTCTGTTCATAGTCCAAATCACGTGGAGGAACAGCAAAACGAACTTGTACTGTGAGTATCTTACCAATCTCACCGTTATCAACAATCTCTTTTACTTTCTTAAAGTAAGGAAGATAACGACGGTAATAAGCAACAAAACAAGGTACTCCCGTCTGTTCTGACACACGATTAATACGTACGCAATCCTCATAAGAAGCCGCCAAAGGCTTCTCTATATAACAAGGTTTTCCAGCACGCATTGCCATGATAGCAAAGGTAGCATGTGCTGAAGGAGGTGTAGCGATATAAATTGCGTTTACGTCAGGATCATCTACCAAAGCCTGTGCATCCGTGTACCATTTACGAATACCTTGACGCTCAGCATACGAACGAGCCTTCAACTCGCTACGACTAAACACAGCGACAACATGCGAACCCATAACTTCGTTGAACGCAGGTCCAGACTTCTTTTCTGTTACCTCACCACAGCCAATAAATCCCCAGTTGATTTGTTTCATTTACACATTGTTATCTATAAATACATCAGCGAGAGCAAAGGAAACGTATACCTTTTTGCAGAACGCTACTTATTTTGTGCAAAAATACGAAAAAACTATCAACTGACCATTCATAGCTATTAACTTTTTAGTAACTTTGCAGGAAAAGCTGTTTATAACACATACTCTTTAATATATGATTATCAAGAATTCAGAATTCACTATATCTTCCCCTTCCTTATCAAAGTGTCCAGAAGATACAAAGGCTGAATATGCTTTTATTGGACGTTCAAATGTAGGAAAATCAAGCCTTATCAATATGCTTTGCAACCATAAGGGGTTGGCAAAGACCTCATCAAAACCGGGTAAGACACTACTTATCAATCACTTTATCATCAATAACGAGTGGTACTTAGTAGACCTTCCAGGCTATGGATATGCCAAAAGTTCAAAGACTGTAAGAAATAAGTTGGAGCAGATGATAGCCCAATATATCCTCCAACGCAAACAACTCGTGAACGTATTTGTCCTGATTGATATCCGTCATGAACAGCAGAAGATTGACCGGGAGTTCGTTGACTGGTTAGGTGAAAGCAATGTTCCTTTCTCTATTATCTTTACGAAAGCGGATAAACTTTCACCAGCAAAAGCGAAGTCAAACGCCCTGCTATGGATGAAGAAACTGCAAGACAGATGGGAAGAGCTCCCACCTTACTTTATTACCTCGGCTGAAAGCAAGACTGGTAGAGATGAGGTTCTACAGTATATCGACGAAATCAATAAGACTTTAGAATAGGATTTATGGCACAGATACCCTATCTTGATGTCCAAAGTCTGACAAAGAGTTTCGGAGCGCAGGTTCTTTTCAAGGATATTTCATTCTCTATCGCAGAAGGACAGCACGTCGGACTCGTTGCTCAAAACGGCACAGGAAAGTCTACCCTACTCTCTATCCTTACAGGGAAAGAGGGTTACAACAGTGGTTCTATCATCTATCGCAATGACTTGCGAGTGGGAATGTTAGAGCAAAGTCCTCATTTCGACCCAGAAGAAAGTGTCTTAGATGCTTGTTTCAACCATGAAGGAAACCCAGAGAGACTCTTAAAAGCAAAGCAGATTCTCACCATGTTGAAGCTCCACGACTTAGACCAACCAATGGGACAACTAAGTGGTGGACAGCAGAAGCGTGTTGCCTTGGCAAATGTTCTTATCTTAGAACCAGACTTCCTCATACTCGACGAACCTACCAATCACCTTGACTTAGAGATGATTGAATGGTTAGAAGGTTATCTTTCTCGTGGTAACAAAACGATCTTTATGGTAACACATGACCGTTATTTCCTTGACAACGTGTGTAATACCATCTTAGAATTAGACAACAATACAATATATACTTATCGTGGCAATTATTCTTATTACTTAGAGAAACGCCAAGAGAGAATAGACAATACACGCGCCGAGATTGCACGCGCAAACAACCTCTATCGTACAGAGTTAGAGTGGATGCGCCGCATGCCACAGGCTCGTGGGCACAAAGCACGCTATCGTGAAGAGGCTTTCTATGAGTTGGAAGCAAAGGCAAAGCAGCGAATTGAGGAACGTCAGGTGCGTTTGAAGTCGTCAAGCGTATATATTGGAAGTAAGATCTTCGAGTGTCAATATGTCTCAAAGAGATTTGATGACAAGACAATACTCAACGACTTTTACTATAACTTCTCACGTTTTGAGAAGATGGGTATTGTCGGAAACAATGGTACTGGTAAGTCTACCTTTATTAAGATGTTACTTGGAGAGGTTACGCCTGATAGTGGAAAGTTTGACATTGGTGAGACTGTTCGCTTCGGTTATTTCTCACAAGAAGGCTTAAAGTTCCGTGATGATCAAAAGGTTATTGACATTATCACAGACATAGCAGAGTATATCGACCTTGGTGGAGGAAAGCACATGACGGCCTCACAGTTCCTCAACTACTTCCTCTTCTCACCAGAACAACAGCACAACTATGTGTATAAGCTCTCTGGAGGAGAGAAAAGAAAGCTATATCTCTGTACGGTTTTAATGAAGAATCCAAACTTCTTAGTACTCGATGAGCCAACCAACGACTTGGATATTCAAACCTTACAGATTCTTGAAGAGTATCTACAAGACTTCCCGGGCTGCGTTATTGTGGTTTCACACGACCGATATTTTATGGATAAGGTTGTTGACCATCTTTTAGTATTTAAGGGCGAGGGTGAGATTCAAGACTTCCCGGGAAACTACACGCAATTCCGTGATTTCCAAAAGATGAAATCAAAGGAAGAAGAGCAGCAGAAGCCTACAAAGAGCAATAGCACTACGACAAACGAAGCTAAGAAGGATTATCGCAACAACTTAAAACGTAAGATGTCTTTCAAAGAGAAACGGGAATACGAACAGCTTTCAGACAAGATTGCACAATTAGAAGAAGAGAAACAACAACTCGAAGAAGAACTCTGCTCTGGTAATCTATCAGTAGATGAACTTACAGAAAAGAGTAAACGTCTACCAATCTTGAAAGAAGAATTAGACGAGTTAGAACTCCGTTGGCTGGAATTATCAGAACTGGCTTAACCAATGTATATTCTCTATATTGAGTTAGTAGCGGAAGTCCCCACACACAAAAAGGTGTTTCCCTAAGTTCTTTTAGGGTAATTCCACAAAATAAATAACTTTTTCCTATTACCTTTGCGATATAACAATTAAGATAATAACAATTAAAACTGATGATTATGGAAAAGATGAACTTTTATCGCCAGCTTCGCCTAAGTTGCGTAGTTCTTATGGCATTCTTTACACTTAGTGCTTCAGCACAGTCTTCACGTCAAGTGCATCCTTACTCTTTCAACAAGAAAGGTGTGTTCTATGGTCATCAACCAGTTATCGGAATTGATTATCGTACTTTCATTGATCTTGGCTATGGGTATGCAAAAGATAGATATAACGTTTATTTTGAAGGTCAGATACTTCCATTTGTTGACCCTACAACATTCCGATTAAAGGGTTCAGGCAATATCTATCCGGGTGATTATCCTGTTGACCCTCGTGATGAATATGACCCTTATTATAATGAAGGTTACATCGTTACTTCTAACGCAGTCCTTTACAATGGCAGAAAGATTAGCGCCAGCGCAAGAAGCTTCAAGGACTTAGGATGGGGCTATGGAAAGGACGCTTTCGATGTCTATTATATGGGTGACAAGGTAGATGGCGCCAGCAGTTCCAGCTTCAAAGTACTCAAAGATGGATATGCAGAAGATACATTTGACACATATTATCGTGGAAAAATAGTAAGGTAATTTATTTAATTATGATAGATCAGATACTTTCTTATAACAAAAGGTTCGTGGCTGTACAAGGCTACGAGCCTTTTATTACATCTGGACAACCTGATATGAAGTTAGCAATCGTGAGTTGTATGGACACTCGCCTAACAAGATTGCTACCGAATGCACTCGGCTTGAGAAACGGAGATGCAAAGATTATCAAGGTTGCAGGCGGAACCATTCTTACGCCATACGACTCTGTAATGCGTTCCCTTCTTGTGGCTATCTATGAGTTAGGTTGTCAGGAGGTTATGATTATCCATCACTCTAACTGTGGTGCTTGCCACATGAATGCAGACCACTTCCTCCATTTGATGCGTGAACGTGGAATCACAGACGAAGCAATCCAAGAAGCTGAACAGCAAGTTAATCTTAACAAATATCTGGACGGTTTTCATGATACAGAGGCAAGTGTTCGCCGTACGGTGAACACTGTTCAGCAGCATCCACTCGTACCAAAAGATATCATCATACGTGGCTTTATCATCGACTCACGTACAGGTGAGCTAACACCTGTCGATTAACAAAACACGAAAACATCTGAGACCCTTGTTTGATAACTGCTTATCAAACAAGGGTCTCATCATTTACTTTACTTTGACATTAAATACTACTAGGTTTTCCCTCAGTTGTTTGTAGATCAAGATAACGTTTATATAGTTAGTTTTAATGTCATCTCCGACATTTTGTTACAAAGATATATATTTCTGTTAGAATAACCAAAAATTATTCTAAATTTGTTACCTTTTGATAAAAAAACGATTTTTAATGACTTCATCATCCTCTTATTTATGTATAAAATACAATAAATATTCACATTGAATATAAGTAAAGACTTTTTGTTTATCTATTACTTTTCAAATTCTATTTCCTTAAACATCAATGTTCCATCAATCACAAAATCACAGAAGGAGAATCACAAGATAACACAACCAGGTATGTCATTTCCCAAGATGTTAGTAATTATTGTCCTACTATATGCGTGCTATCAGCTTTTCTTACCGTTTTATATTCATGTGCTGTTACCCAACACAGATGGTGCTACAGGCAAGCACCAATTGTGCGGTTGGTATGCACCAATTGTGCTAACGGTTAAACACCTTGCAATACATTATCAAGATTGAAACAACCTACGCTTATGAACAAGTGAATAGACCAAAATTGCACACAAAAGACATAAATAGAGTGGATTACATTTCCATAGATAATGAAATACTATCAGTAAAAGTAAGTACACATTAAAGAATAAACACACTAAGTTTTATCAGAAAGCAATAAGATTCGGAAACATCGAATAGTATATCCAATAACACAAGTTTCCTTTGTTAAACAATGATTTTTATTCAACATCTCTTGTGTTTATGCTCGTAAAAGTGTACTTTTGTGTTTACATATTAAGCGGAAAGCAAAATGATTAGAAAACTATATATTCTCTTTGCTACGACAATCTTAATCCTTAGCGGTTGTGACAAAGGTACACAAGAAAAACCGAAACAAGATTATCATAGCATTAATACGATTCCCACAGAGATTGTTGATAAAGGCGATCAGGCTGTTAAAAATGCAAATAAAAGGGATGCTGGCTTCATAAGTAACAGAGCTAATGAGATTACATTGACCTGCTCTTGTTTTGGAGCAGTCAACAAAGACAATCTTGACCGATTGCCCCATCCTAACGAAATAAGTCGAAAAGACTCTACGCTCATTGAACAGTTGAATAATGGGGAGGTTTTCTTATTACAACCTGGCACAAAAGGAATCATGCTAACAGAAGCAGATTCAAAACTATTAGTTCGCTTTCAGATGGGCGAAGTATGGGTATGGAAGTCGGCAACAAAGTAATTGTAATCACCCCTATTTTCCATCATTACAAGTCTATACGCATTCTATGACATTATCTCAACTTTACTTTAAAGCTGATTTTTAACCTAAAATATAAAACTTAATAATATTATCAAGATATGAAAAGAGCCCTATCTCTTGTTATATTTCTGTTGACATTGACATTTAACAGTTATGCCATCAACGTAAAGAATCCTGTCGACTATGTGAACACATTAGTAGGCTCGGCATCAAAGTCAGAGCTATCGACAGGTAACACCTACCCTGCTATCGCCCTACCATGGGGCATGAACTTCTGGACACCACAGACAGGAAAGATGGGAGATGGCTGGACTTACACCTATGGAGCCGATAAGATTCGTGGACTCAAGCAGACACACCAACCCAGTCCGTGGATTAACGACTACGGACAGTTCTCTATCATGCCCGTTGTGGGGAAGAAAGTCTTTGATGAAGAGGGGCGTGCCAGCTGGTTTTCCCACAAAGCGGAGACGGCAACACCTTATTACTATAAGGTTTATTTAGCTGATTATGACGTTACAGCAGAGATTAGTCCTACCAGCCGAGCTGCTGCGATGCGCATCACTTATCCACAAACAGAAGAGGCTTATTTGGTTGTAGATGCTTTTGATAAGGGTTCTTCCGTGACCATCATGCCCGATAAGCGTACCATCATTGGGTATACAACAAAGAATAGCGGAGGTGTACCAGCAAACTTCAAAAACTACTTTATCCTTCGCTTTGACCATGACTTCTCTTTTGTTGGCAGTATTGAAGATAGTAAACTGTCAGAGGGAAAGACATCTACGACCTGCAATCATGCTATGGCTATTGTGGGATTTCACACCAAGCGAGGCGAACAAGTAAACGTACAGGTAGCCTCATCGTTCATCAGTGGTGAACAGGCACAACATAACCTCAAAGAAGTTGAAGGAAAATCGTTTGATACAGTAAAAACGGAAGGCAAGAAGGTATGGAATAACATATTAGGACGTATAGAGGTGGAAGATGAAAATATCGACCATCTTCGCACTTTTTACAGTTGTCTCTATCGCTCTGTACTATTTCCACGCTCGTTTTATGAGCTTGACGAACAGGGTAAGCCTATTCACTACAGCCCATACAATGGGCAAGTATTACCGGGTTATCTCTTTACAGACACCGGCTTTTGGGATACCTTCCGTTCGCTCTTCCCACTGCTCA
The DNA here is from genome assembly GCF_018128065.1 of Prevotella melaninogenica. NCBI lineage: Bacteria > Pseudomonadati > Bacteroidota > Bacteroidia > Bacteroidales > Prevotellaceae > Prevotella > Prevotella melaninogenica. The sequence continues at coordinate 1,099,287 of NZ_CP072359.1, read as the reverse complement.
ACCTCGTCTATCCTTCAATGAATGAGAAGATGCAAGCAGGCTTAGTCAACGCCTATAAGGAGAGTGGCTTCCTTCCTGAATGGGCAAGTCCGGGGCATCGTGACTGTATGGTGGGCAACAACTCGGCTTCAGTCGTGGCAGATGCTTATATCAAAGGACTGCGTGGTTATGACATAGAAACACTTTGGAAAGCCGTTGTACATAGTGCAAATGCCGTACACCCAACTGTCAGTTCCACTGGCCGCAAGGGCTTTGACTATTACAACCGCTTAGGTTATATACCTTACAACGTGGGAATTAACGAGAGTGTTGCCCGCACTTTGGAGTATGCTTACGATGACTGGTGCATCTATCAGTTAGGGTTAAAACTCGGAAAGAGTGCTAAGGAGTTAAAACCTTTCAAACTCCGTGCAATGAACTATCAGAAGGTTTTTGATAAGGAAACGGGGTTGATGCGTGGGCGTAACGAGGATGGTAGCTTCCAGTCACCTTTTAATCCGTTCAAATGGGGCGATGCCTTCACAGAGGGAAACAGCTGGCATTACACATGGAGCGTGTTCCACGACCCAGCCGGACTGGCACAGCTGATGGGAGGATACGACAAATTCAATGCGATGTTGGATAGCGTTTTCCTGCTTCCTCCTATCTTTGACGATAGCTATTACGGCTTCACAATTCACGAGATACGTGAGATGCAAATCATGAACATGGGTAATTATGCACATGGAAACCAGCCTATCCAACACATGATTTACCTTTATGACTACAGTGGACAACCCTGGAAGACACAATATTGGGTGCGTGAGGTGATGGACCGACTCTATACTCCACAACCTGACGGCTACTGTGGCGACGAGGATAATGGTCAGACCTCTGCGTGGTATGTCTTCTCAGCACTCGGCTTCTACCCTGTTTGCCCTGGCAGTACGCAGTATATGATAGGAACCCCATACTTCCATAAGGTCAAGGTGCATCTGGAAAATGGAAAGACAATAACTATCAAGGCTGATAAGAATGATGCTGAAAATCGTTTTATTCAGCGTATAACCATGAACGGACAGCCTTATCCGCATTATTATCTTAAGCATGAACAATTGCTTTCTGGTCTAGCAATAGACTTCACGATGGGTGATAAACCTGTGAAATAGGAAGTAATTATACGACTTTAGCATCCAATTAACAGAAATCGTTTCTTTTTGAACAAATCTGTTAATTAGATGCTTTTTTATTTCCAATATCTAAAAAATCACTTAAAAAGAAACTACTATATTCCTACAATCGCAAGAAGTTTACGTATATTTGCAACATATTAATTCAAAAATAAGTATTTTAAGAATGAGAAAAATATCTTTTTTAAAGCGCAGTTTATGCGCAAGCTTAATGCTAAATGGACTGTTTACATTTTCCAGTTCAATTGCTGCAAACAATGAAGTAAACAACAATAATAATGTAATAGCAGCTACACCAACCAACAATACAAAGATTGTTGGGACTTGGGAACTGACCAACAAGGGAAGTTATGCCATTGTTCGTAATCCAAGAACACACAAAGAATACAAGGTGGGCTTCATCATCGACAGATATGACGATTACAAGTTTCTCCCAGTTGATTTTAAAACAGGCGAAAGAGTAAATCTACGAACACTTGTAGGTCATGATGATGATAATCTTGATGATGAGCTGCATCGTTTCGACTTCTATCATGATGGCACGATGAGTGTAATAGAAAAAGAAGACAACGGCAGATGGAAGCGTGATGATGATGAAGGTGTCTATGGTTTCCGTCATAATGGTTTCTTCATGAAGATAGATAGTAAGATGCACAAGTATCTTCAGATTAGATTCATAAATAACAATGAGTTCGAGCTTACTCAAACTAAATTCAATGACAGCGACTTGCGAAGAGTAGTTGTTAAGAAAGTGATGAGATATGTTCGTGTAACAAGGAAGTAAGACATAACAATTTCAAACTTATAATATTTACCCCAATTAACAATAGCCTAACCCTACGTAAAGCTCTGTTAATTGGGATTTCATTTTTAGAAATTATAGACAAAATCACTTAAAATTAAATTGCAGGATCACCCTATTTCATCGTTTTTTCCTATCTTTGTTACATATAAATTAAGATGGGTTCAGCGAATGAGAAATAAGCACTAAATCGTCACTTTCATACCGACAAAGAATCTTTGGAGAATTATCTTCATGAAAAAAAATATTTCTTCTCATGAAAAAAACAATTATTTTCATGAAAAAAAAATATTTATTTTCACGAAAAGAAATCATAGAATAAGATATAACCATTTGAAAGACTGGTCTTGTGACGTAAAAAAAGATGACGAAAGAATGTAATAAAAACGTAATTTGAAATTCAAAACCCTTATGTTTTACTAATAAAAAAAACAAATTATGAAAAGATTGTTTAACTTAGAATCTGCCTTATGGGCTGGTTTAATGTTATTCGGAGTAGTAGCCTTTACAGGTTGTAGTAAAAATGATGACAATAACGACAACGGCAAGAACAATGGTGGTTTCCATGTAGATGAGAAATTATCAGAACTTCATATGCCAGTAGGAGAATGGGCTGCAACTACTAATGGTAGTTATGCTATTGTTAGAAATCCTGATACAAAAAAAACATATACGGTAAACTTCCGTGTAAATGCAAAGGATGGAAGATGGATTCCTATTGATCCTAATACAGGCAAAGACTTTAATTTACTGCAAAACCTAAACTATAATGCAACTGATTTAGGGGATAAGGAACACCACTTTTACATCTTGGATCGTTCTCATATACAGTTATTAAAAAAGGATGCTGAAGGTAATTGGATATTAGAAGCTAAAGGTGAATATACCTATACATTAGAAGGTATGCTAACCTTAAACTTTGGAAATGTGACTCGTAAAATTGAAGTAATGAGAAACGATGGCTACACTTTGGAGTTCAAAGAAACAGACTTCAACACTTTCCCTCTCAAAGGCGTTGTTTTAGAGAAGTATATTTTCTATAAGCCAGTAAAGAATTAATGTAAAAGATAAAGATTAAAGAGGAGCATATTTAAATGTGTTCCTCTTCTTTTTATTGATAAGTCCTATATACTTTTCGCCCCTTAGCCCAAGTTTAACCCCCACATTCGCCTATTTCTTGCAGTGACCGTACTTTCCTCGTTTTTCTTATGGGCTCTGTGTCCTACAAATTTTATTCTTTTTGTATGGTGAGTGTTTTAAGTTCAACTTATCGTATATCTGTTTTGCTTGCTTCGAAGGACTACTACATTGGCGCATCTCGATAGTTTCACCTAATGGATTCTTCCCTTTTGTTGTGACGAGCTTTTGGGTGCTCATACGTCGTACAATCTCGGTCCAGTAACAGGTTTCTCCTTCTCGTTTTAATTGACAACGGATGGTGTTTACCACCCAATAGGCTAATAAACCGAAGAAGAGGTGTGCGTCGCTTCTCTCATCTTTCTGATGATAGATAGGACGGAGGTTGAGGTCATTCTTTAGTTGCCTGTTCATGCATTCTATCTCACGAATGAGATTGTAGTATTCCCATGTCATGCGCTCATCAAGTGTCCTGACATTGCTGCGGAGGAAGTATACTCCGTGACCAGATTCCATTGCGGAGAGGTCTTTTATCTCCCAGTCTATGCGCAGCATCTGCTTGGGTTTCTTCTCATCTTTTATGTAGCTTATCTGATAGAACTTCGCTATAGATGGGTACTTCTGTATGGCACGTTCTGTACGTTCAACAACCTTTTCATAGGTTTTCGTTCCACCTTTCTTGGAGATTCCATCGTTTATTCTCTGCAGTTCCATCTCAAAACGCTCTCTCCAGACCCTGTTCATGGACGACTCTGTCATAGCTTTCGAAGGAGATGTTATTTCGAGATAATAATCCTTGTCATCCTCTGTCTTAACCTCTTTCAGCGTTATCTTCTGCCGACGGGCATCCATTACCGTAACACTCCTATTATCATCACTGAGCGTATAGTCCTTCATTTTCGTACGAGATACGCAGAGATAATTGTAACCTTTTCTTTTAATCAGCTCCAAGTTCTCTTCCGTGGCAACACCTGCATCCATGACAACGAGCGTATCCTTTGTCCGTGATGGCTTCCTCTTTGCCAGCGTGTCAATCATATCGGGCAGAGACTTGGGGTCTGCTGTATTACCCTCCAAGATAGAAGAATAACGTATAAAACCTTCTTTATTGATACATAGTGCAAGTACAAGTAGCTTACAGTCAGAGCGTTTTTCTTTTGACCGGCCGAACTTGGCCTTGTTGCTGTTACGCTTGCTGCCCTCGAAATAGAAGTTGGTTAAGTCGAAGAGCATCAACTTGTTGTCTATCTTAAAGAGGTCGTCAGTAACGTTGCACAGATGACGCTCTAACTGTTCCTTTAGTTCATATAATTTGTCAGTGACTTTATACAGAGAATTGATTCCTGGTGTCCAGCCAGGAACTCCACTATAAAGTTCACCAGCAGCTGAGTTATCGCGCAAATAATAATAAGACGAACGTTCAGAAACTGCATATACTGTGCGAACTATCAATGCTGACAAAGCCGTGTGTATCGTATTCTCCGTCCAGCCATTTCTGCGCAGGAAACCCTCTAATTGCAGCTTGTCTATCGTCTGCTTGCAGAGCCACTCAGCACCGACATTCCTTGCGTCAGTATATTTTGCCGTCTCAAGGTCAACGTAGTTCTCATATTTTCTCAGCGACTTCTGCTCTTCCTTGTTAAACCTATCGATTCCACCTTCTTTCTCCATACGGCTCCACCATTCGTCAGCCTTTGCCTGTTCAATAGGAGTAAGTCCGTCAAGATGTTCCTTGAAAAGCGAGGGTGTACTTCTGTTTTTGAAGCGTTCGGTAAGTGCGTATGCAATTTTTCGAACCTGTACGGCAGTAAGTGAAGGTTCAAAACCGATGTTCAACAAAATTAGCGAATGTACATGACCCTGCACGTCACGATATGACTCCTTGATGCGATAATAAGGAGCCATGTCGCCTGTTGCAGGGTTGAATCGTGTCTGTACATTTGCGTGCATGAGTGCAAAGTAACAAAATAATTTTGATATGACGGTGTCCTACAATTCGGATTTTACTCCTCGTTACAATACCCTATGCTTGATTATCAATCATTTATAAAATTGATACTACACAAAACATCCCGAATATTTATGAAAAATATTTTTGCCAGTTAAACTTGGGTTAGGTTTTTGTGGTTTAAACTTAGTCTCACATAAATCTACTCCTTTGTACTATCTGTGAGAGATTAGTTTCACGTTTCTCACGAACAAGTGGAGAATTAAATAAGTTACTTGTGACAAAAAATACAACTTGCGTCAGTCATCTACTTATAAACTTAAAAATGTGATTCAAAAAGTCCCGAAATACAACTTTTTTGTGTAAGTTTGTACTCTCTTTTTAAAACTGAGTAAAAACAACATAACACAAACAACAAAAATATGAAGCGTAAAACATGGCGTAAATATCATAAATGGATTGGAATCATCATAACATTCTTCTTAGTGATGTTCTGTCTTTCTGGTATTGTTCTCAATCATCGACAACTCTTTGCCAACATTAATATAAGCCGTGGCGTATTGCCTGGACAATACGAATTCAACCAATGGAACAATGGACTACTACGTGGAACACTACGCTACAAAGATAATAAAAACGTAGATAAAGTGTTCATATATGGTGCAGCAGGTATCATTCAAACTGATACAACTGCTTCTCACTTCACAGAATACAACCAAGGTCTACCTACTGGTGCTGACTATCGACAGATGCGAGGAATGGCTAAGACACCACAAAATGTTCTCTTTGCGGTTAGCGTCATGGAATTATATAAACTGGGAAAGAATACATTATGGCAAAAAGTAGACTTACCCAAGCAAGAGGATGACGAACTACTAACAGACATCACTACCCATGGTGATACGCTGATTGTCCTTTCTCGCTCCCACCTCTACTATGCTACAGCCCCTTATAAGAAGTTTACTTGTCTCACATTACAAGCTGGTGAGGGTAATGAAGGGAAGGTGTCACTGTTCCGACAAATATGGTTATTGCATAGTGGCGCGCTGTTTGGAATTGTAGGGAAACTTATTGTAGACGGAATTGGAATCGTCTTAATTATCCTTTGTTTGACAGGTATATGGTATTGGGTTCGTCGCAAAACAGTATCAATGATCGTTTGGCATACGAAGATTGGGTATTACACATTTGCATTGACACTGTTTATCGCAATAACGGGATGGGCCTTACGTCCCCCACTCATGATTCTCCTTGCCACGAACAGTACAAAACCATTACCTGGTACGACCTTAGATAATGATAATCCTTGGAATGATAAACTAAGAATGATTCGGTATGATGAGCAAGCCCACGACTGGCTTATCTCAACATCAGAAGGTTTCTACTCGCTTAAGACTCTCTCGGCAAAGCCAACACCAGTAACGACAGCACCTCCCGTTAGTGTTATGGGGCAAAATGTCTGGCACTATGCAAGTAACAAATCATGGATAGTAGGCTCTTTCGATGGACTATTCTATTGGGACCGAAAGAACAACGTAGTGCTTTACTACAACGATTCAATGGGGTCTACTCCTAACATACCAGGCACAGCTCCAGATGAACAGACAATCTCTGGCTACAGTTCTGACTTCACAAACAAGGAGTGTATAGCAACCTATTTTCAAGGTTCGTCCTTCGCCACACAACCAGAAGAATTGAAAGATAAGCCCATGTCGCTTTGGAGTCTTGCTTTAGAGGTACACACGGGTAGAATCTATGCAGGTGCATTAGGCTCCTTCCTCTTCATTTTCATCGTTGGCATCCTCATTATCTTCACCCTCGTGTCTGGTAAGAAGGCATAAAAGTCGTACAACCATTTGCTATATGATTCTAACCGCAAGCACGTTGTGAATTGCTTCAAAATGTGTATCTTTGCATTAGCATGTACAACATAATTAGCAGCAGTAGATACAGCTGAAGAGTTGTGAATTGCTTCAAAATGTGTATCTTTGCATTAGCATGTACAACTCTTTTGTTTTCAAGTGTGACATCCCTGCTGTTGTGAATTGCTTCAAAATGTGTATCTTTGCATTAGCACGTACAACTAATAGCACCAGCAATAATACCTTTAATTTGTTGTGAATTGCTTCAAAATGTGTATCTTTGCATTAGCACGTACAACATACATTGCGACTATCATCTCTGACCGTTTGTTGTGAATTGCTTCAAAATGTGTATCTTTGCATTAGCATGTACAACATAATTAGCAGCAGTAGATACAGCTGAAGAGTTGTGAATTGCTTCAAAATGTGTATCTTTGCATTAGCACGTACAACCGCTGTATCCGCTACCAATACCACCACGAGTTGTGAATTGCTTCAAAATGTGTATCTTTGCATTAGCACGTACAACGCAATATAAGAAATACCACCGAGTACATTGTTGTGAATTGCTTCAAAATGTGTATCTTTGCATTAGCACGTACAACCACGTATCTTCTTACTTCCCATCTGGATAAGTTGTGAATTGCTTCAAAATGTGTATCTTTGCATTAGCACGTACAACAAGGCTATATTCGTAAACTCATAGTACAAGTTGTGAATTGCTTCAAAATGTGTATCTTTGCATTAGCACGTACAACTCTTTTTTCAACTCGTCTGCATAGTGTATAGTTGTGAATTGCTTCAAAATGTGTATCTTTGCATTAGCACGTACAACTTGTCCTTAAAAAATTGCTCTGCTGCTGCCGTTGTGAATTGCTTCAAAATGTGTATCTTTGCATTAGCACGTACAACTCATACGTTTGCTTTATTAGGCGGGGCAAAGTTGTGAATTGCTTCAAAATGTGTATCTTTGCATTAGCACGTACAACTCTGCTTCGGCTCGTTTCTCTGCTTCGGCTGTTGTGAATTGCTTCAAAATGTGTATCTTTGCATTAGCACGTACAACTTTTGCAAGATTTCACCCGTAATCTCTTGCGTTGTGAATTGCTTCAAAATGTGTATCTTTGCATTAGCACGTACAACTATCTTTAATTTTGGGGGCGGGGGTTTCCCGTTGTGAATTGCTTCAAAATGTGTATCTTTGCATTAGCACGTACAACTTGAGTTCCTCGACTTCCAAGTCTGACATAGTTGTGAATTGCTTCAAAATGTGTATCTTTGCATTAGCACGTACAACTTCAGTTTTGAAGTACTCCCACCCTTTGGGTTGTGAATTGCTTCAAAATGTGTATCTTTGCATTAGCACGTACAACACATTTCCTCCTCGACGCTTCAAAAATGGGGTTGTGAATTGCTTCAAAATGTGTATCTTTGCATTAGCACGTACAACATCTATGAAGAAATGAAGCGTTTGCAGGCTGTTGTGAATTGCTTCAAAATGTGTATCTTTGCATTAGCACGTACAACTGAATAGTGAAGTTATCATCATTGTCGCCCGTTGTGAATTGCTTCAAAATGTGTATCTTTGCATTAGCACGTACAACTAATAGGAAGTATAGAACCGACACGATTACGTTGTGAATTGCTTCAAAATGTGTATCTTTGCATTAGCACGTACAACGTCGAATGATATAGAAAGAGGTTTCAACTGTTGTGAATTGCTTCAAAATGTGTATCTTTGCATTAGCACGTACAACGGCGTGACGAAGTTTCGCCTTTTCGTATGGGTTGTGAATTGCTTCAAAATGTGTATCTTTGCATTAGCACGTACAACCTTGTACTTTAGCTTAGAGTAAGTGGGAACGTTGTGAATTGCTTCAAAATGTGTATCTTTGCATTAGCACGTACAACAGATGCAAGCTATCCATGAATGACGCTATTGTTGTGAATTGCTTCAAAATGTGTATCTTTGCATTAGCACGTACAACTTAGTTTCAGCACTCATTTTATTAAATTGGTTGTGAATTGCTTCAAAATGTGTATCTTTGCATTAGCACGTACAACAAAACAGACAAATCAGATAACCTTATATAGGTTGTGAATTGCTTCAAAATGTGTATCTTTGCATTAGCACGTACAACAAGTCCAGGATTGATATAGAAATGAACTTGGTTGTGAATTGCTTCAAAATGTGTATCTTTGCATTAGCACGTACAACCCAACCCAAGCGACCTGCAACACGATAACCGTTGTGAATTGCTTCAAAATGTGTATCTTTGCATTAGCACGTACAACATTAGTTTCAGCACTCATCTTATTGAATTGGTTGTGAATTGCTTCAAAATGTGTATCTTTGCATTAGCACGTACAACATACATTAAGGTACTGTCGTTATGGGGGCAGTTGTGAATTGCTTCAAAATGTGTATCTTTGCATTAGCACGTACAACAAATTGCGCAAGAACATTAGATGCTTGCATGTTGTGAATTGCTTCAAAATGTGTATCTTTGCATTAGCACGTACAACCTCTTCAGTAGTCTTAATAGCACCAGCAATGTTGTGAATTGCTTCAAAATGTGTATCTTTGCATTAGCACGTACAACTTTTGCAAGGATAAGCGAAGCAGACCTCAGTTGTGAATTGCTTCAAAATGTGTATCTTTGCATTAGCACGTACAACTCATCATCAGAAAGACCAGCAGGAGATGAAGTTGTGAATTGCTTCAAAATGTGTATCTTTGCATTAGCACGTACAACAAAACAGTTCACTAACAACGCTTTGAAGAGTTGTGAATTGCTTCAAAATGTGTATCTTTGCATTAGCACGTACAACTAAAGAACACACGCTCCCTTTTTTGCGGTGTTGTGAATTGCTTCAAAATGTGTATCTTTGCATTAGCACGTACAACAGAATAACGAAAGCGGTGCTTTTGAGTTGGTTGTGAATTGCTTCAAAATGTGTATCTTTGCATTAGCACGTACAACTTATTACGGGTGACAATGAGTTGGGTAAATGTTGTGAATTGCTTCAAAATGTGTATCTTTGCATTAGCACGTACAACTAATCTTCTGTGTACTCCTCGACTTGCATTGTTGTGAATTGCTTCAAAATGTGTATCTTTGCATTAGCACGTACAACCCAGTTGACAGATTTTTGCACTAACAATGCGTTGTGAATTGCTTCAAAATGTGTATCTTTGCATTAGCACGTACAACCTTAACGGTGGCGTTACTCACATCGTAGACGTTGTGAATTGCTTCAAAATGTGTATCTTTGCATTAGCACGTACAACAGCATCGAAGTAGACAGTCCTGCACTTTGCGTTGTGAATTGCTTCAAAATGTGTATCTTTGCATTAGCACGTACAACTTTCAATTTCATAAGAATAAGCAGTTCTTTGTTGTGAATTGCTTCAAAATGTGTATCTTTGCATTAGCACGTACAACATCTGGGTCAGCCACAACGATAGGAAACTCGTTGTGAATTGCTTCAAAATGTGTATCTTTGCATTAGCACGTACAACTTCCAAATGGTTTGGTATTAAATACCCTTTGTTGTGAATTGCTTCAAAATGTGTATCTTTGCATTAGCACGTACAACAGAGACACCAATAGTAGTATTAGCATACGGAGTTGTGAATTGCTTCAAAATGTGTATCTTTGCATTAGCACGTACAACAGTTAGGGTCGGGAACGTTAAAGGCACGTGGTTGTGAATTGCTTCAAAATGTGTATCTTTGCATTAGCACGTACAACTGTCGAATGAGATAGCAAGAGGTTTAAGTTGTTGTGAATTGCTTCAAAATGTGTATCTTTGCATTAGCACGTACAACTGTATCAATGTCGGAGTAAGGCTAACGCCTGTTGTGAATTGCTTCAAAATGTGTATCTTTGCATTAGCACGTACAACCATGATAACATTACCACGATTAACAACATTGTTGTGAATTGCTTCAAAATGTGTATCTTTGCATTAGCACGTACAACGGAGCATTGATAAGAGCATCACGGACATCTGTTGTGAATTGCTTCAAAATGTGTATCTTTGCATTAGCACGTACAACATGAGCAGAAGTCTGACCAGTATACACGATGTTGTGAATTGCTTCAAAATGTGTATCTTTGCATTAGCACGTACAACTCCTAATGATTGGTATATAGTAGTAGATGAGTTGTGAATTGCTTCAAAATGTGTATCTTTGCATTAGCACGTACAACGAAAAGAGTTCACTTACAACACTTTGGAGAGTTGTGAATTGCTTCAAAATGTGTATCTTTGCATTAGCACGTACAACACCAAAGTGAACTTTAAGGTACTCATATACGTTGTGAATTGCTTCAAAATGTGTATCTTTGCATTAGCACGTACAACCGCAAAGCCATATTTACCTGTACTACAGCAAGTAACAAGGCTTTTGTACAAATAAAAAAATGCAAAATCGAGTAGGAGGTAAACGCTAATCAAAGGTATTTATCTCCTATTTTCACGTTTACCGACCTCTCACACCACCGTACATGCCGTTCAGCATACGGCGGTTCCTATTTTGGGTTCCATCCGAGATAGGCATCCAATAAGCAGACATAACCCTGCTTGCGTAGCCGGTCGTTTGACATGGCTATACTCAAGATGGGACTGCCTGCTATGCGCCAATAAGCCAGGCGAGTGTTCCCCCATTGGTAGGCTTGCCACTTGGCAATTCCGCACCTAATGAGATTGACAACTTTCGTCTTTGGCTTCTTCCAAGCTTTCCATATGCACATGCGTATGCGTCGCCTTAGCCATTCGTCGGTTTCAAGGCAAAACCGTTTCATATTGGCAAGGTGGTAGTAACCTACCCATCCCACAATATACTTTCTCAGTTTCTGCTTTCTCTTCACATATCCCCAACCATTGCTACGACTTGTCAACTCTTTGAGGGATGACTTCATCTTCGACTTAGATTTGGAGTGTACCGTGAGTTGGCATTTACCTCTGTGTACATAAAAGGAGTAGCCGAGGTACTTCACACCCTTGATATACGAAACGACCGTCTTTTCCTTGTTCACCTTAAGGAAGAGTTTTCCATCAATAAACTTGGTTATGGACGACCTTACACGTTCTGCAGCCCTCTTGGACTTACAGAATATCATCGCATCATCGGCATAGCGGACAAAGGGGTGACCTCTACGTGCGAGTTCCTTGTCCAACTCGTTGAGCATGATGTTGCTCAAAAGTGGACTTAGAGGACCGCCTTGCGGAGTTCCCTCCTCGCTCGCGTGCCAAAGACCTTTGGCTATCACACCGCTGCGCAGATATTTGTGTATAAGGCTAACCACTCTGCCATCCTTTATCGTACGGCTGAGTATCTCTATGAGTTTGCCGTGGTTAACTGTGTCGAAGAAGCGTTCGAGGTCGAGGTCAACTACATATGTATAGCCATCATCAACCGTCTTCTGCACTTCTCGCAGTGCGTTGTGGCATCCTCTGGTCGGGCAAAAGCCGAAGCTCCGCTTGGAAAAATGAGGCTCATAGATTTGGGTTAGCACTTGGTTGATGGCTTGCTGCACCATGCGGTCAACCACAGTGGGTATGCCCAGCAGGCGCATCTTGCCATTGTCCTTGGGTATCTCTACCCGGCGGACAGGATTGGGACGGTATGTACCGTCAAACAAGGAGCATAGAAGTTCATCCTTATGGGTCAAGAGCCATGGTAGTAGCTGCGCGCATGACATCTTGTCGATACCACCCTTACCCTTGTTCCCCACAACTGCCTTATAGGCTCGGTTCAGGTTCTCGGGACTGAGGATTAACTCCAACAAGTGCTCCTTGTCGAATGGAACTTCCACGATGTTGTCTTCGGATATCCACATGAAAGTCTGCACTCCCCCATACCATTCGGATTCCGTCCTATCTCTCTGGGGGCAGTCATTAGCATAAGCTGATGTTTTCTGCATTCGTTCCTTCATACGGTAACTTTCAATTACTATCGCTTAATTATTAGGTTCTGCCCTTCGTGAAGCGTTACCGACCGCTACACTACTATGGCATCTGCTGACTTCTCACGGCAAGTTTTGCTCCGCAACTTTTGTAAAGACAACTAATCGTCACGTCCGTGAGACCTCCTCGAATAAGGGCATTGTCTTTCCATCTTATACCTACTTCATTTTTTCGCTTCGCTCAAGGAAACTCCACCAACCGTTCCGAATAGCTATGGGACTTTGATTTGTTGAGCAATCTCATCCACAGTCATATGCCTTATATGAAGTTTCTGTACGTTAGGTCAGATGTTTGCCGCCGGCTTCCTTCAGATTTCACCTCACGATGAACACCCTTGCCGTTGGCTATGTAATTCCCGCTATTAGGGCTTACTCGGGACTTACACCCGTTAGACAATGCTCATGCCGAGCGTACACAAAAGAGTCCTATCACAATGATGGGACTCTTTTTTAGAATAATTCTAGTTGCTGTCCTGGAGCATTAGGCTCTTGTGGCTGAGTTCCACGAAAAAGTTCTATCTCACCAAATTGTTTATCAGTGATGACCATAATACAGACATTACCAGAATTAGGCATAAACGATTTTACACGCTTCACATGAACATCTGCATTTTCTCTGCTTGCGCAATGACGAACATAGATTGATAATTGAAACATAGTAAAACCATCTTTCATCAAATCTTTTCGGAAAATAGTATAAGCACGCTTTTCCTTGTTTGTATTCGTTGGAAGATCGAAAAAGACCATCACCCACATAACCCTATACTCACTAAGACGCTGCATCAAATAAAAGAAGGATAAGAGATTTCACGAGCATCTCCATTGTAACACTTTGCAAGACTTGCAGCTGTTAAGCCTGCAGCAATCATCAATGGGCTACGCTTACCACCTATACTAACATCAAGAACTGGTATTGACAACATCTCCCGCTTTAATTCTACTGTCAAATCATCTGAAACCTCCATCTTTTTCATTGTTGAAATGACAAGGTCATCCACAAACGGACGATAAGGTTCCATAATATCATCTGCTAAACAATAAGCATTATAACGATTATGATGATGAATACCATAAACAGGTAATAGTCCGCTCCCCACCAACGCTCGAGCTATCACAGCACGAAGAATTGCATACCCATAATTCAACAGATTGTTAGGTGGAACACCTTCCTTGTCTCTCGTGAAACCTTCAAAGAAGATATTCTTCCAGTAATAGGCTGCAGCCTGCGCTTCGTGGTTATCAGCATCATCACTCCTAACTTTACGAGCAAGGACATGGAGCGGAACAAATGATTTAGAAGTGTTCTTCTGTAAACAATATGCTTGATTCTCTATCTTAGCTTTTACCGTTTGTTGCCACAGTTGTTTACGCAATGGAATTGCAGCTTCTATCTGATTACGAAAACGCTCCTGATGCAATGTATTACCAGAAAGAGGAAGTAACATTCCCGTAGGCATACATTTACTATCACAGGTTATTACTGCAGCAGAGTTGGCTACTAACTCTGCTAAAGCACCTTGTGTAATGGTTATCTGCTTATTATCCAATACCACAACACCAATATCTTCTATAGGAACCGTTCTAACAGTCTCTTGTTTTACGATATCAGGAAGCTCTGCTTTCTCTACTTCTGGAAGTCGGATAACCAACTGCCCATTACGAAGTGAGAGATAAGCAGGATTCCCAAAATATAAGGTTTTCTTTATCATCGATGATTAAGATTAATCTTACCGTTCTTAATAACAAAGTCACGATTCTCGCCCATAATAAGAAACTTTATTGTTTTAACACCACAGCGAATGATATCAGGCAACTTCGTATAATCTTTTACAGATTCTCCCATAGCCTCTTTTACAACTAAATGATTTACCATCCTAATACGTAAACCGTCATTTTCAAACCCATTTATCTTATATAATAATTTACTCAATTTCACATTATCTAAATCATACAATTCTTCTGGATTATCCTTATAAAGCAATATCATATCGCCAGCGTGCAACTTATAATCAAGCATAAGTCGATTACCTTTCTTATCGGTGATAAACTCTGGAATATCCTCTATATCAGATTTACGATGACAAGAAACATCATACAAGCTATATATTTTAAACTCACGAATCTTACCATTTGTATAACAACACATTGCATACAAATCGCCGACTGCAGCATAGAAATAACGCTTATATTCTTTCTCGGATTTATAGGTTTGCTCTTTTATCTTCAAAGCATTTTTCTGCACAGTATTACATCTTATATGCCTTATTCTGTACAACTTTTTATCATCCTCACCATTCTTTCCTTTCTTTATCATATAGATTCCCTGCTCACAAGCATCCTTGAAAGATGTTTCTTTTGGGAATTGCCCTTTCATCAAAGCAAAAAGTTCCTTATCAACAATGGTTTTTCCAAGATCATCCCATGAAGCAAAGCCACTGTCTGCAGCAGATTTCTTATACTTTAATTCTCTACGTATTACAAATTTAATCGTAGGATTAATTTGAGGACGTCCCTCTTTCATCAAAACTTTCCCTTCTTTATCCTTTGCAAACTGTGTTATCGCACCATAATAACTTGCCTTATGGATTTCACCTCGCAAGGCATCACCAGTCTGCCATCGAGGATTATCCACTCCTCCAACTATATGTCCCTTCTTTCTCAACCGGCGACGAACTGGTGTAAGAGCTTGGTTCTTAATATGGTGATTAATAATAATATTATCATTTATAAACGTACCAATTTCCGAAACATTATGTCCTATCCTACAAGCCGTAACTTCTTTATTAAGCTGAATTCTCAAGCCATCAAGTTCTTGTTTCAGTCCTGTCCTATCCTCATTTCCTGAGAAAGATAACATCTTATTAACCTCTTCTATCTTAGCAAACAACTCCAGCATACGCTCTCTCTTTGCAGAACTTGGGATTATTGTCAGAGTTGTAGCATCTATAGCATGATGGGAATGTAAACTACGATCCTTCTTTTCATCTACACTTTGTATACCAAGTATCTTTCTAAATTTAGCAGTTACATCTCCTCTCTGCACATCTACATGTGGGAATATGCTCTTCAGATATAAAACTGCATGACGAGTTATAACTCGTGTATCAACAAGCTGACTGTTCTTAAATCCGTCTGTAACCTCAGTAACTGTGAAGCGCTCCAGTTTCTTCTTCCAATATTCCAATTCCATACTCCACAGGTGAATCTCACGCATACATTGATCTTTGCGATCTTTGTTCTGAGCCCGTCTTGCCTGCCCTTTCCAATATTCTACATTACGATTAAGACGTTCAACCCTGTCAACCCAACGCTGTAGTTGAGATGTTATCGCAGGATACTCTTTACCATCTATAATAACAGCCTTATCATAATTCGGCATATCTGCAGGAATATGGTTTTTCTTTATGAAACGGTTGTAATGAGCATCACACAAAGTCTGATTCATATCCGAACTGTCAAAACTGAGACTCTCTGGGATGGTATGCTCAATATCAAAAGCATTTGGATCAAAAAGATTTGATAGGTTTATGGTACGACCAGTATACATACACTGTCCTCCCTGCTCCAACCAAAATTTGTACTTCTTTATATCCTTATTATAGGTCTTCGATTCTGTGAAATAGTCTATTTCACGTTGATCTATCACATACCGTGCCTTATCTATATCATCTGTACTTATAGTATCACGACGTTTCGGGTAAAACTCTTCAAGAATCTTCTTTATCTTCTCGTTTTCATCGTGACGGATTCTGTTGTAAGTATCCAATGCCCACTTTCTATTAGCATCATTCAATTCACGTGCTGTCTCTACAACAACCCTTGTTTCATCCGGAGATATTACCCCATCATCCAAGAGTTGATTTACTCTCTTTCTCAAAGTATTAAGCACTCTCAACACTGTAGGATTTTTTATTGCACCAATATCTGGATTACCCAGTCTTAAAGCAGAGCGATCCTTACCTGCAGAAACAGGACGATAAATAGCGATTTGTGACGGATGATATAACTTTTTCCATTGTTCTCCCTCAATCATCGGGAATTTCTTCATAAGATACTCTTCAAAGCACTCCCCTAATTTAGGAGATTCTACAAACTTACGCTCGCGACTTCTAAAGAAGTTCTGATATTTATCTCGGACTTTCTGTAAAATATCAGTCTGCTCGTCGGCATCCAACAAACTCCACTTCCTTGTACCTATATTACTCTCAATCTGTTTGATTATATCTTTTTCATCAGACTCATCTAATTGATAATCATAATTATGATCGGCAAAACGGTATTCTTCTGACGTTGATTTATACTTGGCTATGAGAGCATTAACAATATTATTAATCTGTTTTTCATGCCCAACCTGTGCTTCCACACGATGATAATCCTCCGTAACTGACAAAATATCCTCATCAGAGATATCTACAATCTCTGGAACCTTAGCAAGTAACACTGCATCTGAGTATTTCAATCCCAATATCAACATCTTATTGATATTACGGATAGCCTTTTGGCTCAACATTGCATAGCCTTGAGGTATTGCTGACCAGATACGGACGAGTTCATCTGCTTTCTTCTTCTCCCACTTTAAACTATCTTGTGCAAAAGACAATACCGCTTCAGGTTCCTCTGCATCGTAACAGAAGTGCCAAATATCATCAACTGTGTAAGAAACTGTATGGAACGAAGCGTTATTCTTACCATGCGCTTGTCTCTGTTTTTGTCCATCAACATGGAAAGACTCCCAATCCTCTCCCAAAAGTTTTCTGAACCGAGCTGTTATAGGACAGCCAGCAACACTTGTACTGTCTTTATAGTTAATAGTCTTGTCATTATAAGAGAAATGAACACCCAGACGCTTCTCAAGATATTTCCGAATATCCTCAAACTTAAATTCTGCTCTTACAAATGCTAAAAAGCAGTCATTATAAAGTTCAAACCTTAACTTCATCGGGAGTTGTTCTGCTTGTTCCTCTTCAGGCATTTTAATCTTGATATTATTAATCAGTGTCCAAGCACGGAACTTCTCAAACAGTGGATGACCAATTGCACAACGCGGCTTTGTACGTTCAAGTGTACATTTACCCACATTGCCACGTTGTGAGCGTAATGGACGTTTATAAAAGATTGTACCAATATTTTTCTTCTCGCTAACAAGGCGTTCATACAACTCGTTTTCTACTGACAAACCTTGCTGGAACTTAAAAATGGTTTCTATTTCTTGCTGAAATTGTGAACGTATTGCTTGATAATCATTATTGTTCCGTACTCTCACCCTTTCATCTTCTAACTGAGCAAAAGCAGCACCAACTGTCAAAAGGTTATTCTCCTTCATATAGGTAGATAGCCCCTTTGACAGTTTCTCCTCCGAGGCTTTCATTTCTCCAGCTACATCTGTAGCTTCATCCGTAAGTGATTGCTTGCTATTAGTTTCCTGCTGTGATAGAGTCTCACCCTTACTACTCTTAAATCCACGATGCTGAGCAATATGATACAAAGCACGACCCAATTTATAACGTTCAATAGGCTGATTGAAATCAAACTGACGTGTAACAAGTTCTCGACGTAGCTGATATGGGCTGGAATAATCAGGTTTACCATCACCATCAAAATCCAAAAGTATCCACGCATTAAAATTCTTATCATCTATAGGGTACTCTCTGAAGAATCCTCTCCTTTTATCATAAGTACGCCATCTCATTAAAGAATCAGGAGACATCGGACAAAAACCGTACTTGATAAGTAAATCCAAGGTTGCCCACAACTTACGACGCCTTGCTTCATTCAACCCACGGCTCCTGCTATGCGCAGAACGTTGTGCGGCTAATGAATATTCACGTCCGTTACTTTCCTTATTAACGCTACTTCTGAAAATATCAGAAGAGAAAAACTCTAATTGCCCTTTCAAATCATCAGAGAGATCCAAATTTCTTACCGAAGAGCCAATAGAATTAGTACCAAGGTCTAAGCCTAAAACTTTTTGTGTCATATTTTTATGGTTTTGCTTGTATATTCAAAAAATAATTGTAAATTTGCAAACAGATACACAGTAAAGACTTTTCACAACAAGGCTATAAGCCGAAGATTTTTCTTGCACCCTGCGGACAACCGTAGGGGCTTTTTAATTTTACTACTCAGACTTCTTTTTGGTTTTTAGCTACTGTTTTACATTACCTAACTTGTTCTATAATGCAAACTTAGGTATTTTTTTATATATATCCAAATTAGTGGAGAATTTTATTAAATTTAGAAAACGTCTCAACTTTTTCACTATTCAAAAACTAATTATGGCTCAAGTCAACATCTTTGCACATTAATAAAGCAAAGCATAACTTTTAATTTTGAAAACAATGATTTACAAACAAGGGCTTTAATAGCTTTATGATGTACCACAAATGTGGTATTTTCCACATAAATAGGGGATTATAAGGATTAAATTGAAATAAATACAATATAACTCTTTGCGGATTAAAGATAAATATATATCTTTGCCGACGAATCAGAACATAAGGATAAGAAAATAGATTAAAGGAATAGGATAAGACTAAACTTAATCTACAAACTTTCTAAAGTGATTTCACAAATACAATTATAAATTCAGGACATAACAGTCAATAAAAAAACAGATTATGAGCAAAGTTAAATTATTATTAGATTTCATTCTTAACACCGCAGCATCGATGAAAGGTACAGGTATTCATTTAATTCGTATAGCTATCTTTATCATCTTCATATGGATTGGTGGTTTGAAGTTTTGGAACTATGAGGCAGAAGGTATTGTACCTTTCGTTGCTAACAGTCCATTTATGAGCTTCTTCTATGCAAAAGATGCACCTGAATACAAGGACTACAAACTCAAAGAGGGCGAATTTGATAAAGTTAAACACGAGTGGCATAAGGCAAACAACACTTATACCTTCTCACGTGGCTTAGGTATTGCCATTATGTCATTTGGTTTTCTGACATTATTAGGTATATGGTTCCCAAAGGTTGGCTTTGTTGGTTCAGGACTTGTCATACTGATGATGTTTGGAACACTATCCTTCCTTGTCACGACACCCGAAGTATGGGTACCAGACTTAGGTAGCGGCGAACACGGCTTCCCGTTACTCACAGGTGCTGGTCGACTGGTCCTCAAGGACGTATGTATATTAGCAGGAGCCGTTGTAGTATTAGCAGACTGTGCACAACGAATCTTGAAAAGGAATAAGAAATAAACCATTATAACTAAAGGGGATGTAGATATACATTCCCTTTTCTTTTATCATAAACGGAAGGAGAACTTTAGGAGTAAACGTCTTAGTTTAAGGAAATTCGTTTCCTTTTGGCTGTGTAACGAAAAATTGTTCTCCTTTTAGCAAGATATTACAGCGTAGATAGTCATCAACAAGATTGGTGCATACCAACCGCACAACATGTGCGGAGCGTTAACACAACATGTGCGAAGCGTCAGCACATTATAAAAAGGTGGACTAAGTGGTTCGAGATAACCTGTATAACACTATGTATGATACGAAAGATCGAGTCATAGCGGAAAAAGGTTATCAAACCACCTAATACTGAACAGTCTTTCATTTGTCTATAAAATGCGCTCTAAGGCTTATTTTTCAGGAAACAATATAAGAAATGATATCACTTTTTCAGGGTAATTCCTTATCTTTGCAGATAAAGTAAAATTTAATGACTCTAACATATAACATAAGGACAAGAAAATGCTTTCTTTTCAGCTGGCTCTGTTTGATGCTATTATTTGGCATCACAAGCTGCAAGGAAACAACAACCTCACGATCATTATCAGAGCGGGAATTCCATTATGATGACCGCCTCTCGACACTGTCGATAGACAAGAATGGCTATTGGATTGGGGGTGAAACAGGTGTTATATGGCATGTTGACGGACAGGATAGAAAACGTTTTTACACAGGACTTGACCGCATCTACGCTATTGAGCGCGACCCTAATCACACGAATCAGGTATGGATAGCGACACGTAATGCAGGTTTACAGCTATGGGATATAGCTGGTGACACCCTCATCCACAAGGAAACGTTTGAGATTCCGAGCAAAGGTCTCCGTTACTCGCCCTATGATATTGAAATAACTGACGGCAAACTCTTTGTTGCAACTTCTCAAGGACTTTTCTCCATGCAACTTGATAATCAACAGCAAGGATTGAAGCCTCTTTACCCTATCCATAAAAACAAGACAAATCAATATTATGAACCCTTCTTGGTAAATAACCTCTGTCATCTTGGTAACAAATGGCTTTTTGCGGCAACACAAGCAGGAGTTGTAAGCATTGACCTCCATTCAAAGAAGACGGTGGTCCGACATAAAGGGGAGAATATACGTAATGTTGCTATCTATGATGGCAAACTTTTTATCTTGTCTGATAATCAGTTGACTATTGAAGTACTTAACGGAAACGGTAGCAAGACTTTTCCTCTGCCTCAATCAGTACTATCTTTCTATAAAGCTGGTTCAACCTACTACTTTATTACTTCATCAAGTATCTTGTTATCAGATAACTTAGAACGTTTTGTAAACATCCCATTACGAAACAATATTCCTGATAACCCGCATCAGATATCCATTGCTGACGATGGAAATGGCTTCTCTACCCTACTCACTAAGAACGCCGTATGGCGCATTCCACACCACCTTGGCTTCTTTAACGCTAATCCTCCTGTCATTGCTGCTTGTGCATCAGGTAAAGACCTTATCTATGTCAACAACCAACGTGAGTTATTCCGCCAAAATGCTGGTGAGCAGGTTGCTACGAAGATTTATGACTTTGAGAATGATGAGCTACCAAAGGAGATGTGTGCTAATGGGGAGGACATTTACTACTATAATGCTAATAACCAACTCTTCAAGCTGAGTCTTGGTAATCATTACCTTATCAATCAACTTTTTGAGCGTCCACAGCTATTGGCACAACCAAAGACACGCATCACTGCTATGGCTCTTCTGTCTCAACAAGACAGAATGCTACTTGGCGTGCAAGACTATCTATTATCCATTGATATTAAAAATGGTAAGGCAGATACCATAAAGTCAATGAATAACAGATATATAACAGCTTTCCATCAGGTGCCAAACGGGACTGATTTATACATTGCCACACTTAATCATGGCGTGTTTATTATGAAGGACGGACAGGTAAAGCGTGTTGCAGGAACGGAGGATAAGGTGTTTATTAGTAGTCTGCTAACATACAATCAGAAGAATCCTCACTTACTTCTCCTCACCAACCACCATCTACAGATTCAAGGTTCTGACTCTATTCAAACAGATGGAAGTTGCAAAATGTTCTGCATCAATGATAGCACTATCTATACAATACCAGAGACTGGCATCCACAAGTATAAAATCAAAGACAACCGACTGATTGATTGTAGTAGTCTTTTTGCTGACATCCACTTCAATGCACAAGCGGGATTTATACTTGATAACTCCTTATATATAGGCTCTGACCTTGGTGTTTTGCAGTTAACTCCTGGCAAAGAAGAGGCTGCAAAATGGATTACCTTTGATGACAAGGTTCCGAGTTTGCAACTTATTGGCATCATCATCTTTACGCTCGCCTGCATTCTCGGCATAATCTTTTTTAGTTATCGTAGACATCGAATATTGACTTATCGCCAACTTCAAAGGAGTAAAGACGACCTTCGCAAGCGGCTGGAACCTTTAGTCACTTTAAAAGATAAGCTGACAGAGAGTGAGTGCAACATCCTTGATAACATAAGTAATGAGATTGACCGTATAAGTATCAGCTCACAAAGCATAAGTGCCAATAATGAACAATTTGCCCAGCTATCAGCACGTATCGCCCGACTAAATCGTGACACAGCACTTCAGATGGTGAAATATCTGAATGAACAGATAGCTCGTATTAAGCAATTTGAAGTCTTCGAGTGCGACACTATGATACACGATTCGGAAGAAGCACGCAACACGGACAATATTGAGATTATCATAGAACAATGTCGAAAGAATGAAGTATGGCTCAATCATATCCAAGAATTGAAGGAGCGACTTAATAAATTCCATCGTTCTACGCAAGACACTCTTGTGCTGAAAGGGCTGAATGAGGGTATGAAAGAGCGTCTGTACCATATTCTTAACGAGTCTAAGCAACGCCCAGTAGCTGAAGTTTATACTGACTTTATTGCTGTTAAGAAACAGTATGAGAATATCTTTACAGCAGAAGGCTTAAAGGTTATCCGCAATTATATTTTTAATAGTATCAAGCAGTTGCAAGAGTTAGAAGGCTATGATGTGATGACAAAGGCGTTGACAGATGAATTGCAATTGATAGAAAAAGACATTGATAATCGTGATCGTATAGTACTTCTTCGCTTGTTACAGACGATTGACAATCGTATTAATCAATCAAACAACTCAACAACCTGCAAGAATTGATGCAAGAATATGTAACTGTACACGACAATATCGTACAAGAGAACGAGGAACGACGAATGAAGAAGTTTAATTCAAAACTCTTTGCCGACATTGAGTCGGCTTCTCGCAACATTACCGACCAAATAGCAGAGATATCAGACCAGTTCTTCAAGAGCTTTGCTACAACTGACAAGAAAGTGTGCAAAGAGATCTTTCACTTTACATCAGCCAATAGCCAGCAGGTTCGTGTACTGATTTTGCTCCTTGCAATGCCACGCGTGAAGCGTACACTCCTGCCAGGAATGTTAGGAATATATGGCAACTTAAATCCTGTTGTCAGCCGTCTTTATCATAGTAAAATTGGAGATAATAATGCTGTTCTCACAGCTTATTGCCAAAAGAATCCAGCAAGTATTGTCAATTATATATTGAAACTATCATAATAAGTATAACAATTGACAATCAACACATTAACAACAGTTGCATCCGTTTATTTTATCTAAAAAGCGAGATGCAACTATTTTTTTACAACATTTCTTTTATCTTTGCAGCAACTTATTACTATTGTATTTTAATTAAACCATTTTATAAATTTAAAACTCTACCAAAATGACAAAAAAAACCTTAGTAGTTGGTTTGCTGGCAATGTTCTCAGTAACCACTTTTGCACAGACAGCGGCAAAGAAGATTAAAGATGTACGTACACAACCAGATCTCTATTACCTTCAGGATGGACAGCAAGCAAGTTCGCTCGATCTTCTTCCGGCACCTCCACAGCCTGGTAGTATTCAGTTCCTTAATGACCAAGCACAATACCAGTGGGGTAAGATGCAACGCAATACGCCTCGTGGCGATCAGGCAGCAGCTGATGCACGTGTGGGTGGCGATGGTGTTCCTAACGCTTTTTCAGAGGCTTTCGGTATCAAGATTAGCAAGGAGACAACTCCTGAAATTTACAAACTCGTATTGAATATGCGTGAGGATGCAGGTGACTTGGCTACTCGTAGTGCTAAGAATCATTACATGCGTGTTCGTCCATTCGCTTTCTATAAGGAGATGACATGTAACCCAGAGCAGCAGCAAGAGCTCTCAACCAATGGCTCTTATCCATCAGGTCATACAGCTATTGGCTGGGCAACAGCACTCGTTCTTTCTGAGATTAATGTTGATCGTCAGAACGAAATCCTTGAGCGTGGCTATCAGATGGGGCAGAGCCGTGTTATTTGTGGTTACCACTGGCAGAGCGACGTTGATGCAGCACGTATCATCAGTGCAGCTGTTGTAGCACGTCTCCACGCAGAACCTGCTTTTCAGGAGCAGTTGGCAAAGGCTAAGAAAGAGTTTGCTAAGCTGAAGAAAGAAGGTAAGATTGCAAAGAGTACTTTTAAGGCTGCAAACTAAGTTTTGCAAAGTTTAAGGTATCAAAGGAGTTAAGGCGTAAGAGGATTTATTTAATTCTTTATGCACAACTTAACTCCGTTTGATCCCCTATCATTGCTTTAATCATCAGATAAAAACCTAATTTATAGAATATAGATAACAAAAATACCTCTATGAAAAGAATTATCCTTATTGCTACCTGTGCCTTAATGACTTGCGCAGGTGCCTTTGCTCAAGAAGAAGAGCCAAAGTTGGTCGTAAAACCAACTGGTAGAATCCTTATGGATGCGGGTCTGATGCACTCAACAGACAAGACCCTAAACGAAAAACTCAATAGTGGTGTCGCTATTCCTGACGTTCGTATTGGCGTAAGTGCAACATACGGTAAGTGGAAAGCAAAGATTGACGTTGGTTATGCACGTCAGAGCCTTTCACTCAAAGACATCAGCCTCGACTATAAGTTCGACCATGAGAACTTGGTTCGTATGGGTTACTTCGTACATCAGTTTGGTTTACAGAGTGGTACATCATCAAGTTTCAAGATTTCAATGGAAGAGCCATTGGCCAACCAAGCATTCTTCAATAGCCGTCTGCTTGGTGCCATGTATGTTCACACAGGTGAGCAACTTCACGCTACAGCATCTGTTTTTGCAGAGAATGATGCGATGAAGATGACATCTGATAAGCTCGGTAACGAGGCTTTGGGTGCAATGACACGATTAGTTTGGCATCCAATGACTGAGCGTGGAAAGATTTTCCACATTGGTATCAGTGGTGCATATGAGGCACCACGCTACAACAGTAATGCAGCTCTTAACCATAAGTCATATACATTGAAGGCTCCATTCCCAACACGTATTGCAAATGTTGCAGCACAACAAGCAACTATCACAGACGCTACTGCACTGTGGAAGTTCTCTCCTGAAATGAACTTTGCTGTTGGTAATTTCGGCTTCGAGGCACAATACTTCTACGTAGGTGTTAAGCGTGACAACGCAATGCCTAACTATAACGCATGGGGTGCATATAGCAATGTACGCTATCTCCTTAAGGGACAAGGCTACACCTACACCAAGGCTGATGCAGGTATTGCTACCCCTGACCCAGGCTCATTGGAACTTGTTGCAGCTTACAACTACTCAACCTTAACAGATAAGGATGCCAATATCTTTGGTGGTAAGGTAAACGATTGGTCATTGACCTTCAACTATTACCTTAACAAGTATATGATCTGGCGTGTTCGTGGTTCTATCACCCGCGCAACAGATAATGCAGCATTCAACAACAATACATTCTCTATTCTTGAGACACGTTTGCAGATTAAATTCTAAACTAATTCAGAATTCACAATTCATAATTCATAATTATGATTACTTCGGATGCTTATGATAAGGGTATTACCATTAACTATAGATAAATCACCTATCTTTATAGCAAACAATAGTAATCATAATTATGAATTGTGAATTATCAATTATGAATTAAAAAAGCCCTACTACAATGAGAAAAATCAATTCATTCCTCCTCCTTCTGATGCTGACATTCCTTTGTCCAGCATTAGCACAGGCACAGCTCCAGCGTTCTGAGGCTTTCAAAGGGAAATATAAACTGAAAGAGGTTGTTATACTTTCTCGTCATAACATCCGTTCACCACTGTCAACGAACGGTTCTACACTGAGCAAGATGACTCCACACGAGTGGACGAATTGGTCATCAGCTGCCAGTGAACTGACACTTAGAGGTGGTGTTCTTGAGACTGAGATGGGACAGTTCTTCCGTAAGTGGACAATTGAGACAGGTCTGTTTAAGGACAACTACGTTCCTACTATAGACGAGGTAAACCTCTATGCTAACTCTATGCAGCGTTGTATTGCTACAGCACAATACTTCTCAAGTGGCTTCATGCCAGTGGCTAACCTACGTGTGAACCATCGCTACGTACCATCTAAGATGGACCCAATCTTCTTCCCACGCCTTACGAAGAGTACAGAGGCTTTCCGCACTGAGGCTATGAAGCAAATCAATGCTATGGGTGGTAAGGAAGGACTTGTTGGTATCAACAAGGGATTGAAGGATAGCTATGACCTCATAACCAAGGTATTGGATATGAAACAGAGTGAGTATTATAAGAAAGGAGAAATAAAGGACTTCGTTAACAACGATACACAGATTACGCTTGAACTCAATCAGGAACCAGGTATGAAAGGCTCGCTAAAGAATGCTAACTCTGCT
Source organism: Prevotella melaninogenica (assembly GCF_018128065.1). Taxonomy (NCBI): domain Bacteria; kingdom Pseudomonadati; phylum Bacteroidota; class Bacteroidia; order Bacteroidales; family Prevotellaceae; genus Prevotella; species Prevotella melaninogenica. The sequence goes on along the minus strand of NZ_CP072359.1, from coordinate 1,072,390 downwards.
TCTGATGCCTTCATCCTTCAGTACTATGAGGAGCCTGACGCCCTAAAAGCAGCCTTTGGACACAAACTTTCACTTGAAGATTGGACTAAGATTGCTAAGGTAAAAGACGTATATGGCGATGTGCTTTTCACCGCTCCTATCGTTGCTGCCAACGTAGCTCACCCTCTTCTACAGTATATGTACGATGAGTTAAACGCCAAGGATCGCAAGTTTACTTTCCTCTGCGGTCACGACTCAAACATTGCAAGCGTTGATGCTGCTCTTGGCGTTGAGGAGTATTCACTCCCAAACTCTATTGAGAAGAAGACTCCTATCGGTTCAAAGCTTGTCTTAGAGAAGTGGGTTGACGCTGCTGGTAAAGCTTATATTGCCGTAAACCTTGTTTATCAGAGTACAGACCAGCTGAAGCAGATGTCCCTACTTGACCTGCAGCATGCTCCACAAGTATTCTCTCTTAAGCTGAAAGGTCTCAGTCAAAACACTGACGGTCTTTATACTTTCGAAGATGTCAATGCACGTTTCCTCCAAGCTATTCGTGCATACGATGACATCAAGTAAAGTTGACGAGTGAACAAGTTGACAAGTGAACAAGTTATTTGGTAAAAGATAAATAAATAAACAGAAGAATATCGTCCGCCATTAAAGACATAATAACAAAGGGCGTGAGGAATGAGTGAACAAGTTGACGAATTGATTACCCTTTGATAAGTTATTTGTTAAATCACCAGCCCTCTCCTTTGTTACTATGTCTTTTATTACAAGCACCTTGTCAACTCGTTTACTTACCAAGATACTCATCGTCACGAACGAGTATTTTTTCAATCTTACCAACATACATCGTATGAAGGTCGCCATTAGGATAAGCCTGATCAAAAACCTCCTTATCAATAAAACCACTTTCCTTTAGGTCTGCAGCATACTGTTTCTTACAGACAAGTACCAACTTTGCTTCCTTGAAATAAATACTATTCTCTGCAAACACCTTTGTCAGTCCAGTTTTCCCTATCTTATCCTCATCACGTCCTGAAACAGAGCCAAGATAAGCCATTTGTTTCTTGAATGATGCGTCCATCACACAAAGCGTAAAGTAATCTTCCTTATCCACGAAAGTTTTTGTATATCGATTGGGGCGGATATAAACAACAACTGTTGGATCGTTATGCCCCCAAATACAACCAAGATGTCCCCAACTGATAGTCATCGTGTTACAACCATCCGGCTCATTTCCTGCAGATAACAGCATCCATTCCTTTCCTAAAAGGTTAAACGGATTAAACTTCAAATCTTTGTAACTAACTTCTTTCATACGAAATAATCTTTATGTATACACTTTCAACATTTATCAAATACAAAAGTAAGACTTTTATCCGTCCCAACAAAGCACACAAGTAAAAAAACAACAAGTGAACGAGTCGACAAGTGAATGAGTTACTTGTTATGTTATTAACACACCTCTGTTCTTTTGTTACTATGTCTTTCTCGCAAGCAACTTGTTAACTTGTCAACTATTCACTCGTCAACTTCTAAAATATCTGTAGTTTTTACAACATAATATTTGTCTGTTATTCACAAAATGCGTACCTTTGCAAACATATTATATAAATCATCCATATCAATTCATATGATTTGTTATGATTAGTGGAATTATTTTTAGTGTAAATTGATAAAAAGGTTGACAACAGTGGATTCAGTATATAACAAATTGACAGCATTAGGTATTCGCCCATCTATACAGCGTGTGGCAATCATGAAGTATTTGGCAACTCACCACACTCACCCAACAGTGGAAGAGGTTTTCCTTGCACTCAAGAAACAACTTCCAACGGTGAGCCGTACAACAGTCTATAATACATTAAGAATGTTGTCTGAACATGGAGCAGCATCAATGATTACTATTGATGACCACCGCGTATGCTATGATGGTATTACCGAGCCACATGCACACTTCTTCTGCAAGCGTTGTGAGAAAGTTTTCGATTTTGAAACTATGGAGATGCCACGCTACACAGGTGAGATTGGCAAAGGCTTCAGAATTGACGACACTCAACTTTACTACAAAGGAGTTTGTCCTCAGTGCCTTGAAGCGATGAACGAGAAAGAAGAAACTAACTAAATCCTCCATATCAAAGGTGGCAAAAACTTGCGCACATCAGCAACCAAGAGCTGTGCGAAAAGTAAAACTTGCCAAGAAAAGAGAGTCAGACACACATTCAAACACCCTCCTTGTGCTGGTTAAGGTGGGTTCTATTATTTACCACCGACATCAAATAATTAAATCATGGGGTACTTCGTGTCATCTTTCGGACTTTCTTCGGAGCAAATTACCAGTTCACTCAGTCGTTTTTAGGACATGCCTTAAGTAAAAGAATTAAAAAACTAACAGATTTTTTCTGTAACTGTTTTTATCTCTACGGACGTACAATTTGTGCGTCCGTTTTATTTTTCTACAAACAACTATCCTACTTGTAAACAATATATTCATGATTATTCTTTACAAAACAAAGACTTTCATTAACTAAAACAGTAGACTACCATCTTATGTCTTTTACCACGACACATCACCTTGTTTATAAGCACCACAGAAATTGCTTCTGATAAAGCATTTCCTTAGAGCGCAATCATTCATGTCTTACGATGTATTATTATAATAGCAATCATTTCATTTACCCTCTTTAATCAATGTGCCAGTGCCGCGCACATGTGGTGCGATTGGTAAACACCACTTGTGTTAAGGCTTAACACCTATAAGACTCTGAACTTTGAACTTTGAACTTTGACGTTTGAACTCTTTTACTTTTTACCCTTTTACCTTTCTTACAGTGTTAATCATAATTATGAATTGTGATTGATGAATTTTGAATAGAGCTTATTATCTCACAGAAAGCAGATAAACAGAAAGAACAGATTTCCTTTTTGATTAACGTAACACCCAGAAACATAATTATTCCTAATAAATTAGGATTGCATATTATACTTTTTCTTTATACCTTTGCCAACATTAACAATCAGCAAAAACATAAAACAAGATTATATGATGATTAAGTCTAAGTTTGGTATTATTTTTTTGTTGGCTTCGTCTCTACCCATAGGGTTACAGGCTAATAACATTATTGAGATAGGAGATACCTCCCGTGTGTATGATATTGACGAGGTGGTGGTCATTGATCAGCCAAAGGAAGCCTTTCGTTTACGACAGCAGCCATTGAGTAGTACGTCGTTCAACACGAGTCTTCTTCAGGGGCTTAACGTTCAGGATGCTCGTCATCTATCAACGTTTGTTCCGTCGTTCTCTATGCCTGAGTATGGAAGTCGCTACACCTCTTCTATTTATATGCGTGGTATTGGGTCACGTGTCTATTCTCCAGCCGTAGGAGTTTATGTTGATGGTATGCCTATCTTGAGCAAGAGTGCCTTCAATTTCCATATGTATGATGTCGACCGTGTCGATATACTGCATGGTCCACAAGGAACACTCTATGGAATGAATACCGAAGGCGGATTGATTCGTCTTTATAGTCGTAATCCTTTCCACTATCAGGGAACAGACGTGAAGCTCTCTGCTGGTACGAAATGGCATCGCCAAATTGAAGTAAGTCATTATGAGAAACTGAATGATAAGACGGCTTACTCAGTTGCTGGTTTCTATGGTGGACAGAATGGATTCTTCCGTAATCAGTATGATGGATCACGTGCCGACCTTATCAATGAGTTTGGTGCTAAGGGACGCTTCCTTTGGCATCCAACAGAAAGACTTAATTTTGACTTCATTGCTGATTATCAATATACTCGTCAGAATGGTTTCCCATACGGACAAGTGGTAACAGAAGATGAGATTTCTTCTGCAAATATCACTTCACCCCTTTATGGTTTGAAGGCTGGAACGCAGTTGCCTAACCAGAACCGTCAAGGTAATTATCGCCGTAATATCCTCAATACTGGATTAGGAATTAAGTATGCTGGTAACGGTTTTGATATCAACTCGATGACCTCTTGGCAGTTCCTTCGTGACTATATGCTCATGGATATTGACTATCGTCCACAGGATTTTATACACCTTACACAGCGTCAGTCGGGCAATGCGTTGACAGAAGAATTGTCAATCAAGAGTCAGAACAACAGCAAATGGCATTGGACTTTTGGTGCTTTCGGTTCTTATCAGTGGCTGAAGACAATCGCCCCTGTCTATTTCGACCAGGAAATAAATCGCTACCTTTCAAAAAAGATTACGGATTATGCCTATAATGGCATACTCAACGCAATGGCAAGAGGTATGGCGGAAAGAATGATTGCTGGTGGAATGCCAAAGGAACTTGCTAATAAGACTGCACGTGCAAGTGCTGCAGCTATAATAGCAGGAGCAGGTGGAGTAAATATCAACATGACAATGGATCCTGTCCCAGGCACTTTCCGTACGCCAACGTTCAACTTTGGTATTTATCATGAGAGTAATATTGAACTTTCTGATCGCCTCATGGCAACCTTGGGTCTACGTTATGATTATTCTCGCGTGAGTATCGATTATGCAACCTCTGCACGTGTGGCGTTGCAGGAGCGTGTGATGGGCATAACCATTAACCCTGTAATCACTTCAACCCTGAAACATAGTGAACATGACAGCTTTAAGCAATTCCTTCCAAAGGTTGGTCTGACTTATCGCCTTCAGAATGGTAGTAACGTCTATGCGACATGGTCAAAGGGTTATCGTGCAGGTGGTTACAACTTTGAGATGTTCTCAGATGTGCTTCAGGCTGAGACTTCACAAGCAGCTAATAAGGCACGAGCTGATGTAGATATTGCTCATGATGAGGCGTATTATGAGCGTATTGCAAAGACGATTGAATATAAGCCAGAGACAAGTTGGAACTATGAGGTAGGAACACATCTTAACCTCTTGAACAACCAATTACATCTTGATCTTGCTGCTTATTATATGCAGATTCGCAATCAGCAACTCTCTGTGATGGCTGGTAACTATGGCTTCGGACGTGTGATGACGAATGCTGGTCGTAGTCATTCCTGTGGTTTGGAAGCAACCGTTCGTGGTGGTGCTTTGGACAATAAACTGACTTACGGACTTAGCTATGGCTTTACAAGTGCTCAATTCGATGAGTATAAGGATTCTATTGCAGGAGTTGGAATAGTTGATTATAAAGATAAGCATGTTCCCTTCGTACCACAGCATACGCTTGGTGCCAATGCTGATTATCGTATAGATGTAGACCCAGCTGCACTCCTTGACCCATCAAATCGTTTCCATCTTCGTAGCGTAACGGTGGGAATGAACCTCTCTGCACAGGGTAAGACTTACTGGGATGAACAGAACTCTATCGGTCAAAACTTCTATGCCGTCTTAGGTGCTCATGCCGATGCCGACTTTGGTGCACTACATGTCAACCTCTGGGTGCGTAACTTGACAGATACAAAGTATAATAGTTTTGCTGTTCAGAGTGCTGCTACTGGCACACGCTACACATTCGCTCAGATGGGTAATCCATTCCAAATGGGTGTGGACTTTAGAATACATTTCTAAGAGAAAAGACCTTCCACCCCTCTTTTGGAGGGGTTAGGGGAGGTCTTATAGTCATCTAAAATTAGGAGTGAAAAGATAAGTCTCCTATATAATAGGCCACTCGGAGAAAGGGACAGCACGGAAGTAAAGGCAATCTCACAGAGGTACCGATGCCACAAAGGATAACAGAGACGTAGCGCAGCGGTTGCTGATGCTCTTGGCGATAAATGCTGTACACAACCCTTACGAACACTCGCTACAACAAAACTTGCAGATATCCTCCGTCACTTCACGCACCAGTTGTACCTCCACGACCACCATTGTTTTATATTTGTCAAACCTCTGTATTCTCCGCGTCGCTGTGTGATATCTCTTCAAAGTTTAATGTTCAAAGTTCAAAGGATAAGTTTTATTGAGCAATACATCAACTTAATTTCCTGTCATTCCCTTCATCGATTGCAGAGGCTTAACTTGTTATTATACAGAGAGATAAACAAAATGTTAAAAATGACAGCAAATTGAAACTAAACTTTTCTTTTAGAAACTGTAATCATCTTATTCTTACTTGAGAATACGCATCACTTCAAAATTTGAAAGGACTGAACCTTTATTATTAGCTCTTTGTCTACTTCTTTCCCCACCTTTTTCCTACTGAGCCGATAATAGGCTTAATACAAAATAGACAGAAAAAGAGGTTAATCCTGAAGCTACATACCGTAGCCCTCGAATCAACCTCTTCACTTATATTAGTCTAATTTAGGAGAACTATTCTTCCTCTTCCTTCACTTCCGCTTCGTGCTCAGCAATCAACTTCTGCTGGATATCGTTCGGAACAAGCTCGTAACTTGCAAACTTAGTGGTGAAACTTGCACGACCACCAGTGAGAGAACTCAACGAGATGCTATAGTTAGCAAGCTCTTTCAAAGGAATCTTTGCCTGCAACTTCTGATAACCTGCCTCAGAGTCCATACCCATAATCATGGCACGACGTCCCTGCAAGTCGCTCATCACGTCACCCATATAATCGCCTGGAACAAATACCTCTAAGTCATAGATAGGCTCAAGGATCTTTGGACCAGCAGCCTTGAAAGCATCTGAGAACGCATGGCGAGCTGCCAAGGTGAATGAAAGTTCGTTTGAGTCAACAGGGTGCATCTTACCATCGAAGACTATCACACGTACATCACGTGCATAGCTACCTGTCAATGGACCACGCTCCATACAATCCATCACACCCTTTAAGATAGCTGGCATAAAGCGAGCATCAATAGCACCACCAACAACAGAGTTGATGAAGACAAGCTTACCACCCCATGGAAGGTCACGTTCTTCACGTCCCTTGATGTTCATCTTGAACTCCTGACCATTGAATTTATAGTTTGTTGGATCAGGCATACCCTCTGCGTAAGGTTCAACAATCAAGTGCACCTCACCAAACTGACCTGCACCACCACTCTGTTTCTTATGGCGATATTCAGCCTTTGCCTGCTTGGTAATCGTCTCACGATATGGAATCTTTGGCTCCTTGAAAACAACCTGCAGCTTCTCGTTATTCTCCAAACGCCACTTCAACGTACGAAGATGGAACTCCCCCTGACCATGAACGATGGTTTGCTTTAACTCCTTGCTCTGTTCAACAACCCATGTTGGGTCTTCCTGACGCATCTTTAACAAAGCAGCCATCAGTTTCTCTGTGTCCTGTGAGTTCTTAGCTTCAACAGCACGAGAGTATTTAGAGTTAGGATACTTAATGAAATCAAAGCGCTGGTCAATACCCTTACCATTTAGGGTATTACCCGTCTTCACGTCTTTCAGCTTCACGGCACAACCCAAGTCGCCTGCATTCAACAGTTCAACTGGGATACGATTAGCACCGGCACAAGCATAGAGTTGCCCCATACGCTCCTTTGAACCACGGTCAGAATTGGTCAAGTCATCACCCGACTTCACACATCCACTCATCACCTTGAAATAACTTACCTCACCGATATGTGGCTCCATACCTGTCTTGAAGAAGTAGAGAGACTCTGAACCATTGCTGTCAGGTGCAACTTCCTCACCACGCGTATTGTGCACCTTAGGCATCTCATCAACGAAAGGAACAACATTACCCAAGAACTCCATCAGACGGCGAACACCCATGCTCTTACCTGCACATACACAGAAAACAGGGAAGATTGAACGGGTTACAAGACCCTTACGGATACCTGTACGCAACTCATCCTCAGTCAATGTTTCCTCTTCAAAAAACTTCTCCATCAAGCCCTCATCATTCTCGGCAGCAGCCTCAACGAGTGCTTTATGTAGTTCCATAGCCTTAGGCATTTGGTCAGCTGGAATATCCTCAATGATAGGCTCACCCCCCTCTGGCTTCCAACTATATTTCTTCATCAACAGAACGTCAATCAAACTGTTGAAACCAGAACCGGTCTCTATTGGATACTGTACAAGAACACACTTTGAACCATAAATCTCCTGCATAGTTGAGAAGATATTATCAAAGTCGCACTTGTCGGAATCCAACTGATTAACAAGGAAGATAACAGGCTTCTTGAGTTTTTCAGTATAGCGGAAAATGTTCTGCGTACCAACTTCTGGTCCATACTGACCATTGATTAGAATAACAGCCTCATCGGTAACATTGAGGGCAGTAATAGCGCCACCTACGAAGTCATCACTACCTGGACAGTCAATAATGTTCAACTTTTTATTATTCCACTCAACATGGAAAACTGTTGGGAACACTGAGTAGCCATACTCCTGCTCTACTGGGAAGTAATCACTAACGGTGTTCTTAGCTTCTACTGAACCGCGGCGCTTAATGACACCAGCTTCGAACAACATACTTTCGGCAAGGGTAGTCTTGCCGCTACCGGCACTGCCAACCAAGGCAATATTCTTAATCTCGTTTGTCTGATATACTCTCATATCTGATAGATTTAAGCTGTTAGTAATAATTTGTTTCGTCTTAGGGACAAGCCGAAGCTCATCAATTCAGCGGTCTAAGTTAGACATTTTCATTGAAAACACCAAAGTTTCTAACAAAAAAAACAAATTCTTTTAAAACTTATTAGTACATTTGCACTACTTCTTGTAAGGCTTACATTAATATATACGCATATATACACTTATCATGTCTGGATTATACATTCACATCCCATTCTGTGCCAGTCGCTGCATTTACTGTGGGTTCTATTCCACAGTATCTGCAAAGAAGAAGGACGAAAGGTTTTCTATTGAGGAGCAGTATGTGAATGCGCTTTGTCATGAAATGGAACTACGTGCGGAGAAAGATAATAGTATATCAGGAGAAAGAACAACTTTGTCAACCATCTATTTGGGTGGCGGAACTCCTTCACAACTCTCCTTTCAGAGTCTGCGAAAGATATTCAAAACGATAGAAAAGGTCTTTCATATTGGTTTAGAATGGGATAGAGAGAGTAACACTTGTAGCACAACAACACCCATTGAAATCACAATGGAGTGTAATCCCGATGATGTGACAGAAGCATTTGCACAGAACTTACGTTCACTTCCCATCAATCGCATCTCTATGGGAGCGCAGACTTTCTCAGATGAACGCCTAAAGTTTCTACATCGTAGACATACTACGGATGAGGTAGAGACGGCTGTCAAACGCCTAAGAAACGTGAACATCAAGAACATATCCATAGACCTTATGTTTGGTTTCCCCAATGAGACACTTAAAGAATGGAAAGAAGACATTGAGCGATTGCTTGCTTTAGACATTGAACATATCTCTGCATATAGTCTGATGTACGAGGAAGGTACCCCACTCTACCGCCTTCTCCAAGCAGGAAAGGTTAAGGAAATGGACGACGAGCTTTACAGACAGATGTATGACACACTCATCGACCGCTTATCCGAAGCAGGATATGAGCAATATGAGATTAGCAACTTTGCCAAGCTTCAAGCTCAAAGTTCAAACTTCAAAGTTCAAACCTCAAAGTTCAAACTTCAAACTTCAAACTTCAAAGTAAAAAGTCCCTTCCGTTCCCAACACAATAGTTCGTATTGGCACAATGTCCCTTATATAGGCATCGGAGCCTCTGCTCATTCCTACGGCAACGGTAAGAGAAGTTGGAATGTATCAGACACAAAGGCTTATATCACTGCCATACAAGAAGACAAATTGCCAACCGAAGAGGAAATAATAGATGCCGACACACACTATAACGACATGATTATGACTGCCCTCCGTACGTGTGAAGGGATAAACCTTACTACCCTGTCAGCTGAATACAGAACGTATCTCATGCGCCTCGCACAACCCTCAATAGAACAAGGTTTATTAAAAGAGGACGATGGCTGGCTCCGTCTCACCCGCAATGGTATCTATGTCAGCGACTCTGTTATGAGCGATTTAATGAAAGTATAAAGATATCACCACAATTCATTAACCTCCAATATTCACCACCCAACACCCAACCCACACATGACCAACGAAGAATTTGAAAAGAAATGGGCTGAAAATCGCAAAGAGATTCTTGCCAACAACGAAGAGTATCAACGTATTGCTCGCAGCTATAATGGTTCGGGATGGATTGATTATGTCATCTTCATTGCAGGTTTTGTTATCTGCGAGAACTATACAAAGACTATTGTAAACAGTATCGTAGTCCAATATCTCCTTGCCCTTGTTGGCATGATCTTGATATGGTTGGGCTATCGCCTTATCAAGAGCCTATTCAATAGCAAGCAAACATTAGCAGAACTCGAAGAAAAGATAAAGCAACAATACAAAGATTCTATTAGTGATTAATCCACATACATGGTATGATTAGCCTCAATTAGGTGGTTTTATAAAGGGGGATAAACTACATGACAAATGTAATTAGGTGCAACGTCTATCTGTCTTTTACAAACAGTTTATTCCCATATAATTGATTTATTTGTAAACTATTTTCATACAGTTTGTCTTATAGCAGATTTACTTCACATCATTTTAACATTTAAAATTCAAAATGGGAAGTAAACATTCTAAACACAGAACATTCAGTGAGAACTTTATTCTCACTTTACTTCGTGAGTATTACTCATCCGAAGTGTCAATTAATTTCATCTGTCGTAAGTACGACATTAATAGTGCCAGCTTTTATCAATGGCAAAAAAAGTATGATTTAGATGAAAAAAAGCTATCTTTGTCGCATGATATTATTACTAAAGTAAAAGCTATGCGTAGTAAGAAAGATATGGAGAAAGCCCCTCTAAGCCGTGAGGAAGAGCTTGAAGAACAAGTATCCAATTTGAAGAAAGCTTTGGAGTATTCTGAACTTCGCAATCAAGGGTTGATGAAAGTCATAGAGATAAGCAGTAAGGAATACGGGGAGGATTTGCTAAAAAAAGCTGGCGCCAAGCAGTAGACAGCCTTCGAGTCAGCAACCCTCGTTTATCAATAGGTCTGCTGAGTGGACTGTTTGGCAAGACTCGTGAAGGCTATTACTCTGTGAGTAAGGAGAAGAGGGAACGCCGTAAACTTACTGAGAAAATTGTCGTACGTGCAGTAATGGATGTTCGTGCAGATGCTCCTCGCATAGGTGCACAGAAACTTTTGCACATGCTTATGGATATCTATCCTGGCTTAATGCCTGGGCGCGACAGGTTCTACCAGCTAATGCACAAGCATCACCTTATGCTGAAGCCATCCAGATGTCGCCACACCACGAACTCCAATCACAACTATTTCAAGTATAAGAACACGGCAAAAGGAATGGTTCTTACACGTCCTGCACAACTCTGGGTAGCAGACATCACGTATATAGATACTGAGGATGGTGTGGTCTATCTTCACCTCATAACCGATGCCTTCACTCATGAGATAATCGGATGGAAGCTTTCTGACAGTCTGCAGGCTGTCAATACGCTTGCTGCCCTAGACATGGCAATAGAACAGTCACAGGGTATGGATCTCTCGCTGATGACGCACCACTCTGATCGTGGGGTTCAATACTGCAGCAACGCCTACGTGGCAAGGCTGGAGAGTATACACTCAGGCATAAGCATGACTGAAGACTACAACCCTACAGATAATGCAATCGCCGAAAGAGTGAACGGAATAATAAAGCAAGAGTGGCTCTACCACATGAAACGACCGAAGAACCTCGATGATGCACGATGCATCATTGCCGGTATCATAGACTTCTACAACAATAAGAGACCCCATATGAGCAACGGCATGCTTACGCCAAGACAAATGAGGGAAAGGCACTGCAATGCGGCATAAGGGTTTCTGTGCTTTTCATGGTATTAAATTTTGTAAGTTGAAGGAAAAATATTAACTTTGAACATGTGCTACACACGTTCGGACTTCATTGTCAAAGTTTATGACTATGTAAAGCGAATCAGTAAAGTTTCCATGGGGATGTAAAGCTGTTCAGGAAGCAAGTAAAAAATGTGTAAACCAATTCAGTAACAATAAACAAAAAAGTGTGAAGTAAATTTAGGCATAGTCAGTTCAAAGCCAATACATGCTCTTTTGGATTCTTAAAGACGCCCAATTGACTTGCAAAAGATGCCCTTTAAGACCCTTACTAACGCCCTTTTGAAGTCCAATTAAGCACCTTTTATTTTACGGCTTTATAACCAATTGATTCCCTGTTGGTTACAAACTATCTTCGTATATGTATTTTTGCCGTTAGTTATAGATGTTTTCTTCGAAATTATGTAATGATTTTTCAAACCTCACCTACATATTTTCGAAGTCTAAAAAGAGATAATTTTCAATGTCAGAGGATGATAACAGGATAGAATGTTGACTATCTTAGCCAAGTTTTTGTTTAGTGAGTAACTTTGGTTCTTCCGTTAAAGTGATACGAAAAGCGTCCACACATTTAACGGAAGAACAATGAATATGACTTATAGAGTAATCATAATTATGAATTGTGAATTATGAATTATGAATTATCTTCGCTTTTTTTCTCCTTTGCTGGTGGCAATATAAGGTTTAAGATAACGCCCACCATAGCTGAAAGTCCAATACCACTAATAGAGAAGCTACCCCACTGCAACACAGCACCACCGATACCCATTGTCAACGTAACAGAGATAATAATGATATTACGTGTACGGTTGAGGTCAACCTTATGCTGAACAAGGTTCTGAACACCTACGGATGCGATTGTACCGAAAAGCAATAACATAATACCACCCAAGACAGCAGGAGGAATACTCTGTAAAAGAGCACTCAACTTTCCAATTACTGAGAAGACAATAGCAGTCGCTGCCGAAATACGGATTACCTGAGGATTAGTTACTTTCGTAATACTCATTGCTCCTGTCACCTCACTATAAGTTGTCACAGGAGGACCACCAAAGATACAGGCAGCCAAACAAGCCAAACCATCACCTAACATCGTACGATGCAAACCAGGCGACTTTGTGAAGTCTTTACCCGCAACAGCACTTACCACATAGACATCACCCACATGCTCAATCACAGGAGCTATCGCCACAGGAATCATATAAAGGAAAGGCTCCCAAGCAAATTGTGGCAACTGAAAATGCACCAATGCAGGCGGTAAAGCAAACCAAGGAGCAGCCTCTACTCCCGAGAAATCTACAATCCCCATACATGCTGCTACAAGATAACCTACTGCGATACCACAGATAACAGGTACTAACTTCATCAAACCACGCCCCATAGAGAGAACCGTCACAGCTGTACCCAACGAGATAAAGGCTATAAGCCAGTTTGTCTTCGCCATATCTACTGCTGCCTTTGACAGAGAAAGACCAATCAGAATGATGACAGGACCAATCACAACGGGTGGGAAGAGTTTGTCTAACAGCTTCTTTCCTTGCCATTTAATCAGTGCTGACATCACGAAATAAACAAGTGCAACACCAGCTATTCCTGCCAATGTTCCGGGCATACCCCACTGTTTTGAAGCAGAAATTATAGGAGCAATGAAAGCAAAGGAAGAACCTAAAAAAATAGGAACCTTACCTTTCGTAACCAAATGAAAGATAAATGTTCCTAAACCTGCTGTGAATAACGCTGTTGCTGGGTCAAGTCCCACGAGCAAAGGGACGAGAACAGTAGCGCCGAAAGCTACAAAGAGGAATTGCACTCCCACAATGGTCTTTCGTGCTGGCGATAGTTGTAAATTACTCATGTAAAGAATGATTTTTATTAGTATTTACCAGAGATGTATTAATACGTATTCAACTTGCAAAAGTATAAAAAATGTACGTTATTGTGGTTAAAAAAGGAGAAAAAATGCCTTTTAGATTGAAAAAGTACTCTTTTACATACTCCAATGCCATTCTTTTTGTATCTTTGACGGCATATTTTAATATTAAATCACACAAAATCACTATGGCTAAAAGACTTTTATACATTTCATTATTACTTTTATTTGTTAGTTGCGCCCAATCTAATAAACAGTCTAACAAAGTTTCTCAAAGTCTTGAAACAGCAGCTAAAGAGACTGAGCCTAACTATCAGCTATCTAAAGAAGAAACAAATTTCGTTTCAAATTCAAACACTTTCAGTCTGAAGCTGTTCCAACTTTTATCCAATAAGAAAAGTAAGGGGAGCGTAACCTTTTCACCGATGGCAGTGATTTATTCGCTGAACATGCTTAACAATGGTGCTAATGGAAAGTCGCAGGAAGTCATTTCAAAAGCTCTTGGCTACTCAACGAAAGACCTTCAGACAATTAATGCGCTTGACAGAAAGATGCTTATTGGTCAGAGAAAGGAAAATGCCAACGCAAAAGATGATCCTCAAGGATATATGATTACAGCTAATTTCCTGACACTTCACGAACAAACGAAGGTTTTACCCGATTTCCAAGAAGTCTTAGAACACTTTTATTTTACCAATATAATCAACGCTGCCAACACTCCCCAAGGCAAAGAAAAAGCTAACAAACTCTGCAAAACAATAACTAAAGGGCAGATTCAGACCTTACCAGTTAAATTTACAGGCTTACGAGCTGCACAACTTATTAATGCCGTAACGCTGAAAGCTACTTGGACTTCACCTTTCGACAAGAATGAAACTAAGCCGATGCCATTCTATACAGAGGATGGTAAAACCAGGCAGATTGATATGATGAAGAACTTTGATTCTAAGAAAGTATATCAGGGATATACGGGAAAAGATTATCAAGTGCTACGTATGCCTTTAGAGAATGGTTTTCTGATGTATGCTATCCTTCCTCTGAAGAAGAATAAATTGCAAGATATCATCCGCACATTAACGGTCAAAGAGCTACAAAAAATATCTCAGAGCACAAAAGTATATGATTATATAGACATCCTTTTTCCACGCTTTAACACTTCATTAAATATCCCTATGAAGCAGCTATATGGGAAAATGGGGTTAGGTAGCCTTTTCTCTTCTGAAGCAGATTTCAGTAAAATGAGTTCTCAACCATTGGTTATTGACGATGTATTCCAGCAGATAAGCTTGAATATTAATGAAAATGGAGTCAGTGCAAAAGCTGTTCAAGTGACACAAATCGATGCATTATCAGCAATAGTGAAGCCTACGGAGTTCACTTTCAAAGCTGACCATCCTTTCCTTTATTACATCCTTGATAAATACAACAACATCTGTTTCATGGGACAATATATGGGTAACTAAAATCTTTCTTGACATACGAAAAGGACTCTCCATTTCGCTATCCCCATGCAGAAAAGCGTAAAGTGAGTTTTTTCAAGAATATAAGAATTTACTTTCAAGCTAATAAATATTTCTATTCACAAAAAAATAATCTAACAAAACTACCCTAATAGATTGAGAGCGATTAGTAATCGCTCTTTTTTTTATGAATAATGTGAAACCTACTATTATAAGATAACTGCGCAAACTTTTATATGATAATTTCATTTCACAAGTTGAAATAGATACCAAAAAATGAGGAATAATCATTAATAAACAAAAAAAATACCAATTAATGGGTATTGTGACACTTAATAAATTTAATTAACTTTGCAGCGGATATACAAACCTGTTATCCATATTTTCAAAATTAAAAAGAGGCTTACCTTCTTAGTGACAAAATAAGTAAACATGTCACAGTTGAACCACAAAGCTCAACAATTAAAAAGAAGTGTTATAAGTCCCATTATTTTCTTATGCATTATACAACAAAGATGCTGCCTCTGCTCCTTGCACTGACAACAGTCAATGGGTATGCTCAAACAAAACAAGACACATTGGTGCAGTCGAAGAGTGTACTAACAGATTCGGTTCACAAACTAACAGAGGTGGTAGTACGTTCAAATCAAATGTTAGGAAGTAAGTTTGAAGCCAGTAACCGTACGGGTTCAGCCTATTACATCTCTCCTGCTGAGATTCTAAAATTTGGATATACGGATATAAACCGTATGTTGAAGAGCGTTCCTGGTGTGAACGTATATGAAGAAGATGGTTACGGTCTGCGTCCGAATATCAGTTTGCGTGGTACGAAGGCTGAGCGTAGTGAACGTATCTCACTGATGGAAGATGGCGTACTGGCAGCTCCTGCCCCTTATGCAGCACCAGCAGCCTACTATTTCCCAAATGCAGGACGTATGTATGCTGTCGAGGTATTGAAGGGTAGTAGTCAGGTGCAATACGGTCCGTTTACGACTGGTGGTGCCATCAATATGGTTTCTACACCTATCCCTTCTAAGTTTACAGCACGTCTGAATACCTCTTACGGCAGCTATAACACGCTGAAATCATATGTAAGTATCGGTAATGGCTATAAGCATACAGGCTTCTTAGTAGAATACCTACGCTATCAGTCGGATGGCTTCCGTAAGGATGAGCCAAATGAGCGTACAGGTTTTAAACGTAATGACCTTATAGCAAAGTTCTTGGTACGTACGAATAAGGACGAAGGTGTAAACCATTTGCTTGAACTGAAGTTTGGTTTTGCGAATGAAACATCTGACGAAACCTACTTGGGATTATCAGAGAGCGATTTTGCTCAGCGTCCTTACTTCCGCTATGCAGGTGCACAGAAGGACAACCTCAAGACACGTCACACTCAGTGGGTAGCAACCTATCTGATTGAGTCGGGTAACAAATGGAAGATAACGACTAATTTATATTATAACTATTTCTTCCGTAACTGGTACAAACTCAACGAAGTGCGAGCAGGTATCACCAAGGCTGAGCGTCGTTCCATTTCTGAAGTACTGGCAGATCCTGAAACCAATCACGATTACTTTGATATTGTCACTGGTAAGAAAAACTATGCAGGAGAAGCATTGATGGTACGAGCCAACAACCGTGTGTATCATTCACGTGGCGTACAGTCTAAAGCAGAATACCGTACCAAGCTATGGAATGGATATCTAACAGCTGAGATAGGTTTGCGCTATCATACTGACAGTGAAGACCGTTTTCAGCATGACGACGGCTATGCTATGCAGGATGGCAAGATGAGTCTGTTCCTTGCAGGTTTACCTGGTAGCCAGGCAAATCGTATCACCACAGCTCACGCCTTTTCAGGCTACTGGATGGGAAAATGGTCGAAGGGTATTGTCACCTTGAACGTAGGTATGCGCTATGAAGATGTAGAACTATTAAATCGCAATTACACCACATCCGATCCTCGTCGCACAGGTAAGATACGCATCGAAACACCTAACCACGCACGTGCTGTCCTTCCTGGTTTAGGTCTCAACATTAAAGTGATGCCAATTCTTTCAATCATAGGTGGAATCCACAAGGGTTTTGCTCCTCCAAGTGCCACACTTAATCAGAAAGCAGAAAGCAGTGTGAACATTGAGTCAGGGCTTCGTCTGACAACTAAGAACTTACGCTGCGAGATGATAGCCTTTGTCAACAACTATTCAAATATGTTAGGAAGCGACCTTGCTGCACAGGGTGGTCAGGGTACGCTTGAACAGTTCAATGTAGGCAAGGCAATGGTGAATGGTCTTGAATTCTTATGTTCTTATCATCCAATTCCACGCCATTGGGGTTTCCAACTCCCTATACAGCTATCATACACCTATACTAATACCAAGATGAAAAATGACTTTGTTAGTTCAGCATGGGGTTCAGTCGTCTATGGTGATGAGATACCTTATATATATAAGCATGCCTTCAATGCACAAATAGGATTGGAGCATAAATGGTTGGAAGCTAACTTCGGTGCTCGCTACAATGGCGATATGAGAACAGCACCTGGTCATGGACGCATCGCAGAGCGTGAGAAGATTCCTGCACATCTCATCTTGGATGCTTCAGTAAAGGGACATGTCAACAAAAACTGACACTTACACTGAATGCCATCAATCTCGCTAATAAAAGTATCTTGTGTCACGTCATCCATCAGGACTGCGTGCAGGTCATCCATTTGGTATCTATGGAGGATTACAGTTGAAACTGTAACGTACCAAGTGAAATCATAGTTGATAGAATAAATAGAATCATTATTATAGAACAGTAATGTACAGACTTACAAAATTAAATAAAGTACTGACAATAGTCTTGTCCCTCTTCTGTGTTCTTACAGCAGCAGCACAGACAGCTGATACGGTTTCGGGAACGGTAAAGGATGAACAGGGAGAAGCACTCATTGGTGCATACGTGGAGGCGATTGAAACGAAGGTAAAAACCGTAACAGACGTTGACGGTCACTTTACTATCAAGGCATCTGCTGGTCAAACGCTTCGCGCAAGCTATGTCGGAATGATTGGTAAAAGCGTAAAGATAACAGGTAGCCAAAAACTGGATATCGTCCTAAAAAGCGACAGCCGACAGATTGATGAGGTTGTCGTAACGGGTTATCAAAATATCCGCAACCGTGTTTATACAGGTGCAGCAACATCCGTTAAAATGGATGATATTAAACTTGAAGGTATAGCTGACGTTTCGCGTATGCTCGAAGGTCGCGTACCAGGTTTGTCCATCCAAAATATCTCTGGAACATTCGGTTCAGCTCCCCGCATCAACATCCGTGGTGGTGCCTCTATAATTGGTAACGTACAGCCATTATGGGTGATTGACGGTGCTGTGTATGAAGACCTTGTACACCTTAGCCTTGATCAGTTGGCTTCTGGAGATGCAGTAACGCTCATCAGTTCAGCTGTATCGGGGCTTAATCCCGCAGATATTCAAGACATACAAGTGCTCAAGGATGCTTCAGCTACCTCTGTTTATGGTGCCCGTGCGCTGAATGGTGTGATTGTTGTCACCACTAAGACTGGACGCAGAGATACACCATTGCGTGTGACTTACTCTACAGAGAATACGATACGAATGAAACCTCGTTACAGTAGCTTCGACTTACTTAACTCGCAAGAGACAATGTCACTATATCAGGAAATGAACGACAAGGGTTACTTCGGTATCAGCAATTCACTTTATGGTCGCCGAAGTGGAATCTTCTATCAGCTTTACAAGGCGGTGAGTACTATCAACCCTGCTACGGGTGAATACTATCTGCCAAACACACCTGAAGCAAGACTTAACTTCCTTCGCCAGCGTGAGTATGCCAATACTGACTGGTTCAACCTCTTATTCACATTGAATCCTGTCACCAATCATGCTATTACACTCTCTGGTGGTGGTAAGAACTCAGCTACCTATGCATCAATTGGTTACTATCACGATGCTGGGTGGACGATTGCCGATAAAGTAAGCCGACTAACAGCCAATTTGAAGAATACCTACTATATCAATGACAAGCTGACAACAACGCTCAGCGTACAGGGTAATATTCGTTCACAGAAGGCGCCAGGCACGATGCCACAGCGTAAGAACAGTACAATCGGTGTCTTTGAACGCGACTTTGACATCAACCCCTTCTCTTATGCTCTCGGCACAAGTCGCACACTTAGCCCCTACAATGAGGATGGAAGCCTGTCCTTTTATCGCAATAACTGGGCACCTTTCAACATCTTTAACGAGTATGCTAACAATAAGATGAACATTGATGTGCTTGATTTCAAGATACAGGGAGAAGCAACTTACAAAATCAACAACAACCTTGCTCTCAAGACCTTACTCTCAACTCGTCATGCTCATACCAGCACAAAACACGAGATACACGAGGGGTCAAACATCATTCAGGCATTCAGAGCCAACGAGAATCCTTATGTTGCACAGCAAAACATCTATCTGGTGCACGATAAGGACAATCCACAACTACAGCCTAAGGTAGGACTACCAAATGGTGGTATCTACAATAAGACTGAAGCTACGCTTAAGAGCTTCCTTGCACGTCTTGCCTTAGACTTCGACAAACGCATTCAGGAGCATGATATCAAAGGTTTTGCTTTCTCTGAGTTCCGCTCTGCTGTCCGCACGACTAACCCTTTCCAAGGTTATGGAATACAGTATGACCGTGGCAATCAGATATATACTAATCCTTTGATATTTAACAAACTAATCAATGAAGGAAGTGACTATTTCAACCTACATAAACGTACAGATCGTGGCGTAACATTCTCTTTCAACGGCACCTATGGCTATGCTGGTAAGTATGTATTCAATACTGTCCTCAATGTTGAAGGCTCCAACACTTCGGGTAAAGGTGCACGCGCATTGTGGTTACCAACCTGGAATGTGGGTGGAAAATGGAATATTGACCAGGAAAACTTTATGAAGGAAAACAAGACTATTTCTCGCCTTGCCCTGCGTGTCAGCTATGGACTTACCGCCAAAATGAACGAAGAGGCTATCAATGCCAACTCTATCTATAAGAGCGGTATTGTAAACCGTCATTCTTTAGACGACAGAGAGAGTAAATTCAATATTCGACATCTCGAAAACCGTGACTTGACTTGGGAGAAGATGTATGAATTGAATATTGGTGCGGAGTTAGGACTCTTTGAAAACCGCATTAGTACGACATTGGACGTCTACCAGCGTAACACTTTCGACCTCATTGACCTTGTACGTACATCAGGTGTAGGTGGACAATATTATAAGTATGCCAACTTCGGTGACATGCGTACACAAGGTATTGAGTTGGGTATTCATACAAAAAATATCCTTACTGAGGACTTCAAGTGGACTACCAGCCTTACTGTGAGCGCAATGAACCAAAAGATTACACGTCTTTTGAATAGTCCGAATGCCTTTGATATGGTGGCAGGAAGAGGTCGTGGCAATATCGTGAATTACCCACGTGGTTCCCTCTTCTCCTTTAATTTCCAAGGGCTCAACAATCAGGGACTGCCAACTTTCGACTTCGGACGTTATCCCATGAACCAAAGCGAGCTCTCAAAGATTGCGGGTGCCGACTTCCTTGATGCACAGTATGCTAAGACCTATCTTATTTACCATGGTCCGATAGAGCCTCGTGTCATCGGTGGTCTATCTAACACTCTGAAGTATAAGAACTGGGAACTTTCTTTCTTCCTCACAGTTCAAGCTGGTAATAAGATTCGACTGAATCCAACTTTTGATCCAGAGTTTGGTGATTTAAACGTCTTCTCTAAGTCATACTATAATCGTTGGCTCAACCCTGGTGATGAGTACAAAACAGATGTACCTGTGCTCCCATCTCAGGAACTCATTGCTGCAGTAGGTAAAGAGAATATAGAACGTGCCTACAATACCTATAACTTCTCACAGAAACAGGTAGCTGATGGTAGTTTTGTACGTATGAAGAATATCTCTTTGGCATATACCGTTCCAGAGAACTTCCTCAAAAAGATACGTCTCCACTCTATGAATCTGAACTTGAATCTGACAAATCCTTTCCTGCTCTATTCGGACAAGAAACTGAAAGGACAAGACCCAGAGTATTACAAGTCAGGTGGTGTATCAATGCCTACACCAAAGCAGTACACAATAACGTTGAACGTTGGTTTCTAACACAACAGAATATGAAGACAAAGATATATTTATTACTGTTTACAGCAGCTGCTTTTCTGTTCAGCAGCTGTAACGATTACCTTGACAAGAGTCCTGATTCAGAACTTGATGTCGAGATTGACTCCGAAGATAAGATAGCAGAACTACTTACGGGTGCTTACCCTGAAGCAAGCTATATTCCTTTCCTCGAACCACGAACAGACAACGTGGCTGAACGTGTTAACGGTATTCACTCACGTCTGAATGAGGCAATGTATTTCTGGGAGGACTACGACCAGGAAGACCTTGACACTCCGTTGAACTATTGGAACGCTTGCTATAAAGGTATTGCACAGGCAAATAAGGCACTTGAGTTGCTCAGTCATTATCCTAAGACTGAGCGCGTGAAGGCTCTATATGGCGAAGCATTCCTCCTTAGAGCCTATCTCCATTTTATGTTGGTTAATATTTGGTCTGAACCTTATGGTGGGAAATCTACCGACATGGGTATTCCTTATATCACAAAACCAGAGAAGCATGCCCTTGTTAACTATGAGCGTGGAACGGTGAGTGAAGTATATGACCAGATTGAAAAGGACTTGAAGCTAGGTATTTCTTTGGTATCAGACAAATTCTACAAGCACCCTAAGTTCCATTTCAATAAGCGTGCAGCTTATGCCTTTGCGTCTCGTTTCTACTTGATGAAAGGTGATTGGAAGACGGTTGTTGCCTATGCTGATTATGTCTTGGGCGGTGATCCGAAGCAGATGTTACGTCCTTGGAGGCAGTATGCTAATACATACGAGTTTAATCACAATAACCTTTTCCGCCGATATAATGCAACTGATGAACCTGCCAATCTGTTGATGACTACAACAGAGTCACGTCTGGCACGCACAATACCAACAGAAAAGTATGGTCCTACAATTACAACCGTTGACAAGGTATTTGCACAGACAGGTATAGAAGGTGCACGTGATTATGAAAAAATGAACTTCATCGGCACATACATCTTCACTGCTTCACCAGCACCAGTAACAACTGGTCGCTATCTCTCTAAATTTGATGAACTATCAAACGTAGAGAGTACAGGGTCTAAACCACGTGGTCTTTTTGTAACCAATATTCTCTTTACCGTTGATGAAGTCCTCTTAAACCGTATGGAGGCTTATGCTATGCTCAAAGAATACAACCGTGCTATTGATGACTATCTGCAGTATATGCAAGGCAAGTTTGGTTTCTTCCCTTCTATAGAACGCTCTGTCTATACCTCTACCAACAGCCAAAACTATAACATTTACACACCATTCTATGGTCTGACACTGAAACAGCTGGCAATGATAAAACTCTTCCTCGACTTCCGTCGCAAGGAGTTCTATCAAGAAGGCTTACGTTGGTTTGATATCCGTCGCTTCCATCTGGCTGTGAAACGTTCATCCAAGAGTTCCTATTACTTCCCTTTGGAGAAAGACGATCCACGTAAGGTATTACAGATACCAGCAGAAGCTATTCAGCGTGGTCTTGCCCCTAATCCAAGAGAACGTAATGAACCGATTAGATAATATGTCAGTTTCAGAAAATACATCAGATGATGCAGATAAAAAAGTTGCTTACGTAATATTATAACTGACAAAGAAAAGTAATCAAACAAATATGAAAAAGATATTTTTAGTCTTCCTCACAACACTCATCCTCGTAGGGTGTGGCGACGAAAAGCTGAACGAGAGAAGTGTGGTCAATGATGGTAAAAAACAGATAGAGAGCACTGAACTCGACAAATGGATTCTCGATAATATCACAAAACCCTATGGTATTGAAGTTGTCTACCGCTGGGAGAAAAATGCAGGTGCAACGGGAACATTTATCTATCCACCAAAGATAGAGAAAGTGCGTGCTGTACTTGAAGCAGTAAAAGAAATAGGATTGGAGACTTACGAGCTTGAGGGTGTTGGTGGTAAGGGCTTCCTACGAGGACGTGCTCCGATAAGACTCTACCTCTATGGCGGTGGTAATCCAGATGAAAATGGTGTGGAACGACTCTATAACCACCGACTGACAGCAGCAGAGATGTGTCTATATCACGTCAACAGCTTTGAGCCAAACGATTCAGATAAGGTTTATGTCCTTATGCGAAGCGTACATCATCAATTGGCTAAGCGTCTCATGCAGTTGATTCCCTATGACCGTGATAAGTTTTTCAACATTAGTGGTCATCGTTATACAGGTTCTACTGAGCAAATATCAGCACCTTTGAGCTATGCCCGTACTGGTAAGGAGAAGTTCGGACTTGATGGTTATGCTAACAAGCGTGGCTTCTATACAATGCTCTCTTTCCTTTCTGCTGAAGACGATTTTGCTGAAATCATTAGTGCTACACTGACTTCAAAACCAAAAGAATTGGCAGATGCAGCCCTTACAGCTCAAACTCCTGATACGGATATAGATCCAGAAGTATCACAACGTTATGCCAAGGAGGCTGAACAGGCCTATAAGGAGTTTATAGAGAAGCAGACCTTTGTCAACGAATATATACAGAAGTCTTGGCAGATTAATCTCAAGCAGATGCAGGATATCTCTGTCCGCAGACTATACTCTTACATAAAACAGCATTAAAGAAATGAATTATAAAAAGATATTCCGATACAGCTTCGTACTGCCCTTACTCGTTCTGGCAGCCTGCTCGTCTAATGATGATGTCTTTGATAAGTCACCATCACAGCGTAGCAGCGAAAGCATTACTTCCCTGAAAGATGAACTTGTGAACGCACCGTACGGCTGGAGAGTCATCTATTTTCCAAAGACCGACTCATTGCTATTTTCTAACCCCTCAGAACTTATACCTCACAGCGGTTTCAGAGGACGTTACGGCTATGGTGGCGACTGTTTTACGATGAAGTTTAATGCAGACAATACCGTAGAAATGCGTGCCGATTACACTGCTCAATCTGTATCAGAAGTGCAGAAAAGTGAGTATCTCATTGGTCGGAACAGCTATACTCAATTGAGCTTTATTACCTATAACTACCTACATCAGTTGGTTAACGACCGTTTTGCAGGTTCTTCAGACTTTCTTTATACAGGTAAGAATGAAGACGGCGAACTGGTTTTTCGCACAGCATCTTATCTGCAGCCAGCTCGTGAATATATCGTTTTTACAAAGCTGAAGAACAAAGAAGATATGCTTCAAACGGCACAAAAGGCATACGAGAATCGTACCTACTTCGAGCAGATGATTAATCCACAATTGCTCATTCATCGTGGTGGTCGTACCTATTTCCGTAGCGACCTCTATATTAAACGTAAGGTAGAAACCAATCAGGCACTGCTGAAGGAAATTAAAGAGAAGAAGTATTATCTTTTCCTCTTTACTCAGAAGAAGAACCCAATCCCTGACTATCCTGCAAAGGAAATCACAGGTCTCGGCTCTGGTTATACAGGAACAGAGCAAGGTATTACGTTCCGTTCAGGACTGCGTTATGACAGCAAGACGATGTTCTTCGACTTTGAGCGTGTTGGCAATCGCTTTGTGGCAGAACTGGTGTCGGTCTATGACCCTCTCCTACGTCGTAGCCGCCTTGTAAGTAAGCATCTGCACCCTGAAGGAGAGTTCACGGGTCTCCGTGCTGAAATTTATGATGCTCCCATAGAATAATATGCAGAAGACAATAAAAACCTTTAGGAAAGTAAAAGTAAAGAAATATGATACGAAGTAAATATGCCGTTTTCTTTCTGGCACTGCTTGCTGTGAGCTGCTCACGAAGTAGTGAGGATTACGCCGAGGAAGACTATAATAAACTTTTTCCCTTTGGTGGAATAGAAAAGCCGAAGGTGTCGTACGAAGACCAAGTTATACAGTTGGGTGACCCTTATGCCTCTGTATCCGACTTTGTCTATCCAGGAGTAGAAATCACACAGAACGTAAGAACCTATAAAGTAACACTCACTTGTTCTTTCAAGGAACAGAGTTTTGCGGGTGAGAGCGGAACAACTGATAAAGTTGATTCGCGCTATGTTATCCGATATATTGATGCAGATAAAAAGCTCCGTACAATAGGAACAGACCAACGAGCACAAGGGACTGATTTCCTATTGACAAAAAACAAGGAACATATAGTAACCTTTAAGGCTCGTTCAGGCTTCCCAATGTTCCTTTGGGTGAACGGTGTTGGACCACAAAACTCTTCTGTTCACGCTACCATCTCAGCAGTATCAGAAGATGGTTTCACCATCGTAAAACCTTTAGCCGTACACGAATATCAAAATCAAGAGGGTATTGACAAAATAAAAGCACCTTTCTGCGCTTATATCATCCTCCCTTAATATACAAAAGAATGAAACAAAAAACATTTATTTATAGCCTCCTACTCCTGCTTGTTTCAGTACTTTCGTCGTGCAGCCAGTGGGAAGGAGAAACGGTAGAGTCGGCTTACAGAGAGCCACAGATACCAGATCCTTCCTATCAGTTCAAGCGTAATGGTAGTAGTAGTGTCGACTATCTCGAATGCAGTTTGCTACGTGATCCACTCGATTATATTTATAGTAGCTACCTCAGGCCAGCTAACATTATGTATGAGGGTACAATGACACGTGTCAAAGGGTATTTTAATAATGGTGAGTTTGGTTTAAAACCACAAGAAGAACTGGCTACTTCATCACTCCATAAGGCTAACAGAGAACGTATTTTGAATGATGTAGAGGAAATCTTCGAAGTAACAGGCAAACTTAGCGGACTTGGACAGTCCAGTCCTGGAACCTACCGAAATCATAAGGCAGTTATGGGGGAAGGCGGTTATGTAGGTATCCATATCGGTGATGTCAACATTGCTTTTGCCAACGAAAAAGGACTTGTTGTCGCTGAAATGTTCAATGGTATTATTTGGGGAGGAATCTATTTAGATAAGATTCTCAACGTACATCTCAACGACAGCCTTTACAAGGATTCACGTCTACGCACAGAACACGAGCGTACAGCCTTACTACCTGGTCGTAATTATACTGAATTGGAACACCATTGGGATCTTGCCTATGGCTATTATCAGTATTGGTTGCCTTATGTACAAGGGAGCGGACTACCACTGTTGCGGGAGAGCCGTATTAAACTTTACAATGCTTTTGCACGTGGTAGACTGGCTTTGACGGAGTATCGTTACGATGAGGTTCTACAACAATTGCAAGTGATAAGAGCAGAACTCTCAAAGGTAGCAGCCGTAAGAGCAATGAATTTACTGGTAAGCGATATTACAGTAGGCAACCTTGATGAAGATATCAATAATGCACTGGTATTCCTTTCACAGGCTTGTGGTGCCGTCTATGGCTTACAGTTCACAGTGCAAGAATCTGGTAAACCTCATCTGAGCTATGAGCAGGTGAAGGCATACATCAACGAACTAACCACTGGTAACGGACTTTGGGAAAAGCAGCGCCTCTTAGGAGACGAGACTATGACTGGTTCACTCAAGTATGTTGCTGCTCAGATTGGTAAGACCTATGGTTTGACACTCAACGATGTAAAACGTTCGTATTAAATAAATAACATATAAGTATGACACATAGATTTTATTTCATGATAGCCTTGTTACTACTTCCACTTATGGGTAAGGCACAATTGAACAAGGAATTATTACTCAACGGAGGATTTGAGGAATATGCTCAGTCCCCAACACCTCCTACAGATGGTGATGAGGACGAAGGCGATGAAGAAGAGGAAGAGGATAAAGGTTCTTTCGATCCTTATCAGAAACCACTTTTTTGGTATATCAGTGACCAGCTTGGATACTCAAGAGTAAAGGATGCACACAGTGGACAGTTTGCCATAAAAGTTTATCCTAATGGACACTCTTTCTACTCACGTGACAAAGACTTCAATATCAACTGTATTAATATTAAAGCTGAAGGTGAGTACAAACTCTCTTATTGGTATAAAGGTAAGGCGAAAAAACCAAATATAATTGCTATTGTCGATTGGTACAAGGGAAACAGAATCGTAAGAAAGGACCGCCTCTCCGCTGAGAGAGTTACTCGCTTTACAGATGATTGGCAGCAGAAGACGATTATGCTTACAGCTCCTGCAGGTGTTGAGAAAGCAGGTATAGGCTTTGAAATAGAATATGATGCTTCTGCCAATGATGGTGGTTATATTCTCTTTGATGATATTTCTTTTATGCAGACTAAGGAAGCTCAGAAAGAGCCGACACTTACCGCACCAACGGCTGTAAAGGCAAAAGTCCAGCAACGTGAGATAGAACTTTCGTGGGATGCAGTTTCTGAGGAGGGCGTTAGCTATGAGATACGTTGTAACGAGCAAGTGATAGCCAAGACAGCAGCGACTTCTTATATCATTGAAAAACTTTCACCTAACAACTCCTATCGCCTCACGGTGACAACTATTAAGGGTGACGAAAGATCAAAGCCATCTCAGGTGGTCAGCGAACATACATTGCAAATGACTGAGAGTGTAGACTATGAGGGACGTATTCCTTATCTCTACACTATACGTGAAGATGGCGTTTGTCCACATACTTTGCGTCTATACTATAACGATTTGGCTAATCCAGATGCCCTAATCAGCTACAAGATTGATGGGGTGACGGCTACCCCTGAGGGAAGTGTTCTCACTTTCCCAAGCAAGGGAAAACATATCTTGCAAATTGAAATAGAGGAGTCTGCCGATCGTAAGTGGGAAATTGAATATAAACTGAATGTCGACTAACAATGAAAAAAATACTATTTTATCTATTGCTTCTTTGCTGCGGTGTCAGCTTTGTGGCTTGTAAAGAGGACGCATCAGAAGACAGAGAGATTCAGGTGGGAGCCAATGACCTTAAGGAAGTAACATTGAACAAACTTACTACTCGTATGATTCTGTTACAGGGTGGTAATGGTAAGTATATTGCCAATGTAGCTGACTCGAAGGTTGCAAGTGTTTCTATCAGTAAAGATACTTTGCGCATCAATGGTATTCTCGAGGGTAACACCTATGCCACGATTATCTCTGGCGACTATAAAAAGGTTGTAAACATCAATGTTGTTGTACCTGAACTCAGTATCAGTCAGTCAGAAATCAGACTTTATCCTCGTGATGAAAGTAAATTTATTAGTCTGAATGGTGGTGGCGATGTTGTCGATCTAAAAATAGACGACCCTGACAAGATTATAGATGCAAAATGGAATGCGAAGACAAATATCTTAGAAGTGCAGGCTCACTATGAAGGTGAGGCAAAGATAAGAATAATTTCGCAGGACAAACGGGAGAAAACCCTCAAAGTGATTGTTCGCTGCGATGGTACAGCCGACCGTGTGGGCATCTATGGAACAACTTCTCACAGCCTTTATGAGCAGATGAACACGGTGATGGCTGTGCGCCGTCCAGGTGTTGGTGTGTGGCTCTGTAATGGAGCTCGTCCTTATACATCACGCAGAGTATTGAAGATTACACCTGCCGTCGTTAACCCTGTTGTTGGCACACAGGTAGAAGTTTCTCTCTCAATACTCTATCCAAACGAGTTTGCTTCTACGAAGATTAAGGAGGGGAAAAACAAACTCTATGTAGAAGAAGTAAGAGAAAAGGATGTCGTTCTGCGTGGAAGGGGATTTAAATTTGTTATTCCTTATGAGAAGAAATAAGCAATCTTCAAGTAGAGAAAAGTTCTGATTCGGCAAAACTTGTTCGGGCTAACTACTTGTTAGACGAATCATCTTTCAAATATAGTCAATTATTAATCAATCATTTTAAAAAACAACTATGCAATTATTTACATTCAGGAAAAATGTGCTTCTTATGGCACTGACATTAATCTGTTCAGCATCTTTTGCTCAGAAGACAGTAACGTTGACTAAAGCAGGTGAGCTTTCTAAGCACATCACTGCAGCAGAGAAGTATAAACTGACTTCACTGACTGTTTCAGGTCCAATTGATGGTACTGACGTTCTTTTCCTCAGAGAGATGGCAGGTAGAGATATAGATGGACTTGAGACTGATGGTCAGCTTTCTACACTCGATTTATCAAATGCCAACATCGTTGCGGGGGGCAGTACCTATTATAAGGTGAAACGAGGTTTATCTATAAAGTATTATAATAATGCTGAAGATAACGTGGTAGGTCTTTATATGTTCTATAACTGTTTAAAGCTTACCAATGTGAAGTTGCCTAAAACAGCTACAAAGATTGAGGTGTACGCCTTAGGTTTCTGCAAGTCTCTGAAAGAATGTACACTTCCAGAGCAGCTGACTGAAGTTAGAAGTTATGCTTTCATCAATACAGCACAGTCTGAGGTTAATTTCCCCTCCACACTCAACCACCTCTATGACAAGGCATTTAACAAGTGCCAAAGTTTGAAGACGCTCCGCTTCACATCTCCAGAAGTGCCAGACTTTGATAATGAGCCTTTTGCAGAATGTAAAAATATAAAAACGGTATATGTTCCTAAGTCAAAATTAGAAGAATATGAGGAACAGTTAGTCCTCTCTGAAACTGATGAAGTAGTCTTTAAGGGTGAGGAACCAACAGGTATTAATTCACTTTCATCTACTGCAAATGCTGTTGAAGTGGCACGTTATAATGCAGCTGGTCAACGCATCACCCGTCCTATGAAAGGTTTAAATATCATCAAACTTTCGAATGGTAAGGTGGTAAAACGCATTGAACAATAAGTCTTTCCCCAGACTTACACTAAAATTATCAAAAGAGTAACAAGGCAAAATCAAATCTGATTCGCCTTTCAATATTCCAACAGCCGTATCAAAGCATAACTTGCCAAGGTACGGCTGTTCCCTTTATATAGTATATCTAATTTTACACTATTCCTTAACACAAACAAACAAATAATTTATTAAGCCAAAAACCTTCAACGTTGTTTCTTATTTTAGATGACATACAGGTTTTGGCTTAACTACGTCTTATAAATACTTGTAACTTGATGCCTTATCGGCGGCGCATAAGTATCACGTATATAATAACAGGTGCGCCAATAAGTGGTGTGACGGCATTGAGTGGGATAACACCTGACTCACCAGGAAGATAACAAATAAAATTACAGAATAAAGCGATAGCTGCACCACTCAACACGGTTCCTGGAAGAAGTATCTGATGATTCTCAGTGCGGAACAAGAGGCGAGCTATGTGTGGAATTGCCAAACCAATAAATGAGATTGGACCACAGAAAGCAGTTGTAATAGCAGTTAAAAGTCCTACAACTACTAATAATATATTCCGAAGTTGACGTGTACTAACACCTAAGCTCTCTGCATATTGTGGTCCTAAAAGTAAGATATTCAACGGCTTTACCAATAGAAAAGACACAAAAATCCCCATCAAACAAAGCAATGCGAAGAGAGGAATATGATTCATTGATACACCTCCGAAGTTTCCCATTCCCCAAATCAGGTAACTCTTTACGCCTTCTTCTGATGCAAAGAAATTCAGAAGTGAAACTGCGGACGAGGAAACATACCCTACCATAATACCAACAATGAGCAATAATACACTGTTACGTACCAAAGTAGAAAGGGACAATATGAGTGCTGTCACCGTGATTGCTCCAAGGAAAGCAGCAGTGAGAATAGCGAGAAAACCTGACACAGTGAACATTGTTGTAGACACAGTTCCCCCTAATAACAACATCACCAAAGCAACACCTAAGCCTGCACCAGAACTGATACCAAACACATCTGGACCTGCCAAAGGATTACGAAACGCTGTTTGTAGCATCAAGCCACAAACGGATAAAGATGCTCCACAAAGTATGGCAGTAAGTGCTTGAGGGAGTCGGTTCTCTAAAATAATATATTGCCAGCTCCCTTTTCCTGTAAAACGACCACACAGAATATCCAAAACATCAACAAAAGGAATCTGAACTGAACCTGTCGTTAAATTCAATCCAAAAAGGAGTAAGACACTTACTACTAAGCATATAAAAAGAAGAAGATTCCGTTTCATCATCTTATCGTTTCATTTCTATCAATCCTCCAACTTCTGATAGTAACGCAATGGTGCTATATGTAAGTCGGGATGGAAGAGTTGAATCAAGTCAGAAAGCAACCAATCAGGACGCCAGCTTACCTCTTCAAAGTAAGGCTTGCTATCTACTTTACAACCATATATTTCCTTTGTTTGATAAGGTTTCAACTTTGCATAACCAGGATATTCTGCCAACAACAGCCGACGATTAAACTCACCATTATAACCCAAGACCCAGAAATCGCTCTCTCCAAACTTATCCAATATCGTTTCAAATGGCATTGTAAGACTTCCACTATGTTTATCCTTAGAGTAAGCATAACTTCCGTGTGCATCCTTATATAGCAATCCCACACTGCTCTCACCACCTGGCAAATACCAAACAGCTCCGACCTTTCTATCTGGTAAGATGCTTCGTATTATCTTACTTTGACTTGCCTGCGCACTTAACCTCTTATAGTTCTTTTCAACAACAGCAAACAAGGAGTCAGCTTCTTTCTCCTTACCAAAGAGCAAACCATAGAACTTCATCCATTCGGCACGCCCTAAAGCTGAACGCTCCATATAATCCGCACATTCAATTATTGGTACGCCAATCTGCTCTAAACGTCCATAGCCTCCACTATTCTCAAAAGGCGAAAGAAAGATTGCATCTGCATCTAAGTCAATGATACGCTCAACATCGGGTTTCATTCCGTTTCCGCAATCCGCAATCCCACCTTTCATCCGTGCACGTTTCTGAATATCTGGGATAATCATATACTTCAAGTCGGCAACACCCGCAATAGCCTTCTGTGCTTGAAGCATCTCGGCAAGATTAGCATGAGCCGTAGTGAAGATAACGCTTTTGCGAAGAGGGGTAACGACTTTTGTGCCATCATCAGGAACTTTTACGTTGGAAGTATGCCCAACGAGATAGTAAGTATGCAGAACCGCCCCCTCTTTCCAGGGATTTAACAAGCGTATAACAACATATTCTTTCGTACGTTCGATGGTAATATTACGAGCATACTGCAGTTCTATTTTTGTTCCTTTATCGCTTTCGTTAGCCACCTGTTTCTGCTGCTTACCACAGGAAAACAACAATAAAAGAGAAAGAGTAAATACCAATAAATGTCGCATAATTAAGATTTTGTTATGCAAAAATACAAAAAAAGCAGAAATCTTTTGCCCGATAAGAATTATTTTTATAATTTAGTCCGCTATAACTAAGGTGGGGTCTATTAATTACCACCGAAATCAAATCATGGGTTACGTTTTATCTTCTTTCCGACTCTCTTCACCTCAAAGATAAGTCTCGAAATACGAAAAAACTAATTAATAAAACCCATCTTTAACAACCTAAACGTATTAAACTAAACAACTAAAACCATGGCAGAAGAAAAATCTAATGCACTTAGTAGCCATCTTGAAATGAAAAAAGTTTGGCAATTTTTAGCCATCTTCGTGGTTACAACCATTGTTTGGAATCTTCCCACAAGTGCCTTTGGCATTGACGGGCTGACCGTAGTACAACAACGCATCATTGCAATCTTTGTCTTTGCAACCTTATCGTGGCTAACAGAATGCATCCCAGCATGGGCAACCTCGCTGAGTATTATGGCTATTATGTGTGTCACGGTGTCGAAAAATGCTTTTGGAATCTTCAAAAGTGACAGAATCGGTGATTTACTTGATTCAAAGGAAATCATGGCATCCTTTGCCGACCCTATCATTATGCTCTTCCTCGCAGGCTTTATCTTAGCGATTGCAGCATCGAAGTCGGGTCTCGACACACTCTTAGCGCGTAACCTTATCAAACCTTTCGGAAACAAGAGTGAGAATGTTCTTTTGGGTTTCCTAATTATCACAGGACTCTTTTCTATGTTCATTTCAAATACAGCTACGGCAGCATTGATGCTTACTTTTCTTACTCCTGTCTTCGCAGCTCTGCCTGCTAATGGTAAGGGCCGTATAGCCTTAACGATGTCAATCCCGGTAGCAGCCAACCTTGGTGGTATGGGAACACCTATCGGAACGCCTCCAAACCTCATTGCTCTTAAATATCTCAATGACCCTGCAGGACTGAATATGAACATTGATTTCGTGCATTGGATGGCATTTATGGCACCGCTTGTAATCGTCTTAATGCTGTTGTCATGGAGAATTATTCTTTACTTCTTCCCATTCACACAGAAGACAATTCATTTGAAAATCGATGGAGAAGTACATCGTGGATGGCGTATGTGGGTAGTAATTATAACTTTCATTATCACTATTCTCTTATGGGTAATTCCAAAGAACATTACAGGAATTGACACCAATACCGTATCAATGATTCCAATGGCAATCTTTGCTGTTACAGGTGTTATCACTGCAAAAGATATGCAAGAGATTAACTGGAGTGTTATCTGGATGGTTGCTGGAGGTTTTGCTATCGGATTGGGAATGAACGGTTCTGGACTTGCTGATGCTGCCATAGAGAGTATTCCTTTTGGAAATTGGAGTCCTATCATCATCCTTGCTATCTCTGGATTGATTTGCTACTTCCTCTCCAACTTCATATCAAACACAGCTACAGCGGCATTGTTGGTACCTATCCTTGCCGTAGTGTGCCGTGGCATGGGTGACAAACTTGGTGGCATCGGTGGTACAAGCACAGTCCTCATTGGTATTGCCATTGCTGCTTCTACGGCGATGTGTCTTCCTATCTCTACCCCACCGAATGCTATTGCTTATTCAACAGGACTCGTTAAGCATAATGATATGCTCAAAGTGGGCTTGACCAGCGGTATTGCTTCCCTCATATTGGGTTATATCCTGCTTTATTTCATCGGTCAGATGCACTTCCTCGGATAAGCGGAAAACATATATTACAAACAAATTTTACCTTACAAGGGGGCACTATACTTCTGTGCCCCTTTATTATATTCTAAGGCAAAAGAAATAATTATTTATCAATAACTAATCGTTAAGAAGATGATAATAGCAGATTTAACCGCATGCCATCGATACTATAACCTGCATCCAAGAATGAGGGAAATGTTAGAGTATATCGTCCAACACGATTTCAGCCAACAAGAAGCAGGACGTATCCTACTCGATGGTGACGACTTGTTCATCAATTTGGATGAGGTAGGACTGAAAACAAAAGAGCAACAACGCTTAGAGTTCCATAAGAATTATATTGATATTCAAGTCCCTTTGCTACAAGCTGAAACAATGGGTTGGACTGCTTTATCTGATTTAACTACCCCTGATATTGCATACAATCCAGAGAGAGATTGTGGCTTTTATACGCAAGCTGCAAAGGAATACTTCTGCGTAAAACCAGGACAATTCACTATCTTCTTCCCTGAAGATACCCACGCACCTATCATTGGCAATGGGAAACAGAGAAAGTTGGTAGGAAAGATTAGGATATGAAAAGGGACTTCAGGTATTTGGAGTGATAAGGTTTGCCTTTTAAGGCTGGTTCTAAAAATTACCTTTGCTGTATATTTAGCTTTTAGACGAGCAGGTTTTACTTACTTTTGCCCTCAACGACGATTGCACTGATGTTCTTTCGCTATAGTGTCAATATTCTGACACCATAGTATCAGTGCTTCTCCACAATAGTGCTAAGGCTAAACACATGTGGTGCGGATGGTAAACACAAGTGGTGCGGATGGTAAACACAAGTGGTGCGGATGGTATGCACAATGTGAATAAGTTGTTAAGTCTTACCTGATAGTAGTATGTTTTCTTATAAAAGAACAGGTAGATAAAAAGAAAGGGCTACCCTCTAATGAGTTATGATGTACCAATAGACTGGATATCCAAATATGGGGGTCAGTAAGGTCATGCAGACGATGTAGATTAGTTTAACAGGAAAAGCTTCTCCTCTACATAAAAACGGCATGAGGATGAGGGCTATTATAAAAGATATGGTTTGTATTAATTCCATTAAGCTAATGTTTATTTTATTGCGAATATATATGGCAGGAATAATACAAGTTGCTCTTGAAATTTTGCTCTGTTGGCAAACAAAAGAGGCTGTATCCTAACGAATATAGCCTCTTTATTAATATACGAAGTTTAGAGGATTAACGGATTTAACGTCTAAACTTGCTTCTTTAAGTAGTTTACTGCTCTGGCATAAGAAGTTTGTCGCCTGTCTGCTTCACTAACTCACGCTTAAAATAGTCGCTGTAGCCAGGACGCTGCACATGTTCACCAAGCCCTGTTGGTGTACGAAGGAACTTACCATCCTTCTCAGGCTTTACAGCCATATCATTAAACTTCACGATAAGATAGGTTGCCAACTGACGCCAGCGTGCAATCATCTGATTGCTCTTCTCAATAGAATAGTCGTTCAGATACTTCACGGCAGCAGCCTTGTCCGTGGCATAGAGTGCCTGGGCTTTAGCCTCAACTTCTTTCTGTGCAGAAAAATAAGAGTTGTCGAGTGAGTCGCGCACCTCTTTCAAAGCTGGGAAGAGCTGAGAATAACGTGGGTAAACCATATTGCTAACCCAGTTGCATACCCAGTAAGCGTTTTTATCAGAGAAAGTTACAGCATCAGCACCTGGAGTGTTGAAACACTCAGCACGCTTGGTATTACTGCAATAGATTGGCACGTAGGCTACCATATTACCATCATCATTACCGAACCAGAGGATACCACCAATCTCACGTGGCAACCACGAACGAAGCTGTGCGATGTAAGAGAAGCCTGTTTGCTGTGTTGAGATAGGACGCTCATTGAAATACTTCTTACCATCTACTTCAAACTTCAGCGGAGTAGGACGGTAAGGTGAATTCCAAATACCCTGCGCAATATCCTGGTCGAGTGACAATGGAGTTCCCTCATAGTGATCGCGCATACACACTTCCATCTTAGCCAAGTCGACCTTTGTGTCTGGTGCAATCCAAAGTGGCATGTCCTCGGCGTTAGGGTCTTTGCCCAATGCCCATGGCAACCAGCGTGACATATCTTTAAAGTGGTTGAAGTAGCTCCATACACGAGCCTCGCACCAACGGCGACCACCAAAGTCAGGTGCTGCGTAGGTCATCTTCCAGTTGAAGTCCTTGTCCTTACCATTGAACCAACCCTTTGAACGTGCAAAGCTGATGCAGTTCTTAGAAGTGATAACCTCTGTGTTATATGTTGAGAACTGACCGATACGGCTTTGATTGGCGTGAGCAGAAATCATGCCGTCAGGAATGCGAACTGCGACCCAAACAACTTTCTGTTTCTTGTCACCTCCACAGCCTTGCATCTCAAGCAGCCATACCTCATTAGGGTCGGCGATAGTGAAGGTCTCGCCACCAGAGTTATAACCGTATGTCTCAACAAGAGAAGTCATTACCTTGATAGCCTCGCGAGCAGTCTTGCTACGTTGCAAGCCAAGGTACATCAATGAGCCATAGTCGATGATGCCAGACTTATCAACCATTTCTTCACGACCTCCGTAGGTGGTTTCTCCAATACTTACCTGATATTCATTGATGTTTCCAATGACATTGTATGTTACAGGTGCTTCTGGAATAAAGCCGTGACTCTCGCGTGTGTCATAGTCAATAATCTCGCGGCGGTCACCTTTCACATGAGTGCCTGCTGGGTAATGACATAGGTTAGTAAACATGCCGTAATCATCAGCGGTGTAAGTAACAAAGACTGAACCGTCTGTTGTTGCTCCCTTTGTAGCAATGAGGTTTGTACACGCATTAGCATACGTAATCATTGTAAGGAAGAATAGTGTTGCAAATGATTTCTTCATACTCTACAATTTAATTGTTAATACTTTATTTTAGTCAGATATTCTTTCTTATTAAATCGGTTGTCTGTTGCGATAATCCTCAATGTCCGTTCTTTTCCGGTAGGATGTACAGGTGTTTCTGCAAGGTCACAGAAGAATATTTCTTTGTTCTTGCCGAACTGCAGCAGAATAAACTGCCCATCGAGGTAAGCCTTGTAACCTTGTAAGCCGCTACCTGTGTCAGTTATCTTAAAGGAGAGGTTGCGTGGGTTGAGATTCTGCTGTGTAATCGTTGGTGGGGTCTCATCGTAAACAAGGAAGTAAGCATTTGCCAACTCGCGCATTCGTCCTGTAACCCAACCATTCGCATATGTTCCACCGCAATAGGATGCTGGGGCGTCAGCGTTCAAGCTGTTACGCATCGCAACATATAACTTCTTTGGATTATGTATCATGCCAGTTGGCTTAATACTTATCTGTGCATAGTTGAAGAGTGGGTATGCTGCTTTAGAGAAGCTATAAGCCATAGATAGCGCACTGCTTGTATTGCCATGCCGTAATTGTAGCCAACCGTTCTTTGCAAGTAAACCCTTCTGGATGTTCAGTCGTACTCCCTCAGCCTTAAAGTTATTGTCTTTGGCATAATAGAGTGGACTTATGCCGTCTGGAAGATGAATAATTGGTATAGCTTCTGGCTCACCCCTCACTGTGAACTCCTTTATTGTTTGATTGCCAAAGACATCTTTTATGACGTAGCGGAAGTGATAGTCTCGTTGCTGGTTGAAGTTAACGATACCCCTGTTCTGTCCTGCTCGTAAGATAGGGAGTGTGTTGCCAGGTTCGATATAAGACTTCATAAACCATATTTTCGTTGAAAGGAAGTGGTCGTAATCCCCCCACGAATTAACCATCCTATGACAACTTGTTGGGATATTGTTGACATCTGAGGAGAATATAAGCTTGCCATCGCAATACAACTGTGTGTATCTTACACCAAAGTTGTTATACACGGAGTCCATGTGATCACTGGCCCTCACACCAAAGCCCACCTTGCCCCATGCTTGGAAATGCCCCTTGTCAAATGTAAAAATACGAGAGTCAGGGGAATGTTGGAACACGCCTTCTCCAGGTTGGGGATAGGATTTAAAGGAATAAACAGCAGGAGCTGTCTTATCTTTGACAATTCCCTTGAGGAAATTAAGTGGGTCATAAAGGTTACCATTCTTGGTCCCATGCATCTCTAAATGGATGTGTGGACCTTGTGACGAACCAGTGTTACCACTCAAGGCAACGAATTGTCCCTTCTTCACAGGAAACTCTCCGGGTCGGAACTTGATGTCACAAGCAAACTGTTGGTGTTGATATTGCCATTTACGTACAGCAGCTTCAATCTGTGGGGCAAAGCGGTTGAGGTGGACATAACAACTGGTATATCCATTGGGATGCGTTACCAAGATAGCACGTCCGTAGCCATATTTCTCAACAATAGCACTTGAGATATAGCCATCGGCAATGGAATAGACTCCAAGATTTACTTCACGTTCGGTTTTGATGTCGATACCTCCGTGGAAGTGGTTGGGTCTGGGTTCACCAAAGTTGCCCGCCAATTGCACGGGAACGTGGACTGGCGAACCAAAAGGTAATATGGATAATAAAAGATTCAATAACAAATTCATAGGCTATCAGATCCTTTCTTTTATAGGTGTGTCCGTTGTCTGTCTTATAGAAGGACAACAGAATCATGTCAGTAATTGATTGCCTTTGTAGGCTCTGGGGTTCCCATCATTGTCTGGGCGTATAGTGATAGTTCCTATAGTCCATTCCGTCATAGGCTCTTCTTCCGTAAAAGGATAGACTTTGAGGACAATTCCATCCTCAATAATCACTATCCCTTGTTCTATTGTTCCTCCAGAAGTTTCAATGATATTGGCTCCGATTCGTCTTATCGACTTCTTTTTGTCGCTCATAACTTATCAGACCTGTTGGGTATGCCTCGCTCTTTCATTGCGTCTGCTGGCGTTCTTGTTGGCAGTGAGGCTGGTTGATTAGATTCATTTTGAGGATTGACAGGTTCACCACCAATCGTTCTAATCGGGTCAGATTCTTGCAGAGAATCAGCTGGTTGTGTTGTTTCTTGCTTTCGTACATGCATACGAACAAGATGGATATCACTGAGGATAAGTAACTTGAAAGTAGTTGTAGGCTGTTGCCCCTTCAGCATCAGGAAGTAACCTCGGATGTTCTTGATACGCAATGAGTCCCCAGCATCAATCGTCATGGTGTTGCGGGAATCAGACGTGATATGCTGGAATTGTGTTACAATACTGTCATTTGAATAGGTAACAGCCATCATAATAATTGCATCTCGCATACCATCTTGTATGATAAATTGTGAGTTGAAACTCAAAAGGAGTCGATCACCTTTATGGAATGCTGTATCCGCCTTGATTTCAAAGATCTCACGGTCTACTGGAGCGTATGGAGAAAGTATTAATGTACGGTTGCCTCGCCAAATGTCAGTGGTATCTCCCTTTGAAGTGATGTTACCATACTGTGCCAATTCACTTTCTGAAGCACCTTGTGTTCGCGCTTCACTTTCCAATCGTTTGGAAACTTCAACATAGATATCATGTAGCTTCTCTGTATGTCGCATATAGTACTGAAGAGAGTTATCGAACTTCTCTTCTGACACGTCATACTTTCTCATAACAGCCAACTTAAAAGCTTTCTGCCTGACATCTGTATAGCCCTCACGACTTGCCATTGCCATGGAAAGGTGATAATCATAGAGCATATCTTCCATCTCAGAAGGTTGGATATATTCAGAAGGGATAGAAGGTTTACAGCTTACAACAAAGATTGCAAGTAGTAACCCACAAAGCGTGGCAAAGGAACGAACCAAATACTTACTTCTCATTGTCTATCTACTGATTATCAGCAATGCATTTTTTATCAGCGACCTTCTTGCCCATAGTTGGCACCCAACCATTGAAGTCCTTACGGAAGGCAAGGATAATTGTAATGACACCTACGGAGATGCAAGAGTCTGCAAAGTTGAATATTGGTGAGAAGAAGACAAATGACTCACCACCCCAGAATGGGAACCAGTCGGGGAATGTGCCGTGGAAGAGTGGGAAATAGAACATATCTACCACTTTCCCCATCAGTACAGGCGCATAGCCTTCGCCCCATGACACGAGGGTTGCTGGCGTGGCACCTTCTATATAATATGGTGTAGAAGCTGTAAAGATCTGACCATAAAGGAGGGAGTCGAAGATATTACCTGCTGCACCCGCTGTAATCATTGACAATACAATGATATAACCCATCCTTGCTCCCTTTTTAATACGATTAGAAATATACCAAATAAGGAAGCCTATTGCAACGATACGGAATATGCTAAGGAAGAGTTTGCTTCCTAATTCCATACCCCATGCCATACCATTGTTCTCGATGAATTGTATCTGAAACCAATCGAAGATATGGATTGATTCACCTAAATTCATGTTAAGTTTGACAACAACCTTGATAATCTGGTCTATCACAATCAATAGAATAATTAGCAAGGCTGCTATCAAACTTTGTTTTTTCTGTTTACTCATTAGTGATTTTTATTTGCCATCTTGGACGCCACGCTCAGTGTTGCATGTGGTACAATACGTAGACGCTCCTTAGGGATAAGCTCTCCTGTGATACGGTCAATGCCGTATGTCTTATTGTTAATTCTGACAAGTGCCGCCTGAAGAGATTGGATAAACTTCTGCTGACGTTGTGCCATCTGTACGAGTTCTTCCTTAGTCTGATTAGAACTGCCTTCTTCCAACGCCTTGTAAGTTGGTGATGTGTCATTAACGTCATTTGTATTCTTATTCATCAGAATTTTCATCGTTTCATCGTAGTCAGACTTGGCAATAGCCAACTTTTCATTTACTATCGAGCGGAACTCCTCGAGCTCCTCATCGGTATAACGCTTTTTAGTTTCCATAAAGTAAAAATTGAATTAGGTTATGAAAGTAATCTATACTGTTTTGAGGTTGTTGAAAGCCTGAGAATAGGGACGTGTACTTGACACGTCCACTATTGTTCTTAGCTTATAGATGCACGACTCGTACACCCCCAACTATTTCATTTAGTTCTTTTTGATTTCTATATGGAGGTGGAATTCGTCAAACTCAACGTTAGTTCCATTGTTTTCAGCAAGTGTAATATCATTAGCAAGGACCTGTGTTTTAATCAAGTCGCCAAATGATTCAACTGCTGCTACTGCCTCTGCTTGTGGCTCAATAACGACAGAGATACGGTCGGTAATCTCAAGACCAGTCTCCTTACGGAGGTTCTGAATACGATTGATCAACTCACGTGCCATACCCTCACGACGGAGGTCTTCTGTCAGTTCAACCTCAAGAGCAACTGTCAGGTTACCCTCGTTGCTTACCAACCAGCCTGGGATATCTTCTGAGATAATTTCAACATCTGCAGCCTCTATCTTGATTGGCTGACCTTCTAAGTCGAAGTTGAATTCGCCTGCAGCTTCTAAAGCAGCAATCTCTTCCTGTGAGAGGGCATCCATACGAGCTGCCACCTGCTTCATCAGCTTACCGAACTTCTTACCCATAACACGGAAGTTACACTTCACCTTCTTTACAAGGATACCCTGTCCCTCAACGAAAGTAAGCTCCTTAACGTTCACCTCATGTTTGATAAGGTCGGCTACTGCTTCGATATGTTTCTTCTGTGTTGCATCAATAGCAGGAATCATAATCTGTGCTAATGGTTGGCGTACC
The DNA here is from genome assembly GCF_018128065.1 of Prevotella melaninogenica. Lineage (NCBI taxonomy): Bacteria > Pseudomonadati > Bacteroidota > Bacteroidia > Bacteroidales > Prevotellaceae > Prevotella > Prevotella melaninogenica. The sequence goes on along the minus strand of NZ_CP072359.1, from coordinate 1,030,646 downwards.
TTAATATTCACCTTACGACGCAGGGCGAGAACCATAGATGTAATACGTTGTGCCATATCCATACGTGCTTCAAGGTCAGTATCAATAACTGCCTCGTTAGCAACTGGCCAACGGTCCAAGTGGATGCTTTCTAATTCGCCACCTAAGTCTGTATAGAGCTGGTCAGCATAGAACGGAGCAAATGGAGCCAACAGACGTGCAACGGTCATTAAACAGGTGTATAATGTGTCGTATGCACTCTTCTTGTCAGCACTCATCTCCTTACCCCAGAAACGTTTACGATTCAGACGAACGTACCAGTTACTAAGGTCGTTATTCACAAATGCGTCAATAAGTCGACCAGCGCGTGTTGGGTCGAAGCCCTCTAACTCTACTGTCACACCCTTGATGAGTGAGTTAAGCTTAGAGATAATCCAACGGTCGATCTCTGGTGCATCAGCTTTCACCGCCTCACATGTCGTAGCATCGTAGCCATCAACATTTGCATAAAGAGCAAAGAAGCTATACGTATTATATAAGGTACCGAAGAACTTACGGCGACACTCGTCAACACCTTCTGGGTCGAACTTCAAGTTATCCCATGGTTCGCTGTTCGTCATCATATAGAAGCGTACAGGGTCGGCACCATACTTATCCATCATCTCAAATGGGTTGGTAACGTTACCAACGTGCTTACTCATCTTGTTACCCTTTGCATCGAGTACAAGACCTGTTGAAATCACATTCTTGAAGGCAACAGAGTTAAACACCATTGTTGCAATAGCATGGAGTGTGAAGAACCAACCACGCGTCTGGTCAACGCCCTCGTTGATGAAGTCGGCTGGGAAGAATGCTGGCGGAACAGCCGTACCCTCATAGCATGAGTGTACCAATTGGTTGCGATACTCAGCCTCAGTTTTACCCGTAGCCTTCAAGCCTTCAGCATTAATCTCACCCTCAAATGGATAGTGAAGCTGAGCATATGGCATAGAACCACTATCAAACCAAACGTCAATGAGGTCTGACTCGCGACGCATTGGTTTCCCTTCATCATTTACGAGGACGATATCGTCAACGTATGGACGGTGAAGGTCAATCTTATCATAGTTCTCTTGGCTGAAGTCACCTACTACGAAGCCCGCTTCTTTCAGTGGGTTCTTCTCCATGATGCCTGCAGCAACAGACTTCTCTATCTCATTGTAGAGTTCTTCCACAGAACCAATACACTTTTCGCCACGGTTCTCATCACGCCAGATAGGCAATGGAGTGCCCCAGAAACGTGAACGGCTAAGGTTCCAGTCATTCAAGTTCTCAAGCCAGTTACCAAACCGACCCGTACCAGTTGATTCTGGTTGCCAGCGGATAGTCTTATTCAACTCAACCATTCGTTCCTTCTTCGCTGTGTCTTTAATGAACCAGCTGTCCAGAGGGTAATAGAGGATTGGCTTATCAGTACGCCAGCAGTGAGGATAGTTGTGTACGTGCTTCTGAATGTTGAAAGCAGTACCTTCCTGCTTCATCTCCATACAAAGAATGATGTTCAGGTCTTCTTCCTTCTCTGAAGCCTTCTTATCCCACACGCCATTAGGGTTGAAACGTGGGTCATATGAGTTCTTTACATAGTCACCAGCATGATGACCGTATGCCTTTTCGTTTACACAAGCTTTAACGAAGTTCTGATCTAACTCGTCAATCGTATAGTACTTACCCTGAAGGTCAACCATTGGACGAGTCTGTCCCTTCTTTGAAATCAGATATAGTGCAGGGATATTAGCATCCTTTGCCACCTTAGCATCATCAGCACCGAAGGTAGGCGCAATATGTACGATACCCGTACCATCATCTGTTGTCACATAGTCACCAAGGATGATACGGAAAGCCTCGCTCTCCATCTCAACAAACTTGTCACGACCATCTTCGCTCGTAAACACCTTTTCAGGATGAGCTACGGCGTAGTCGTTCACAAACTTTGGTGCAAAGTCGCCTGTCTGTTCAACTGGTTTTACCCAAGGCATAAGCTGCTGATAGTGCAGTCCCTCAAGTTCTGTACCCATTACACGACCGACGATGCGATAAGGAACATACTTATCGCCACGTTCATATTCAGGCAATTCGCCACCATCAGTAATCTCACCCTCTGACTTCAGATAGGCTGCTACACGACTTGCTGCCATCACGAGGGTTAGTTTCTCTGCATCGTATGGGTTGTAAGTCTCAACAACAACATACTCAATCTTTGGACCTACACAAAGCGCAACGTTTGATGGCAATGTCCAAGGTGTGGTTGTCCATGCAACGAAGCAAGGCTTACCCCATATCTCCTTTGGCAGGTTTGCCTTTTCAGACAATGCTTTCCAGTCATCAGCAGGAATAGAAAACTGTGCTGTGACAGTAGTATCCTTTACATCACGATAGCACCCTGGCTGATTCAGCTCATGACTTGACAGACCAGTACCTGCGGCTGGTGAGTAAGGTTGGATGGTGTAACCCTTATAGAGCAACCCCTTGTTATAGAGTTGCTTGAGAAGCCACCATAATGTCTCAATATATTTGTTGTCGTAAGTAATGTAAGGGTGCTCCATATCAACGAAGTAACCCATCTCCTCTGTCAACTGCTGCCACTCAGCAGTAAACTTCATTACATTCTCACGGCATTTGTGGTTGTATTCCTCTGTTGAGATATATTTGTCAGATGCGTGGTTATCAATATCCTTCTTAGTGATACCCAACTCTTTCTCTACACCTAATTCTACTGGCAATCCGTGTGTGTCCCAACCCGCCTTACGATGCACTTGAAAACCCTGCATGGTCTTGTAGCGATTGAAAGTGTCTTTGATTGAACGTGCCAACACGTGGTGAATACCGGGATGACCATTGGCTGATGGAGGTCCCTCGAAGAAGATGAACTGTGGTTCGCCCTCACGTTCATCAATACTTTTGTGGAAGATATTCTTCTTCTCCCACGCTTTTAATATTTCCTGGTTTGTGCTTACAAGGTCAAGTCCCTTGTGCTCGGCGAATTTCTTTGCCATATTATCTATTTGTTTTGCTTATTTTCTAAATACCTGCAAAGATACAAATAACAACTGAAACTACCAAACTTTTTAGTAGTATGAAAGGTGACAGACTTTCTTTTTGCTTATACATCCTGACTTTTTCCTCTTCTTATTGCGTATACATACTGTTTCTCCACAAGCAATCTGTCAACTTATAGCCCTCTGCACACCTTAATTATGTAGGAGACTTACTTTATTACTTACAAGTTCCTTAACAACTCATCAACTCGTTCACTCATCTTCGACAAATACCTTGTCAACTTGTAAACGCATTCGCTTATCTCCTCATAAAATCGTCCATAAAAACAAAGACTTGTAAAATAAATTCACACCCCCTTAAAATCTATACATGGTCATTTAGCTTTGAAAAGATGCCCAATTGGCTTGCAAAAGATGCCCTTTAAGACCCTTACTAACGCCCTTTTGAAGTCCAATTAAGCACCTTTTCAAAAAGCATTTTGTAACTACTTGATTTCATGACTATTACAAAGTCGTTTTTTATATCTATTTTGAACTGTATATACAGAGCCTTTTCTTGAATTTATGTAAAGTTTTTTCAGACTTATGTCAGCAAAATACTTCAAGCATAAGAAAGGAAAGCCATCAACTCTACAATACACAATGAGCTTGCAGGCATTTAATAAGAGAGCAAAAAAAGTAGAAGAAATCTTTGGTTAATCAGTTGGAAAATAGTAACTTTGCACGCGTTTAGCAAATTTAGACACTTTAAAATAGTTGAATGAAGAATGACAAAATGAAAATGAAGTACCGCGTGAACGAGCAGATTCGCGTTCGGGAAGTGCGTGTGGTAAGCGATGATGGAGCTGAGGTAATGCCTACTCGTAAGGCGTTGGAACTGGCTCAAAAAGAAGGAGTTGACCTTGTGGAGATTTCTCCGAATGCACAGCCACCCGTTTGTCGTATCATCGACTATTCTAAGTTCCTCTACCAGCAGAAGAAGCATCAGAAAGAGATGAAGCAGAAGCAGGTGAAGCAAGAGGTGAAAGAGATTCGTTTCGGACCTCAAACGGATGAGCACGACTATAAGTTTAAGCTTAAGCATGCGCAGGAGTTCCTCAATGCAGGAAATAAGGTACGCGCCTACGTATTCTTTCGTGGTCGTTCAATCCTCTTCAAAGAGCAGGGCGAGGTATTGCTGTTGCGTTTTGCGAACGACCTTGAGGAGTTGGCAAAGGTAGAGCAGTTACCAAAGCTCGAGGGTAAGAAGATGTTCCTCTATCTTGCACCTAAGAAAGCTGGTGTCGCTAAGAAGAGTCAGCAGAAGCGCGACCGTGAGGAAGCAGAAGCTGGTGCAAAGGCAGCTATTGAGGAGACGAAGGCCGATGGCGGATTATTCGCTAATGCTAAGAATGGTGCCGATGCACTGAAAAAGTTGAATAATGACTAACGCTCATTGAAGCTCACTCTTATGGAGAGGGCGGATAAGAGCAGCCTGTGCGTAACGTCCTGGTATATACGTTGCCACAGATGAATATAAATAACAATTTTAAATTTTACAAAAATGCCAAAACAGAAGACAAATTCCGGCGCAAAGAAGAGATTCACGTTCACCGGTACTGGTAAGATTAAACGTCATCACGCTTACCACAGTCACATTCTGACTAAGAAGACAAAGAAACAGAAGAGAAACCTTGTTCACCAGACGCTCGTGGATGGTACAAACTTGAAGCAGGTACGCGACTTGCTCAATCTCCGTTAATTAATTAGTCAAACAAATTAAAAGGAAAGAAAAACTATGCCAAGATCAGTCAATCATGTTGCTTCTAAAGCAAAGAGAACAAGAATTCTGAAGCAGACCAAGGGTTACTATGGTGCCCGCAAGAATGTCTGGACGGTAGCAAAGAACACCTATGAGAAGGGTTTGACTTATGCTTATCGTGACCGTCGTAACAAGAAGCGTAACTTCCGCGCATTGTGGATTCAGCGTATCAATGCTGCTGCTCGCCTTTATGACATGAGCTACAGCCAGTTGATGGGTGCATTGCACAAGGCTGGTATCGAGATTAACCGTAAGGTGCTCGCTGACCTTGCTGTTAACAATCAGGAAGCTTTCAAAGCTATTGTTGACAAGGTAAAGTAATACCCACCTCCAGCTCCTCCCGAAGGGAGGAGGGTTAGATACTGAAGAGGGAAGAGTTATTGCTTACTCCTATTTATTTGTCTGGCTTTTTCAAGGAGGGAAAGAATAGAGTCCGCCTCTAAGTCTTTGCTAAGGCAGGGACTGGATAGGGAGGTTGGTGACTTCTAAAGATTATGAGGATTCTTCATGGAGGAATCCTCTTTTTGGATACCCACCTCCAGCTCCTCCCAAAGGAAGGAGGGTTTGATAGATATGTTTTGTGTAGTTTAGATGTATCTTAGGGTATTGGTTGGAATAATGGTAAGTTACATATATGAAATAAAAGATTAGTAAATTAGACCTATTCGCCAAAGAGTTTTTATGGCTAAAATGGTTATAAGAAGGCAAAAGATGCCCGCAATTATATAGGGAACTTTGCGTTGTTCCCAATAGTAGGTATTATTATTAACGAGTGTAATGGATCTTGATTTCATTTTTGTTGCGAAATTTTGATAGCTTAGGTTATCTTCCTTGTCACCATTTTGTAGGTTGAAGATGAAGTAGTTTCCATCAGCCCCTTTTCCTATGACAGAGTCTCCAACCACTTGTATATGTGTAATCCCATCAATAAGGTTTTCTTTCAACGGATCGTTTCTGCTATTGATATTAGCATATTCGGGCGTATCAACTGAGGTAAGTTCATAGCCATTCTTTAGTGGGATAGACCAGCTATCACCGATACCAATGTCAGAACCAAGAATGATAGCAATGATAATCATACACACAAAACTACTTACAGCGTATATCCCAATAAATACTCCTGGTGTGAGGAATGATAGAACCATCTTTCTCTTCCTTTGTCTTTTGCAAAGGAAGTAAGAGAAAGGTAACGTTATCAGTCCTAATATAAGGGATAGAACTACAAAAACGATTGCCCAGAAAATAAGAACAAAAAGCATTCCCATAGATTTCATTGATTTATTTTAAAGGGAGGAGATATATCTTCCCTTGATATACTTAAAAATGAGGTGTATCGCTGTTGAGAGGATGTATATGAGGTTTAGCACAAGAAGATAAAACCACCATGTGAGACCAGCTCCGTATTCTGAACGAAAGAAGATGAGATAATAGAGTGGGAGAGAGTAACCTAATAATACAATAGCTGATAAGACACCTGCTTCTTTCTGGCGATTGAATATCTGATAGATTGTGAGGAGTACGCAGATAATAGAGCTGATGTATAGTAATATATCCTCATCCATATTATTGAGCTTAATACTAAGTGTGAGGAGTTATTTATTGCTATGGCTTTTGATGTTTTACCATGTTCAGTCTGCATAGCGTAAGTGCTTCTTCTGCTCGTCCAGCCATCATATAGGCAGGAAAGGAGTAAAGGGCGTTGATAGTCTTGAGGTTATACTCCATTGTCTTGCGTTTTATCCATGAAGATTCGTTTGCGATAACCTTTTCAGGGTCTTTCATCTGAATGGTTATCAACCTGTTTCCTTTAAAACGTATTAGGGAGAAGTCGGCTATCTCGTTCCATAATATTTCCTCAGCTCCGCAGATAGAGATACCTCTATCGGTAAATTCTATTTCTTTCTTATGGTTTATGAGGAGCTTTATCATTTTATAAGCCATAAACAAGCCGCCACCACCAAAGAAGATGATGGAGAGGATGCCAGCAACTCTTATTGTCCATAGTGGATAAGTTGTGGTGGGGTTTTCTATGGTAAGAAGCCATATGCCCAAGGCGGTAAACGCGATACAACCTAAGTAAACAAGGATTTTCTTTGTCTGATTCATTTGTTTTATTGTTTTATATTCTTCATACTCAACCCGATACGTTTGCGACGCATATCGACTTCGACGACACGAACACGGACGTGCTGATGAAGGCGTACGACTTGTGTGGGGTCGGTGACGAAGCGGTCGGAGAGCTGGGAGATGTGGACAAGGCCGTCTTGATGGACACCGATGTCAACGAAGACACCAAAGTTGGTGATATTCGTCACGATGCCAGAGAGTTCCATTCCTACGATGAGGTCGTTGAGGGTGTGGACATTCTTGTCGAATTCGAAGACTTCCACCTCTCCACGTGGGTCACGGCCAGGCTTCTCAAGTTCGGTGAGGATGTCGTGGAGGGTGGCCTCACCCCCCACCCTCTCCTTCAGAGAGGGAGCTTCATTTTTGCTTTCATAAGATGAAGGCTTGCTATTATTCCCACTTTTCAGCGAACTATATCCAGCACTCCCCCTCTCTGAAGGAGAGGGGGGTAAGGGGGTGAGGCTGGTTGGGGTGAAGTATCTCTTGACATCAATTTCAGCCAAGAGTTTCTTATTGCCAATCAGTTCCTTTATCGTACACCTCAGGTCCTTCGCCATCTGCTCAACGATGTGATAGCTCTCGGGATGAACGGCAGAGTTGTCGAGCGGGTTCTTGGCATTGGGGATGCGGAGGAAGCCTGCGCATTGCTGGAAAGCCGTGTCGCCCAGACGCTTCACCTTCCTGAGCTGGGCACGTGAGGTGAAGGCACCATGCTCACGGCGATAATCAATAATGTTCTGGGCAAGGGCAGGACCGAGTCCGCTGACGTATGTGAGTAGGTGACGGGATGCCGTATTGGGATTGACACCCACCAAATTGACACAACTCATCACCGTTTGATCGAGTGAGTGCTTGAGTTTTGACTGATCAACATCATGCTGATATTGCCCTACACCGATACTCTTCGGATCAATCTTCACAAGCTCAGCGAGCGGGTCCATCAGTCGCCTGCCGATGGATACAGCTCCACGTGTAGTTACATCTTCATCAGGGAACTCTTCACGTGCCACTGGAGAGGCGGAATAGATAGATGCGCCGTCTTCGGAGACAAGGAAGATAAATAAGGAAGAAGCGGACCCAACTGGCCCCTCCCCCGACCCCTCTCCCAAAGGGAGGGGAGTAGTATGTCCTGTTGATTGTGGTTTACTATTCGGATTATGGTAATTATCAGTCTGCTTTGCAAAGTTAGGAGACGTATTATCTGTAAATTGTTGTTTTCCTTTAGGCAAGTGACAGTAATCACTCCCCTCCCTATGGGGGAGGGGTGAGGGGGAGGGGCCAGTTGTAGTTTCGGTCGTTATTCTTTCCACAAACTCCTTACTCTCCCTGCTTGCCGTACCATTACCAATGGCAATGGCCTCAATCTTATATGTGTTTATCATCCTCTGCAGGGCTTCGGTGGCTTGTCTTACCTGATTGCGAGGAGGATGCGGATAGATAATCTCATGATGCAGAAGGTTACCTTGTTCGTCAAGACAAGCTATCTTACATCCATTGGCAAAGCCAGGGTCGAGGGCGAGGACACGCTTCTGACCGAGGGGCGCAGAGAGAAGAAGCTGGCGGAGGTTCTCGGTAAAAACCTTGATGGCTTCTTCGTCAGCACGATCCTTGCTCAGTGCGGCAAATTCGTTTTCAATGCTCGGATTGATAAGACGTTTGAAGGAGTCTTCAACGGCTTGGGTGACGAGGGTCTGACAAACTCCGTGTCCACGCACGAATTGACGGGTGAGACGTGAGATACATTCCTCGCTATCAATCGTGATGCTTACGCGCAAGATACCTTGGTTCTCACCACGACGCATGGCAAGAAGTCGATGGCTATTGCATCGTCGGAGAGGTTCGGAGAAATCGAAGTAATCAGCGAACTTCTGCGCCTCGTCGGTATCCTTCATCTTCTTGATGACCTTCGATGTGATGACGGCTCCACGCTGGTAAGCCGTGCGGACGGTATTGCGTGCTTGCTGGTTCTCGGAAACAATCTCGGCAATGATGTCTAAAGCCCCTAAAGCTCCCTCCGACTCCCCCGAACCAAGGGTCACTGACCGAAGGGAAGTAAAGGAGAGATATAAGCTTGCAAGTTCTTTGCTGATATGTGGGGGGATAGGCGCTCCCCTCCTTTCGGAGGGGTTGGGGGAGGCTTTTCCCATTATTGCCAACGCCAATGGTTCCAATCCCTGTTCACGTGCAATCTGAGCACGTGTGCGGCGTTTGGGTTTATAAGGTAGGTAGATGTCTTCCAACTCTGTGGAATCCATACAGGCGAGAATCTTCGCTTCTAATTCTGGTGTCAGTTTCTCTTGCTCACGGATAGTCTTGAGGATGGTTTCCTTACGCTTGCCGAGTTCTTTCAAACGATCATTGAGTTCGCTGATATTGGTTATCTGCACCTCGTCAAGGTTCCCCGTTCGCTCCTTACGATAACGCGAAATAAAAGGTATCGTACAGCCCTCATCGAGTAAGGTGAGAACTGCAGAAACGCTTTGGAGGGGAAGGGAAAGGGAGTGGGAGATGAAGGAAGCACTAGAAGCCCCCTCCAGCTCCCCCGAAAGGGGGAGAGCCCTATTTGCTGAGTGTTTGCTATTATTCTTATGCTCGTTTTCTTTGCTGTATGGTGGTTGTCTATTCATTTTCAGATATAGGTTTATGTTTTTTAGATAAAAGCCTTACATATTATTTGGTAGTCAGGCTTTTTGTCTTAATCACGATAGTTGGATGTTTTTCTTGTCGCGGATCGTTTATATGAGTAATGATGTTGACAGAGCCTATGTCCGTGGGCTTAATATGCCTTGGCAAAGCCTCCATTATACGTTGGGGTGATAGCTTATAATCAATGATGGTCAGCTTCTTTCGTGGTTTTCTTAGTTTACCGTTTATTATCCATTGTAGTTCTGCAAAGGAGTTGGTTCGCATGATGATGATATCTCTTGGTGTTTTACAGAATGTAATGTTTTTAGCTTGCCTTATCTGTTCATCTGCCAAAAAAGTCTGTATTGATTCGATGGCATAAGGCGGAATAAGTCTCAGTCTATGTGATACAATCTGTTTTGCCGAATCTGACTGCATCTCGTCAATGGTAACGTGCAGGAGGGTGTCGGGTAGGGGTACTCCATCTATGACACATAAACTCTGAGCACGTATGCAGAGGGGTGCAAGTGCTATCAGTATTATGCAGAACAGTTTTCTTTTCAGTTTCTTCATAATCTTTTATTCATCAAGATTATTTATAAGCATAAAGCAGGATGGGGTTCTTGCTCTTGTCACAGATGTCTTCGATTTTCTTGAGCATAGCAGAGCTTGTGGTGAAGCATCCCCACGAAGCATCGGTGAGAGGAAGATAGGAGGTGATGTGGTGCATTATACCCACATATTTGGAACTATGGATAAGAATGTTCCTCCGCCGAGCATTGTCGTTAGTGGGGTCTAAGCCGTCAAGGGCGAAACGCAGTCCGACGGTAGCAGAATAGCTTTTCTCTGCAATCTTGAAATGTCCGAGGCTCGAGCATCTGCTCCCCTTTTTGTTTGAGAAATTTGGTTTCCACGCACTGTTTCCCTTTCCTCTGCCGTGTGCGCAGGGACCAGTGTCAAGCACGGATGACGTGTTCAGGTCGATGATGACCATTCGGTCCTCACCCGATGGGCGTGAGAAGTCTACGAGGATACAATAGTCTTCGCTAAATCCCTTTTTGTGGCAGGTCTCCCTGACCTCTTTGAGCTCGCTACCGAATGAATAGGGCTTCATCTTCCAATAGCCCTTTATGCCGAAGTTAATGAGAAGGAGGAAGATCAAAAGAAACCCCACCCCCAACCCTCCCCTCTCCCGTAGGGAGGGGAGGGAACAGCGAGATACCCCAACAGTTTGAATATCTTTTGATTTATCATTTCTCATCACTTATCTGGTATATTAGGATTTTATTTGACTTATCATTTTCCTATAATGTTGTCTACCATATAAGGGTGTCACGCTATCTACTCCCCCTCTCCACTTGGAGAGGGGCTGGGGGTGAGGCTGGGTTGACTTTCTTACATCCCCCTCGCTTTCAGCAATGCCTTTGTATCAGGAGCTTTGAGACCAGTGAAGTCAGAGAAGATGGTCATAAGGTCACGAGTGTTACCACGTGAGAGAACCTTCTGGCGGAAGTCATCACCCACCTTACGTGTCAGTGCACCATGCGCCTTGAAGTAGTCGGCAATATTCACGGCTAACACCTCACTCCACAGGTAGCTGTAATAACCAGCTGCATATCCCCCACCCCAGATGTGGTTGAAGTAAGAAGTAGAGTAACGTGGAGGGATCTGATGGTTCAGTAAGCCCATATCCGCCAACACTTTTTTCTCAAAGGCTGGTGCTTCTTCAGCAGATGGAATTTCAGAAGGAGAAAGACAGTGCCAAGCCATGTCTAAGCTTGTAGCAGCAAGATTCTCGCCCAATGAGTAAGCTGAAAGGAAGTTGAGCGAACCGAGCATCTTCTCACGTAGGGCATCAGGCATAGGTTCATTGGTCTTATAGTGGCGCGCATAGTGGTTGAACACCTCTGGAATACTTGCAAACGACTCATTAAACTGTGATGGCATCTCCACGAAGTCACGTGATACGGCCGTACCACTCAACGTGTTATACTTACAATTTGAAAGCATCCCATGCAGGGCGTGTCCAAACTCGTGGAACATTGTCTGAGTTTCATCCCAAGTAAGAAGTGTTGGCTGACCCTCTGGAGCCTTAGCATAGTTACAAACGTTGAAAACCAATGGTTTCTGATTGCGATCAGAGCTTTGCTTGAGAAAGGCACTCATCCACGCACCACCACGTTTTGTTGGACGACGGAAGTAATCGCAATAGAAGAGTGCCAACTGTTTACCATCAGCATCAAGCACGTCAAACACTTTCATATCCTTGTGATAAGTTGGGATATCCTTACGCTCACGGAAGTTAAGTCCATAGACACGGTGAGCAGCATAGAAGATACCATTCACGAGCACAGAGTCAAGATTGAAATAAGATTTCACATCATCATCCGAGAAGCTGTACTGATCTTTCTTCATCTTTGCTGAATAATAGAAGCGGTCGTAAGGCTGGAGTGGAGTGAACGAGTTGACAGGTTGACCAGTAGACGAGTTACTTGCGTTAACTTGTTCAGCCGTTAACTTGTCTACTTGTCCACTCGTTAACTTGTTCACTTGTTTATTCATATACTTCTCAATAGCCTTTGTTTGCGCTTCAGACTTTGGCTTATAAGCCTCAATCATCTGATGCAGGAAGGCATATACATTGTCCGTATTCTTCGCCATTGTCTTTGAGAGCGAGTAAGAAGCATAGTTCTTATATCCCATCAGCTGAGCCTTCTCTGCACGCAGACGAGCAATCTTCACGATGATGGGGAAAGTATTATAAGCACCCGTGCCATCCGTACGATGGATTGAAGCATTGTAAACTTTCTCACGCAGGGCACGATTGTCAAGACTTGCAAGGATAGGTTGTTGGGTAGTATTCGTAATCACAATACAATAAGGAGCCTTACCACCACGACTTTCAGCATCCTTCTTACACTGAGCGATGTCCGTCTCGCTGAGTCCTGCTAATTCCTTCACGTCGCTGACCCATACGGTAGCCTCATTGGCAGCCTTAGGAAGCATATCTCCAAACTCCTGCTGAAGTTTTGCCAACTCCTTGTTGATTTCCTGCATGCGTGCCATCTTCTCTTTGGGGAGTAGTGCGCCTGCATGCGTAAAGTCCTTATAAACAACCTCTAAGAGCTTTTTATCTTCACCCTTGAGCGTCTTATATTCATGGTCGTAAACATACTTGATGCGCTGGAAGAACTTCTGGTTGAACTTTATTTCATTCTCAAACTCCGTCATCAGCGGTACGATACTTCCCTGTGCCTTCTCAATCTCAGGCGTTTTGTCAGCCGATACCAAAGCATAGAAGATGTTTGAGATACGTTCCAAGTCCTTTCCACTCCGCTCGTAAGCCAGGATGGTATTGGCGAAGGTAGGTTTCTGCTTATTGTCCGTAATCTTCTTTATCTCAGCTCTCTGCTCAGCGATGCCCGCCTTGATGGCAGGGAGGTAGTCCTCACCTTTGATACGACTAAAGTCAGGAGCATTAAAGGGTAATGTACTCTGTTTCATAAGTGCGTTACTGACCGTTTGCATGGTCTTAGGTCTTGCGTTTTGTGCCTGACCTGTGAGTGCAGTGCAAGCAAGTCCTGCAACAAGCACAACATGTTTTAGGTTCTGTTTCATGTTTATTATATTGTTTGGTGATGGGTAATAGGTGATGGGGGGTGATGATTTCTATAAAGTGATTTAACAGTCAGCACGCTACACTTCATCAACACCCAACACCCATTTTTCCGCAAACTTACATAAAAAAAATGAGATTATGAAATTAATGGGTGATTAATGTTGGTGGGTGGGGGGTGATGGGTGTTGGGGGGTGATGATTTCTATAAAATGTAGTTTAATACTTTGAGAATTTATAGATAAGACTTTGAAAAATCATTACACAAAATTAAGTAAAACATCTAAAATAAAGACGAAAAACACGTGTAAAAAGCGAGTTTATAAACAGCAGTAAATCAATTGGTTATGAAGTCGCAAAAGAAAAGGTGCTTAATTGGACTTCAAAAGGGCGTTAGTTAGCCCTCAAAAGGGCACCTATTGCAAGCCTATCAGGCATCTTTTAGAAGCCAAAAGAGCATGTATTGTCTTTGGAGTGTACGAAAATAGTTTACAAACGTTGAGTGGTATGGGAATAATTTACAGAAGACGGAAAGGCATGTTGATAGATAGACAAAGTATTTATTCTTCTTTTCTGCATTTTATCTTGTCCCCCTCCCCTTGTAAGCCCATCTAAATTTTGATAATCTTGTCATGCAAGTGTGTATAAGTCTTTATTCTATTTCCAGTCTATGTATTTAACGAAAGAGTCATAATTTGGCAAAGATAAATTCCTTGAGAAACAATGTTACTGATTATTCATTAACTTCATTGCTTCTTTGGGTTATTTTTACTACCTTTGTACATTACATATAATACAGATAAGGTTAGGTCTAAATGAGACAATGATAGTCGTTGTGTAAAGTTTTTCAATAGTTCTTGATTCAATGAAGTAAGGCCGTTCGTGAACTTTACTATTCAAAAATAAAATACTATCTTTGCAAAGAATATTTAGGAAAGAGAAATAGAAATGATATCAATAGACGGACTGACGGTGGAATTTGGCGTAAAGCCATTGTTTAAGGATGTTTCATTCGTCATCAATGAACGAGATAGAATAGCACTTGTGGGGAAGAATGGAGCAGGGAAGTCAACGATGCTGAAGATTCTCTGCGGAATGCAGAAGCCTACGAGCGGCGTTGTTTCTGTACCGAATGACACGACAATAGGTTACCTGTCACAGGTGATGAAACTTTCTGACGATACGACCGTGAAGGAGGAGACGCGTAAGGCTTTCGCTGACAAGACGAAGATTGAGGAGAAACTCAAGAAGATGGAACAGGAGATGGCTGAGCGAACTGACTATGAGAGTGAGGGATACGCTGAGTTAGTGGAACGCTTCACCACTGAACACGAACGATATATGATGATGGGAGGCGAGAATTATGAGGCCGAGATTGAGCGTACGCTGACGGGTCTTGGTTTCAGTCGTGATGACTTTGATCGCCCTACACGTGAGTTCTCTGGCGGATGGCGTATGCGTATTGAATTGGCAAAGATTCTTCTTCGGAAGCCCGATGTGCTCTTGCTTGATGAGCCAACGAACCACCTTGATATTGAGTCAATTCAATGGCTTGAGCAATTCCTCTCACAGAGTGCCAAGGCTGTCGTGCTTGTGAGCCACGACCGTGCGTTTGTCAATAACGTGACGAATCGAACGTTGGAGATTACCTGTGGACACGTAGAGGATTATCGTGTGAAGTATGATGAGTATTTGGTTCTTCGGAAAGAACGTCGTGAACAACAGCTCCGTGCGTATGAAAATCAACAGAAAGAGATTGCTGACACAAAGGCTTTCATTGAGCGTTTCCGTTATCAAGCCACCAAAGCCGTACAAGTACAACAACGTATCCGACAATTGGAGAAGATTGTACCGATAGAGGTTGATGAGATTGACAATTCAGCTATGCGTCTGAAGTTCCCTCCCTGTTTGCGAAGTGGAGATTACCCAGTTATTGCAGAGGGATTGGGCAAGACTTATCCAAGCAGATTGCATAGTGATGGACCTGGACAGACGGTGTTTGAGGGTGTCGACTTGATTATCAAACGTGGTGAGAAGGTGGCTTTTGTCGGTAAGAATGGTGAAGGTAAGTCAACCTTCGTGAAGTGTATCATGGGCGAGATTCCCTTTGATGGTACGCTAAAGATAGGTCATAATGTTCAGATAGGTTACTTTGCACAGAACCAAGCACAGCTACTCGATGAGAATCTTACTATCTACGAGACCATCGACAGGGTGGCCACAGGAGATATGCGTTTGAGAATTAATGACCTACTCGGTGCTTTCATGTTCGGTGGAGAGACATCGGAGAAGTATGTTAAGGTGCTTTCAGGTGGGGAGCGTTCACGTTTGGCTATGATTAAACTCTTACTTGAACCTGTCAACCTTCTTATTCTCGATGAGCCAACCAACCATCTTGACATCGCTTCAAAAGAGGTGTTGAAGGAAGCTATCAAAGCCTTTGATGGTACGGCTATCATCGTGAGCCACGACCGAGAGTTCTTAGATGGATTGGTAAGCAAGGTATATGAATTCGGTGGTGGTAAGGTAAAAGAGCATTTGGGTGGTATCTATGACTGGCTTAGAAGCCCCCTCCAGCTCCCCCAAAAGGGGGAGAGTGCAGAGAACCTCTCGCTGACATCATCTAAATCAAGTAATAGCAGAAAAGCAGCTATGGAGTCTTCTGATAGCAGAAATGCTTCTCCCCTCCTTTCGGAGGGGTCGGGGGAGGCTTCTGGGGGGACTTTATCTTACGCTGAACGCAAAGAACAACAAAAGAAGATTCGTAAGGCTCAACGTGCTGTGGACGAATCTGAAGCTAAGATAGCAAAGCTGGAGGCACGTAAGAGCGAACTCGATGAGCTTCTGATGGCTCCCGAGAATGCTTCGAATATGGAACTCGTGACAGAATATACCAACCTCCAGCGTGAACTTGATGAAGAGAACGACAGATGGCTCGTACGCTCGGAAGAGCTTGAAACTTTGAACTTGGAACTTTGAGGTTTGAAGTTTGAAGTTTGAAGTTTGAGCGTTAACGGTTTTACTTTTTTACTTTTAACTTTCATGGCTTATATTCATTTTCTCACAGATATCACAGACGAACAGATGGAACAGATTTCCTTTTTCGCTACTGTAATGCACAGAGACCTGACGGTCTTGGATGACACAGATTTTAGAGACCTGTCAGCATAAAAAATCTGTGATATCAATGACCTTTAGGTCTCTGTGGCTCTGTTAAATCTGTTGATCTGTGCATTCTGTGAGAGTAAGATTTGAACTTTAAACGTTGAGCATTGAGCTTTTCCAACTCGCTAATCATAATTATGAATTTTAAATTCTGAATTATATAAAACATATTTACTATGCGTATCAAAACACTTTTACCAATGATGCTCCTTGCATCTGCTCCCCTTACTGGTATGGCACAGGGGCAGGCAGGTATCAAGGCTGAAAATCTCGACAAGTCGGTGCGTCCAGCTGACGACTTCTTTACGTTTGCTACTGGAGGATGGCAGAAACTGAATCCACTTCCTGGTGCATTCTCTCGCTTTGGTTCATTCGACCAATTGCAGGAGAATAATAACAAACGTATCAATACCATCCTTACCGATTTGCTTAAGAAACCAGGTAAGGAGGGGTCAATAGAGAGAAAGTTGAGCGACTTTTATAAGCTCGCCATGGACTCTGTGCGTCGTAATAAGGAGGGGATTAGCCCTGTTAAACCTCTGCTCAACGAGATGGAGGGGGCAAAAACACTTTCTGCCCTTCGTGCGCTTCAGTTGAAGTATGCAAGCTTTGGCTATGGTGTGCCAATGGATTATTCCTTTGAAGCTGACGAGAAGAATGCAAAGATGAATATTCTTCTTATCTATCAGGGTGGACTAAGTCTTGGACAGAAAGAATACTATCTTGACAATGACAAATCTACGACTAACATTCGTAATGCTTATCGTCAGTTTATTGCTAACATGTTCCGTCTTTATGGTTTCTCTGATGCACAAGCCGAAGCGAAACGTGATGCCGTTATGCGTTACGAAACGATGCTTGCGTTGATTTCAAAGAGTCGCACCGAGATGCGTGATGTAGAGGCTAACTACAATAAGATGACACTTAGCGAGTTTAAGGAAAAGTACCCTAATATTCCTCTTGAACAATTGTTGAATGCTGAAGGCGTTAAGAGCGAGTATATTCAGACAATGGTTGTAGGTCAACCTACTTTCCTTGCAGGTGTTGACAAGTTGGCTTCAACAGAGAGTGCTGACGAACTTCGTGCTCGTATGGAGTGGAGTGCTATTCTTGCTTCAGCCAATTATCTAAGCGATAATGTTCGTGCAGAATACTTCAACTTCTTCAGTAAGACAATGCGTGGTACAAAAGAGGATTATCCTCGTTGGAAGCGTGCCACACAACAGGTTGAGAAGCAGATGGGTGAGGCTTTGGGTCGTATCTATTGTGAACGTTACTTCCCTGCGTCAAGTAAGAAGCGTATGGAAGAATTGATCAAGAACCTTGAAGTGAGTCTTGCCGAACGTATTAAGGCACAGGACTGGATGAGTGAAGCCACAAAGAAAGCAGCACTTGAGAAGCTCTCAACCTTCTATGTTAAGGTGGGTTATCCTAACAAGTGGAAGGACTTGAGCCAGCTCACGATAGATCCGTCAAAGTCATATTATGAGAATGTGCAGTCTTGCCATAAATTCTGGGCTAAGGATGCTATCGAGGAGAAAGCTGGTAAGCCAGTTGATAAAGATAAGTGGTTGATGACTCCTCAGACGGTGAATGCTTATTATAATCCAACGACAAACGAAATCTGCTTCCCAGCAGGTATTCTTCAGTATCCATTCTTCGACCCAAAGGCTGATGATGCCTTTAACTATGGTGCTATTGGTGTGGTTATCGGTCATGAGATGACACACGGATTTGATGATCAAGGTCGTCACTATGACAAAGATGGTAATATGACAGACTGGTGGACAGAAGAAGATGGTAAAAACTTTGAGGCTCGTACCAGTAAGTATGCCGACTTCTTCAGTGCTATTAAAGTGTTACCTGACCTCAATGCAAATGGTAAACTCACCTTGGGAGAGAACCTTGCCGACCATGGTGGTCTTGAGGTTGCTTTCAACGCATTCGAGAAGACACCAGAAGCGAAGAAGGGTAAGACAATCATGGGCTTCACTCCTGAACAGCGCTTCTTCATCGCTTATGCTGGTGTATGGGCAAACAACATCACTGAAGCAGAGATTCGTAGTCGTGTAAAGAGTGACCCTCACTCTCTTGGTGAATGGCGTGTGAATGGTGCTTTGCCACATATCAACGCATGGTATAAGGCGTTCGGTGTGAAGGAAGGCGATAAGCTGTTCATTCCAGAAGCTAAACGTTTGAAGCTTTGGTAAACGTTGGCTGATGGGTGATGAGTGATTGGTGTTGATGGCTTGATAGTTATCTCACGATTATTCCTATCATTTGGTATCACCCACACCGATAAATCTATACATTAAAAGGCTCACGGCTAACCATTTTTATCAGTATATAATGCGAATAGAAATGGTTAGAGTGAGTTTTCTGTGTCTTTTCAGTGAGACGCATATTGTTCTTAGCAATACTTTTATGCAAGTAAGATTTGTAGAATTTGTTATTAATTACTATCTTTGTATCTTATTTATAGTAAAGAGAATAGAAGGCTTGTATGCACTCATACGCCCATAAAAGATAAAGGAAACAGGATATGCCATTAAGATTACCTGACGGACTTCCCGCTATTGATATATTGAAACGTGAGAATATCAACATTGAAGATATGCTTACAAAGGAAGAAGACAAACGAGCGATTCGTATTGTCATACTCAATCTTATGCCATTCAAATCCACGACAGAGACTGACTTCATCCGACTTCTTTCTAATAGTCCATTATTGTTGGATATTAGCTTTCTGAAACTCAAATCCCATACTTCCAAGCATACGCCAGAGGAACACATGAACCGCTTCTATCATACGCTTGAGGAAGTGAGTAAGGAGAAGATTGATGGACTGATTGTCACGGGTGCACCTGTTGAGGATTTACCTTTCGAGGAAGTGGACTACTGGAAAGAACTACAAGAGATATTCAATTGGGCACGTGAGCATGTGCGTTCAACGCTCTACATCTGCTGGGCGGCACAAGCGGGACTTTATCATTTCTATGACATACCGAAATATCCATTACCAAAGAAGATGTTTGGTATCTTCCCGACAATCCCTCTAAAGCCAGAGCTATCTCTCTTCCGTGGTTTTGATGACGTCTTTCGTATGCCACAGAGTCGTCATACGGAGGTTAGGCGTGAGGATATTGAACGAGTTGACGACCTTGATATTATCGCTGAGTCTGAAGAGAGTGGCGTGTCTATTGTCAGGTCGCGTAGTAAACGTGAATTCTTTATCACAGGTCACTTGGAGTATGCCCCCAACACACTTGACACAGAGTATCGTCGTGACCTTGGCAAGCGTGATGACGTTGAACTTCCGAAGTATTATTATCGTGAAGACGACCCAGAGAAAGGTCCGCTGGTCACTTGGCGTGCACATGCCAATTTGCTCTTCACAAACTGGGTGATGGGTGTTAGGTGATGGATGTTAATGAAATGTAAGTTTTGCTTAACATTACCTCCCAACACCTTTCACTCAACAATAGTAACCATCAACACCCAACACCTAACACCCAACAATATGCATTCATCATCACCCAACACCCATCACCCAACACCCATCACAATCGAACTCCTCGCCCCAGCTAAAAACCTCGAATGTGGAATAGCAGCTATTGACCATGGAGCAGATGCCGTTTACATCGGTGCTTCTCGTTTTGGCGCTCGTCAGTCAGCAGGCAATAGTGTGGAGGATATTGGCAAGTTATGCGATTATGCCCATCGGTATGGTGCAACGGTCCACGTGACTATCAACACAATTATTTATAACGATGAGATTGATGACACACTCGCTTTGGTGCGCTCGTTAGTTGACGTTGGCGTTGACGCTTTCCTCTTACAGGATATGGGATTGATGAGTAAGGTGAGAGAGATTGTTCCCGACACCGTAGCCCTTCACGCCAGCACACAATGTGACACACGTACGTGGGAGAAAGCACAATGGTTGAGCCAGCAGGGTTTCGACCGTGTTGTACTTGCTCGCGAACTATCAGCTGAGGAGATTAGCGATATTCATAAAAAGTTACCAGACCTTGAGTTAGAAGCATTCATACACGGAGCATTGTGTGTGAGTTATAGTGGTGTATGCTATGTCTCACAATATAGTTTTGGGCGTTCAGCCAATCGTGGTGCTTGTGCACAGTTCTGTCGATTAGCATTCGACTTGAAGGATTCTGACGGAAAGACTATCGAACATCAACGCCATCTCCTCTCATTGAAGGATATGAGTCAGATTGACAACCTTGAAACGCTGATGCGCTCAGGAGCTTGTGCCTTTAAGATAGAGGGAAGACTGAAGGATATCAACTATGTAAAGAATGTCGTTTCAGCTTATAGTAAACGCATTGATGAGATTATCCGCAAGCATCCTGGCGAGTTCCGTCGAGCCTCGTTGGGGCGTGTTCGCTATTCCTTTACACCCGATTTGAAGAAGACTTTCAATCGTGGTTATACTAATTACTTTCTCAAAGGTAGACAAGCAGACATCTTCTCACCCGACACGCCAAAGGCTTTGGGTGAGTTTGTTGGTCGTGTAAAAGAGATAAGACGAGATAGTTTCAACGTGTCCAGCACAGCAAACTTTGCCAATGGTGACGGACTATGTTTCCTTTCACGTGATGCAGAAAGTCAGGCAACACGCTTGGAGGGATTCCGTGTGAACCGTGCTGTTGGTAATCGCCTCTATCCTTTCAAAATGCCACGAGGCTTAAAGCCTGGTATGGGGTTGTATCGTAATCAGGACCAAGCGTTTGATAAGGAACTGAGTGGAAAAACCGCAGAACGTAAGATTCAGATAAAGATGTGGTTTGGGACCTCCCCTGAGACCTCCCCCAACCCCTCCGAAGGAGGGGAGCACCTAACGGAGAGTCGTGGGGTGATATGGGCAAGAGCTGAGGTGATTGGCTCTAAACCTTCATCTTACGAACAAACACCTGACCAGTATCCTGTTTCAAATCAAACATCTGACCAGTATCCTGTTTCAAATCAAACTTCTGACCAGTATCCTGTTTCAAATCAAACATCTGACCAGTATCCTGTTTCAAATCAAACTTCTGACCAGCATCCTGTTTTAAATCAAATATCTGACCAGCATCCTGTTTTAAATCAAACATCTGACCAGCATCCTGTTTTAAATCAAACACCTGACCAGTATCCTGCTTCAAATCAAACACCTGACCAGTATCCTGTTTCAAATCAAATATCTGACCAGCATCCTATTTTAAATCAAACTTCTGACCTGCATCCTGTTTCAAATCCAACTTCTCACGAAACGATATCCAACGAGCATCCCGTTAGGTTCTCCCCTCCTTTGGAGGGGCTGGGGGAGGTCCCCCTTCCTCTTCCCCTTGCCCAAAAACCTCAACGTGATAACATCATACGCCAGCTTACAAAATTGGGTAATACTGTGTACGAATGTGCAGACGTTGAGATAGTTGACGGAGCTGACAAATACTTCATTCCAAGTAGCATCTTAGCCGACTTGCGTCGCATAGTGATAGAAAATCTCGACAAACAAGTCATGCACATGCAACGTATGACCATCCATAGAAAGTCGAAGGAGAAGCAATCTGATCCAAAGCTGAATTTCTCAATGGTAAACCCAGCACAATATCAGCAATTGCCTTATCTGTATAATATCTCCAATGATGCTGCTCGCAAGTTTTATGAACAGCAAGGACTGACCAAAGTCGATTCTGCCTTTGAGCTTCAATATCCTGCTGGCGTTCCCAATGGCTCTAAACCAACTGATAAGTCATTCTCAATTCAGGGCGATAAAGAAGCCGTTTCTAATTTATTGATGCAGTGCCGTCATTGCATTCGTTATTCACTTGGCTATTGTGTTAAATGGGGTGGACAGAAGCCCACTTGGCGTGAACCTCTCTTCCTCGAACTACCCGACAAACGTCGCTTTCGCTTAGAGTTTGATTGTAAGAACTGTCAGATGAATGTGTGCAACGTTACATAATCAAAAGTCATAATCTATAACTTATCATGATGATTACGAATCAACCAGCCCCCAAAAGACAAGAGTATGCTCAGGCTTCAACAACAAAGAAATTTGATAATTGCTCTATGCAAAGAAATGGTATTATAGGGATGATCCTTCTCTTACTATTTAGCTTCTCGTTTACAGGCTGTTATCATAAGAAGATCCCATCCTCTTTCCGACTTCCCGATAGCATTCAGGAAGCACAAATCTCCCGCCGTTTAGAGGCAGGAGATGATTCTGTATTGAAACAAAATGATAAGGACCAAATAGAGTGGAGCGGTACACGAAGCAAGGTAGACTCGTTGGCTTTCCGTGTAAAACACCATTATTCGCAAGGCTTTAATTTTGTTGTTATACCAGATTCGCTAATGCTTCTCCGTCAACAACCAGAAGAGGCTGTCAACGACATGAAGACCGATTCCTTTGCAGTGAAGAAAGGAAAGGAAGTTGTTGTAGCTGACATACGTATTCTCCCGAATGATAAGCAAGATTCTGTATGGGTACAAATAGCGACAGAGGACTATGCCTTTGGATGGATTCACGAATCTCAACTATTAAAACAAGTTGTTCCTGCCGACCCCATCTCGCAATTTATCTCTACCTTCTCAAACATTCACCTGCTCATTTTCTTGATAGTCATCTCAATTATGGGCGTAGGGTATTTAGCTCGTAAGATATTGAAGAAGAACGCACATATTGTGCATCTCAACGACATCAGCTCTTTCTACCCTACCCTCTTAGCTGTCATCGTGGCACTATCTGCAGCTTTCTATGCTTCCATACAACTCTTTGCACCAGAGACCTGGCGTGAGTTCTACTTCCACCCATCGCTTAATCCCTTCTCACAACCCTTACTACTCAACATCTTCTTGGTGCTTGTGTGGGCAATGCTCATCATCAGCATCGCCACAATTGACGATGTACGAAGACTCCTAAAATCGGGCGAAGCCCTACTCTATCTTAGCGGATTGGGTGCAGTATGTGCTGTAAACTATATCGTCTTCTCAGTGCTTACCTTATATTATATAGGTTATCCACTTCTTATCGTCTATATCTATTATGCCTTCCGAATCTATCTTCGTAAGATCCGTGAGACCTATTATTGCGGAAATTGCGGTGTACGCCTTCACAGAAAGGGAAGATGCCCACAATGTGGAGCTGTTAATGAATAGCAAAAAGTAAATGCGCTTCACTATAGTCTGCCACAGGATTTTGGAAAAGAAATTATAGACTGGAATGCCGCTGGGCACAAAAAGGGCTCTTCCATTAAATACGTAGATGCTTGTCGTGGGTATAAAAGAGTTGAAAACGTTTCCTTCCTGATGCCTAAAAATGCGATAACGATTTGAAAAATCATTACACAACCACAAGGGAAAGTTCTATAAAAACAGCCCAAAACGAGCATAAAAAGCAGATTTATAACTCGCATAATATCAAATGGTTACAAGCCTCTCTTGCAGAAGGTGCTTAATTGGACCTCAAAAGGGCGTTAGTAAGACTTCAAAAGGGCATGTTTTGCAAGCCAATTGGGCGTCTTTTCAAATCCAAATGACCATATATAACTTTAAGATGTGTGAAAATAATTTACATACTCACACAAAGAAACATGTTAACCCAAGTTTAACTGGCAAAATTATTTTTCATAAATATTCGGGATGTTTTGTGTAGTATCAATTTGATAAATGATTGATAATCAAGTATAGGGTATTGTCACGAGGGTTAAAATCCGAATTGTAGGACACCGTCATATCAAAATTATTTTGTTACTTTGCACTCATGCACGCAAATGTACAGACACGATTCAACCCTGCAACAGGCGACATGGCTCCTTATTATCGCATCAAGGAGTCATATCGTGACGTGCAGGGTCATGTACATTCGCTAATTTTGTTGAACATCGGTTTTGAACCTTCACTTACTACCGTACAGGTTCGAAAAATTGCATACGCACTTACCGAACGCTTCAAAACCAGAAGTACACCCTCGCTTTTCAAAGAACGCCTTGAGGGACTTACTCCTATTGAACAGGCAAAGGCTGACGAATGGTGGAGCCGTATGGAGAAAGAAGGTGGAATCGATAGGTTTAACAAGGAAGAGCAGAAGTCGCTGAGAAAATATGAGAACTACGTTGACCTTGAGACGGCAAAATATACTGACGCAAGGAATGTCGGTACTGAGTGGCTCTGTAAGCAGACGATAGACAAACTGCAATTAGAGGGTTTCCTGCGCAGAAACGGCTGGACGGAGAATACGATACACACGGCTTTGTCAGCATTGATTGTTCGCACAGTATATGCAGTTTCTGAACGTTCGTCTTATTATTATTTGCGCGATAACTCTGCTGCTGGTGAACTTTATAGTGGAGTTCCTGGCTGGACACCAGGAATCAATTCTCTGTATAAAGTCACTGACAAATTATATGAACTAAAGGAACAGTTAGAGCGTCATCTGTGCAACGTTACTGACGATCTCTTTAATATAGACAACAAGTTGATGCTCTTCGACTTAACCAACTTCTATTTCGAGGGCAGTAAGCGTAACAGCGACAAGGCTAAGTTCGGTCGATCAAAAGAAAAACGCTCTGACTGTAAGCTACTTGTACTTGCACTATGTATCAATAAAGAAGGTTTTATACGTTATTCTTCTATCTTGGAGGGTAATACAGCAGACCCCAAGTCTCTGCCCGATATGATTGACACGCTGGCAAAGAAGAATCCATCACGGACAAAGGATACGCTTGTTGTCATGGATGCAGGTGTTGCCACGGAAGAGAACTTGGAGCTAATAAAGAAAAAGGGTTACAATTATCTCTGCGTATCCCGTACGCAAATGAAGGACTATATGCTCAGTGATGATAATAAGAGCGTTACAGTAATGGATGCCCGTCGGCAGAAGATAACGCTGAAAGAGGTTAAGACAGAGGATGATAAGGATTATTATCTCGAAATAACATCTCCTTCGAAAGCTATGACAGAGTCGTCCATGAACAGGGTTTGGAGAGAGCGTTTTGAGATGGAACTGCAGAGGATAAACGATGGAATCTCCAAGAAAGGTGGAACAAAGACCTATGAAAAGGTTGTTGAACGTACAGGACGTGCCATATAGAAGTACCCTTCTATAGCGAAGTTCTACCAGATAGCTACATAAAAAATGAGAAGAAACCCAAGGAGATGCTGCGTGTAGACTGGGAGATAAAAGACCTCTCGGCAATGGAATCTGGTCATAGAGTCTATTTCCTCCGCAGCAATGTCAGGACACTTTCTGAACGTGTAACATGGGAATACTACAATCTCATTCGTGAGATAGAATGTACGAACAGACAACTAAAGAATGATCTCAACCTCCGTCCTATCTATCATCAGAAAGATGAGCGAAGTGACGCACACCTTTTCTTCGGTTTATTATCCTATACTGGGTGGTAAACACCATCCGTTGTCAATTAAAACGAGAAGGAGAATCCTGTTACTGGACCGAGATTGTACGACGTATGAGCACCCAGAAGCTCGTCACAACAAAAGGGAAGAATCCATTAGGTGAAACCATCGAGATGCGCCAATGTAGTAGTCCTTCGAAGCAAGCAAAACAGATATACGATAAGCTGAACTTAAAACACTCACCATACAAAAAGAATAAAATTTGTAGGACACAGAGCCCATAAGAAAAACGAGGAAAGTACGGTCACTGCAAGAAATAGGCGAAAGTGGGGGTTAAACTTGGGTTCAGAGCCAGAAGCAACGGTCTCAAGCTCTGGACTTCTGAATAATATTTTTTATCATCTGTATATATTAATGACAGGTGTGTGGTTTGGGGATTTATCCCTGTCCGCACACCTGTTCCCGTATTCTGAGACGTACCCGAGTAGGTTTTGAAAGACTACGAATGAGCCGAATAAATATATTGAAAGCCCACGAATGACACCAATTGTGAGAATAGATATAATGAAAGACTACGAATGGAAATGAAAAGATAAAGGGCTCGGTATGAAATTGATGGGATAATTTCTTTAATTGATATTTTCTTTCACTTGTATCGTGGAAGAATAAAGGGTTTTAAGTATTTGACGTAATGAGTTTTACCCCGTGAGTTTAGTACTTTGAAGAAAGGTACACAGAGGCGGAGCGAACGGAGGATGATTTATCACAAAGCAAAGGTTGACACGGAGACACCACTGGTGCGTGGAGCAAAGAAGGATAATTGCAAATTTTGTTGGAGCGATTGTATGTAAAGTATATATAACGTTTGTCTTCAAAGATATCAGCAACCTGCACACTACGCCCCTGTCTGCTCTTTGTGCTTTCGCACCTCTGTGAGATGGCGTTCACCTCCGCGTTCCCCCTTTCTCTACGTGCTATATTACAAGAGACTTACTTTGTCACTTCATATTTCGGAAGAACCAGCAAAGTATATATATATCAATCAGCTAATTTTGTTTTTACCGAGCGACCCATAAACTAAATCTCCTGTCACTCCTGTCAGTTATAGTAGGCTCTTAAAATGTTATATCACAATAAGATACAGGAAATGTTAAAAGTGACAGCAAACTAAAATAAAACTATCCTTCTATTATCCGTAATAATATCTCTCGTATTTGGGGATATTTATTATTACAAAGTTTAGAAGGACTTTTTATAATTAGCTTTTTATGTACCTTTCCTCCAACTTTTCCCTACTGAGCCGTTTGACTGTTTTTGGGAGATTTTTTAGACATTTCCTAATTTTGCGTGAAATGCCCTATTGAATACTGTTTGTTCTATTAAATTAAAGTTCACCGACTATTCACCGACTACTTTGCCAACGACCAAAAATAATTACTTGAGGTTCAGCATCTTTAATTTATTTCAGTCGGGATGACCAGACTCGAACTGGCGACCACTGGTCCCCCAGACCAGCATTCTAAACCTACTGAACTACATCCCGTTCCGTTTAAAGCATTGCAAAATTAATTACTTTCCATCATATTAGCAAACTTTTGGACTTCTTTTTCTCATATACCAAGTTTATTTTGTAATTTTGTCGTATCATAAATCTGCACTAAATACACATGCAATACATCATAACTTGCCCCAAACATATTGATACATCAATCACGCTTCCAGCATCAAAAGTATCAGTAATCGTGCACTGATTATCCAAGCACTCACAAAGGGAGGGATGATGCCTGATAATCTATCGGATTGTGACGACACAGAGGTCATCATTCGTGGGCTAAGAAAGCTGTCGGATGTGATTGACATCAAAGCTGCGGGTACGGCAATGCGCTTTATGACAGCTTATCTAAGCGCGACTGATGGCGAGTACACAATCACAGGAACGGAACGTATGAAACACCGGCCGATTGGTATTCTCGTCGATGCACTACGTTATTTAGGAGCAGAGATTGAGTATGTTGGCGAAGAAGGCTACCCCCCACTCCACATTCGTGGCAAACAGTTGGAAGGAGGAACACTGGAGATTCCTGGTAATGTCAGTTCGCAGTATATTTCTGCACTATTGATGATTGCGCCTATTCTGACAAAAGGATTAGAACTAAGATTAACGGGCAATATCATTTCCCGACCTTATATAGACCTTACGCTACATCTTATGCACGAGTTCGGTGTATCGGCAGAATGGTCCGACTTTGACACTATCAGTGTGAAGCCACAGGTCTATCAACAGCGAACTTACGTCATAGAAAGCGATTGGAGTGCAGCCAGCTATTGGTATGAGATTCTTGCGCTCACAGATAAACAGACTTCAAAAGTTATTTTGCAAGGATTGAAAGATGGCTCTCGGCAAGGCGACTCTGCGGTAAGATATATCTTCT
This sequence comes from Prevotella melaninogenica, assembly GCF_018128065.1. Lineage (NCBI taxonomy): Bacteria > Pseudomonadati > Bacteroidota > Bacteroidia > Bacteroidales > Prevotellaceae > Prevotella > Prevotella melaninogenica. The sequence goes on along the minus strand of NZ_CP072359.1, from coordinate 1,002,503 downwards.
CACTGTTGGGAGTCAAGACTGGTTTCAACAAAGATGCAACCGACAGATTGTCTGAAGCCATATTGACACGCCATTCACGAATGTTGAACAGGATGGAATATGACTTTACTAATCAGCCCGACTTGTCACAAACGCTCATTGCAGTATGTCCGATATTAGGAATCCCCTTCCACTTCACAGGCTTAGGGAGTTTGAAGATTAAAGAGACTGACCGTATTGAAGCCATGAAGAGAGAGATGGAGAAGTTAGGCTATCTACTCAATGAGGAGGATGGGACTGCGTTATCGTGGAATGGCGAACGTTGTGAGCCAATGGCACAACCAATTATTGACACCTACGAAGACCATCGTATGGCTATGTCGTTTGCCCCATTAGCTATTAAGTTAGGCGAGATACATATCAATAACCCTGAGGTTGTGTCTAAATCTTATCCTCATTACTGGGACGATTTGCGCAAGGCTGGTTTCCAGATAGAACAAGTAGATTAACCAACTCATCGGAGTTGCTCAAATAAGAAAAGAAAGTAAAGAATGAATATATTTTTCATTGGCATAGGTTCTCTCTTAATCTTAGCGATTATTGCAGCTATTGCGACAAAGCTCACCAAGCAGAAAGTTGGTGAGCCTGATGTCATTATGCCTACATCTGGCGACTGTTCCTCCTGTGATGGGACGGACGACAAATGCGAACAGGTGTGTATGATGGAAGCTGCAACAAAAGACATAGAGTATTATGACGATGAAGAACTCGACCGCTTTCGTGGCAGACAGTCAGACCAATACACAGACGAAGAGGTAGAAGAGTTTGCAACTGTTCTCTACACAATGCAACCCAAAGAAGTGAAAGCCTGGAACAGAAGCCTTATCCTTAGAGAAATTAATCTACCTAATCAAATCAAAGATGAGTTGATAGCAATGATAGAAGACTAAGTCTGTTATCTGTATCTACCATTGTTTTTAAGTACAGAACATCAAAGGAAACGTGAAGAAAAGAATAATAAGACATATCATTCCCTCTCTGTTGGCAATCAGTGTACTAACCATTATTAGTTGCTCAACAAAGAATAACACCGCGCAAACGCGTTGGTCGCATGCTTTCAATACACGTTATAATGTCTACTATAACGGTGCACAAGCTTATATTGATGGCTCATTAGAGAAAGAGAAGGGAAATAAAGATAACTTCACTGAATTCATTCCACTCTATACTGTCGGCAACAAGAATAGTCGTGACATAGGGAAAGGAAGCTTTGATAGGGCTATAGAAAAGGCTGAGAAAGCTATTGCAAAGCATAGTATCAAGAAAAGACCAGAGTGGACAAAGAATAGACGAAAGACCGAAAAAGACATTGAATGGCTGTCGCGCCGTGAGTATAATCCCTTCCTTTGGAAAGCGTGGATGCTCATGGGACGTTCTCAATTCCACAAAGGAGCCTTTGAAGAAGCGGCTGCAACATTTGCTTATATGAGTCGCATCTACAAAGGACAACCAGCGATATATGGAAAAGCAAGGGCTTGGTTGGCTAAGTGTTACATAGAACAAGATTGGCTCTATGATGCAGAGGATATCATCCGCAACATGCAACGTGACTCGTTGGATTGGCGAGCTGTGAAAGAATGGGACTATACTTATGCTGATTATTACCTGCATTCAGGTGAGTTAGAAAAGGCTGTTCCTTATCTTCAAAAGGTTATCAAGCATGAAATGCGTAAGAAGCAGAAGGCTCGTGAGCTGTATCTGCTCGGACAAGTATTGGCTTCACTTGGCAGAAATGAGGAAGCCTACAAAGCCTTCCAACGTGTTATTCGTACCAACCCTCCCTATGAATTAGAGTTCAATGCACGTATTGCACAAACTGAAGTTACCGGGCAGACGAAGAAGATGATTAGTAAGCTCAAGCAAATGGCTGCTTCTGACAATAACAAGGAGTATCTTGACCAAGTGTATTATGCCATGGGCAACATACATCTTGCCGCACGAGATACGCTTGCAGCCATTAATGCATACGAGCAAGGCAATAAGAAGGCTACAAGAAGTGGTATTGAGAAGGGCGTATTGCTACTCCACCTTGGCGACCTCTACTGGGCAAAAGAACGCTTTGGAGATGCAAAACGATGCTATGGTGAGGCTATCGGACTGCTTGACAAGGATCGCAAAGACTACGAGCAATTATCTGAACGCTCAAAGATTTTGGACGAATTAGCCCCTTATACGGATGCAGTACAGCTCCAAGACTCGCTTCAATATCTTGCAAAATGTTCTGAACAAGAACGCAATGCAGCTATTGACCGTGTCATCACAGCCCTCAAGAAGAAAGAGAAAGAAGAACGAGACTTGCAAGCAACATTAAACAATGGACAGCAACAAGGTATGAATGGCGACTTTGGAAATAATAACCTTGGAACTCCTAAGCCTAAAAACAACAGACAACAGCAAGGAAGTACATGGTATTTCTATAACCCAACAGCTGTTCAGCAAGGAAAGATAACCTTCCAACAACTCTGGGGTAAACGAGAGAATATTGATAACTGGCAACGCATCAATCAAAGTGTTGTGGGCAGAATAGGCAATACCAACAACCCTTTTGAGCTCACAGAACAGCAAAGAGATTCTATCATGCGTGCTGAAGCACGACAGGATTCTATCAATCAAGCGGCGGATTCTCTCAAAAACAACCCACATAAACGTGAGTATTATCTATCACAAATACCTTTCACTGCTGAACAGTTAGCAGAAAGTAATAAGATACTCGAAGACGGATTGCACCACTCTGGTGTTATCTTTAAGGACAGACTTGACAACCTTCGCTTAGCAGAAAAGGCGTTGCGACGTGTGAGTGACAACTATCCAGACTATGAACAGATGGACGATGTGTACTATCATCTCTATCTACTTTATATGCGTAAGAACGAACCACAGGTGGCTGAGAACTATGTTACACGACTAAGTCAGAAGTTCGCAAAGAGTAAGTGGACTGCTCTCCTTACTGACCCGTACTATAAGCAGAACCTTCGTTTTGGCGTACAGATAGAAGATTCACTCTATGCTGCGACCTATGAAGCTTTCAAACAAGGAAGATATAGTGAGGTAGCTGGTAATATTCATGTATCTAAATCACGCTTCCCTATGGGTGCTAATAGGGATAAGTTCCTCTTCATTGGAGGATTGAGTAAGCTGAACAATGGCGACCCTACGGGTTGTGTTAATGACATGAAGGAGGTTGTTAAGAACTATCCAAGCAGTCGTATCAGTGAAATGGCGGGTATGATTGTCAATGGTGTACAGGCTGGAAAGAAACTACGTGGAGGTAAGTTTGACCTTGACGACATTTGGAGTTATCGTGCAAACGTAATGAATGATAGCGATAGCATACAACAAGCTAAGCTCTCCTCAGAACGTGACATAGACTTTAAGTTCCTGCTTGTCTACCATCCTGACTCATTAAAAGAGAACAAGTTGCTATTCGAATTGGCGCGATTTAACTTCACAAACTTCCTCGTTCGTAACTTTGAAATTGAGATAGAAGATCTCAATGGCTTACATCTAATGCAGGTATCGGGCTTCCGCAGCTTTGATGAGGCTTATCAATATGCACGCCAACTATTTGCATCACAGGCTGTAGCACAGCAAATGGGTAAGACTACTAAGGGTATTATCATCAGCGATAAGAACCTTAAACTGATAGGAACAACCTATAGTTTCAAGGACTATGAGGCATTCTATGCAAAGCATTTTGCCCCATTAGTCGTGACACAAAGATACTTACTTAGTGAGCCAGCAGAGGTTGCTACACCACGTGAACGTGACATACAGCAGGAGATTGAAGAGAAGCATGCAAGTGATCCTGACCTCTATCCTGATACACAAGACGTACCTGTTGACAACACGATGACTATTCCTTTGGAGGAAACGAAGTCAACAAAGACAGAACAGAAGGTGATTGAACAGAACAGCAACACCTTTGAAATTCCTTCAGAGGATAAGAAACCTATTGTTGAAGAGAAGAAACCAGCAACGGACAAGAAACCTATTACAGAGGAGAAGAAACCTGTATTAGATGATAACAGTACATACTTCATACCAGAAGAGGAGCCTGTCAAGCCAGCTGCTCCTGTGACACCGGTTAAGACAAAGGAGACAACCACTACAAACAAAATAATAAAACCTGTTGCACCAGTCAAGACAACAATGCCTGCAACACCTGCAAAGACAACAAAACCAGTGGCTGTGGACAAGTCAAATAAGCCTGCATCAACAAAGCCACAACAACCTTCTACACAGAAACAACAGGCAACACCTGTGCAAAAGAAGAAGGTTTCGGATGATGGTCCGATAATCTATTTCGGTGATGAAGTTCCTCAACAGAAGAAGACAAACAATAAAAATAATAAAAAGAACCAGCCCATCCAGAATAATATCGAAGATGAATACTACGATTTGGAGGGATTCTAAGGAAAGGAGACAACAGCTATGAGCAATGGATTGTTACTTTGGGTAGATGATGAGATTGAGTTGTTAAAGGCTCATATCATCTTCCTTGAGAAGAAAGGATACGAAGTGGTAACGGTAAGCAATGGTACTGATGCCATCGACCAATGCCAATCACAAACATTCGACCTCGTCCTTTTGGACGAGCAGATGCCGGGTTTATCTGGCTTAGAGACCTTACAACGCATTAAGGAGATACAACCTGCTACACCTATCGTTATGGTAACGAAGAGTGAGGAGGAAGACATTATGAATCAGGCTATCGGTGCGAAGATTGCCGATTACCTCATTAAGCCTGTCAATCCGAACCAGATTCTCCTTACACTGAAAAAGAATGTCCACCAAAAAGAGATTGTCACAGAAGTAACCCAAAGTGGTTATCAACAGAACTACCAGCAAATTGCCATGCAGATTGCCGACTGCCGCACCTTCGATGATTGGAAAGAAGTGTATCGCAAGCTTGTACATTGGGAACTTGAACTAAGTAGTGCTGACAGCAATATGACCGAGATGCTGAAGATGCAGAAGGAAGAAGCCAACAATGGTTTTGCTAAATTCATTGCCAAGAACTATCTTGACTGGGTTGCACCACAAGACAACAAAATGAGCAATAGCTTCTCAAAATTAGCTGGACAGAACAAGAAGCAGCAGATAAACAATAACAATAATCGTCCGTTGCTTAGTACTGACATCTTCAAAAACAAGGTATTTCCACTCATTGATAAAGGTGAAAAAGTTTTTCTCATCGTCATTGACAACTTCCGACTCGACCAATGGCGTATTCTCTCAAAAGAGATTGGCGACATGTTTGACATTGAGGAAGACCTCTACATGAGTATTCTCCCGACTGCCACACAGTATGCCCGCAATGCTATCTTCAGTGGTCTTATGCCGAAGCAGATAGCAACGATGTTCCCTGAACTATGGGTTGATGAAGACGAAGAAGAGGGTAAGAACCTCAACGAGGAACCACTCATACAAACGCAGATAGAACGCTATCGCCGTCATGACAAGTTCTCTTATCATAAGATTAACGACTCTGTTGGTGCTGACAAGTTCATGCAGCAATATAATAACCTTGCACAAAACGACCTCAATGTCCTTGTGGTCAACTTTGTCGACATGCTCTCCCATGCACGTACAGAGATGAGAATGATTCGCGAGTTGGCAAGCAACGAGAGTGCATATCGGTCTATCACACTCAGTTGGTTCCAGCATAGTGTATTAGCAGACGTCTTCAAGGAGTTAGCACAGTCTGATTATAAGGTCATCATTACGACTGACCACGGTTCTATCCGTACTACCAACCCTGTGAAGATTATTGGTGATCGCAACACAAACACCAATCTGCGCTATAAGTTAGGAAAGAACCTCAACTACGATGCACGAAAGGTATTTGCTATTAAGAATCCTCATCTGGCACAATTACCAGCCCCCAATCTTAGTACAAGCTACGTCTTTGCTACTGGCGACTCGTTTTTTGCTTATCCCAATAATTATAACTATTACGTCTCTTACTATAAAGATACTTTCCAACACGGAGGTATATCAATGGAGGAGATGATTGTGCCATTGGCAACATTAAGTCCGAGAAAGAGGTAAAAGCCTCCCCCAGCCCCTCCGAAAGGAGGGGAGCCTCACTCAAAGTCTCTTAAAAGATGGGACTGAAAGTTTATTTTATAAAGGAAAGAATATTCAATAAAACAAAGATTAGTTGTGGCAGAAGTGTGCGGACATAGTACTTTATAAAACTTTCGAAGACTTATATGAACCTATGGATGACCGAACGACTCACAACCACCTACACATAAAACAGAATAAAAAGAAAACAATATGGAAATTACAATCAAAAACCTCGACACCATCCACGAGGCAGCAAAGGAATTTGTCAAGGGGATGGGTGATGGAAAGGTATTCGCTTTCTACGGAAAGATGGGTGCAGGAAAGACTACTTTCATTAAGGCTCTTTGCGAAGTTTTGGGTGTAGAAGATGTTATCACCTCCCCTACTTTCGCTATCATCAACGAATATACTGACGGCAATGAGAACCCTATCTATCACTTTGACTTCTATCGTATCAAGAAATTAGAAGAGGTATATGACATGGGTTATGAGGACTATTTCTATAGTGGTAACCTCTGTCTATTAGAATGGCCAGAGCTGATTGAGGATATCCTTCCTGAGAATGTCATCAAGGTTACCATTGAGGAGCAACCTGATGGTACTCGTAAGCTTAGTTGTTAACGACAAAGAAAGACGAAGATATATACTGGTAGAGATTTGAAAAATTATTACATAAATTCAGAAAAAGTCCAATAAAAACAGTCCCAAACAAGCATAAAAGACGAATTTGTAACTATCATGAAATCAAACGGTTACAAAAGGCGTTGCAAAAGATGCTTAATTGAACCTCAAAAGGGCGTTAGTAAGGTCCTTAAAGGGCATCTTTTGCAAGCCAATTGGGCGTCTTTTCAAAGCCAAAAGAGCATATATAGATTTCAAGCGGTGTGAAAATATTTTACATACCATGACAAACAAAGGAGCAAATTGATTTAAGAAGGCAAGAAACGTGGTTATAAATAGATAGGCTACTATCTACCTGTTCTGTTCAGCAGTCTCTTTGTTTATCTTCCTCTATGATTATCTGCAATTACAGAATCATATTATATCAGCTATAAACCTGTATCTCTATCAATACATTTAAGGTAAGATGAATATAAAAGCGAAAATCTATATGATTATGATATTAGGCTTCCTATTTACCATCATTTAGCAAAGAAAATACTACTAAAACGAATAATTGTCTATCAAAAAACACTAATTACGAGCAATATTCTTAAATTTAATAATAAAATCGCTTGGCTTTTTGTTTTTTTTCGTATTTTTGCAGCCTAATATATAAATAGGTATTGGCTACCTGTGAAGGTAAGTATTTTAATAGTATTAATAGTTATAAAGAAGTCTTTTCTTCTCTCTGGGCAATTATTAACATAAGAGTTTTCGAGTTTAAGAGGAATGTATTTTCAAGTAACAAAATTCATTATTTTAGAGAACGATGCAGAAGATTAAATTTCTCCAGCGCATAATTTGTGTTCTTTTTCTGAACCTTTTATGCTTTGGACCATTAAGTCTCTCCATGTCAGCGCAAGAGCTGAACGGTGCAAAAGTAACGCTCTCAATGCGTGATGCCACAGTGGGGGATTTCGCAAATGAGGTTGCTAAGCAGACAGGATTGAATGTGAAGTTTGCAGATGAAGATGTGAAGGCACTTAAAGGTGTAACCCTTGATGTGCGTGATCAGTCAGTATCAAGTTTGTTGTTGAACCTGGCAAACCAGTTTCCACTCTCATATAGTGTTGATGGCAACACCTTAACGCTTGCAAAAAAAGAAACTGCACAGCGCAAAGGTGGCGTTCGTGGTCAGGTTACTGATAATAATGGTGACCCGATTATCGGTGCGGTTATCCGTGTGGATGGCGTTAACGGTGGTTATGTGACCGACATTAATGGTGAATATGAGATTATAACCGATCTGAAAGAAGTACACATGAATGTGTCATATATCGGTTATAAGACTGTAACAAAGACCGTCAAGAATGGCACAATTGCTAATATCACTTTGCATGAAGACACGAAAGAGATGCAGGAAGTGGTTGTGACTGGTTATCAGACCAAGAATAAGAACTCGTTTACGGGTTCTCAGGTGGCTGTAAGTCGTGAACAGTTGATGAACGTAGGTACGAAGAATGTACTGCAGAGTATTGCAAGTTTCGTTCCTGGTATGGTGATTGCAGATGATAACCTCAAAGGTTCTGACCCTAATAAGGTGGCAGAACTCAATATCCGTGGTCGTGCAACCTTCGAAGGTCAAGCAAATACACCAGTCTATGTAGTAGATGGTGCGCAGGTAACAGCTGAGTATGTTGCCGATATGGATATGAATGATATCGAGACCGTTACCGTGTTGAAGGATGCTTCTGCATCTGCGCTCTATGGTGCAAAGGCCTCTGCTGGTGTTATTGTTATTACGACAAAGACGCTGAAAGGTGGTAAGTTGAAATTGAATTATAGTGGAACAGTGCGTCTTTCAACCCCTGACTTGTCTGATTATAACTTGTTGAATGCGCGTCAGAAGTTGGAGTATGAGCGTCTTGCTGGCTTGTTTACAGATACAAGCCCTTCAACTCAATATAAGCTTGATAAGGATTATGCACGTATATATAACGATATTCAAAGAGGTGTTGAGACTGATTGGTTGTCAAAGCCATTGCGTAACGCTATCTCACAGTCACACAGTTTAAGTGTTGATGGTGGTGATGATCGTGCGAAATATAACCTCGGTGTACGCTATGGTAAGGATGCTGGTGTTATGAAGGGTTCTGATCGTACTCGTCTTTCAACCAACTTCCGTTTGTCATACAATATTTCAGGTAAGTTCTTCGTGTCAAATAGTTCGACCATCTCATCTGTAACGAGCAACGTTTCGCCTTATGGTGATTTCTCTGACTGGGTGAAGATGAATCCTTATGAGAACCCATACAATAGCGATGGACAGTTGCGTTCTTCGCTTTATCACGATTTGGCAAACCCACTGTACGATGCATCATTGGGAAGTTATAGCAAGTCAAACAACTTTGACTTCCTAAATACGACCAACATACAGTTGTGGTTTGGTGAGAAAATTCGTTTGGATGGAGACTTTACGATTGACCGTAGCAAGCAGGATAGACGCTCTTTCACCTCTCCTTTTGCTTACAGCGAGATTCGTAATAAGTCGGCTAACCAGCGTGGTTCATTGACTGATAGCTGGGTGAACACAACTACGTTGCAGGGAAAGGCTATGTTGTCATACAACAACTACTTCTTTAAGAAACTCTTCTTAACAGCAATGGGAGGTAGTAGCATTGAGTCTACATCAACAGATGCCGCTTCTTATACTTCAATAGGCTTCTATTCAGATAAGCTCGGACACCCAGCTTTTGCTACTTCATACGCAGCAACACGTCCAAGTGGCTCTGACACACAGACAAGAGGTGTAGGTTTCTTCGTTAATGCCAACACCATTTGGGATAACAAGTACTTCCTCGACCTTATCTATCGTTATGAGGGTTCGTCTCGTTTCGGTAAGAACCAGCGTTTTGCTCCTTTCTGGAGTGTCGGCGGTGGTTGGAATATCCACAACGAGAAGTTCATGAAGGGAACACCTGTTACGCTTTTGAAGCTCCGTGCCAGTGTTGGTTACTTGGGTAATATCAACTTTAACCCCTATCAGGCATTGACAACTTATAGCTATAACAGTTCTTACTTCTATGGTAAGGGTACTGGTGCTACGCCAATTACTATTGGTAATCCTGACTTGAAGTGGGAGCGTACGTTGAGCACCAACATCGGTGTTGACTTCACTGCTTTCCGTGGTCGTGTAGACCTTTCGGCTGATTACTACGTCAAGAACACTGATAACCTGCTCTTGGATATCACCAAGGCACCATCAGTGGGTGTGACAACTTCACGTGAGAACATTGGTGAGGTACAGAACTCAGGTTTTGAACTTCGTCTGCGTACCTTCCCAATTCAGAATAAGGATTGGCAGTGGTCACTTGGTTTGACATATGCTTACAACAAGAATAAGATTAAGAAAATCAGTAATTCTCTGCGTGAACAAAACGAGAAGAACAAGTCCGACAATGGTGTTGCACCACTTCCTATCTATGAAGAGGGGCAGTCTTTGACAGCCTTGAAGGTTGTTCCTTCTGCAGGTATCGACCCTGTAACAGGTCAGGAAATCTTCATCAAGCGTGACGGAAGTTATACCTTTACGTACGATCCAAATGACAAGGTAATCTTCGGTGATACCAATCCTTTCGGTACAGGTTCGGTAAACTCTTACCTTACCTATAAGCGATTTGCATTGAGTTGTACCTTCCAGTACTCTTTCGGAGGCTCACTCTACAATGAGACTTTGGCAACAAAGGTGGAGGGTGCTAACCCTAAGTATAACGCTGATGAGCGTGTATTGAATGACAGATGGAAGGCTCCTGGAACGGTAGCGAAGTACAAGCGTATTGATGATACAGCTACACCTTACCAGACTTCACGTTTCGTACAGAAGAATAACTTCCTGCGTATGAGCAGCCTGTCACTCTCTTATGAGGTTCCAACGACCTTTATTCAGAAGTACGGATTGAAACGTATGTTCTTGGAACTTCTGACTAACGACCTCTTCTACCTGTCAACAGCGAAGAGAGAGCGTGGTTTGAACTATCCATACGACAGAAGCTTTGAATTCTCATTACGTTTCTCACTCTAAAACTAAATAGGATTACAATGAAAAAAATATCGAAATATATAGGAATATTCATGGTTGTTGCGCTGCTTACATCGTGCAACGACTTCTTAGATGTACAACCTAAAGGACAGTTGACAGATGACGAGATGTTTACTGACTTGACTGGTTATGAGGATGCCATGTTTGGTGTTTATGGAAAATTGGCTACATCCAACCTCTATGGTCAGAACCTTTCTTGGGGTATGGTTGATGAACTTGGACAGCAGTTCGGTTATGACAACACACAGGATGTTAGCTATTACCTGAACCGTTACCAGTATACAAACCAGCAGGCACGCAATGTGGTAGATGCTGTTTGGAGCAATATGTATAATAACATTGCTAATGTTAACAACGTATTGAAGCATATTAATGATATCAGTGCAGGTGCACAAGAGCGCAAGATGATTCATGGTGAGGCATTAGGACTCCGTGCTTTTATGCACTTCGACCTCGCTCGCCTCTACTGTACAGACTATACACGCAGTGATGCAAGCACTCTTGGTCTGCCATACGCAACAGAGTTCAATCTGAAGAACCACCCTCGTTACACTTTGCAGGCAACGTTCAACCTTATTCTTAAGGACTTGAATCAGGCTGACTCATTGTTGGCAGACGACAATGATGTTACATACGATAACACCTTCGTACGTGATTATAGCAAGGGACGTGTAATACTTTTCAATAAGTATGCCGTGAAGGCTACCAAAGCTCGTGTGTACTATGCTATGGGTAAGTACACAGAAGCAGCAAAGTATGCACGTGAGGTCATCAACGCAACAAGTAATTTTGCACTGAATACAAGTACCTCGATTGATTCTGTGATGCGTTTCCCAGCCAGCAAGGAGATGATATTTGGTGTCTATGCTGCTGATCGTTCGAATGCTATTCGTGCAGCTTTCCTTCGTTCAAACGCTTTCGGAACTTTCCTCGAGGGGCGTCGTGATACACATAGCATCTATGAGACAGACCTCTTTACGGCACTTAGCTCCGACCTTCGTTTTACTTCTTTCTATAAAGAGAATACGTCAGGAGGCTCCACATCTTTTAGTTTTATCCGTCTAATTCAGAATGACGCTGAGGCTACAAGAGGAGTATTGAAAGGATTTGTACTAATTAGTCTGCCGGAGATGTATTATATCTTGAGCGAAAGTCTTTACGATTCAAACCAGACAGAGGCAATCAGTTTGCTTAATAAGGTAAGAAAGAGTAGAGGATTGGGCGATGTTGATGCGACTAAAGTTTCAACACGTACACTCTTTGAGCAGGAAATGATGCGCGAGCGTATGCGTGAGTTCCCTGGTATGGGACAGACTTTCTATGCGTTGAAGCATTACAATCGTAGTTTTACTGATTTTAGAAATATTGATACTTATCAGCCTTCTGATGCTATCTTCAACCTCCCTTGGCCAGATAGAGAGAATGAGTACGGTGATAAAGTAGTACATCAGTAATAATTCATATCAATGAGTCAGCGAGGTTTAGCATAGCTAAATCACTGACTTGACTGTATAAAAGAAGAGATATAAACATAAAAACAAATATTGTAATCCGATAATACTTAAGTTGTATAAGCTCTTTGATGGGTCAACTAATATGCAGCACCATTGGTGTTAGCCCTCCGCACCATGCGTGCTGAGCCTTCGCACCACATGTGCGGGAACTTAGCACATCAGCAAAACATGGGAAAGCGAAGTCATCACAGTCCTATATAATAAGGAAGAAAAGGCTAAGCTACATGGAATTTGTTTATCGGACAACACTAAAAAACGTATGATTATGTGTAAATCAATCACAAACTTCTTCGCTATCGGTGTCATTGCATTGTCGTTGGCAGCGTGTTCAAATGATGAGTACAAAGGTGAATACTCAAAGGATGGTACTTTCGAAGGAGCTAATCAGGTTTATTTCGACTTGAATAATGCTGCTGATACATTATATAACTTCTCATTCGGTGCACAGCCAACCAGTGTAACAACAGATACTGTAAAGATAAAGGTGAAGATTGCTGGAGTGAGAAAGTCACGGGCACAAACCTTTAAGGTTGTAGTTGATCCAAGTAGTACAGCAAAGGCGGGAGTACACTTTGAAGCAATTAACAGTGAACAAACGGTGCCTGCAGATAGCCTTAGCGCAAGTTTCCCAGTTGTGTTGTTGCGTAAAAATCTTAGTGATACAAAGAATGATAATATCCGTTTGGTTATTCGTCTTGAGGCAACTAACGACCTTGGTGTTCGTTTCCCAAAGAGTATAAAGAGAACCATTACGTTCGATAATGTACTTGAGAAACCGTACTGGTGGGATAACCCTATGCTGCAAGCAATGGGACTTCCTGCTTATACACCAGCAAAGTATCGTTATCTCCTCAGCTTGTACAATTCAAACGTAAGCGAACTTGAGGCAGCAATTCGTGACCGTAGAAAATGGACACAGCTTTATCGAAATATTCAGAAGTTGGTGGCTTATTTTGCTGCCAACCCAGAGTAATTATTTTTATTAGTAAAACCACTATTTAATTGCACAAAAATATGGTAAAGAAATATTTGTATATCTTAGCTGTTGCAGCGTTTGCCTTCACTTCGTGTATCAATGACGAGTCGACAGAAGGTGGTGACGGGGTATCTGTAATTAGTTTGCAGACACCATTAAACAGCACTTACACGCTCAATCAGGGTGACACTTTAAAGATTACCCCCACGGTATTGCAGAGCAATGGTAAGCAGAAACTCACTTACGAATGGGAGATAAATCACAAGTTGGTTTCAAGTGATACAGCACTTGTTTATCCTATTCAGAATTCTGGGACTTATACTGGTCGACTCAGATTGAGCAATGGTCAGAATATTCAGATTTATGAGTTTACCGTCAATGTTGAGTATGCTTATACAAAGGGTATTTATCTCTTGGCTGAAAACAACAGTAAGGCTATTCTTTCATACGTTCCAACAGAGGATGTAAACAAGGAGTTCCATCTTGACGTATTGGCTTCTAACAATCCAAACATCAACTTCGGTAAACCATGTTCTATGGCATGGAGCAAGTCTATCGGTAGTCAGACAAATAACATTCTGGTCATTGCTGCTGGTAATCCTTCTACACTTTATCAGCTTGATAGCTATGAGATGTTATCAGTGTTCCAGACACCTGTCAACGAGAAGGTGATACAGGTTGAGGCTAACTCTGACCCAAGTTCATCAAAGATGATGGCTATTACAAAGAATAACCTGTATTCTTTGGGTCTGAACACAACGACTTTGGTTTCACAGACATCACGCTTCACAAATGCTGTCGGTGGTTCAGTAACATTCGCTTCTTATATGACACCTTGGTGGAGAGACGACCTCTTCTATGCTCATGGTGATGCTTACTTCGACAATGCACATGGCGCACTGTTGGCATCAGCGATTGAGAACACTGCTGTTCCTGCTGAGATTTTGAAGGGAACCTTTACAGGTGACACCTTAGTTGGTATGGGTAGCGTTGACAAACAACGTAAAATGGCACTGATTACCTGTCAGAAGAGCAGTGGTACGTTCTACTTCACATACCTCTTCCCAGGTTACTACTCTTCATCAGCAGATAAGAGAATTGCAGCAAATGTCGTTTATCGTGTTGCAATGCCTTCTACTTCTGGTATAACGAATGGTTCTGTGGTTCGTTCCGCACGCAGTAAGAATATTGTTTACTATACCAACGGGAATGCAGTCTATGCACATAACGTTCTTGCAAACAGTAACTTCCCAACCACAGCATTGTTCACCGTTGGTAACAGTACTGAGAAGATTGTTGATATGGCATTCTCTGATGATGATAACCTCATCTATGTGGCAACAAATGATACTTCTGCTTCAATGCCTGGAAGTCTCTATTGCTACGATACACAGACTAACAGTCTGCGCTGGTCAAAGCAACATATCACAGGACGCATTGTGAAGGCATTATATAGAAATAAATAACATACAAATGATAAGAATGAATTTTTCATTTAAGAATTCTATACTTGGAGGGGCATTGTTGTTCCTCCTTGTATTGCAAAGTACCACAGTAAAAGCTGATGATGACAAGTCTAAGTCTAAACCTAAGAAGGAGACGAAATATGACCGCCTCTTCAAGGATAAGAAGACAGAGACGGCACGTAGTAAGTTTATTACAGTTCATAAGCTTGATAACAAAATCTACTTGGAACTGCCACGTACTTTGCTAAAGAAAGAGATGATGCTCGGTGGAACCATTACCTCTACAACCGATCCAACGGCTGTAACGGTAGGTTCAACAAGTTCTAATCCTGTACTGTTCTACTTTGATATACAGGATAGTTCTGTTGTGATGAAGTTGCCTAACAATGTTCTTTTTAAAGACAATGCAACCTCATCTAATCTTGATGGTGCATTGGCACTGAATTATCGTGATGGGATTTGGCAGGGTTTCAATATCATGGCTTACAACAATGATAGTACAGCTGTTGTCTTTGATGTGACCTCTTTATTGGGTAAACCAACAAACCTCTTGCCCGTTATGCCAACTAAGAATGGTAACTATAGCGTTAAGGCAACTCCAAAGTCAGAGCTTTCATTCATTCGTGGTATAAAGAGTTTTGACAACAATCTCGTTGTCAATAATGACTTCACTTACGGTGTGTCTACTTCGTTGATGTCAATGCCTATCGGTGGTGAACGTCCCACAACAGTTGGGGTTAGCTATAGTTTGGCACTTGTTCCAGAGTCAGCAATGCGTCCACGCATCATGGACTCACGCATAGGTGTTAACTACTCTGTTCGTTTAGGTATTCCACAAGAAGGGGAAAGCACGAAGCGTATCTTCTTCTCTCATCGTTGGAATCTTGTGCCAAAGGATAAGAAGTCGTATGCAAAAGGAAAGCTGACGCAGCCTGTTAATCCAATTCGTTTCTATTTGGATAACACCTTCCCAGAGGCTTGGAAACAACCTATCCGTGAAGGTGTTCTCGAGTGGAACAAAGCCTTTGAGCGAATAGGTTTTAAGAATGCTATTGAGGTTGTTGACTTTCCACAGAAGCAAGGTGATTTCGATCCAGATAATGTTAAGTATTCTTGTATTCGATACATACCAAGCGGTTCGTCATCAGCTCCGAAGAGTGATATCCATGTCAACCCTAACACGGGTGAGATTATGGCTGCTTCAATGTTCGTTTATTCTGATGTTGAGAAACTGCTGCACAAGTGGCGTTTGATACAGACTGGTGCTGTTGACGCATCTGTTCGTGGTAATCGTTTACCAGCTGCTAAATTTGCGGAAGGGCTTAAGATGTTAGTAATGAAGGAGACAGGAAGTATGTTAGGCTTGTTGGATAATCCAGGTGCTTCCGCTACTTATCCTACTGACTCTCTTCGTAATGCACGTTTCACAACGACAATGGGGCTTGCACCTTCGGTAATGGATGATGTTCATTACAATTACGTTGCACAGCCATCTGACAATGGTGTACGCCTTGCTCCAACAGGACTTGGCATGTATGACTACTTTACAATTGATTGGAACTATCGTTATTTTGATACTGATAATGTTTCTATCAATGATGAGAAGAATATACTTGAGGCGTTTGTTGACAAGAAGGTGACAAACCCACGTCTTCGTTATTATGCTGAGCGCAATGCTAAGTGGGACCCACGTCTTGCTGCTGGTGCGCTTGGTAACGATATGATAGCGAGTGCAAACCTTGCAAATAAGAACTATACAATCGTTGAAAACAATCTCTCTAAGTGGATTAAGAACGATGAAGATACTCGTATCAAGGATCAGTTATACCTGCAGATATCACAGAATCGTTATGCTTTGTTCAAGCAGGTGTTGAGTAATGTTGGTGGTATGTACCTCAATAATATGAAGATTTCAGCAGGAGTTCCACAGTATCAGGTTGTTTCTAAGGACCTTCAGCGTCGTTCACTCTTGTGGTGTTTGCAGGAGGCGATGAACTTCAAGAAGTATGCTAACCGTGATTTTGAGCGTAAGGGCTACTTGTCAGTAAGCTATTATGACCAGAGTTTGGAGTTTATGGGTTACGATTTGATGGCAGCACGTATGCGTGTAGCTATCACTTCTTACTTGAATCCAAACAGTTACACACAGAAAGAGTACTTTGATGATATCTATAACACCCTCTTCAAGAGTGTTGCTGAGATGCGCGCACCTTCTCAGGGCGAGCGTGTTTTGCAGCGTGCATTTATGAGTCAGGCACAGAGTGTTGTTTCTAAGGCTACTGGTAATGGTGGCTCAGGTGGTGGCTCAGGTTCAAGCATGGCTTTAAAGGGTGATGATCTTGGTGCTACTCCGGGCTTTGGTGACCCTTCTCAGAACCTTGCTCCAGCTGTTGATATCACCCTCGCAGACAATTCAGAGCTTTACTTCTACAACTGTCTTTTGAAGTTGAGAACTGCTTTGGAGAAGTGTTTGAAGGCTAACTTGCCACTTGAAGCGCGTACACACTACGAGATGATGCTCTTCAAAATCAATAAGACAATGGAGGTGAAGAAATGAGAAAGACTTCATTTTTATCAATGAAATCGGTTCATGCGACCCTATTAGCAGTGGGATTCTTGAGTCTTTCACTGTCAGCACAGGCGTTCCCTTTCTTTAAGAAGAAGAAAAAGAAGGCTACAACCACTACTTCTGTGGTGAAGAAAGATGCCTATGAGCGTATTCTAACCGAAGAGAAGACAGACTCTGCAAAGGGACCATTCGTTTCGTTCTATAGAACAGGTGAGAAACTTCTCATGGAGTTGCCACCTTCGTCTATCGGTCGTGACATGCTGATTGGTGCTACAATTTCATCTGTATCAAGCCCACAGTTTGCTGATGTTGGTACTCGTGCAGGCTCTGTTTCACACGTGCGTTTTGTAGAGAAGGATAGCTCTATCGTAATGCAGGCAATCAACTCTGAATTACTTGATGCCCTACCAGCAGGCAATGCGAAGCAGGCACAGGCTACGAACTATCGTAACCTTGACTTCTATAGCTTCCCAATCAAGGCAAGAAACAAGAAGACTGGAGGTATTCTCTTTGATGTTTCTTCTTTCTTCTTGAGAGAGAGTAAGTATTTCCCAGTGATTGCAAAGATAGCTGGTCCATATCGTGTGGATGCTGACTTGAGACCAGAGTGGATTAAAGTAACTTCTTTGAAGTCGTTTGCAAACAATGCTTGTATCTCGATGGAGCGCAACTACGTTACCAATATGACTGGTAACAGTGGTAATGTTGCTATTAGCAATCATCCAGTTTCTATTGGTGTACAGTTTACTTTGGCACTCTTGCCAGAGGATATGATGACGCCTCGTCTGAGTGATACTCGTCTTGGCTACTTCCTTACACCAAAGTCTATCGTCAATGACAGTCTTATCGACCATGCAAGCTTTATCAATCGTTGGCGTGTAGAACCAAAAGACCCAGCTGCTTACTTTGCAGGTCAGCTCAGTGAGCCAGTTAAACCTATTGTGTTCTATATCGATAATGCGTTCCCTGAAAAGTGGAAGCCAGCAATTCGGAATGCTGTTCTTAGATGGAATAAGGCTTTCGAGCGTATCGGTTTCAAGAATGTGATGCAGGCTGTGGACTTCCCAACCAATGATCCAAACTTCGATCCTGATAACTTCCAGTATTCTTGCATTCGTTATCTGCCTACTGCAACAGAGAATGCAATGGGTCCTTCATGGGTTGATCCTCGTACAGGTGAGATTATCACAGCGACCGTATTGGTGTATAATGATGTTGTGAATGTCATCAATAGTTGGCGTTTTATTCAGACATCACAGCTTGATCCTGCTGCACGAACATTGGATATGCCTGATAGCATTTTGTTGCCAACATTGGAGTATATTGTAACTCACGAGGTAGGACATACACTCGGACTGATGCACAACATGGCTTCATCGGCTGCAATCCCAACTGATTCGCTCCGTTCTGCAAGCTTCACACAGAAGTATGGTACGACAGCATCTATCATGGACTATGCTCGTTTCAACTATGTTGCACAGCCAACAGATAAGGGTGTGTCACTGACTCCTCCTTACCTCGGTGTGTATGACAACTATGCAATAGAGTGGGGCTACCGTGTTTTCCCTAATTCAAAGAGTTTCAGAGATGACGTAAAGCCATTGATGGCACTTGTTGAGTCTCATGCTAACGACCCAATGTATCGTTACGTACTTCAGCAGTCACGCTATCGTTACGACCCAACCGCCATTGAGGAGGATCTCGGTGACGATGCTGTGAAGTCAAGTACATACGGTCTTAAGAACCTTGAGTATATTCTCAGTCATTTCGATGAGTGGATTCCTGATGGTGCTGATGGTGCACGTAAGGCTAAACTCTATCGTCAAATGGTTTCTCAAGCTTACGGTTATGCACGTAATGTCTATGCTGTCATTGGTGGTATCAAGCTGAATCAGACAACAGAGTCTTCTGGTATTCCTCGTTATGAGGTGATGCCTAAGGAGAAACAGCGTGCTGCTGCGATGTGGTTGTTACAGGAAGCACGCAAGTTTGGTAAGCGTGGTGTTGAGAGTATTGAGAATCGTCTACCTCAGATTAACTCTCATCCTTACAAAACATTGGCAGGTGGTATTCAGGAAATGGCTCTTTCAGCAACTGCGCGTTTAGCATTGAGCTATTATGCTGACTCTACTTCTTATTCTCCATTGGAGTATTGCGAAGACACGTATAATAATGTTTGGGCTAAGACAATCGCAGGTGATGAGAATCTCGACGACGATGATATCGCCATGCAGCAACTCTATGTTGAACGTCTGAAGGCTAACATTGTTGAGGTTAAACAGGTTGGTAAGGTGCGCAGCTTGCGTGATGACAAGCAGGATGTGGCTTTCCTTGGCTTTGGTGTTGGTTATGGTGAACCAGAGACGATGTGGACAGAGACCATCGACCGCACAGCCGAATATGTGTTCCACTATGCACAGAAGCTTCAGAAACTTCTTGAGGAACGCATTAAGACAACGAAGGATACAACTATCAAATCTCAATATGAGTTGATGTATGCACGTGTTCAGCGTTATATGAATGATTAATCTTCCGTGTTAACATACATTTCAGAGGGTATATCTTAGACGTTTGTGTCTTGGATATACCCTCTTTCTTTGTATCTGTACTCTTCTCTTCGTTAGCTATTAACGTCTTGCAGTACTCATTATAATACGCATAAAGCCTCGTTCTTCTCACTTTTAGCTGATGTGTTGTTGCTGCGCACATGTTGTGCTAAGGCTTCGCACATATTGTGCTAAGGCTTCGCACCAATGGTGCGGAGTACTAAACAACTTGTGATATACCGCCAAAGCAGAGGCAATTCGGGGTAAGTAGGGAGTTATTCAGGCACAAGTAAACTTAGCCTATTGGGTCAGAGGCTAAGTTTACTTGTGCTTTTTTGTTGTCTATAATCTGTTCTTTTCAGCCTGACCAGCACCTGTACCCTTGTATTTGCTTCGTGAAGTGTTGAACTTATAGGTAACAGTTAGAACAAACTGACGGCTGTCGTATGTACCAATATATTGAGTCTCCATAGACTCTGTGTAGCTAATTCCTCCTTCTTTTTGGGTATGGAACAAGTCTGTTCCACCAATACGAAGTGCGAGTCTGTCTTTTAGGAAAGACTTGGTAAGGTTGATGTCAAGCGAACCTCTATTGCTTGCTAATGAGGCAATTTCGCCATCGCCTTTTGTAACGAGGTAGGACTCCATTGATAGCAACCAACCTTTTCCAAAGTCAAAGGTGTTGTTAAAGCTGAATTGCCAGATTGGTTTGTTCAGCTTATAGGTCTTTGTACTTGTATGTAATGTGAGCCATTGCTTCTTCATTAATGCCGTGAACTCAGGTGTCCAGATACCGATTGTTGGCGAAAAAGCTAACTGAGTAGATATTGTCTTGATGCTTGGAAGATTCGTGTAGGTAAGACGTGAGATAGCTGAGTTATGACTGTCTTGTTCGCTCCAGAAGACAATGGCGTGACGACGGTCATTGTAAGAGATGCCAAACTGGATGAACTTCCACATAGCTCCTAAGCTTATGTCGTGGATATATTCGTGCTGAAGCAGTGGGTTACCCGACTGCATCAAGAAACGATTGCCGTATGTAACGTTATTGCTTAACTGACGGTAAGAAGGACGACATGTCCTCGCTGCATAGCTTAATTGCATCTGTAGGTCTCCTATTTGAGTAGCTGCAGAGATGCTTGGGAATAAGTTGCTGAACGAACGACTCTGATTAGCAATGTGCTGTCCGTTTTCATAATAGTTGAAGTGTACCGCCTCCCAGCGCAGACCAGCTGTCAACTGGCAGATAGATAGCTGGTGTTTGTATTCCATAAAAGGAGCGATATTCGACTCTTTTAGCTGTGCGGATGAGCTTGGGACATAGTTTTCAGGATTGCTATACGTGTCATTGCGGTTCGTATAGGTATATTCTGCACCCACTGACAGATTACCTCCTAAAACAGGATAGCCCAAGGTTAGCTTAGAAGCAAAGAGCCTGTTGCGCTCTTGATTGTCGGAAGTCACGGTGCGACTGGTCTTGTTGCGACTTTCTTCTCGAGAGGTAGTATGGTTATTTTGCTTGTTATAAAGATAATCAGCATTGAAGTCTATGTCCATCTTTCCTATCTTTCCAACATAGTAGAGATTAATGAATTGGGAAGGACGATGGGACTGCTTGCATGTTGCAAAGGTGTTAATATGGTCGTAGAAAGTCCCGTTTGCCGTTACATCACTACTAATAAAAACAGATAGGGGGAAGTCATGAGGGAAGTTAATCATGTATTTGATACCGACAGAATTGCTGTCATTCAACTGATAGTCTGCTCCTATAATATTCTTGAAAATAGAATTCTTATCGGGGACTTTTTGCGTGAAATCCTGCTGCCAGAGGGTGTCAGCGTGAACAATAGTAGTTGTTGTGCTGTGTTCGAGGCTGTTGTCAAGTGAATAGCCATGCCCACCAAAGAGTTCTAAACGCTTATGGCGATACTTCCAGTTGACCCGTTCCGAGAGGTCTACATTCTCCGACTGGTAGTAGGCGGAGCGTACATCGAAGCCAAAGCCGTCGCCTACAGCCTTCTTCGTGCGTATCTTTACGACTGCTCTTACGGCTGCATTATACTTACTTCCGGGGTTGCTTATTACCTCAACGCTTTTGATATCGCTTGATTTCAGGCGTTCAAGCTCTGTTGCATCACGCATCTGACGACCATTGATATAGATGATAGGTGTACCTCTACCAAATACTTCGTAGCCATCTTTCTTCTTTGTCAGTCCTGGGACATGTGCAAGAACATCCTCACAAGTACCGAGTTTGCTCAGTATAGTGTTCTCGATGTTCGTTTGTATACCCTCTGTTGTCATCTTGTGTAGGGGAGCATTGCCTTTGACGACCACCTCTTTCATCATTTTTGCATCTTCTTTCAGTACGATAGTAAGGTTGCCTTGGTTGGAAAGAACCGTAGTGAAAGGTTCATAGCCTACGAAGGAGGCTTTGAGGATATTACCTAATGTAACCTCCTTGAAATTGAAACTACCGTCATCAGCGGTTGTTGTACCAACAATGAAGGTAGAATCCTTAGCTGAAAGGATAATGACATTTGCGTAGGGGATAGGCTTCTTGTTTTCATCAAACACCTTTCCAGATACGGATTGTGCATTAGCTCTAAGTCCGGTGCAGAACAGAAGGAGGATAAGTAATAGTTTTTCCATAACTCATGAGATTGAGTGAGACGAAAGGTTCGAACTCAGTTGTTTTTCCCTTGGCACTATACGTGTCTGCTGCAAATATATAAAAAGATACGGATTCGTACAAAAAAAACAGAAAAACTTTTAGTTTGATACACCCTTTTTTGATAGAAAATAGTTCGTGTATAAGTTTTTATAGTTGAAGTGGATATAGCATTGAAGAGGATAGATTTACCTAACACAAGGGATTCAAAACGTAATAGAATGAAAAAAGCCATATCAGAGTCCTATAAAAGGATTGTCTGATATGGCTTTATAGTTATAAGGGTTTTGCTTAGAGCAGCGCGTCGAACTTCTCTTTGAGAACGTCCTTTGATGCTGCACCAACGAACTTGTCAACCAACTTACCACCCTTGAAGAAGAGGATTGTTGGGATGTTACGTACACCGAAGTCGATAGCTACGTCATCATTCTCTTCTACATCACATTTGCCTACAACGATCTTACCGTCGTACTCTTCAGCAAGTTCAGAGATGATAGGACCAATCATCTTACAAGGTCCACACCATGTTGCCCACAAATCAACTACCAATGGTAATTCACCATTCTTGTAAGTCTCTAAATTCTCGCTTGTAATTACTACTTCCATTTTTATTCTGTTTATAAGTTTATTAATATTGTCTTTTCTATCTATTTACTCTATCATCAAAGATTGTGCCACATTCGATTTAATTAATATGGAACTCCAACTTCTTATTTGATGAGATAAAGTCTATCAGCTTACGGTCGACATTAACGCCACCATTCTTACTTCTTAGCATAAGTACAGTGTTGTCTGGTGTTCGTAACTGTATGTAAAGTTGTGTGTTACCGATATGTTCCTCGATGACTGTTGCTAATTCCGAAACGAACGCATCGTCTAATGCTGTTGCATCCATAGAGATGGTAAAGCGTTCTAAACGATTCTTTTTTACGTCATATAGTTGCTCAATGTTCTGTACTTTAAGTTCTAAGAGATCTGGATTATTGCGATAACGAGGCTGACACTTTGCCGTAATATAGATGGTGTAGTTCATCTTCAGAAGATTATTCCATCGTGCCCAGTCGTCACCAAAGAGTGCTAACTCGCCCGTTCCATGAAAGTCTTCTATCGTGACAAAGCCAAATGGCTTTCCTGTCTTCTGTGAGAAACGCTCATTAACAGATGTGACAATACCGCCGAATGTCAATTCATCGACTTTTGCCAGTTCTTGCATATCTGCATTACGACCGAATTTAGAGCAATGTGTGTTACACATATTATTTAGTACGACACTATACTCATCAAGAGGGTGAGCTGACAGATAGATACCTACCAGTTCACGTTCCTTATTCAATTTCTCAATAGTAGGCCACTTCTCTGCCTTGGGTGCAATAGGATGAACTACATCTACCGCATCCATACCTCCGAAGAGTGAGTTCTGTTGTTGTGCCTTTTCAGCTTGGAAAAGCTGACCATAACGGACGATAGTATCCAAGAACAAATCACCCTTTCCAGTGACAGCAAAGTATTGTTCTCGTTGCAATCCGAAGCTATCGAAACCTCCACTATAAGCCAAACTTTCAAATGCCTTGCGGTTTACATTACTGAGATCAACACGTTCTGCAAAGTCGTATATATCCTTATAAGGACCATTCTCCATACGTTCGCATACAATACTTTCAGCCGCACTTGCACCCATTCCCTTGATAGCTGATAGTCCGAAGCGAATCTCACCATGCTTATTTACGCCAAAGCCTATCTGACTCTCGTTGACATCAGGACCGAGAGTTGCAATCTTCAATGCCTTACATTCCTCCATCAACTTTGTGATTTCGGTAATCTGACTGAAACGACGTGTCATCAATGCAGCCATATATTCGGCTGGATAATGCGCCTTCATGTAAGCCGTCTGGTAAGCTACCCATGAGTAACAGGTGGCATGTGACTTGTTGAAAGCGTAGCTGGCAAACTTCTCCCAGTCGCTCCATATCTTCTCAAGAATCTGTGGGTCGTGCCCATTCTCTTGTCCTTGCTTGATGAACTTAGGCTTCATTTTGTCAACGATGGCTTTCATCTTCTTACCCATCGCCTTACGAAGGGCATCACTCTCACCACGAGTAAAGTTCGCTAACTGGCGACTCAAGAGCATCACTTGCTCCTGATAGACAGTGATTCCATAGGTATCTTTGAGGTACTTCTCCATACAAGGGATGTCATACTTCACCAAAGAGGGGTCATGCTTACGCTTGATAAAGTCTGGAATATAATCCATTGGACCTGGACGATAGAGTGCATTCATGGCGATGAGGTCTTCAAACACTGTTGGATGAAGCTCACGCAGATACTTCTGCATACCAGCAGACTCAAACTGGAATGTACCAATGGTTTGTCCACGCTGATAGAGTTGGTAAGTCAATTCGTCATCAATAGGTATCTTCTCAAGGTCTATCACGTCACCTCTCGTTTGCTTAACAACCTTACAAGCCTCCTTTAACTCGGAGAGTGTCTTCAGTCCGAGGAAGTCCATCTTGATAAGACCTGTTGACTCAATGACGTGACCATCATACTGGGTTACAGGTACTTTCTTCTCTGGGAAATCAGGGTCATCTGCTGTTGAGATTGGCACCCATTCGTCAATAGGATTGCGACAGATGATAAATCCACAGGCATGGATACCCGTTCCACGCACCGTTCCCTCTAACATCTTGGCATATTTAATCGTGTTGCGTTCCCTTATATCTTCGCTTACCTCTGCATCCTGCAACTGTGGTGTGCACTTGATAGCGTTCGTTAAGTTCATCTTCATGCCATCAGGTAAGCGTTCTGGGATAGCCTTGCATAGGGCGTTAGACACATTCAAAGGTAGCTTCTCTACGCGGGCAACATCCTTGATAGAGTTTTTTGTTGCCATTGTTGAGTAGGTGATGATATGTGCACAGTTCTCATGTCCGTACTTATCCATTACCCACTGCAGCACACGTCCACGACCATCATCATCGAAGTCGGTATCAATATCAGGGAGATTGACACGGTCAGGGTTGAGGAAACGCTCAAAAAGTAAGTCATACTTCAAAGGGTCAATCTGTGTAATTCCCAAGCAATAAGCCACAACGGAACCTGCAGCAGAACCACGACCAGGTCCCACCATAACGTCCAACTGCTGTCGTGCTGCATTGATAAAGTCTTGCACAATGAGGAAGTAACCAGGGAAACCCATCGTCTTCATGACATGCAACTCAAAGCGGATGTGATTTTTAACCTCATCAGAGAGCGGATCGCCATAAAGCTTTTTTGCGCCATCGTAGGCTAATTTGGCAAGATAGTCAGCCTCAAACTTAATGCGATACATCTTCTCATAGCCTCCTAAACGGTCGATAACCTTCTGTCCTTCTTCAGGGGAAAGAGGGTTCTCACCGTTCTCATCGGTGGTAAACTCCTTGTATAAATCTTCCTCTGTGAACTTCTTTCTCCACTCTTCTTCTGTTCCGAAGTCTTCTGGAATAGGGAAGAATGGCATGATAGGACCATGGTTAATATCATAAATCTCTACCTTATCAAGGATCTCCAGCGTGTTTGTCATTGCCTCCGGAATGTCCGAGAAGATGTCATTCATCTCTGCACGTGTCTTGAACCACTCTTGTTTAGAGTAGCGCATACGCTTAGGATCATCCAAATCTTCGTTCGTTGAAATACAGAGTAAGTGGTCGTGAGCCTCAGCAGTCTCCTTATCTTCAAAGTGACAGTCGTTCGTACAGATTAGCTTTATGCCATATTCCTTGGCAAACTTCATGAGCACTTTGTTGGCTTTCTGCTGCAAAGGATAAGCCTCACGGTTAGCTACTATGCTTGGGTCTTTTACTTCATGGCGTTGCAACTCAAGATAGAAGTCATCTCCAAAGACACGGTGATACCATTCGCAGGCTTCCCTTGCCCCCTCAATGTCGTCATGGATAATCTTGTTTGGGACCTCACCTGCAATACAAGCTGTACAGACAATCAGTCCCTCATGATACTTCTCAAGCTGCTCACGATCCGTACGAGGGCGATAGTAATAACCATCTACCCATGCGTTAGACACCAGTTTTATGAGGTTCTTGTAACCCGTATAGTTCTTCGCCAATACGATAAGGTGGTAGCCTGAATTGTCATGCATACTCTTTTGCTTGTCATGCATTGTACGACGTGCTACATACATTTCACAACCGAAGATAGGTTTAAAAGGCTCTTCACCCTTTTCTTTCCTACCTTTATTAACCTTAGCACAATAGTCAGCAAACTCTTTTATGCCAAACATTACACCATGGTCAGTAATTGCCATACCCTTCATTCCATCGGCAATCGCTTTATCAACAAGGCGTGTAACCTTTGATTGACCATCAAGAACAGAATAATAGGTGTGGACGTGTAAATGTACGTAATCTTCCATTGAACTTATGCGTTTTTGAGCTGTAAAGTTACTATGAAAAGCCGACATAGCAAAAGATTGAGAGTGAAAATTTGTGGAAATGACAAAAAAGAAGTACCTTTGCAACAAAACAAATACGTCGTTTATCGACCATGGGAAAAATAAAAAAGAAACTCAAAAAGATTAGAATCCATCACGAGGGGACAAATACGTTGTTCTATGGAGCTATAGCTATTATCCTCATCGCCTTGATTCTTTGGTTTGCAGTTCCAACGAAGATACCATTTGGGATTTTTTTAGTCGTGTTCGGTACCATTTATGGTATAGTACTCAATTTCTATCAGTGTCCTATCCGCTATTTTAGTAGTGAAGATACGGAGGGAATTGTCGTGGCTCCTGCTGACGGACATATCGTTGTTATAGAAGAAGTAGATGAGAATGAATATTTCATGAACGTCGATTGATGATTTCAATCTTCATGAGTCTATGGAATGTACATGCCAATTGGTTCCCAGTAGACGGGGTCGTAAAGTCCGTACAACATTTTGATGGTAAGTTCCATAAAGCTTGGCTTCCTAAGGCAAGTGAGGAGAACGAACATGCCGATACAATCATCACAACTCCTGATGGCACAGATGTACTCTGTCGTCAGATTGCTGGTGCTATGGCACGTCGTATCGTGACATACGCTAAGCCTGGTGAGGATTGTTACATTGATGAGCATCTTGGCTTCATCAAGTTAGGTAGTCGTGTTGACATCTTCCTCCCTGTAGGCTCTGAGGTTTGTGTAAAGATGGGACAAACGACAGTGGGTGACCAGACGGTTATTGCAAAGTTGAAGCCAAATAACAAGTAAAGATGAAGAAACATATTCCTAATAGCATTACCTGTTGCAATCTTATCTCTGGTTGCATCGCTATTGGTTTTGCTTTTGCAGGCAATATAGAGATTGCATTGCTATTTATTATCATAGGTGCTGTGTTTGATTTCTTTGATGGAATGGTGGCACGCTTATTGAAAGTAAGTTCACCTATCGGAAAGGAGTTAGACTCTTTGGCAGATGTTATTACTTTCGGTGTAGCACCATCAACTATCATCTTTTCACAGTTACATGTAATGTCTTATCCTGTCTTTCTTGAGCCATTACGTGACTATCTGCCTTATGCAGCCTTTATCATGGCAGCTTTCTCGGCATTGCGTCTTGCAAAATTCAACCTTGATGAACGTCAGGCATTAGGTTTTATAGGATTGCCAACACCTGCTAACGCACTCTTTTGGGGTTCACTTCTTGTAGGTGTAGGCGAGAAGTTAGAAACTTGCCCATCGGCTTTATACTTTATCCTTGCTGGTATTTTGATTAGTTCATGGCTGCTTGTATCAGAAATTCCAATGTTTGCATTAAAATTTAAGCACTGGGGATTCAAGGGAAATGAGGTGAAGTATCTCTTTTTGCTTACTTGTATTCCATTGGTTGTTATCTTCGGAATCTCATCATTTGCTATCATCATTGCATGGTATGTGATACTATCGGCTATCGTAAAACAATCTCCTGCACAAAAGTAAGGAGTTTAAGTTCCAAGCTATGTCAATTATTGCTTTCTTACTGAAGTTTGCTTTCTTCATCTTTTTCACGTTCTTAGTACTTATTTTATGGGTGGCTTACCTATTTTATAAGCAGATAACACGTGCACGTCGTCAGTTTAATCCTAATGACTATCAGCATCAAGAACCCAGCTCCACGGAGAATACTATTATTGATAATCGTCCAATGGAGGAACGTCGTAAACAGGTTATTCCAGACAGCGAGGGCGAGTATGTGGACTTTACGGAGTCTGATGATACGAAATCATAACAAGAGGTTATACAACATAACATACAAAAATAATATAGGATAAATCAATAAGATTTGTCCTATTTTTTTATCCCCACTTTTTCTATTGATGCTCAATTGCATTTGAATTAAGCCTTAATTGGGTTCTAAAAGATGCCCTTTTGAGGTCTAACTAACGCCCTTTTGAGGCTCAATTAAGCACCTTTTGAAACACATTTTATAATCAATTGATTTTTTGTTAGTTACAAACCCGCCTTTTATACTTATTTGGAGCTATTTTTATTGGGTTTTATCTGAGCTTATGTAATAATTTTTCAAACCCTTACCAGCTACTTTTAGACCTTGGAAAGGGAAGGCGTTCTACTCTACTATACACAATAAGCATCTGTACTTTTCAAGGAATAACCTTTAAATTTCTTCTACTCATCAAACGAAAAAAGGGGTGTATCAAACTGAGACTACTGACGTCTTCTTTGATACAACCCCTTTTAAGGTGTACAACTGCAATCCTTATACTATCCTATCGATAGCCAAAAGAAAAGTCATCACCTTATTATATTACTTCTGCTGTGCACGATAATTATCCAATCCCTTATCAAGGAACTCAAGATAAGCTGGTACATCCTCCTTAAAACTGAAGCTACCATTTAATGGCTTGCCTGCATTGTCCAATGGAACATAGAATGGTTGAGCCAGATAACCGAACTTTGTTTGCTCTAAGTAACTCCACTTATCACCGATAGTACGCAACGTACGCGAAGTCCCATCGGGGAGTTTCACCTCAACAGGTTGCTTCAATGGAGTCTTATCGTCTACATAAAGTGAGATGAGGACATAATCTTTCTTCAACTTATCAGCCACCCGTGAGTCTGTCCACACAGATGCTTCCATCTTACGACAGTTAACACAACCGAAGCCAGTAAAGTCGACCAAGACGGGTTTACCAGCTGCTACAGCTGCACGCATACCCTCATCATAATCCGTAAAATCAGCATGTACGGTCTGTGGAGCAAGATTAAAATCCTGCGTATTAATAGGTGGTGCAAAAGCACTTACCGCCTTTGTAGGTGCACCCCATAAGCCAGGGAGCATATAAACAGAAAAAGCCAGAGAGCAAAGACCTAACATAATAGCAGGTACTGGCATTGCCTTCTGTTCTGGGTCATCATGTGGGAACTTAAGTTTACCAATCAGGTAGAGACCCATGAGACCGAAGAGAACAATCCAAATAGAGAGGAATGTCTCACGATCAAGAATGTGCCAGCCGTATGCAAGGTCGGCTACTGACAAGAACTTCAGTGAGAAAGCCAACTCGATGAAGCCCAACACAACCTTAATCATATTCATCCATGAACCTGACTTTGGTGCTTTCTTAAGCAAGGTTGGGAAGAGGGCAAAGAAAGTAAAGGGTAAGGCAAGTGCCAAAGCAAAGCCAAACATACCCACAGCTGGAGCTACCCAATCACCACTTGTCGCTGCCTGAACAAGGAGAAGACCAACAACAGGAGCAGTACAAGAGAAACTTACCAATGACAAGGTGAATGCCATCAGGAAGATTGAAAGCAAACCTGTTGTCGCTGAAGCCTTATTGTCAACCGCATTACCCCATGAAGAAGGTAATCGAAGTTCAAACCAACCAAAGAAGCTGAAGGCAAAGACCACTAACAGAAGGAAGAAGAAGACATTGAACGGTGCATTCGTTGCCAACTCATTCAACTTCTGTGGACCGAAAGCCCAAGTAACAAGCGTTGCCAAACCCATATAAATAACAATGATTGACAAGCCGTATGTCACAGCATCACGTATACCCTTCTTACGGTCATCCTTCGCTCTCTTGAGGAAGAAACTTACCGTCATTGGAATGATAGGCCATACACAAGGGGTGAGCAGAGCAATAAGACCACCAACAATACCCATAAAGAAAATAGCTAAAAGAGAGCTATTAGAGCTATCATTCGTGCTATTAAATGCTGACAATTCCTTAATGACTGGCTGCCACAAATTAGCATCTGCATTTACTTGTGCATTTTCTTGCTTTAATGGTCCTGCTGTATCTAATGGCAATACATCTGCCTTCTTAGCTGTATCTGCAGTCATTGCGGTAAGTGCAGATAAACCATCAGCTGCTACATCAGTAGCAGCTGTCGTTGTTTTTTCCGTTTCTGCATTAGCAGCTGTTGGTGTTGCTGCGGGCGCGGAAGCAGGTCCATTACCTTTGAAATTAAATTCAACCTGTGTTGGTGGCAAACACATCTCATCATTACAAGCACCATATTCCAAGTAACCTTTTATACTATAGGTCTTGGCTGTTATCTTGTAACGCTGAACGAAACCAACGCTATTCTCGAAATAACGTAGTTTCATCTCGAAAGTCTTATCATAGACATTCAACTCTTTACCACGTGTTGTGAGCTTACCAACCGGTGTTACACCCTCTGCTTTGTCTACATGTAAAGATGCAGATGTAGGACCATCAGCAGGAAGATTCGTTGAATATACATGCCATCCCTGGTCAATCTTCGCTGTGAAGATAACCTCTACCTCTGTTGGTGAAACCTGCTTCTGCTGTACAGAAAAGTGAACAGGGTTCTGCTGTGCCATAGCTGTGAGGCTAAACAACAGCGTAAAGAGGATAAATAGTGTATTTCTTCTTTTCATCGTTTTATACTATTAGAATTTGAACTGCAAAGATAAGAAAATTATTTTTATAACATTACATAATGTATATATTTAATATTTATATTCAATAACTTTTTATCAATCTATGTTCAAAAGGTTTTCAGGATTAAGATGAGTTCTCTCGTCGATTTTTATTTTACGTATATTGTTGCAGGCAGGTAGTCACCTACCTGCTGCAACAGCTATTCATTCAAGAATAATCAGCATTAGTTATGCACCAACGTACCTATATCTTCACCGTCCATAACCTTCTTCAGATTACCAACAACATCCATATTAAAGACATAGATAGGGAGGTCATTCTCTTTGCACATAGTCGTTGCAGTGAGGTCCATCACCTTAAGCCCCTTCGTGTAAATCTCATCGTAAGTGATGGAAGAGAACTTTGTTGCCGTTGGGTCTTTCTCTGGGTCAGCAGTGTAGATACCGTCCACACGTGTTCCCTTGAGCATAACGTCAGCCTCAATCTCAATACCACGCAAGCTGGAACCAGTGTCAGTAGTAAAGTAAGGACTACCAGTACCAGCTGAGAAGATACATACATAACCTGCTTCCATTGCCTCGATAGCCTTCCACTTGCTATAGAACTCGCCGATTGGTTCCATACGGATAGCGGTCAAGACCTTAGCTTTCACACCAGCAGCCTCAAGTGCTGAACTGAGCGCAAGCGAGTTGATAACGGTTGCACACATACCCATCTGGTCACCTTTCACACGGTCAAAGCCTTTTTGGCTACCGCTCAAGCCACGGAAGATGTTACCGCCACCGATAACGATACCAATCTCTACGCCCATTTCGTGTACTTCCTTTATCTGCTTTGCATAGTCACTAAGACGCTCAGGGTCGATACCAAAGCCCTGCTTTCCCATCAAACTCTCGCCCGAGAGCTTCAGGAGTATTCTTTTAAATCTTGCCATTATTTTGGAGTTAAAGGTATTGAGGAGGACTTCTTTATCTCCCCAAAACCTAATTATATAACAAATTCTACTTCTTTGAATTGGTATTCACGAATCATACCCTTGCTGTCACGGAGAATAAGATGCCCATCGTCTTCTACTTCTACGATAGCTCCATCAAACTCACCATCAGCATCACGAAACTTATGAAAGCCTCCACGTCGGTACAAGGCTTCGTGATACATGGCACTGATATCATTATATCCGCCCATCTCTAACAACTGATAGAGTTCTGAGAACTTCTTGATAATCTTCTTCAATAGTTCTTCTTTGTCAACCTCATGCCCTAAAATCTGGCAGAGAGAAACGGGATTAGGAGCATCACTATGGAACACGTCTTGGTTTACATTTAGTCCCACACCGAAGACACAATCTTTTATACGCCCCGCAGCGAGCTTTGTCTCAATCAGCGTACCACTTAGTTTCTTATCTTTCCAATAGATGTCATTCGGCCATTTCAGACGGATATCCTCTTTTACATAGTCTGCTAAAGCTTCTTTCAGTGCCAAAGCACCAGCTTCCGAGAGTAGAAACTGACTACGGACTGGCAGCATCGTTGGATGAACAAGCACAGAAAACAGCAGGTTCTTACCCGCTTCACTTTCCCAAGTGTTCGTCCCCTGTCCTTTTCCTGCTGTCTGATAATCGGCAACAACGACTGTCATTGGTTCATCTTCAGCAGGTGTGTAAGTGCGCAGATAGGCGTTTGTACTATCGACAGAATCCAGTCTTACGACTTTCACCTCTCTTTCTTTCTCTACTACTGTTGGCTTGAAAAAACCTAATATGGCATCTATTATCTTCATTTACAATCTATTCTTTATACGAATGGAAGAAAGGCATCCTTCACATGGCGCACTTCATTGGTTCCTGTTGGCTGCCCTACGACAGTAATAATATCAAAGCGAATATCCAAACTGATATTATATCGCTTGACGTATGCATTGGCAGCTATCGAGAGCGAACGCACTTTTTGCACGGTGACAGCCTCGTCGGCATCGGCAAACTGCTCATTCTTTCGTGTCTTTACCTCAACAATGACCAGCTCTCCGTTGTCTATTGCGACAATGTCTAAGTCTCGATGATGATAATCCCAATCACGATGAAGAATGACATAACCCAACTGTTGGAGATAGCTTACCGCCACATCCTCTCCCCATTTTCCTAATTCGTTATGGTATGCCATGCGTCTTTCTTTCCTTAACTTGCAGAAGTTTAAGAAGTTAAGACTATTAGAAAGAGACAAGATTATTCTTTATACGTATCAAATCGATTTTCGGATGAAACAAAGGTATTGCCTACTTCTTCTAAATCCTTAAACTTTATCACTCCCGTCAAGAATTGTGTACATCAATATTCACAGCACAAAGTTAGAATAATCTTTCGTAAAATCAAAATAAAACCCGTATTTTTGCAGTATGAGTACAGAAGAACAAAGCAAGAAAGACCTATACTATATGCAGCGTGCATTGGCTGAAGCCGAAGCTGCATATAAAGAAGGTGAAATCCCTATTGGTGCTGTTGTGGTATGCCGTGACCGCATCATCGCTCGTGCCCATAACCTAACAGAAACGCTGAACGATGTTACGGCACACGCAGAAATGCAGGCAATAACCATGGCTGCCAACGAGTTGGGAGGTAAATACCTGCAGGACTGCACGCTATATGTGACTGTTGAACCTTGCATCATGTGTGCTGGTGCCATCGGTTGGGCACAACTTCAGCGTATTGTCTATGGCTGTCCCGACGAAAAACGGGGCTACCACGAGTATGCACCCAAGGCTTTCCACCCAAAAGCTAACGTTACTTACGGTGTGATGGAAGAGGAATGTCTCGCCTTGATGCAGCGGTTCTTCCAAGAAAGAAGGTAGGTTTTGAGGAGTTAAGGAGTGAAAGAGAGTGAAAGGAGTTAAGACATCACCTCTTTTCCTGATACTAATAAGATATAGAAAGGAAAAAGAAAGGATTTTACTTGTGCTCTCTACGAATATTAGAGGTAAGAGATAAACTACTGATAAATGCCCTTTTAACTTCTTATAGCTACATTCCAACGAATTATTTTCATGAAAAGAAATATTTTCTTTCATGAAGAAAAATAATTATTTACACGACAATAAATATTTATTTTCATGAAAATAATTCGCTCAAAAGCTGTTGTAAGCATAAAAAAGAACCATTATCAAGAATACAATTAACACCATAAAACAAATAAATTTATGCCTTTGATGTCACCTTTTACAAACCAATAACGTTATACAAGTGAATCGGTTCAGAAAGAAAACCAAAATGTATAACATATTAAAATAAATGATTATGAATCCTGTAATTTTTAATTCACTTATTGAAAGTCTCGTTCCAATAGCAATTGTAGTAGTACTTCCAATTGTAGTAGTTTGGCTCTCTTACCGTAACAAACAACACGAAACGGACAAAAGAAGCGAGATTGTTACGGCTATTATTGAAAAGAATCCTGACATTGACGTGCAGGAGTTTCTCGACAAGCTGAACCCTTCAAAGAAATCATACAAAGAGCAACTGATGACAAAAAT
Organism: Prevotella melaninogenica; assembly: GCF_018128065.1. Classification (NCBI taxonomy): domain Bacteria; kingdom Pseudomonadati; phylum Bacteroidota; class Bacteroidia; order Bacteroidales; family Prevotellaceae; genus Prevotella; species Prevotella melaninogenica. The sequence continues at coordinate 967,549 of NZ_CP072359.1, read as the reverse complement.
GCACCAGGAACTACTTTGGGGGACAATCTGTCTTATCGGAGGGGCAGCAACCATATTGGTTATTATAGTTTTGAGCATTTTGCAAAGTTTTGACAAAGGATATATCCCTATAGGCGCTGTATTCGGCATTGCCCCACTGGCTGTAGGATGCGGGTTGTTAATCGCCTACAACAATGCCAAAAAGACTTTGGAAAACTTGAAAGACAATGATTAGGTTATTATGACAATAGAACAATTCGTTGAATTGGTCAATCAGGAGCAGGCGCATCTACGTCGGTTCCTGACGGCTTTATGCTGCGGCAATAGTGCTGAAGCTGACGATATTGCTCAAGAAGCACTCATTAAAGCCTACCTTCGTAGCAGTCAATACGACGAACGGGGACTGTTCTCGGCTTGGCTAATGAAGATTGCCTATCGTGTCTTCATCGACTCCCACCGCAAACAGAAGCATCAACAGGAACTGCCCATTGAGAAGGCTATCACGCTCCAAGGGAACAATAAAAGTGACGATGCCTTCCGCTATCAGGAATTACATAGTGCTTTAGAAACGCTTACGGAAACGATGCGCACAAGTATTCTGCTTTATTATATGCAGGGTTATCAGATAAAAGAAATTGCAGAGATAACCGAAAACAGTGAGGATGCAATTAAGAAACAACTCTCACGTGGACGGCAAGAACTTAAACACTTATTGGAAAGATGAACGAAGATAAATTCTTAAAAGACTTACTGGCGGACTATCATCCACAACTGTCGGATGACAAAACGTTCATGGAAAGACTGCAACGACAGATGGAACTTATCGAAGAAGTCAAGGCATATCAACGTGCGGAAAGCCGAAAGAATAAACTAACGTCGCTTAAACTGCTTGCCGTTGGTATTGTTTTGGGCTGTGTTGTTACGCTTGCAAGTTTCACACTGCCAACCATCTTTGACCGATATATCAACGGAACGCAATCAGAATTCATCCTTACTTTGCTTCACAACGTTCAGTATATTGGATTGGCAATAGGTGCAGCCTTCGTCACCATCAGCTTACTGTTTAGCACAAAATTTGCAGAGTTAAAAGATAAAGTGCCACATTCATAAGGCTTTCTTTGAGTGTTGTAGACGACGATACAATAGAAAAAACTTGCAAAAATGGTTATTACTGCTCTCGTCTGGTTTGAAGACATAAGAAAAGAGGCATCCTTACGATGAGAATGCCTCTTTTCTTATATTGTTATCTTATGCTTATCTAACCTGGATAACCAAGTATTTGCTTGTGCTCCAGAAGGTCTGTGGGTCGGTGATACGGAGAACATACTGTCCGTTTGTATCGGTTGTCAGCATGTAGCTACTACTTGGGTGGGCAGTCAAGAGATGTGCACTCTTGCTGTAAAGTTTGATTTCCTTGTTAACACGGATATCAATCTTTGTGAAGTAACCCTTGTTGAAAGCCCCTTGAAGAACCTTACCACCGTCGAGGATGCGCTGTGCCTTCAACTCGCTCTTAGTACCGAATACATACCAACCAGTATTCAACTGCTTGTCCTGAGTATTGATAGTCTCAGTCTTCTGGTTGCTCTCTGTCTGGAGATTTTCCTTCTCCTTAGTGAGGTTTTCCTTCTCTGCTGTAAGGTTCTCCTTATCAGTCTTGAGATTAGTAACATCAGTATTCAAACCTGTGATAGTCTCATCAAGTTCCTTAATATGAATATTCTTTGACTCCAACTCAGCACGCAACTGCTTCAACTCAGTCTCCTTTGAACTCAACTGATTTGTCAGACGGTTGAGTGTCTCCTTCATTGCGTCACCCTTAAAGCCTGTCTCACGCAGCTGTTGCTGTAACTTCTTGATGAGTTCACGGTTTTCCTGCATACGCTGAGCAATGAACTGGATATTCTCCTTCATCTGTTCTGTCTTGTTAGCAGCCTCACCATTCTTAGCGATAGTAACACGATTCTCTGCCTCGTTGATAGCAGCAAAACCCTGCTGGATATCATTCAACGTTCCCATCATGTCATTAATCTCATGATCACGTGCATCAATAACACTACGCAAAGAATCACTCTGTATTTCGGATGGGTTCAAAGCCGATTTCTTGTCTTTGTTGCAGGATGCCAGTGCAAGAACTCCACATACTGCGAAAACTAATAGTTTATTCATACATTATAAGTTTTTATCCATTTGTTTCTTCCTATCAGAAGACTTTACTTTTTCTTTTCCAGCCACTACGATGACGAACTCACCACGTGGTTCTGTCTCTTTGAAGTGGGCAATTACCTCTGTCAATGCTCCTCGAACACTCTCTTCGTGTATCTTAGAAATCTCACGACAACAGCTTACTTGTCGTTCTGGACCGAACACGTCAACGAATTGTTCTAATGTTTTCACCACTCTATAAGGTGATTCATAGAATATCATTGTGCGTGGTTCTTCGGCTAAACTCTCTAAATGAGTCTTACGTCCTTTCTTCTGAGGGAGAAACCCTTCGAAGCAGAAGCGGTCGCAAGGCAAACCACTTGACACCAATGCAGGCACGAAAGCTGTGGCTCCAGGGAGTGTCTGAACGGTTATTCCATTGGCTGCTGCCTCACGAGCGAGAAAAAATCCAGGATCACTGATACCTGGAGTTCCTGCATCTGAGATAAGTGCAACTGTCTCACCAGCCTTTAATCTATTAACTATACCAGCAGAACTTGCATGTTCATTGAATTTATGATGAGACATAAGACGATTCTTAATCTCAAAATGTTTCAACAAAATACCCGATGTACGAGTATCCTCACACAAAACTAAATCAGCTTCTTTTAAGATTCTGATGGCACGGAGGGTCATATCCTCCATATTTCCAACTGGTGTCGGTACGAGATAAAGTATTCCCATTGTTATTTGCAAATGTAAAGTAAATGAACAGAAGAGCAAAATAAATTAGCTTTTTTACATAACAATTATGTCCGTTTGCAAGGGAAAAGACAAAGTAACAATGATGTTGTAAATTTTAAGAATAAGCACTCTTATCAACGAAAAACATCAACTTTATTCAATAATTTTAGCTTAACTCACTTTTTTCCTTAGTTGAGAAAGCAAAGAACATACCTACTCAATAACTTTTAACGCTTAACGTTTATCTATTCTTTTTTAATTATATATCTTTGCAATGATTATGACAAAGATAGACAATCTTAACGGTGAAAGACGTCGACAAGGACGCATTGAGGTGATTTGTGGAAGTATGTTCTCTGGTAAGACAGAAGAACTCATCCGTCGTATGAAACGTGCCAAGTTTGCAAAACAGAAGGTGGAGATTTTCAAACCTTCGCTTGACACACGTTATTCGGACGAAGATGTTGTCAGTCATGACAAGAACATTATTCATTCCACACCTATTGATTCATCTGGCAACATCCTCCTTCTTGCCTCGGATATTGATGTCGTGGGCATTGACGAAGCACAGTTCTTAGACGAAGGACTCACTGAGGTTTGCAACAAATTAGCAAACAACGGGGTACGTGTCATCATTGCGGGTCTTGATATGGACTTTAAAGGTGTACCCTTCGGTCCGATTCCAGCACTTTGTGCCATTGCTGATGAGGTGACTAAGGTACATGCTATCTGCGTGAAGTGTGGGGCATTGGCATACGTAAGCCACCGCCTCATTGCTGATAATCGTCGTGTTATGCTTGGCGAACAGCAGGAATACGAGCCATTGTGCCGTGAATGCTACAAGAGGGCAACACAGAATGAAGCAAATAATAAAGAATAAAACAACTATGCGACAAACGATTACTTTCGATAAATTCATACGTTGGGCTTTAGTAGCATTAGCAATCCTTACGGTAGGATTTATCATCAAGTCACTCTCTGATGTTCTTCTGCCATTCTTTATAGCATGGTTGATAGCCTATCTCCTCTACCCTATCGTGAAGTTCGTACAGTATAAACTCCACGTACCAGGTAGGGCTTTAAGCATCATCATTACCCTTATATTTGTCACAGCACTCTTTGCAGCCATCTTCATGTTTATCGTCCCACCAATGATAAATCAGGCTGATAAGTTTATGACTATTGTCAATCGCTATTTACATGAGACCACACATACCAATAACATAGCGACAATGGTGCAGAGATGGATTAAGGAAAATCAAGTAGAAATAGAAAGATTCTTAAAGAGTCCAGACTTCACTGAAACGATTAAGAGTGCTATGCCAAAGCTTTTCTCTGTGATAGGACAAACTGCAAGTATCGTAATCTCTATCATTGCGTCATGTATCACCCTCCTCTACACGTTCTTTATCTTACTTGATTATGAGGTATTGTCAAGCAACTGGATTAAGATATTTCCAAAGAGAGCACGCCCTTTCTGGGCTGGGTTAGCACAGGATGTAGAACGAGAACTGAATAATTACATTCGTGGGCAAGGCTTAGTATCACTCTGTATGGCTATACTCTTTTGTATTGGTTTCACCATTATAGACTTCCCTATGGCTATCGGTTTAGCTGTACTCATTGGTATTCTTAACCTCGTTCCTTATCTTCACACCTTCGCCCTCGTTCCAACAGCCTTCTTAGCATTACTCAAAGCTGCTGACACTGGGCAGAATTTCTGGATTATTTTTGGTTCTGCATTAGCAGTCTTTGCCGTTGTACAGTTACTTATGGATATGGTGATAACTCCGAAGATTATGGGTAAAGCTATGGGTCTCAACCCTGCTATCCTACTCCTCTCTCTCTCCGTTTGGGGTGCACTCTTGGGCTTTATCGGACTTATCATTGCCTTACCACTCACGACGCTTATCATTGCTTACTGGCAAAGATATGTCACGAAAGAGGGTAATACAGTAGAAACGGAAAACGTACCTGCTGTTGCGGAGGATAAGAAAGAGGAAAAAGAATAAACAAGGATTCAATCTATAAAACGGAAAGAGGTCTCCTTTTTACACAGGAAAGAGACCTCTTTTTTATGCTATCTACTACTAACACCAATGGTGTTTACCATGAACACCATGTGTGTTAAGCCTTAGCACCATATGTGTGCTACCTTAAAACATCGACTGAAGATAGGGAAAGAGGGACATTAAGGTCACTATCATAAAGATAGGAAGACGTTAATGCAAAACAAAAAACACGTTTATAAAATAAAAATAGCTCTCCTCTTCACACGAAAAGGAAAGCTATTTTTATACAATCTACACCACTATTAGCAGTTTATCAACACCATGAAGACTCGGCTAAAGTGGTCTTTAATGTACTTATTTATACGTAAGACTCTAAGAACTTAATAGTTCCTGAAACCTTAACTGTTGTTGCTGTAGCTGGAAGGAGTACACTCTCACCTGCACGGAACGAAATAGTATTTCCTTCTGCATCGGTAATCTCACCCTCACCCTTGAGTCCAACGAAGATTACGAAAGAATCCAAATCGCTATAATCGAGTGTCATTGGCTCTGTAAGGTCATAAACAGAAGTGGTGAAATAAGGACAGCTAACAAGCTCGACTGGCTCGTTCTTACGTGCTTCATACTGTGTACGATAGTCTGGATAGACCGTATAATCAATACACTCAGCCGCTTCCTTCGTATGCAACTGGCGATAATTACCCTCAGCATCCTGACGCTTGAAATCATAGATACGGTAGGTTACGTCGCTTGTCTCCTGAATCTCTGCTAAGAAACAGCCTGCACCAATAGAGTGGATACGACCAGCTGGCAGGAAGAACACATCACCTTCCTTTACAGGATATTCACACAAAGCCTCAGTGATAGTATCATTTTCAACCATCTCCTTGTATTGCTCTGGCGTAATCTTCTGCTTCAAACCACTACGAAGAGAAGCATCAGCATCACTTTCCATTACATACCACATCTCTGTCTTACCACGACCCAAACCTTTAGCCTGCGCTTGTTCGTCCGTAGGGTGAACCTGAATAGAAAGTTGCTGACGGGCATCAATGAACTTTACGAGTAATGGGAACTCATTGCCGAAACGTGCATAGTTCTCCTTACCCACCAGTTTATCTTTCAAAGTATCAACCAGTTTGTTCAGTGTCCAGCCTTTGTACTCGCCATTAGAGACAACACTCTCGTTGTCCTTAACACCAGATATCTCCCAACTTTCGCCCACCTGCTTCTGATCTGAAGTCAAATGCTTGAAAGGTACTATCTTTTCTCCACCCCAAAGGATAGACTTTAAAAGAGGATTAAACTTAAACATTTCCATTTCTTTATTGCTTTTTTGATGTTTCAAACTTCATAATAACGAAACCAATGTGTGGTATCATTCGTACTGCAAAGTTACACTTTAATCAGTAGATTACCAAGAAAACTGACAGAAAGGCATTGTTTCATTCTCCTCTAAAAGTTAGAGTGAAGATTGTCATATCACATGATTACACAACAAACTTTTACCTTTACTCCTGCTCTATTCCTACTAATAGATAACAGGAAAATATCCCTCAGTTTCTACGTCACGGTTTATATCAACAATAAAGCTGTTGTTTGACTTATGTAGAAGATAGGTTTAGAATTATTAAACCATAACCTTACAAAGTTCAAACAACAGCTTTAACGTATCATCTTACTTAATTTCAGACATTCGCTTTGTATATTTCTGGATTATCTTTTGTGTTGATTTGTCTGATGCAAACACACTGTAGAATCCTTGTGGCTCATGTGCTGGGTCGCAAGTAAAGTCATCTCCTGCCTGCCAACGCTCATGACAAGGTTTTCCGTAACCGCCCCAACCCCAGAAGTCACAACCAACAAGGAGTCCACCATTCGTTGCATTCTCTGCAACAGCATCCATAACGTACTTGTAATAAGCATCGCGCGCCTTCGTTGTACTCTTCAATGAGAATGAAAAACCATCACGAGGATAACCGAACTCTTCAAGTACAAGTGGCTTATTAAGACGCTTACAGATGACAAGATGATTGTCGATATATTCTTGCGTTTGCTTAAAACTTGCCTTGAGGTCCTCTTTTAGATGTGTCTTTCTTGCCCATTGCCAGTTGTATGGCCAAATGTGAATATTGCAATAGTCCACATTCTTATCTGCACAGATACGCTCAAAGCAGCCATAATCACGCTCACAACCAAAAGCACCTTCACTTCCAAGGCTTATCAGATGGTTCTGATCAAGGCTACGAACGAGTGCTGTTGCCTCTGAAAGCCACTTCTCAAACTCTGGCAAAGCCTCTTTCGAGAAAGCCCGTGGCTCATTACAAATCTGCCAAGACATGATTGTTGGGTCATCAACATACTTTAGTCCAGAGTATCTGTTGGTACGACTAAGGATGAAGCGAATATGATCATAAAACATTAAGTGCGCTTTCTGATTAGCAGCGAACTTGCTGGCAAACTTTGTATAAGCACCATAGCCATCTCTACGTGGTATCAAAGCAGGACCCTCATCAGCCCACTCCAAATAAGCACCATAGCCCCCACTCCATTCCCAAGAGTTAGTCAAATAAAGCACAGCAACCATCTTTCGCTTGCTCATCTCAGTTAAAAGATAGTCTAATCCTGCAAGAATAGAATCGTTATATACTCCTGGACGAGGTTGTAAAACAGGCTCTATCTTATCCTCAACACCAGGCAAACCATCTGCACCAACCAAGATGCGGAGATTGTCTATACCTAATCGTTGCATCTCATCAAGTTCACGACGAAGACGCACACGGTCTCCTCCCAATCCCTCAGAACCAAGAACAGCTCCATACCAGAAGTTTGCCCCAACATAATAGTAGGGGTTCCCATTACGCACAAAGCGTCCGTTCTTAACTTTCACAAAGTCGCCAGCCATCATACTCACAGCCATTGTCAAGGCAAGAATTGCCATAAAGAATCTTCTCATATATTAGTAGTAAATCAAAAAATATCATCTCATTTTGCGTCATACCCTCTTCAAAGGACAAGCATCTACTAAATAATACATCTGACAGCAGCTTTTCCCTTACTCACATCGCCACTTTTATAAGAAGATAAGTGCTTTTGCTTTTTTACTCTTTAACCGTTTTACTTTTCTATTCCATCCCTTTTCTCACATTTATTTACTAACTTTGTAGCCAAATGGACAACAACATAACAGATATAAAGCAATTATTGAACGATGAGACGGACGAGAAGCATTTCTCGTTTGAGGTTCTTCCCCCTTTGAAAGGCAATGGAACAGCGTCTCTTTTCCGCAATATTGATCAGCTTAAGGAGTTTAATCCTACCTTCATAAACATAACGACTCACCATAGTGAGTTCGTATATCACGAGCGCGAAGATGGCTTATTGGAACGACAAAGCATTCGTCGTCGCCCTGGAACAATAGCCATTGCGGCTGCCATCCAACAAACGTATGGTATCCCTGTCATCCCTCATGTGATATGCTCTGGTGCAACCAAAGAGGATATTGAGTATGAACTACTCGACTTGCAGTTTCTTGGTATAGAGAATTTGATGCTTCTGCGTGGCGACAAAGCACGTGAAGACCGTATGTTCAAACCTGTAAAGGGCGGACATCGACATACAACAGAACTAATTAAACAGGTGAATCATTTCAATGAAGGTGTATTCACTGACGGGTCTATAATGAAGCATCCTGGTAAGCCTTTCGTATATGGTGTAGCGTGCTATCCTGAGAAACATGAGGAAGCACCTAACCTTGAACAAGATTTACGTTACCTCAAACAGAAGCAGGATCTTGGTGCAACATTTGCCGTTACACAACTTTTCTACGACAATGAGAAGTTCTATAACTTCGTTGACCAAGCGCGTAAAATGGGTATTACTATCCCTATCATACCAGGAATAAAGCCTTTCGCAAAGCTGTCTCAACTGAATGTTATCCCAAAGACATTCCATTGTGACATCCCCAAAAAGCTTGCAGAGCTGGCTTTAATATGTAAATCGGATGAAGAGGCATGCCTCTTAGGTATTGAATGGACTGTCAGACAAGTGAAAGACCTTTATGCACATGGTTTCAACAATGTACATTTCTACACCGTTTCAGCTGTAAGCAGTGTGTGTGAGGTGATGAGACGATTGGCAGAAACTGGTCTTCTGCAAAAGAATAGCAAATAAAAAAGAGAACAAGAGAAGATGAACTTTTCAGAAGTTATAGGACAAGAAGCTGTCAAGGAACGGATTATTCAGATGGTCAAAGAAGATCGTCTGCCCCATGCCTTGCTCTTCTGTGGACCTCAGGGAACGGGTAAGATGGCACTTGCGATGGCTTTTGCCAGCTATTTACTTGCGGGTGACGAAGCAGAAGGCGCGACTTCACTAGCCGTTTCTAACGCTCGTGCCATGCTTCGGAACTGGGAACATCCCGACCTACACTTCTCTTATCCTACCATAAAACTACCCAGCATGAGTAGTGACCACCAACCTGTAAGTACCGACTTTGCAAAGGAATGGCACGGTCTCATCATGCAAGGAACTTACTTCACCATGAACCAATGGATGAAGGAGATGGGGGCAACCACACAGCAAGCTATCATTACGGGTGCTGAAAGTGATGAATTATCACGTGTTTTAGCATTGAAATCAAGTCAAGGAGGCTATAAGGTCTCTATCATCTGGCTGCCGGAACGAATGAATCTCACCTCTGCTAACAAGTTATTGAAGTTATTGGAGGAGCCACCACAGGGCACCATCTTCCTCATGGTATGCGAAGAACCGGAGAAACTTCTCGAAACCATCATCAGCCGTACACAGCGAATTGATGTAAAACGAATCAAAGATGAAGCCATCGAACAGGCACTCATCAATAAAAGGGGTATTGATGCTGATGCCGCACACCGCATTGCTCGAATCGCACATGGTAGTTGGTTGAAAGCATTGGAGTCGCTGGACGCTGGCAATGAAAACCGTGAGTTCCACAACATGTTTCAGATGCTTATGCGCCTATGCTACCTTCGTAACGTAAAAGACCTTAAGCGTTGGTGTGAGGTTGTGGCGGGCTATGGACGTGAGAAAGAACGTCGTATGCTCACTTACTTCCAACAGCAGGTGCGCGAAAATTTTATGTTCAACTTCCGAAACCCTGAACTCAACTACATGACTTTGGAGGAAGAGAACTTTGCAAAGAACTTCGCACGATTCATCAACGAAGCAAACGTCATCGAAGTTAACGAACTCTTCCAGCGTGCTAATCGTGACATCGGGCAGAATGCAAATGCCAAGATTGTGTTCTACGACATGGCATTGAAGCTCATTGTGCTACTTTTGAAGAAGTAGACAGGTGGACAAGTTGACGAGTTAACTGTGGAAAGAGTTGACTGGTTGACAGGTTGACGAGTTGACAAGTTAATTGTGAAAAGAGTTTATGGGTTAACGGGTTGACAGATTATCTGGTTGAGACCCATAAAATATAATTTATCATTGCTTATCACAGCCTGCCACCCCCTCTCCTAAGAGAGGCTTATGGAGGCTTCCAATATATATAAAAACAAATAGAAAATAATCAATGGATTACAAAGATATGAAATTCAAGGTCTGGCATGGTTGCGACCGAGGCTTATGCCACAAAGGTTGTGGCAGACAGGAGCACCAGTTGAACACCTTCGACTGGTTAGCTGACGTGCCCGGAAACAACCAGACAACCGACCTTGTTGAGGTTCAATTCAAGAATACACGAAAGGGATATTATCACAATGTCAACAACCTTGACTTAAAGAAGGGCGACATCGTGGCTGTAGAAGCTAATCCTGGACACGACATCGGAGTGGTTACGCTGACTGGTCGTCTCGTTAAGTTGCAGATAAAGAAGTCATCATGTGTGAAGTCACCTGACGACATTAAGCGTGTCTATCGCCTTGCAAAGGAAGTTGACATGCAGAAATATCACGAGGCAAAAGCTCGTGAACATGCCACGATGATTGAGAGCCGACAGATTGCAAAGGGTTTAGGACTTAAGATGAAGATTGGTGACGTAGAGTATCAGGGCGATGGAAACAAAGCTATCTTCTACTACATTGCTGACGAACGTGTCGACTTCCGCCAGCTCATTAAGGACCTCGCAGCAGCCTTCCACGTACGAATTGAGATGAAACAGATTGGTGCACGACAGGAAGCAGGACGTATTGGTGGTACTGGTCCATGTGGTCGTGAACTTTGTTGTGCTACATGGATGAAGAATTTCTCCAGTGTTTCGACCACAGCTGCCCGTATTCAGGACATCTCACTCAACCCAACAAAACTGGCAGGTATGTGTGCTAAACTGAAATGTTGTCTGAACTATGAGGTTGACGACTACATGGAGGCAAGTAGGAGATTACCAAGTAAGGAGGTGGTGCTGGAGACTATGGATGGCGAATACCATCTCTTCAAGACTGATATTCTCAATGGTCAATGCACCTACTCTACCGATAAGAATCTCGCCGCAAACCTCGAAACAATCAGTGCTGAGCGTGCAAAGGAGATTATCGAAATGAACCGACGTGGAGAAAAACCACTTTCGTTGCTCAATGATGGTAAAGCTAAACCAGCTAAGAAGCCTGTTGACCTGCTTGCTGGTGCTGACCTCAGCCGATTTGATAAGGCAAAAAAGCGTAGAAAGAATAACCAACCTCACAATAACAACGGACAACAAGATAGCAGACCACAACGCGATAATCGCCGTAATCAGCGTGATGGACAGGACAACCATCATCAGCAAAACAACAATAGACGTTCACAGAACGACAACCGCCGCCCACAGAATGGTAATCGCCGTCCTTACAATGGTCCGCGTCCTGCACAACAACAGAACGAAGCTGCCCCACAATATAATAGACATGAAGGCAGACAGCCTCAGTAAACTGAAAGAATGCAAGAATGAAACATAAGGTTTCCACCTTATTATATATTATAGCACTCATGGTAATCGCTATGGGTGCTACCTCATGCAGTGACCCCCGCACTTACGATCACTATAAAAGTGTGTCGTTACAGGGTTGGTCACGCAAAGACACACTTACTTTTGATATTCCTCGTCAATGGGAGGGCAACTATCAGTTAGACCTCTGCTTACGTGCCGCACAGACTTATCCTTACCGCAATATAAGTATGATTATTGAGCGGAAAGTTATCTATTACAGACAACGTAAGAAGCGTGAAAAGACTTACAATGATACCGTTAATTGTGAGATTATTAACGATAAAGGAATATTGGTGGGGCATAAAGGTATTACAAGCACTGAGATACGTCAGGCAATTACCTCCTTCCGTCTCAACCGAAATGACTCCATGCACGTCACGATACATCATATCATGAACCGTGAGTCGCTCCCTGGCATCAGCGATGTTGGTGTTAGACTTATCAAAGAATAAAAATTAGAAACAAGCAATAAAGGCTGCTTCAACCTCCATACATTGGAGTTTTGAAGCAGCCTTTATACATATTGTAATGAACAATTAAGTGGATAAAAGGAGGAAGAACGACAAATCAACATAAATAAGCAGTGCTAACCGAGTATACGATATCAGACGTAACCAAACCACAATTATCAGTTCTCTATAAAACCTTTCTCATATAAATTAAGCATCAGTGTCTTACTACATCTTATTTAATGATTATGGTACTCCTTACTCCCCACTATCAACAATAGTGATAATGCCGAACACAAGTGGTGTGGAGGCTTAGCACATGTGGTGTGGAGGCTTAACACCAATGGTGCTGACCACAAAAAACTTACAAAATGTTATGGAAAACAGTTCTAACTTATTATTAGCAGAAATCTATACTACCTCCTGCAAACAAAGATTATGTAATATATAGGATTACTCTTCTAAAACAAATGCGGTATTATATGCCCAAAGAGAATTCACATTAAGTGCGTATTAGAACTATACAAGCGCAATCCTATCCCCTACTGACGGATAAGATTACGCCCTGCATCGATACGAAGAAAAATAAACAAAAGCAAAGTAAAACCCCATAAGGAGGAACCTCCGTAACTAAAGAAAGGTAACGGAATACCAATAACCGGCGTTAGTCCCAATACCATTCCGACGTTAATAAAGACATGGAATAGGAAGATTCCCGCGACACAATACCCATAGACTCGCCCGAACTTAAAGGGTTGTCGGTCGGCAAGGTACATCAATCGAAGTATCAGGAAAAGAAATAGCACAAGTACCGAGGCTGAACCGAGGAAACCCTCCTCCTCACCTACCGTACAGAAGATAAAGTCGGTATCCTGTTCAGGTACAAACTTCAACTTTGTCTGCGTACCATTCAAGAAGCCCTTACCCTGTAATCCTCCAGAACCAATGGCAATCTCACTCTGATGCACATTATAGCCAGCTCCTGCGAGGTCCTCATCTAACCCTAAAAGAACATTGATACGCACACGCTGGTGGGGTTGCATGACATCATTTAGCACATAGTCTGCCGAATAGAAAAAGGCGATTGAACCTAAAGCAAACAACGCTATATAGAAGTAGTTTGCAAAGCGAGTGTTCATCGCATTATAAACTAAATAGCCTATCAAACATGCTGATAGAACCAGCTGCACCCAAACAATATCAAATGGAATGACAAACTCCGAGAAAAGTAAGGCAAGTCCTGTAATTCCAAAGACATAAGTCAGCAGCAGACGCATGCGCCCATTATCTCCCACATAGACCCATACCATCACCGAGGAGAATATCTGTACGAGTAAGAGGACGACAAACTTTCCTAAAGACGTGGGCGTATCCCATAGCAATATCTCCTCATACTTGATTCCAACAACAAAGTAAACAACCATTGCCAGTCCTGTGAAGAGGAATGCGCCAGACATTCCTTCACGATAAAGCATGAGGAAGAAAGAGAGATAAACCAAGGCTGAACCTGTCTCACGCTGCCCGACAATACAGAGTATAGGCAGGAAGATGATACCACAAGCACCTGCAAAATGCTTCCAGTTCTTCATCGTAAAGCCGTAAGCCGACATAAATTTAGCTATTGCCAATGCCGTTGCAAACTTGGCAAACTCCGCAGGTTGCAGTCGTAATGGTCCCAAAACAAGCCATGATCGAGAACCTTTAATACTATGAGGATTAAAGATTGTGGCAAAGAGAAGGAGTACTAACAGACCATAGATGACGTAAGCGAAGGTGTCATAGAAACGGTCGTCCATCATCAGCAGTACAAAACCTAAACAGATGGAAGTAGCAATCCACACAATCTGCATACCCGAACGGGTTGAAAGCGAGAAGATTTCAGTATCGCCATAAGTATAGCTCGCACCGCAGACGCTTACCCACCCAAAGGTGAGTAACGCTATATAGATACCAATCGTCCACCAATCTAATGAACGAAGTACTCCTGGTTGTCTATCTGCTGTATAATTACTTGGCACGCTTTACGTTCTCCTTGCTTTTTTGTTTATCCTTGGATTGAACCTTTGATTTCTCTTTGGGTTGTTCCTTTGGTTTATCTTTTACTTGCGCCTTAGGTTTCACCTTTGGCTGCTCCTTGTTTTTTTCTTTTACTTGCTCTTTAGGCTTCGCCTTCGGTTGCTCCTTCGGTTTATCTTTATGCGGTTCCTTAGGCTTTTCTTTCACCTTAGGTTTATCCTTGTTTTCCTTATGACTTTCCTTATTTTTCTCCTTATCTTTCCCTTTCTTATCTCCTTCCTTATCCTTGTCTTTTTTCTCTGTCTTTACTTTTGTTTCTGTTTCAACACGGATAGCAGGCTCATTCTGAGGTTGCTTTTTCTTATCCTTATCCTCAGCATCTTTCTTTGCTTTAGCTTCTTTTAATCTCTCTGCATCAGCCAAATCCTGTTTCTCTTTGACTTTCTTCAGTGAGTCTCTGATGATATTCACACGTTTGATAGAATCAAGACGAATAGAATCAGCGTGAGACAAAGGACGCTTAAACGAGTAAGAGATATGACGATTTTGCAACGCAGTAGCACGAGCTTCATCGCCAGGAGTAAGTTTTCCGTTGATGTACTGCTCAATCATCAATGAACCGATAGGGACACCAAAGTCAGCACCAAATCCACCATTCTCAACATAAACAGCAATGGCAATCTTTGGAGTATCAACAGGTGCAAAGCCCATAAACACAGAGTGGTCCTTACCACGGTTCTGAGCTGTACCTGTCTTACCTGCCAAAGAGTAACCAGGATGAACCGCATGCGCACAAGTTCCACCACGTACTGATGAAATCATACCTGCTATTACTTCTTGATAAGCTCTTAGACTACCCTTTGTGCGATGCTTTTCTACATACTTCTTATCAAGCTTCTTTCCTTGAATACTTCGTACAACGTGTGGTGTTAAGTAATAACCACGGTTGGCAATCGTAGCTCCAAGGTTGGCAATTTGCAATGGAGTAAGGTTGACCTCACCCTGTCCAATAGAAATAGAAATAACTGAAAGGGGGTTCCATCTCTTAAAAGCATTATCGTAGAACTTCGCATTTGGAATCATACCTCGCTTCTCACCGGGGAGGTCAATACCCAACTTATAACCGAAGCCCATGGATACCATATAGTCGCGCCATACGTTCATCGCATCCTCCAAGGTTTTATATTTCCTACGATTGGAAAGCATGTGATATAGTCCCCAACAGAAATAACTATTACAAGAGGTACTTATAGCTGGCACCAATGAGATGGGAGCAGCATGTGGGTGACAACCTACATGAAGTCCCTTAAAATAGAATCCACGATGACATGGGTAACGTGTTGAATCCGATACAACACCTTCTGTATAATAGGTAACAGCCTGTCCCGTCTTAAAAGTTGAACCAGGAGGATATTGTCCCATTATAGCACGATTGAGCAAGGGCTTTGCTGGGTCAAGCGTCATCTCACGTTGGTACTTTCCTCGTAGCTTACCAATCATCATACGAGGGTCAAAAGTCGGTGCAGAAACCATTGCCAAAATTTGTCCTGTCTTAGGTTCAATAGCCACAATAGCCCCTAACTTTCCTTCCATCAATCGCTCACCAAGTGCTTGTAGTTCAGCATCAAGACCAAGTTGTATGTCCCGTCCAGGGTGTGGGCGCTGGTCGTACTTTCCATTCTGATAACGTCCTTGTATCTGTCCGTGCGCATCGCGCAAAAGTATTTGTACGCCTTTAACTCCACGCAAGTCTTTCTCATACTCACGTTCAACACCCATCTTACCAATATAATCTCCTGGTTGATAGTACTCATCATCCTCAATATCGCCCTGACTTACTTCGGCTACATCACCAAGAATATGTGCAGCGATAGCTCGTTGATACTGACGAACACTACGTTTCTGTACATAAAAGCCTGGGAAACGATAGAGCTTCTCCTGAAAAGCACTAAACTCTTTATCGCTCAACTGACTCAAGAATAGTTGTTGTGTGAATCGAGAATAACCTGGATTCTTATTTCTATCCTTGAGATTAATCATTCTATTAATGAAATCAGCCTTAGTTATGTTCAATGCCTTGCAGAACTCAAGCGTATCAAGATGCCCTTTCATCTCGTTGGTAACGACCATAATGTCATAAGCTGGCTGATTAAAGACCAACAGCTTACCATTCCTATCAGTGATTGAACCACGTGATGGGAACTCTATCTTCTTTAAAAAAGCATTAGAGTCAGCGCTCTTCCGATAGTCGTCACTGGCAATCTGAAGAGCAAAAAGACGTATAGTATATATCACCACAATACCTATTGCAACCGCACTAAGCACGAGGCGACGTTTCTCTAAATCATAATTCTTCATTTCTTATCGCCTCCTTACGTTCTCAACAACAAGAATAAGAATAAGCGTGAGTAATGAACTACCACCAATACACAATAGCCATTCAATCACATTAAAAAAACTAAACATCTCTAAAGTGAAGAAAACGACGCTATATATTAAGGTAAAAATTGACACATACCACGTGTACTGCGGCATGCTAAGCGTATCCATACCTGCCTGGAAGTTTTCACTACTATCACGAGGGATAAATAGTTGCAATACATAAGGTTGTAAGGCAGCTATTAATGTCAGTGACCCTGCTGCGACACCGGGTGTATTTGAAAAGGTATCAATCGTAAGACCCATTAAAAACGCCCATAACAGCATAGCCCACTGAGGATAATTACGAGGGAAAAGAAGGATGAAATAGATATAAAGCAATGGCGTGGCAACAGCAAACAGATGGATGTGATTAAGGACAAACACCTGTGCTACTGTCAATACAGCAAACCAAAGCAAACGTTTTAGGAAATCTATATTCATTCTTTCTTTCGTAAATCAATGGAGGGAAATGGCTCACACCCAAGTAAAAAATAGTCTACAAGGTGCAATTATCCAACCTCCTATAAAGCCAAGTTATATTGGTCATCAATTATTACTGTGCCCCATTTCCTATCTGGTCCTCAAGCGGTTTGATAGAATCTTGTGCCGCCTTAATAATCTGGCGTTGGTCTCTAATAGAAGCATCATCTATCACACAGACATCACGTAGATTACCAAAGTCTGTTGAGAGCTGAATCTGTAAGCGATAAGAGAGTCCATCTTCCGAATTGTAGACATGCTTTATTTTACCTACCAATACACCAGCTGGGAATACAGAAGAATATCCACTCGTTACAACACGGTCGCCCAACTTAAACTTTGCATGACGAGGGACATCATCCAGATAAGCAACATCAGATGCGCCTCCATTCCAATGGAGATAACCAAAATAGTCACGTCCCTGAATAGAACAGCTGATGTTTGACTTTGAGTTCAGCACAGGAATTACAACAGCATAATGAATACCTGCCATATAGACAATACCCACAACACCATTTCCACAGGCTACACCCATATCCTTATGTACTCCATCCCATGTTCCCTTGTTGATAGTGATAAAGTTATTAGGTTTATCCAACGAATTGGCTACAACCTTTGCTTGTACCAATCGGAACTTTGAAAGGAAACGATATTGCCCCTTATGAAGGAAAGTAGAGTCCTTCGTCTTGTCATATAGCTGTTCTGACAACTCTCTCACCTGACGTTCCAGTTCAAGATTACGCTTGGTCAAAGCCTCATTCACCTCACCCATCGTCAAGTAAGATGTGATCTTTGAACTTTCCTCATAAGCCAAACCTGCTACGTAGTTCGCTGACGTGAACCACACACTGCCCTGATAGTCGTTGAATCGGAACAGAAGAACCATACTCAAGACTTCCAGGGCAACGAACAAGAACCAATGCTTGTACTTAGCAAGGAACTCTGTCAGATTGTGCATGAACGTTAGTTGTTATCTCATCAAGAACGAGAAACGGTCTACGTTCTTCAATGCTATGCCTGCACCCTTAGCCACACTGTGCAATGGGTCTTCAGCAATATGGAATGGAATGTTAATCTTATCAGTCAGTCGCTTGTCGATACCACGAAGCAATGCACCACCACCACTGAGGTAAATACCATTCTTTACGATATCAGCATAAAGCTCAGGCGGTGTATTCTCCAATGCTGAAAGAACGGCATTTTCAATCTTTGCAACGGTCTTATCAAGACAATGAGCAATCTCTTGATAGCATACAGGCACCTCCATAGGAAGTGCTGTGATACGGTTAGGGCCATGTACAATGTAATCCTCTGGTGCTTCTTCGCCAAGGTCTGTCAGTGCCGAACCGACATGGAGCTTAATACGCTCTGCCATACGCTCACTGACTTTCACATTATGCTGACGGCTCATATATTCCTGAATATCCGCAGTGAGGTCATCACCTGCTACACGGATAGAGTTATTACATACGATACCACCCAAAGAAATGACTGCAATCTCAGTGCTACCACCACCGATATCAACAATCATGTTACCCTCTGGAGCTTCTACATCAAGACCCATACCGAGGGCAGCTGCCATTGGCTCAAAGATAAGGTAGACATCACGACCATCAGCGTGTTCTGCTGAATCACGAACGGCACGAAGTTCAACCTCAGTAGAACCTGATGGAACACCGATTACCATACGCAATGAAGGTGAGAAGAAACGATTGCCACTGTGAACCATCTTAATAAGTCCACGCATCATCTGCTCACAAGCTGTAAAGTCAGCGATAACTCCGTCGCGCAAAGGGCGGATTGTACGAATATTGGGATGTTCCTTCTCGTACATCATCTTTGCATCACCACCCACAGCAATCATCTTATCTGTGCGACGGTCCAGTGCTACTACTGACGGCTCATCAACAACAATCTTATCATCACTGATAATAATTGTGTTTGCCGTTCCCAGGTCCATAGCAATTTCCTGGATAAATGAAAATAATCCCATTAATATATGTCTTTTTTATAAATGTATATTCCTATCTAATGTGTACTTATTCTGTTGCAAACCAACGATGAATAGCTGTATCGTAATGACTGGTAATGCCGAAAGCACGTTCAGCGAACATCTTACGATCTTCAATATCAGTACGAGCCCCATTTGTGTTGAGAATCTGAAGCAACACAGGATACTCCGCCTTACTTGGCACAATAACAACATCCTTGAAGTTCTTTGCTCCTGCACGTATCAGCGAGATACCACCTATATCAATCTTCTCAATGATTTCCTCTGCACTGGCACCACTGGCTACCGTCTGCTCAAAAGGATAAAGGTCTACGATAACGAGGTCGATGTATGGAATATCATATTCCTGCATCTGTGCCTGATCACTTTCGTTATCACGACGAGAAAGAATACCACCAAAAATCTTTGGGTGAAGTGTCTTCACACGACCACCAAGAATAGAAGGGTAAGATGTGACGTCTTCAACCTTCTGACATTCGTATCCTAATGACACGATGAATTCCTGTGTACCACCGGTACTGAGGAATTTCACGCCTTCTTCATCTAACTTCTTGAGCAAATCCTCAAGTCCATCTTTATGAAAGACCGAAATAAGAGCAGTCTTAATTTGTTTTTTACCAGCCATTGTAAAACATTTTATGGATTTGATGTGCAAAGTTACTAATTATAAGCGACTAAACAATATTTTAAATCAAAAAAAAACAAAAGGTTGGCAACTATTTGATTTAAGTCTAATAAGCTGCCTTCTTTTGTTTTATTCTATCTGCTTCAAGTTCTGCTTATTGAAAACTGTACAGCATTTCTTAATATCTATCAATTACTTTCTTAAGTCTAATCCTTGCGCTTGACACCGAATGCATCTAAGACACCTTGGATTTCACTTCCAAGACCAAAGACACTATTCACCACGCCATCCTTGGCTCCTCGTACCATATAACGAGCGCAATCGCCTTCGAGTCTACCAATACGCTGGCGTTCTGCAACTGTATAATCATGGCGTGAAATCTCACGACGGATACGACCGAACTTATCAATAGCCCTACGCCACTTCTTAGCAGTATAATACTGGCTATTATCACGCAATTCGTATGAAAAATTCTCTAAGTCGTTAATAGCTGACTCTCGTGTTGCACATGAGATTACCGACAGCATTGCCACTATGAGGGCAAGCCCCAATACCATTTTCTTCACCTTGTTTCTCATCTTTTATAACTCCTACTTTTTTAATTATTCTCCCTATCTTTGGCTTGTCCTTATAATACCTTTCTATATCGAAAGTAACATCAAATACCGCCCTTTAAGGGTAATAGTCGTGGCAAAAATAGGAAATAATAATGATTTTACCAACAAAACCCAACGTTACTTTTCATTCTTTTTCTACTTTTTAACTACCTTTGTTCCATGAATTTCGCAGCAACACTTCTTCAATGGTTCAAAAATAACGGACGTTCTCTGCCTTGGCGAGAAACAAATGACCCATACGCTATTTGGCTTAGTGAAGTCATTCTACAACAAACTCGCATCGCACAGGGCATGAGTTATTGGGAACGTTTTATAGCGCAATGGCCTACTGTCAACAATCTTGCAGCCGCCACAGAGGACGAGGTGCTAAAAGCTTGGCAGGGCTTGGGCTACTACTCTCGTGCGAGAAACCTCCACAAAGCTGCACAGCAGGTAGTTGAATTAGGTGGGTTCCCACAGACTTTCAAGGAATTAAAGACACTAAAAGGTGTAGGGGACTATACGGCTGCTGCCATTGCTTCTATTGCCTTTGGTCAACCTGTAGCCGTAGTGGATGGCAATGTCTATCGTGTACTTTCTCGTTATTATGGAATTACCACAGCTATTGACAGCACCGAAGGAAAAAAAGAGTTTCAAACACTTGCTCAATCTCTTTTGCCAACAAGCGAACCAGCTGATTACAACGAAGCTATAATGGACTTTGGTGCCATTCAGTGTACACCATCTTCTCCATCTTGCACAACTTGTCCACTATGCGAAACCTGCATTGCTTTCCGTGAACAACGTATGAATGAACTACCCGTAAAGAGCAAGAAGGTGAAACAACGAGAACGTCATTTCACCTATCTGTATATTGAATATGAAGGAGAATTAGCTATCCACCAACGTGGTGCAGGTGATATTTGGCAGGGATTATGGGAACTTCCACAAGCAGAACAGCTTACATCTGCTACTAACAATGTGTGGGAAACAGAAGCGCAACTATTACAAAAAGGGATAAAACACATTCTTACTCATCAAATTCTCCTTGCTGACATCTATCTTTGGCAACCAAAGTCGCGCCCACAACTACCCTCAGACTTCATCTGGATTAAAAGGCAAAGCCTTGATAACTACGCCTTGCCTCGCCTTATTGAGATTCTGCTAAAAGAAATCCCCACCTAAGGTTCTCCCTTCCCTCTCTCATGATTCATCAAATCCTCACCCATGGTCCGCTACTACGAGGCACAGCCTCGTAGCCCAGCCCAGCTGTTATTTCTTTCCGAAGTCCTTATTAATTCGCAGCTGATGAGCCACCAAGAAGGGAAGAACACAAACAATCATCACAATAACAAAGAACCATTTATACCCTACTGCCTGTGCCAAGGCACCCGCGAACAAGCCTGGAATCATCATTGACAACGCCATAAAACCCGTACAGAGAGCATAATGACTGGTCTTGTGTTCGCCTTGACTGAAATAAATCATAAAGAGCATATAGGCACTAAAGCCAAAACCATAACCGAAATTCTCAATAAAAACCGCTATACTGATTGCGATTACATTATCAGGAAGCATATAAGCCAAATAGACGTAGGCTAAGTTGGGCAATGTGATAGCTGCTGTCATTGGCCATATCCAGCGTTTCAAGCCATCACGACTAATCATCATTCCACCAATTATACCACCAATCAAGAGTCCAGCCACACCAACAACGCCATTCACCGTACCATATTCTATCTCTGAAAGTGCCAATCCGCCTTTAGCTTTTGATGCCTGCAAGAAGAGTTGAGAAATTGGAATAATCAATGCTTCTGGCAAGCGGAAAAGCAATAGAAAACAGATAGTTGTCAATGCTTGTTCTTTTTCGAAGAAAGAGACAAAAGTCTGCCCAAAGCTATGAAATAGTTGAGCGGCAGATACCTGTTCCTTATCAGTATCTTCAGATGGGCGTGGAAGAATAAAACGATGATAGAGCGCAAGCCCCATAAAGAGTGCCATCAACCCATAGAAAACAAGTGACCACGTCCACTGAACATCAAACTGCTTATGCAAAAAGCCTGCAAACGCAATTAATCCGCCCTTGCCTACAACCATTGAAATACGATAAAAAGTGGAACGAATACCTACAAAAAAGCCTGCTCGTGCTGGTTAAGTCCCATCATATAGAACCCGTCGGCAACAACATCATGTGTAGCACTACTGAATGCCAATAACCAGAAGAAACAGATTGTTCCCTGAAGCCACAACGAAGTGTTAACGGTAAAAGCAACACCAGCAAAAGCTGCCCCGACAAGCATCTGCATAATGATAATCCACCACCGCTTCGTCTTAATCAAATCAAGAAAAGGGCTCCACAATGGCTTTATAACCCAAGGAAGATAAAGCCATGAAGTGTAAAAGGTCACTTCGGCATCTGACAGCCCCATCTGCATATAGACTTGAAGGGACAATACGGTTACTGCAATATAAGGCAAACCCTCTGCAAAATAAAGCGAAGGTATCCATGCCCATGGACTAATCTTTCGTTCAGTGTTCACTGCTTTTGGCGTTTTCATTCTGTTATTATCATTATTGCTTGCAAGGTGTCCGTTTTCCACAGCTAACTTTCAGCAGACCTTTAAGAGGAAACATCAAACCTGTAACCAAAAGGAATAGGTAGGGTAAAGTAGGCAAGTCGAACATCACTACATACGTAGTTTTGTAGCCTTTCAAACGATGACAAAGATACACAAAATTAACGAGATAAAGATGGGTTAAACCTCACGAAAAAGAATAAAAAGATAATTTATACATTATAAACCAATGATTTTCGCTTTTCTTGAAAGCACCATTGAGATTTTTATCTTATCTTTGTAAACAAGAGGATTTGATTGATTAGTTTATTACTTACGCCTTTCATTTCCTTTCAACTCAGACATTATACGTAAACATGAAACGACTCTAATACACTCGACCCTCTCTATTGGACATAGAGAAACTTAGAGTAACACGATAAGGAAGCATAATGCTAACGATGGTTTATATTAGAAATCAAGGTGATATGCTTCCTTCCTAATAGTAAGTAATACCCTCAAGCACAATACTGACAAAAAACTCATATGACACGCAGCTTCTTCATAGAGCCATCAAACTCATAGACATAAACAAACTTCGACATCTACTTCAACTTTACTTATAACAGATTTGTCAAGCACAAACAACACTTTACAATGGTGTTAAGCACCCGCACCATTGGTGTATACCATCAGCACATCATGTGCTAAGCACCTGCACAATGAAAGAAAACGACAAGACCAACTCTTTAAAGAATAGGATAAGACACTAAAAACGCAAATGTAAATAGGAAAATTATATATCAAAATTATAATTCCAGCTGACCCCAAATCAGTCTACATCGGTATTACCCTTCAAACCACAAAATAAATTTGCTGTCATTCCTGTCACAGGAAGTGACATCTTAACCTGCTATATACCAAAGAGATACATGAAATGTTAAAAATGACAGCAAACTAAAACAAAAACTACTCTTGTATTATTTGTAAAAAACTCTTATTTGGGTATCATTATCATTTCAACGTTTGGAAGAATCCTATTTCCTTACCATTTCCCTACTGAGTCACAAAGAGTCGAAAACATCCAAAAGCTGTTGATTAAAAATACAGTATAACTTTAAACACATCATATTACCAAAAAAAGCGATAGTCATTATGACCATCGCTCTCTTATTCTTATGATTGTTTCAGATAATTACATACCCAAAGCCTTCTTAGCACCTTCATTGTTAGGATTAACCTTCAGTACCTTGTTGAAGTACTCGTCAGCAAGCTGCTTATTACCCTTCTTTGAGTGATAGTAGCCGAGACCATAGTACACGTTCTCCAAATAACTCTTGCTATCCTCATCGAGAGTTGGCTTAGCCTCCTCATAATCAGCCACCTTCTGATAGATTTCAGCTACCTTATCTGGGTCGTTCATCAACTGAGCAACGTTAGCTTGGTTCAACCAAACCCAGTCAGAAATAGTTGGGAACTTTGAAACCATCTGCTCATAAACATCAAGTGCTTTTGCCAAAACCTCGTTCTTTGCAGCACGATCTGTTATGCCCTCTGCCTTAGCAACGTAAGTGTTAGCAAGTGTTGCCCAGTCATTGTTAGTAGCTTTCTTACTCTTTGAAAGATACTCCTGCTGAACCTCAAGTGCCTTATCATCATTACCCTGTGCAGCATAGATAGACGCTAATGTCTTCAAAGGCTCAACGTTATTCTTATCAACCTCAAGTGCCTTATTGATAGTGCTGATTGCCTCGTCATACTGCTGCGCACCACAGAGTGCCTTTGCATAGACATCGTAGTCGTTAGCAACTTTCTTACCAGAACCAGCAAATACGACCTTACCATAGTTGACAGCTGAAGCATAATCCTTCAACTCAACAGATGCCATCATAGCAATACGACTCAGATACTCACTGCTTGGAAATTTCTGCAAACCCTGCTTCGCAACATCCAAAGACTTCTGATAATCCTTAGTGATGTAAGCAGCAAAGCCATAGTTATAGAAGTTATCCTCTGTCATATTAGCTGGGTTAGCCTTAGCATACCACTCTAATGCATCCTTGTACTTTCCATCGCTAAGCATAATCTCAGCTGCTGTTGCCTCAACAGGATAGTCTGGCTTAACCTTACGAAGTTCTTCGAGCTTCTGAACAGCAACCTTTGAGTTTACATGGCGGAAAACCTTTGCATAACGCTCGTAAGCTACTACATTCTGTGGGTCTACAGTAATCGCATTCTGATACTGTGTTGCAGCTGCACCAGCATTACCGATTGAATCCTTTAGAGCAGCAATATCGCCCAAAAGAACATAACCTAAACTACCTTTGAATTTCTTGTTATTGATAACATTATTTGCTATCTCTGTTGCTGCATCATAATTACGCTGCAAAAGATATACATTACCCAAGGCAACAATAGCCTCTTCACTCTTCTTAAAGGTCTTCTGATACTCTTTAATGAGATCCTTAGCAGCCTTTGGATCGTTTGGTGCAGCCTCAATAGCAGCCACGATAGGCTTAAGTGCTACTGCATAATCTACTTCCTGTGCCATTGCTGGAGTTGACATTGCCAACATCAAGGCTCCAGCTATCAAATATTTCTTTGTTTTCATAATTCTTACCCTTTAATTTGTAATTCAGTAAACAGTATTATTAATTAAGACGCCTATCATGGCATATAGTTTAATTTTATAAGCACAAATACACTGCAAGTGGCAAGAAAACGTCTTAGAAACTTATAAATTCCTTTATATTACGCTTCTATTGCTATAATTTACAAGTAATGCTATCAATAACTTAACTATTCAGTCTTCACCTCAACCTCACGAATATTGATTTCTCCGCGATAAGGTAAGAGACCAGCCTTAAAGATAATCTTCTGACCAATTGGATTGGTTACAAAGTTTGCGAATGCCCAAGGCAAAGCTTTATGTGGGTCTGCCACAATAGCATAAATAGTTCTTACGAAAGGATATCTTCCATCCAACAGGTAAGCCTGATAAGGCTGCCAACTATTAGCAGGCTGAGCAACTGTAGTCTTTGAAAGACCAACTACTCTAATATCTTTCTTAAAAGTTGTGTTTGTTGAGTCACGATGGTCGTTCAACCAATTTGACCCAATAACACCTATGGCGTTAGGAGTTTTATGAACATAGTCAACAACCGACTTACTGTTATTTGCGGCAACGATGTTCGCACTCTTGATGTTCTTTCCACCTAAAATTGAGTCAACGACATAATGCAATGTTGCTGAAGCCTTGTTATCAAAGACAACTTCAATATTCCCTTTATCATTCTTAGGGTTCAACTGATTCCATTTTGTAATCTGACCACTGAGAATCTTCTTAACATCGGTAACCGTAATACATGAGTCTGCATTAGCATTGTTAACGATGAAAGCAATTCCATCATATCCTATCGGGAAAACCGCTGGGATAGGACCTTTCCCTCGTAACATAGCATCTTCTCCTTTCTTCAACACATGAGAAGTAAAGAAAAGATTAACTTTCTGGTCGAGGAGCAGTTGCATACCTTTGTTGTCATCTGTGTAGATTGGCAACAAGTGAGTTTCTGGGTAGCGGAACTGATAATTCTGTAACAATTCCTCTATAATAGGACTAAAACTTTCGTCAGAGGCGAACTTAATCGTCCCTGACGTCGGTGTATCTGTTCTGCCGTCCTTGCGTTTCCCCTGTCCGCAAGCAGACAGAAGAAACACAAAGGATAACATCAATCCTACTGTTATGTAGAATCTGGATCTTTTCATATAAAATTTGCTTTTACTGCAGTTTGAAAGTAATAGGGAGAGTGAACCAAACGTTTGCTGGCTGACCATTGTTCATACCTGGAGACCACTTTGGCATGCTGTTAACAACACGAAGTGCCTCACGGTCGAGTGCCTGGTCAACACCACGAACAATCTGTGCCTGACTAACGCTACCATCACGTCCTACAACGAACTTAACGATAACACGTCCCTGCACACCATTCTCTGCTGCAACTGCTGGGTATTGGATATGTGAAGCCAACCAAGCATTTACATTAGGGAATGAAGGCATAACCTCTGCCACTGTGAAGACCTTTTTCTCAACGTCCTCTTTTGGCTCTGGCTTTGGTGCTTCTACAACAGGCTTCTCAATCTTTGGTACAATCTGTTCTGGAGTAGCTACGGTGCTACGAGCTGCAGTTTCAGTACGGTCTTCCGTACCCTCCTTGTTCTCAACACCGACAGCCTTGGTCTCCTTGTTCATCTTGACCATTGGAGGCATCTCTTCCTTTACGTCCTTATCATCCTTGATGACAGGGGCAGTAAATTTAACAGTTGCACGAGTTTCGGGAACAACCTTCTCTGGTTCAATCTTCTTAGGCTCTTCCTTCTTCTGCTGCTTCTTACGTTCAGCCTGATCTTTCTTAGCCTGTTCAAGAGCTGCCAATTCCATCTTAGCTGCATAAGCCGCTTGGGCAGCTAATTCATCGTTGTGCTTCTTAATCTGATATGCTAAGTAACCACCACCGAGGAATGCAGCACAAAGCAGAATAGCTAACGCCTTGATGTTACGCTGAGAAACAGTTTTACGAAGCTTGTATGCACCGTACTCCTTGTTCTTGTCGGCGAACACCATGTCGACCCATTTAGGATCGCATAAATCTATTTTTGCCATTGTTTTCTTTCTTTAATTGTTTACGAATCAGTGATTAAGCCTTGATACCTTTCTTGGCTAAGAGTGCCTTGTCTTGGTCTGTCAGCTTGTCAATGACGTAAGTTCCAATATATGAAATCTGCATTTCATCGAGGATATCTACCAAATGACGATAAGATGCTTGATCAGTTGGTTTAATAATGACAGTCATGGTTGAAACCTTTTTGCCATTGATTGTACCAGTTTTGATCGCAGTCAACTCAGACTGATAAATACTATCTGGATAAGCCTTTGGATTTTCCTGTTTCTTACGATTCAGTTCCTTCACAGCGATGTCCATATCCTGATAAGGGATAGTGATAGCCTCGCCTGTAGAAGGGTCACCTACTTGCTTATGCTGAAGAACGTAGCGAATACCACTCTGGGTGTTACTCCAGTCGGCAGGCTTCAGCCAATTAGCGTTATCATACTCTGGCTTACCATTACCATAGAAGATTTTATCTCCATCAGCAATGTAAATCGTTATAGAGTGTGACTCTTTGGCTTCATTCTTCTGGTTTTCTTTCTGAGTTTTATCATTACTTGGCATCGTCAACTCCATAGTTGAAGGCTTGCTAAGTGAAGTACAAAGCATGAAGAAAGTAATCAGCAACATAAGCATATCTACCATCGGCGTAAAGTCTACGCGGACGGTCATCTTCTTCTGCTTGCCGCCTCCTTTTCCTGTATCCATCATTTCCATACTTTGATCTCCTTACTTATTAGCTGCTTGTGCAGCCTTTTTAGCGTCCAACTGTGTGATCATATAGTAATGGCTCTCATCCATATCTTGGAGTTCGCTCATTACCTTCTTAACGGTACCATAAGGAGAATCTGCGTCTGACTTGATAGCAAGTCTAACCTTAGGGTTCACTTGGCGGGCTGCGTTAACCCACTGCTGGAACTCAGTCATCTCCTGTCCTTGGATACTATCGAGAGGAATACCCATCTTAGGGAGTTCTTTGCCACGCTCTGCTGCTGGCTTAGATAAATAAGCAGCCAGCTTATCGAGTGGAGCACCAAATGTAGACTCAGCAACAAAAGTTTTCTTCTGTGCAGGAGTCAATGTTACGCCCATATTGTCTACGATTTGCCCCAACTCATTGGTATTATCGTAGCTCAAGAAAACCTGGCCTTCGCCAGTAGGCGTTCCATTAGGTCCTTTTTGAGGACTAACGAGAATTGTCAGGACACCATTCTCAGGCACCTTTGTTTCAGACACAGAACCTGGAGTATTTACCTTCACTGGCTCGTTCTTAACGAACGTAGATGTCAGCATGAAGAAGGTAAGCAGCAGGGTCATAACGTCTGACATAGGCGTCATGTCGATAAAGGTGTCACTCTTCTTAACTTTTACTTTACCCATAGCGATAAATTATTAAAGGGTTAGCAAAAATTAAGCCTCGTCTGTGTGGTTTACTTCGTATGTCTGAGCGATAGAATAACCAACCTCATCGAGGGCGAAAGTCAACTTGTCAACCTTGTTTGAGTAGTAACCATAAGAAACTACCGCACACCAAGATGTTGCGATACCGAATGCGGTGTTGATCAACGCCTCAGAAATACCAGCAGAAAGTGCAGCTGAGTCAGCGCCACCACCTGCAGCAAGAGCAGAGAACGACTTGATCATACCAGTTACAGTACCGAGAAGACCAGTAAGAGTACCAAGTGTTACGAGAGTAGCAATGATAGGGAGGTTCATTGTCAGAGTTGGCATCTCAAGCTGAGTAGCCTCCTCATGAGCCTGCTGAATCTTAGCTACCTTCTGAGCCTTCTTCAAGTTTGCATTAGCACCAGTCTCCATATCCTTGTAAGCATTCAAAGAAGCCTTAACAACATTTGCTACAGAACCTTTCTGCTGATCGCAGAGCTGGTTAGCCTTAGCAAGGTCATTAGCGTTAAGAGCACTCTTGATGTTTGCAACGAACTTTGGAAGGGCACCCTTACCGAAAGCAGTCTTTAGAGCCATCCAACGCTCAATAGACATAGCGAGCACTGTTAACAAGAGCGTGTGGATAACTGGAACGACTACGCCACCCTTAAAGATAGTACCCCAAACGTCAGCAGGGTTCTCACGTGCTGCTCCATCCTGGAAGTGCATTGGGTTACCGAACCATGTGTAGAACAATGTGAACGCAACGATAGCGCAAACGACAATAATCCAGAATGCACCTCTAACTCCTGTGAAACCCTCAGACTTCTTCTGTGGGGCTGCTTTTTGTTGTGTAGTTGCCATAATTTGATAAAAATTTAATTTTTAGGTTATTAATGAATTAATTTGTTAATATCTTTCTGATTTATAAGCCTTTGTGTGTGATTTCCATTGTAAATCAATGCTCGCTGGGGCTTCTTATCTCCGCAAAGATAGTAATTAAAAGAAAATTAAAGACACGATTAATAACATTTAACAGTTAAAAGTACACTGCTTTTATCTCATTTTAATTACTATTTGCTCTTTCGGATGCTATTTTAGTTTTGAAAGTACTTCTTTAATGCGGCGTAATGCTTCCTTTATGTTATCATCACTTGTTGCATAACTCATTCTAAAACACTCTGGAGATCCGAAAGCATCACCTCCCACTGTTGCCACTCCTCCCTCTTCAAGAATATACATAGCAAGGTCTGACGAGCTGTTGATTATATGCTTGCCATCCGTCTTTCCAAAGAAACTGGAACATTTAGGGAATAGATAGAACGCCCCTTGTGGCACATTAACCTCAAGTCCAGGAATTTCCTTTGCTAAA
Source organism: Prevotella melaninogenica (assembly GCF_018128065.1). Taxonomy (NCBI): domain Bacteria; kingdom Pseudomonadati; phylum Bacteroidota; class Bacteroidia; order Bacteroidales; family Prevotellaceae; genus Prevotella; species Prevotella melaninogenica. Next base: position 937,142 of record NZ_CP072359.1, on the reverse strand, counting down.
CTTACGATTAAGTCACGACGACGACGGAAAGCCTCACGATACTCTGCAACACAGGTCTGATCATCCACGTATGCTGCAACAGCTGCCATCTGACTAACACTACACGTACCTGACGTATATTGTCCCTGCAGTTTATTGAGTCCCTTAACAATCCATTCTGGAGCTGCGACCCATCCAATACGCCAACCCGTCATAGCATAAGCCTTACTTACTCCATTACAGAGGATCGTACGTTCTTTCATGCCTGGGCAAGATGCAATACTGCAATGACCACCTATATAATTAATGTGTTCGTAAATCTCATCTGAAAGAACAAACAAGTCGTCATGTGCTAAAATAACCTTTGCCAAAGCATCTAACTCTTCTGCGGAATAGACACTACCCGTAGGATTACTTGGAGAACAAAGAATAATCATCTTTGTCTTTGGGGTAATAGCTTTCTCCAACTGTTCAGCTGTAATCTTGAAATCCTGCTCAATACCTGCAGACACAATAACAGGAACACCACCAGCGAGCTTTACCATCTGTGGATAGCTTACCCAATAAGGTGCTGGAATAATCACCTCATCACCTGGATTTACCAAAGCCAAAATAGTATTGCAAACTCCCTGCTTACCACCTGTCCCAACAATAATCTCCGAAGCAGTATAATCAAGATTATTCTCCTTCTTTAATTTATTTGAAATGGCTTCTCTCAGAACGGAATAGCCTGGCACAGGGGAATATTTTGAGTAGTTATCATCAATAGCTTTCTTACCCGCCTCCTTAATATGATCAGGAGTCATGAAGTCTGGTTCGCCCACACTCATATTGATAACATCAATTCCCTGCGCTTTCATTTCACTACTCTTCTGCGACATTGCTAATGTCTCAGAAGGTGCCAATCGGTTTAAACGCTCTGATAGCTGTGCCATATTGAACTTTATTTGTCTTTATAAATAATATTAGCTACAAAAGTACGTAATTTCAGTTTGATAACGCAACTTTTCTTTCTTTATTTTATCAATATAAGAATTTTAGTGCCGATTTGTCAGTTGATGATAAGGAAATAATATAATAAATGAGAAATTCCATAGCTCAAACTATACAAAATGAATTTGTACATTCTTTAATTAATATACTCATAAACTGCAATCAGCAATATAAGTCAAAGCCATCATGATAATTATATTAAGGACAACATCCACCTCTATCGTATTAGAAATATATTTACAAAACACCTATGATAAATTGAGGGAGATCAACGCTTATAAGTTTATAAAAGCCTACTTATAACTATCAAGCTATCAAGCCATTACAGAACCAGACATTAAAAGATGCTTAATTGGCTTTCAAAAGGGCATCTATTGAAGCCTTAAAGAGCACCTTTTGAACCTCAATTGGGCATCTTTTAGAAGCCAATTTAGCGTCAATAGAAAACGAGGTGATGAAAAAATTAGGACAAATCGTCTCACAAAAGCAGTATCTCTCTTTTGTTCTTTCCCATTAGAAGGGGTAAGCTCTATCACATCCCTAACCTTTTTGAAGGAATAGTCATTCTTCTTGATGATAAACCTCGTTCAAAGTATATCGTAGTTTTATATTTATAAGGTGGAGTTTATTAATTAGCTTTGTCATCTTCCGAAAGTATCTTCGAGGGCAAATTGATAGTGAACGAAGAAGTTATGCGAGCATAATGACTACGTAAACTGACAATTTCAGCCGAAGAGAGTCCGATATATGACAAAGCTAATTAATAGAACCCATCTTAAAGATGCAGGTCGTGTCCCATACGATCACGCTTAGTCTTCAAATAACGGTAGTCAAACTTGTTTGGAGTAACCTCAATAGGAACATTCTCCTCTATCTCCAAACCATAAGCCTCCAGACCAACTCGCTTCGTTGGGTTATTTGTTATCAGGCGCATCTTATGAATACCAAGATGGCGCAACATCTGTGCCCCACAACCATAATCACGTTCATCAGGGCGGAAACCAAGATGAAGGTTAGCCTCAACCGTATCAAGACCTTGGTCTTGCAACTTATAGGCTGCAATCTTATTCATCAAACCAATGCCACGACCTTCCTGCTGCATATAGATGATAACCCCCTTGCCTTCTTTCTCAATCATCTCCATCGCCTTATGAAGTTGTTCGCCACAATCACAACGCTGACTACCAAGGATGTCACCCGTTGCACATGATGAGTGTACACGCACAAGTACTGGCTCATCCTCTTTCCATGTACCCTTGATAAGAGCCATGTTTTCCAAACCATTTGCTTGACGGAAAGGAATCAAGTGAAACATACCATATTCAGTAGGGAGTTTTACCTTTTCACCAACAACAATACTTGATTCTTTCTTCAGGCGATAGGCGATAATATCCTTGATACTGATAATCTTCATATCCCACTCCTTTGCACGCTTCTGCAAGTCGGGCATACGAGCCATCGTACCATCTTCATTCATAATCTCCATCAGCACACCAGCTGGGAAACAGCCTGATAGCTTACAGAGGTCAACAGCCGCTTCAGTATGCCCTGAACGACGCAGAACGCCATTATCTTGAGCATAAAGCGGATTGATATGCCCAGGACGACCAAAGGTCTGAGGAGTAGACTTTGGATCGGCCAATGCCTTGATGGTCTCGGCACGGTCATGAGCTGACACACCTGTTGTACAACCTTCCAACTTATCAACCGTGACAGTGAATGGAGTACCAAGTACTGAAGTGTTATCAGAAACTTGGTGAGGCAGGTCCAATTCTTCAGCACGTGAGAGCGTAATAGGCACACAGAGCACACCTCGTGCATTCTTCAACATAAAGTTAACCTTCTCTGGCGTAATCATTTCAGCAGCCATGATAAGGTCACCCTCATTCTCTCGGTCTTCGTCATCTACTACGATAACGAACTTTCCTTCCCGAAAGTCTTTCAGTGCATCTTCGATGCTATCAAGTTTAAATTCTTCCATATAGTTACTGATTTTTATTATTTCAAATACCAATACCCATTGATTCTTCCATTGTTTTTATACGTTGTATCTCTGCAATAATCATATCATTACAACTAATAATGGTACGAAGGTCGCGGTAAAGACGTAAGCGGAAACGCCACATACGGAAATAGAAGAAGATACCAGCAGGTACTATAATAGCTGCAAGAATATTTAACCACTTATGGTCAAATGGTCTTGTATGTGCCTTTACTGCTAATATTGGGTATTTGTTAAGTTCTGTCATAATGACTTTGTTACGTGTATTGCTCAAGTCATCAATGACATTTTCAAGCTCATCATTAATCTTTTCAATCACATGATCCGTATGATAACGGAAGAACACCTTTATTATATTAGGTGCAGACTTGAGTCTACGTGTCTTAGCATACGCTGCAATTCTTACGTTCAAATCGCTAAGTTGTTCTGCCGCCTTGCGATAATCAGGGTCGTGCAAGATGACTTCCTTGCTGGAAATGCTACGTTTAACACGTATTCCGAACATCTTCATCAACAGAAGCCTGTACATATCAGCATTAAATACGGCAGAATCGTTGTTTGCCTTGTAAGTGAAGAACACCGCCATCGGAATGAGAACAGCCATAGAAAGTCCTTTACCAAACCATATTGCCCAATCCCCCTGACGTGCCATTCGATAACCCGTATTATCAAGAATATAAAAGATAATGAACACGATAACACTGATAATGATAGGTATTCCCAATCCTCCCTTACGGATAATTGCACCGAGTGGTGCACCAATAAAGAAGAAGATGATACATATCAACGACAAAGTGAACTTATTAATCGTCTCAATATCATGCAATCGAATGACCTTATCACCATCACTGGTTATCATACTCTTGAAATCAAGGTCGCTAACTTCTTGCTGAACGGTTGACAAAGCTTGGTCGACAACATAACGACGCTGATCTGGTGGTAGCTTATTAAATGCAGAATCTACATTAAAAGCCTTTTCTCTTGATAGTTTAACAGCCTCCTTCTTTTCGGAAACTTTAAGCTTAGGTTCTCGATAATAAATCGTCTGTGCGTCCTTATAGAAAGCTTTACCCACACTATCATAAACATGTACTAAGGAATCCTTATCATGCTGTATCTTCTGAATACTTTTCGTTCGGGCATCATTTGAGATACCAGCCATATCCGTAAGGTTGAAGTCACCATCGAAGTCAAGAACGATATGCTTATGTGCAAAGGTCTCACGACGATAAGGGACACTGGCACTATTACCCATTTCTTGCGAGCGCATATTCTCAAACCACTCTCCGCTCCATAGGTTCAGAACAAGATGTTTCTTGTCCGCTGTCGACTGCAACATACCTGAATCGGCAAGGATAATAGCTTGATCTTCGTAGCTATCCGTCATTCGGTACACCATAATATTATATAGGTGTCCGGTCTTTAAATCCTTCTTCTCTACATAAAGATTGGTTTGTGGAATACCATCATAGAAGATTCCCTCAGGGATTTCCAGTTCAGGACTCTTCTGTTTCATAGAGATAAGCAGCTGTGCAATATGTTTATGTGCGATTGGTCCCACATTATTTTGGAAATAAAACGACCCAAAAGCAATAAATATACTTATAACTATCAACCCTCTAAACGACTGAATCAAAGAGATTCCTGCGGCTTTAATGGCTGTCAACTCTGAACTCTCACCAAGGTTACCATAGGAGATAAGCGACGAAAGAAGTATTGCTAACGGAAGAGCCTGTGGTACCATCATCAAGCTCATGTACCAAAAAAATTGCCCAAGAACATCCATGGACAATCCTTTTCCTATCAAGTCATCGACATATCGCCATAAGAACTGCATCATCAACACAAACAAGCTGATGAAGAATGTTCCCATGAAAAGCATGCCAAACTGCTTGGCAATAAAGACATCTAACTTCTTGATTTGAAACATGATATAATAATGAGGGCCTTATTCTCCCTTATTTTATGTGCAAAGCTATAACAAGCAAAAACAAAGAGAACTTGTTTTCAATCTGTAAACTCCGACTTACCTTTTGCAAAATTACATAAAAATATCAGAGTAATGGTCTTTTTTAGTATTTTTATTCTTTAACCTGTGTCTTTCCTATAACAGCACTCACAATCTTCGTTTATTATATTTCCCTTTCATCCTCATATCTTACAAAGAAGCATGACTTCACAGAAAGAAAACCGAAGAAACTCTTTGTCTGTTCTTATGTGATAAAACAAAATAAGTTTCAAGCCATCAAAACAAAAAAAATAGAGCATGTGAGCGATTAAACTAACATCGCATCATAGACCCTATTCTCACCATAATTTATTCACATCTGCCTACATTCCTGTTATACGATGCAGGCGATCAATATTTTGATTCCATAGTTGTTCCAACCCTTCTACATCATCATCATCTGCGAAATCAGTAACCAAGAGATGATAGTTACCAGCAATCTCACTATGGTACATCTTTATCTCCCAATAAGAGTCGCTCTCTGAAGAGTCCCAATGAAAACGTATATAATCATTTTTCATCATATCAACAACAGTTGCCGTATGCGTATCGTGTTCGCGAAGTGGGTCACCCCAGACGAAAGTTGTCACATCCTCATCCATCATCACATCATCTGCCAACCACTTCTTCAAACCAATTGGCGTACTAATCAGTGCCCACACAGCATTCCCCGACCGAGTTTTCAATTCGTATTCCAGTTCGATCTTCTTACTCATTTCCAAATATTATGGTTAATATTATTCAAATTACAACTCTCTCTTCTCTGCCGTCAAACTCAATCTGACATCCTTATTAAAAATCGTTCGTCATATATGGCTTGATTAAGCAGAAGCATAAGTAGCCGTTAAAATGTATTGTCTACCTCATGTCAGAACTGCAACTCGCTTATCTTGTATCAAACAGAGAGACACTCTCTCAACGAGTAAACTCCCTATTTTATTGCCTTAAAGCGTAACAATTAGATAAATCTATAGATATTATCATTATCTAAGAAACGCAGATAATACATAAAGCAACAACATGTTATATTGCCGTTCTCACCTCTTATCAAATGCAAATATAAAACTTTTTCTTGAGTATTCGTTAAAAAAACAACGTAATATTTGCGAGTATGACATTTTCTTCATACCTTTGCACCCGCTTTCAAGAACGAAAGTTAATGGACGGCGGGATAGCTCAGTTGGTTAGAGCGTCGGATTCATAATCCGGAGGTCCGGGGATCGTAGCCCCGTCCCGCTACAAGAGAAGAGGGTGTGTCAAAATAGACATATCCCCTTTTTTTTGCACCAGTTGGGTAAAAAACGTTGTCGCTCTGTTCCTCTCTGTGTGTCATTTCTTCAAGGAACTGAATGCCTCGTAAACTTCTGCGGAATTATGTGCATATCAAAGTGAAATTAACCCTCCACACATATGGTGTTAAGCCTCCGCACCATTTGTGCTAAGCCTCCGCACCACGCATGAAATATATTAGCACAACAGACTGTGATGGTAAACATGCACTAACATAGTGAAAATTAAAACCTTAAACCAGCCTATAGCGTTAATGAGCTTATACTTACACAATTCTACTTAATCGCAAATCGTAATATTTAGAGCAAAATAAGAAAGTAATTCTTCTTTTATTCTCTTACTCCCAAAGCATAAATTCGGAAATCTAAACCATCTCGGATGGAGAATAGGTTATTGTTTTGTTTGTAGAACAATGCTTCTAAAGCACTAAGGGAAGGAGGAACAAATAACTTCTGTCTATGAATGCAGACAATATTTCTGGATTCAAACAATCCACACAATTCGTTATAGAAGCCAATGAAAATAAAGACACACGATTAGACTAAGAACCTATCTAAGGTAATGTACCGTCTCTTATGAACAACTGCCTATCATTAACGCTATAACAAAAAAAGGCGAGCCTTTCGACTCGCCTTGTGATTTTAATCAGTAACAGGTTATAAAACCTTATGGGAGGCTGATAGCCTCACTTGGACAAACTGATGCACAAGTACCACACTCAGTACATGCGTCTGCATCAATCTTATAGATCTCACCCTCAGAGATTGCCCCTACTGGACATTCGTCGATACATGTACCACAAGCGATACAATCATTACCAATTACGTAAGCCATAATATAAAAATTTATAATGTTAATAATGTTCTTGTATTACAAATAGGCTTCAATACCTAAATTTGATGATGCAAAGGTAGAAATAAATTCTTAAATACCTAAACATAATAGTAAATATTACAAATATTTAGACGCCATAAAAATAAAAAATAGAAGTTGAAAATAAATATAAAACACTGATAATTTGACGATTAAGGAAACAAGACTTTTAATAACAGAAAGGCATACAAGCTCTTCTTAAATAAAAACATTCTAATTAACGACTACCTAAAAAGGATGATTAAGCCCAAGAGACAGACGACAACGTCAATCATATAGACAATAAAAGCAGAAGAAATACGTTTGAAGATTAATTATGAAAAAAATATTAGTAGCCCTCACCCTATTGGCTTCCGCACTTACAAGCCACGCACAGGAACGAAGAGTGCAGAACCGCCCCTATACGGATTTGCGTGATTTTCATTTCGGTGTACTCGTTGGCACACATCTGCAAGACCTTGAACTCAACAATGTTGGTCCACAGATGGTCGACCTTGGCGATGGCAACGGAATGGTTCAGAAGATTGTCTCAGCCGACCAAGACCGCTGGGATGCAGGATTTACGGTGGGCGTATTGGGTGAGTTACGAATCAATTCTACTTTTCAGCTGCGTATGGCTCCTGCCATGTACTTTGGTACACGACATCTGACTTTCCGCAATATCACAGACCTTAATGCGCAAGGCGAACCTACGGAGCAAGTGCAAGACCTCAAAACAGCATACGTTTCTTGTGCTTTCGACCTCATTGCAGCTGCTCCACGCTTTAATAACCATCGTCCTTACGTGATGTTGGGACTGAATCCTATGCTCAATCTCTCAGGTAAAGACAATGATTACATCAAGCTCAAACGTAGCGATGTCTTCGTAGAAGTAGGACTCGGATGCGATTTCTATCTCCCCTACTTCAAGTTACGTCCAGAATTAAAGTTCATGTACAGTCTTATAAATAGTCTTGACAAGAATCATTCTAAGAATCTTCAAGACAAAAATATGCTCATGTATACCAACTCTGTCAACGAAACACAAGCAAAGATGATAGCCCTTACTTTCTACTTCGAGTAAATCCTTTATTTATCAAGCAAATAGATATAGCATAAAAGATTTATAACAAGAAAAGATTTATCGAAAGCAAACAGAATCTATGCAATATTGAAGTTCAACTCCAAAATTGCATAGATTATTATTAAAAACCCTATTTTTCACTTGTTTAATTGTTCTTTTTTATGTAATTTTGGAGTTGAACTCCAAAATTACATAAACTCATGAACGAATATATACACCGAAACATTGAGAAAACAATACTCGAAGCATCTAAATACTTCTCAGTAATTGCTGTATCTGGACCAAGACAATCGGGCAAGAGCACCTTATTAAGTCAGCTGTTCCCACTCTACGAAAAATACAGTTTAAAAGATCTAAACATTCTTGACTATGCGCAGAATGACCCTATCTCCTTCCTTAATCAAACGGACGAAGGGATGTTCATTGACGAAATACAGAAGTATCCTCAACTACTTGATTACATACAAGGAATTGTAGATAATAACCCGAGAAGACGTTTCATCTTGTCTGGGAGTTCGAATTTTGAAGTCATGAAGAAATTATCAGAATCTCTTGCAGGTCGTGCAGGTGTATTCGAACTATTGCCCATGACGATAGAGGAAGTTACGGGAAAAATTGATTTAAACAATTTGAATCAAGTACTTTATAATGGATTCTACCCCGCCATTTGCGCAGGAAAAAATATTGCTAAATACTTTTACCCATCATACGTCAGAACATATTTGGAAAAAGATGTAAGAGATTTCTTACAAATTAAGGATCAAATGCTCTTCACAAAGTTCTTAAAATTATGCGCTGCACGAATTGGCTCTCTTTTCAATGCATCAGAATTAGGTGCTGAAGTGGGTGTAAGTTCTAAAACTATCAGCCATTGGATTTCTATCTTACAGGCTTCCTATCTCATAACACTCCTTCCACCTTATTATGAGAACATATCCAAGCGATTAGTAAAAAGTCCAAAACTCTACTTCAATGACCCCGGACTTGCCTGTTATCTACTCGACATTGAGACGCCACAACAGTTAGACAGGGATAAGATGCGTGGTGCTATCTTTGAGAACTTTATTGTCATGGAGGCAATCAAACATCGTTATAATATGGGCTTAGAAGGTGGCGTATTCTTCTATCGTGACTCCAATCAGAATGAAGTTGACATCCTAATCAAACAAGAAGGGGAACTGACTGCCATTGAAGTGAAATCTTCTATGACATATAATTCTTCCTTTGAAAAGACACTCACTCTGATTGAAAGCTGGATAAAGACTCCTGTCAGAAAGAAAGCCGTTGTTTATTCTGGGGATTTTGAGAACACAACAGGGAACATCAATCTTATCAATTACCGACACATTGCATCCATTCTATGATGGGTGATGAATGGTAGGTGTTGGGTGATAAATGTTGGGTGATGTATCTCGCCATCTACTCCCCTCCCTACGAGGGAGGGGTTGGGGGGATTGGAACCAGCAATTTATTTTCCTGTCACTCTTGTCATTCAAAGCATGGCATTAACTTGCTATGATACAGATAGATACATGAAATGTTAAAAATGACAGCAACTTTAAACAAAACTATCCTTGTATTTTCTGTAATAGTGTCTTACTTTGGAGGAATAATAAACATCAAAAAATGGAAAGACGCTTTTTATTAATTCTTAGTGAACTTATCTCACCCACCTCTTCTACTCAGTCGTACAAAGCATAGATTACCTTGCTAAAAGCTCCCCCGGCACAGAGTATAAAAGACTGTAGGCTGTATCAATAAGATTGCCAATGACAACTTTATTGATACAGCCCACATTATTTATATATAGGTCTTATCGTTTAAAAGACTTACTTTTTCTTCTTCATATCAAGCACCAACTTACCTACGTAAATAGCATGCTTACCATTCTGATCGACGCCAACCATCTTGCCGTCAAGGTCTTTCACGTACTCTAACTTTGTAAGATAGGTATGTGAGTGACCACCTAATACAAGGTCAAGACCACGAGTCCCAGCGATAACCTCCTCATCACTGACCCCTTCTATATTCCAACCAAGGTGAGAAATACAGATAATAAGGTCGCACTTCTTAGCCTTCAATTCGTTAATAACCTTCTGTGCGCAAGCGACAGGGTCGTTATAAACGATTGGACCATAGTTAGCTTTCACTACCAAACCATCCAATTTTGGAGCAAGTCCGAAGACACCAATCTTCAGTCCGTTGCGTTTCAAGATGATATAGGGCTTAACCAACTTCTCTAACTCTGTACCCTTGAAATCATAGTTTGCACAAACGATTGGGAAGTTTGCCTTCTTAAAGAGACGTACCATATTATCCAAACCAAAGTCGAACTCATGGTTACCAATCGTAGCTGCGTCATAGTGCATCTGATTCATCAGACCCACTTCAACATCACCTTTGAACATTGTGTAATAAGGTGAGCCTTGCGAGAAGTCACCACTATCGAAAAGCAGTAAGTCAGGGTGCTTTGCACGTTCTGCTTTAAGCATTGCAATACGACGCACAAAACCACCACGATCAGCCTTCATCGTATCAGCAAGATTAGGATTGAGCGGATAAATCTGACTATGTGTATCGTTGGTGTGAAGGATTATCAGTTGTTTATTCTGTCCAAAAGCAACAACAGCTAAAAGGCAGAAAGTAATCAGTAATATATTTCTTTTCATTTCCTAACTCATTAAATAATTATTCGACACGGATACGTCCTTCTATGTGAGCATTCACTACCTTACCTTGAGCCGTCTGCTCCTTAAAATAGTTCATAATGATAAAACGTGTATTATTGCTGCTCTCTTGAGGTGAGACAACACTTGTTGCCGACTTAAAAGCCTCCATCTTGTCATTACCTTGTGCCAGATAATCAAGCGTAGCAATACGATAGCTTGCCTTAGGGTCAATCTCCTTACCATTTAGACGAGCAGACTTCAACTTATGATCACGTGTAAAAACAAGTTCAACACCATGGCTAACAGCCTCGCCACCAGTATGTGCCATCTGTGAGAACAACTCTAAGACTTTCTCACCAGAAAGTGTCACAAAGCAGATTTTATTCTCAAAAGGTGCAATATCCAACACGTCACCAAAGGTAATCTTACCTTTAGAGAGTGCCGCACGAATGCCACCCATATTATAAACACCAAAGTCTACCTTCTCATTATAATCACGAGCTGCCCACACCATGATGTCAGCCAGCAGGTCAGAGAGGTCGCTCTCTGGGCGATGTGCCACCATGTCGTGGTCAACCTCGCCTACAAGAGGTCCCATAACCGAGTCAACCTTGTGCTTATAAGGTTCCATAAACTTTACTGCCCCTGCATCAGGAGTAGCGTCATATCGATTATCAACCAGCACACGTGTGCGCTGAATGCCTGCCAACTCGTAATGAGAAGCACATCCCGTCAACGCTAATAATGCTGTTAATCCAGACAGATAAATCGTTTTTTTATACATATATAATGACTTTTATAGTTCTCATAAATATTTATCAGAGTAGAAAATAACCCTACTTTGATTAACTTCCAACATCGCCCATCCTGTCATCTATAGATAACATCACAAGCCGATAATATTCAAAAAGATGATGCAAAAGTAAGAAAAAAAAACGAATCAAATGCTTGTCGCAAGACTAAAGATATATTGCCACATAGAAAACACGTTCAAAAATAAGGCACATAGAACTATAATATACCTCATTTTAGGTATTGCACGCTATATAGAATATTAATACTTTTGCAAAAGTTAATTAACATTCATAGGATTGTATTTATATGAAGAAAGAAACAATTTATCTATCTCTCGCAATGCTTGCAATGGCAACAACACCTTGTAAAGCACAATCAGAAGAGATTAAAGACTCCACACAACATCTCGAAGAAGTAACTATCAGTACCACACGTATGCCTGAAATAAAGCAGAATGCGGCTGCTACAGTTACGATTATTGACCAAAAGCAAATAGCAGAAATGAGCAAATCGGCTCCCGATATCACCCATCTCTTGGGCATGCTCACACCTGGTATGGCTCTATCAAGTAATACTACAAGCTCGCGCGCACAATCACTTCGTGGAAGAAGCGCACTTATCTTGATTGATGGTATACCTCAATCAACTCCTTTACGTTCAACAGACCGTGATATCCGAACCATCGATATCGCTGCTATCGACCATATAGAAGTGGTAAAAGGTTCTACCGCTCTCTATGGTAATGGTGCTATCGGAGGATTGATAAACATCATAACTAAGAAGAATACCACCAACAAGACTGTAGCTGGAGAGACGACTCTCTCAGGTTCAACTTATAACTTCTTCCGTCACGGGAAAGGGCAAGGTTATCGCATCAACCAGCAAGTTTATGGTCGTGTGGGGCAGTTTGATTATCTCGTAAATGGGACTTTCGGACGTACAGGTAGTGCTATTGATGGTGATGGAAAGTTCATCTCTCCACGCTACGGACTCGGTGATACTTATACAACAAACGTACTTGTTAATCTTGGTTATTCCCTATCTCCAAAGAACAGAATCGAATTGATGTATAATTTCTATCGTAGTTTGCAAGATACGAAATTGATTCCTTTCGGTGGGAAATACCTCCAAAGTCCTTCTATTGGTATAATTGGTAATAAGGACCCACAGGCTGTTGACGAGGGAACAAGATACAATCACAATGCTTACCTCAAGTTTACATCAAAGGATATATTCAAACATACCGACTTAGAAGCATCTGTTTATGGTTCAGGAATATATACTATCTTCGACTTCCGTAAGGCTAACCCAACGCAACCAAGATGGGAAGAAACAAGCGGACAGTCGGCTGTTAAGGATCGTAAGTTTGGTTTCCGCACCCAGTTTAATACTCGACTTATCTTCTCAGAGAATGCTTTTGCACATTTAGCTTATGGTTATGACTACCTTTATAATAAGACTTCACAACCATTGGTAGATGGTAGATATTGGATGCCATGGCTGACAAGTAACAACCATGCGCCCTTTGTTCAAATAAAGACGACGCTCTGGCAGCACCTTAACATCAAACTTGGAGGACGTTACGACTTCATTAATGTGAACGTACCAGACTATGATGTATTGCGCAATAAGCTTTCTGATCCACAGGTTCAAGTCAAGGGTGGAAAGCTAAAGTATAATAATATGTCTTTTAATGTGGGTATTTCTTATAACAAATATCCCGCTTTTCAACCCTTCGTAGCCTACTCTCAAGGTTTCTCTATCTTTGATTTAGGTCGTACATTACGTGCTGCTAAGGCTGATGTACTCTCTAAGATATCAACAGAACCTGTAAAGACAAACAACTACGAGATGGGTGTTTACTCTGATATTAACCACTGGTTGCAGTTGAATGGATCTGTTTTCTACACCTATTCTAAGCTTGGAAGTGACCTCAAGATAGAGAATGGTTTTTGGGTAGTAAACCGTACTCCACAGAAGGTATATGGCGTTGAATTGAGTGCAGATGCACAAATCCTCAGTAACTTAAAGGCTGGTGCTAACCTCTCATGGTTCGAAGGTAAGCTCAAATCAGCATCTGGAGATTGGGACACATACATGTCGAATATCTCCATTCCAGCCGCTAAGTTGGCAATGTATGTCAACTATGCCCCTGTCAAGAACACCTATCTCCAGTTACAATACATGCACACTGGTAAGCGTGACAGATTTACACCTAACGCATCAGGAGTATATAACGAGGGTGAAGGTATCGTAAATCGCATCAACTTACTAAACCTTACCGCAGGCGTAAAGATGAAGGTTTGCGACTTAAGTTTGGCTGTATCGAACTTATTGAACTACACTTATTACACACCAGCATCTATGATGATGGCACGTAATGCAGAGTATGCTCACGCTGATGGACGCAAGATAACACTCACCGCAGTGTTCAAGTATTAATGCTCAAACACTCGATATACTTATTCTCAGGTGCTAAAAGGACATATATAATAAGGTAAAGTTAGGTAAAGTTCACCTTCTATGCTTATTTAAGATACTCTTCTAAATACAGAAGCAGCCTATAGTATATCATAAACTATAAGCAGGGAAGACGGAATACAACAAGTATTGTATCGTTTCCCTGCTTTTCTTTTACTCTTCTCAAAAGCCCTAATTATATCTTTACACCTCATATAATACCAACATATAGACTGTCCATTGTTACTATATAAGGAACATGCTGCCAGCCTTTTATACGTCAGATGCCAATAGTTGCAACTCTTCTAAAAGACCACTTACGCAGAAAGCAACTATTAAAAAACGATTAAACTTTTGATAGATACATATAATTACTTACTTTTGCAATACGTATCAATTAATTCAACAAAACATTTATTATTATGAAAAAGAGTTTGTTCGTTAGCATCGTTATGCTGTTCGTTGGCATGACTATCAATGCTCAGGACTACAAGAAGCAGTCATTCATTCCAGAGGCTGATATGCCTGATGCAGGTATTTACCTCCCTGCCCCACCTGACACAGCATCCTTCCAATTCGATTATGACTTCCGTCAGTATTGGTGGGGTCGAAAGATGAGAGAGAACAAAGAACGTGCTGCACAAGCAAAGTTTGACGCCAACTTCGACGTTGATTCTGTTCTCGTAGGCTTTGCTCCTTCTTTTGGTTTGCTTATCACACCAGAGAAGACACCAGAGACCTACAAACTCATGTGCATGATAGGTATTGATGGAAACCATGCTGTTGACCGTGCTAAAGCAAAATATATGCGTAAACGTCCGTTTGCACAGTTCCACGAGCATACACTTCAACCTCAATTTGAGGCAGAGTTGATTAACAACGGCTCTTATCCTTCAGGTCATACCTGTCGCGGTTGGATCTTCGGATTGACTTTGACAGAGCTGAATCCATCACGCGGTAACGAGATTATGAAACATGCTTACGAGTATGGTCAGAGCCGAGTAATCTGTGGTTATCACTATCAGAGCGATGTCGATGCTGGTCGTCTTTGCGCAAGCGTAGGCTTTGCTGCCGTACAATCATCTGATGCTTTCCAAAAGCAAATGGCAAAGGCTAAGAAAGAGATAGCTAAGGTGCTTGCAACAAATAAGCATTAAAAAGCTTACATTTACTTTGTTATTTCATTGAAAAGTAGTAACTTTGCACCGCTTTTCGGCGTAACCGCTGATCGTGGAAGAGTCATGGATTACGTTACGTTGGAACGACAAACAATATTTAATTAATAGAAAAATGGATTTAATTAAAGTTGCTGAAGAAGCATTTGCAACCGGCAAGCAGTTCCCAGAGTTCAAGGCTGGTGACACTATTACTGTCGCTTACAAAATCGTCGAGGGTAACAAACAGCGTATTCAGCTTTACCGTGGCGTAGTTATCAAGATTTCTGGTCATGGTGAGAAGAAGCGTTTCACAGTTCGTAAGATGTCAGGCACCATTGGTGTTGAGCGTATCTTCCCAATCGAGTCACCAAACATCGATTCTATCGAGGTGAACAAGCGTGGTAAGGTTCGTCGTGCGAAACTCTACTACCTCCGTGAACTCACAGGTAAGGCTGCACGCATCAAGGAGAAGAGAACTGTTGTTGCAGAGAAGTAAGCCCTTGGAAAATCCAAGAAAATAAAAGTCCGAAACTATTGGTTTCGGGCTTTTTTATTTACCTCTTAATAAGGATTATTAGACATTCATTATTGATAAAGCTAACGAAATAAAGAGAGAAAGCGTTATCATATTGCACCATCTAAAACATCTTCTTGTCAGTTTTCTTGACTATGAAGAAAAAACTTCTCACCGTAAAAACACATATAAATAATGTAGGGACCCATGCTTTGCTTATCTTGTGATAGGTATCGCTAACAGATAAACACATCATATGTCCCTACAATCCTTCAGAGATAACCTTTCAGAGAGTCTCCCCTACTCAATATCTCTACAGAGCAATTAATCTTCGTAATTCAACTTTGCATCATTTTCACCATGCAAAGCCGCATTTAAATCTTTCCAATTTTGGAAACCAGCAAAGAGAGCTAACCTATCTAAAGTCTTTTTAGAAGGTTTTTCCTTCCCCTTGAAATAACCTATCAACTTATTCAAAGATGACGATTCCAAGTGGATGTGATGAAGTGCTAACCTACTGGACAATCTTTCTAAGTCAGAAGCCAACTCTCTGCGGACATTTGCCTTTTGACCAAGCTCCTCAATAATGGTTCTAAGCTTCTTTTTCATACCACAATTTTCAACATATACTAACGTAATGCAAAAGTAACGAAAGATTGTCTAACTAAGTAATATTCATCGACTTTTCTTAACACTCTGACTGTTAATTAAAGTTGTAGACATAAAGAAGTAAACAAGAATCTAACACTCTGTTCAGCTAAATGATAGAATAAATTCACTCGCATACCTCATCATCGATTGGTTAGCAAATAATCAAAAAAATATTGAAAGTGTATCAGGTTAAACAATGTTTAATAAAAATGCTTATCTTTGCAGTCAAATTGACATTCTAAGTCTGACTGAGTATATGACAAGCCCTTTATTATAGGATAATATCTCAAGGTAATAAAATTCGAAACATTTATTAGAACACTATAATTAGTATTATTAATTTTACAACAGAATAGTATATATGAACACAGTAAAAAACAAACCCTTCCTCTTATTATTGGTATTGCTTTTCCAGGTATTTACAATAAAAGCACAGAATAATTTCACCAGACTTCATGGCACCTATAATGGCTCAGCGAAAACAGAAATTATAAAAAAGGACGGAAGTTCTTCAACCACAGAAGTGAAGAAGTTTCAGGTAGTGATTGAGAAAATAAATGATGACACAAAACTTATACTGAGAGATTACAAATTAGGTGCATATACTTTCGAGGATATTGTGTTTGACAATCTTACAGCAACCTACCAACCAGAGAACAAACGATGGAAATTCACCATCAATCCTCTTTCTGGTGATTACGTCAATGCAAAAGGAACCTCATTGAGTTTACAAGTCCATGGCTCGCTAATTGGTAGCGACAACTATGTTTATGACAATGGAACTATAGAATTCACTTTTGAAATTTATAATAGACCAGAAAGCAAGACAAAGAATATCTACAAAGGCAAGAATGACGTTGCAGCAGGTATTAGTTCTATAGCTGTCAACAATAAAAAGGATATAATCTATGACCTTAACGGTCGCCACGTACAGAATCCACGCAAAGGACTCTATATCATCAACGGTAAGAAGGTGTTGTTGAACAACAAGTAAGCGACCGAACAAGCCGAACAGACCATGTAAAAGACGGCATAGGAAATACTATCCAAACCTTATACAGCACTGACACGATAAAACAAGAATCCCTTTATAATGGCTTAAGCACCACGCTTACCATATATAAAGGGATTTTTGATTAAACAGAATCAAGTAAGAATAAAGCTAACAGAAGCCTTGTTAGCTTAATCTTCTCTATCCGTTTACTTCACAGCAATGCACTCAACCTCAACAAGTGCGCCCTTTGGCAAAGCCTTTACAGCGAATGCTGAACGAGCTGGATAAGGCTCCTTGAAGAACTCGGCATAAACTTCATTCATCGCTGCGAAGTTCTCCATATCAGAAAGGAATACTGTTGTCTTGACAACATGAGACAGGTCTACACCTGCAGAAGCCAACACGTTGCGTGCGTTAGTGAGCGACTGGCGAGTTTGTTCCTTCACGCCACCCTCTGCAAATGCATTAGTAGCCGGGTCAATAGGAAGCTGACCAGATGCGAAGATGAAACCATTGGCTTCGATAGCCTGACTGTAAGGACCTACTGCTGCAGGTGCCTTGTCTGTGTGTAATGCTTGCATATCTTTAAGTAATTTAAAGGGATTAAAGGAGTCAGAAGGTGTTTTACCTACGGCAGAATAGCCTTCAAGCTCCAAATATTATTTTCTTTTCGAGTGTAAAAGTACTGCTTTTCTTTAAAAGAAACAAACCAACACGGCTAATTTACTTAAAAACAACAAGCATAACGACGTATTCCATTATTTTTCCTTATCTTTGCACTACCAATTTACATATACCACATAAGTTATATGAAAGAATTAGCTCTTAAGTACGGATGCAATCCGAACCAAAAGCCTTCACGTATCTATATGGAGGAAGGCGAACTCCCAATCACAGTTCTCAGTGGTCGTCCTGGCTACATTAACTTTCTTGATGCGCTCAACAGCTGGCAACTCGTTAAAGAGCTGAAGGCGGCTACGGGTCTACCTGCAGCTGCATCGTTCAAGCATGTCAGCCCAGCTGGTGCTGCAGTAGGTCTTCCTTTGAGTGATACACTCAAGAAGATTTACTTCGTCGATGATGTTGACTTCGAGCTTACACCGCTTGCCAGTGCTTACGCTCGTGCTCGTGGAGCTGACCGTATGTGTTCTTATGGCGACTTCTGTGCGCTCAGCGACACCTGTGATAAGGAGACTGCATTGCTGATCAAGCGTGAAGTTAGCGATGGTGTTATCGCACCTGACTATACTCCAGAGGCTTTAGAAATTCTTAAGGATAAGCGTAAGGGTGCATACAATGTCATTAAGATTGACCCTAACTATGTGCCTGCTCCTATCGAGAAGAAGCAAGTGTTCGGCATTACCTTTGAACAGGGCCGCAACGAGGTGAAGCTTGATGACCCAGCACTCTTCGAGAATATCCCTACCAAGAACAAGACATTCACTGAGGATGCTAAGCGTGACCTCATCATTTCGTTGATTACATTGAAGTACACACAGAGTAATTCTGTTTGCTATGTGAAGGACGGACAAGCCATTGGTATTGGTGCTGGACAGCAGAGTCGCATCCACTGCACCCGCTTAGCTGGTAGCAAGGCTGACGAATGGTGGCTGCGCCAGTGTCCAAAGGTTATGAACCTCCCATTCAAGAAGAATATCCGTCGTGCTGATAGAGATAACACAATAAACATCTATATCTCTGATGAGTATGCAGATGTACTGCAGGATGGTGTATGGCAACAATTCTTCACAGAACGTCCAGAGCCTCTGACACGTGAAGAACGCAAGGAATGGATTGCCAAGAACACAGGTGTTGCACTCGGTTCTGATGCTTTCTTCCCATTTGGCGACAACATTGAGCGTGCGCATAAGAGCGGTGTAGAATATATAGCACAGGCAGGTGGAAGTATTCGTGACGACCATGTTATTGACACTTGCGACAAGTACAACATCGCAATGGCATTTACAGGCGTTCGTTTATTCCATCATTAAAAAGATTGTATATGAGTGATATTGACGATATTATCGAGACCGGAATGGTCTTTCGAAGTGCCTCGAAACCCAAAACCGATGACGGCAAGGTAAAAACCAAAGCCAAGAAAAAGAAGTATATTACTGGTGCACACGGCTCTGGCAGTGCAAAGCAGAAGGCTAAATACCGTCAGCAACGTGCCAACCGACACAAGTAAAGAAAACAACGAATGCCCTCGTTTGTCCGTCCCTATTGAAGAGTACTGGAGAAACGAGGGTGTTCGTTGTTATTTTAATATACCCTCTAAATATTAAGAAAAGGTCAACCCTTTTGAAGAAAAAGGTAGACCATTTGGAAGAAAAGGGGCAACAACAGAGAAAGAGAAAACCTTTTCTAATGAATCTATTAAGACAACACTATTGATTACACGGTCCCTTTCAAATTACTTTCATACGAAAAAATATTTTTCTTCATGAAAAGAAATATTTATTTTCACGACAAAAATATTTATTTACATGAGAATAATTCCGTAATAACCATGGAATAGGTATCTATTTCAATGCAATACCTGTATAGATAGTACCAAATCCTTCTTTAAGAATACGTGCTGAGAAGAAGTCGGAAGCATTATCATAAGTGCAGATAGCAGACTGAAGGATATTAGCTGTTGGCACACCAAGTTCTTCTAACTGAAGTTGATTGCAAAGCGGAAGGTCAATATGCCACTTCTCATACATACGTGCAATACGCTCCATAGGGAAGCCTGCAGCAGCAAAAGCATCATAAACTTCCTGTCCTACCTCAAAATTCTTTGGGAAATACAAGGACCTACGACCACTTTAAGTTCCTTTGGGTCAGTGCCATATAGTTTTGTCATCTTACGAACTGTATGCTGAATGATACGTTGCACCGTACCACGCCAACCGGCATGGGCTGCACCAATGGCATGATGAACTGGGTCATAAAAAAGAACAGGAACACAATCAGCCGTATGAACGCCAACGCAGACGTTACGACAATCGGTAACGACAGCATCTTTTCCTTCTTCCATCTCATACTGTTCAGCGGCTGAAAGATTAAAAAAAGCATCCGTCACAGTCAGACAATGTGTCTCGTGTATCTGATGCAGACGGATAATTTTATCAGCCTCAACACCAATCTCAGCAGCTACAGCCTGCAAATTCTCTACCACAGCAGAAGGTTCATCACCTCGATGCGGGTTGATGTTCAGCGTAGCAAGTTGTCCCTTGCTGACACCGCCATGACGAGTAGTACTAAAACAGACCACCTCATCGACAAGTTTGAAGTAATGAAGAACAGGCTTAATCATTCGTGTATTCAAAATCTTCAAGGTCTTCTACCTCATCCAAGTCGTCAATACCTACCTCTTCAACATCATCAATATCAGCATCTTCTGCCTCCAACTCAGCTGCAAAACGTGACATATCCTTGTCACGATGAACAAGCGTATCCTCTGATAAGATGCTCTGCAACTTATTGCTCTCTGCATTAAGTTCCTTCCAAAGAACATCTTTCAACTCGTCAATTCCTTGTCCTGTAACAGCAGATATGAAGACAACAGGAAGGTCTGTTGGCAACGTTTCACGCAGCATCTCAATGAGTTCGTCATCAAGTAGGTCGCATTTTGTCACCGCTAAGACACGATGTTTGTCGAGCATCTCTGGATTAAACTGCTGCAATTCGTTTAGTAACACCTCATATTCACGCTTGATATCGTCGGTGTCTCCTGGTACCATAAAGAGCAGAAGGGAGTTTCGCTCAATATGACGGAGGAAACGTAAGCCGAGTCCCTTACCTTCACTGGCACCCTCAATGATACCAGGAATATCCGCCATCACGAAACTTTGATTGTCACGATAGCTAACAATACCCAACGATGGTTCCATCGTGGTGAATGGATAGTTGGCAATCTTTGGCTTTGCACTTGAAAGCGTAGACAACAAAGTTGACTTGCCCGCATTCGGGAAACCCACCAGACCGACATCGGCTAACAGCTTCAACTCAAGAATAACAGTCATCTCCTGCATCGGCTCACCCGGTTGTGCATAACGTGGAGCTTGATTCGTAGCCGTACGGAACTGGAAATTGCCCAATCCGCCACGTCCACCTTTCAACAACAATACCGTCTGTCCGTCGTGCATAACATCGCAGACATACTTACCCGTTTCAGCATCATAGGCAACAGTACCACAAGGAACATCAATATAAATATCCTTTCCATCCGTACCATGACACTTATCACGACCGCCATTACCTCCATGTTCCGCATAGATATGACGCTGAAACTTCAAGTGCAACAGCGTCCAATAATTGTGGTTACCACGTAAGTAAACACTTCCACCCTTACCGCCATCGCCACCATCTGGTCCGCCATTAGGGTTATACTTCACATGACGAAGGTGCATGGAACCTCTACCACCCTTACCAGAGCGGCAGTATATCTTTACATAATCAACAAAATTTGAATCAGCCATAGCAAGTGATGGGTGTTAGAAGTGGGGTGAATTATAGTTTAAAAGCCCTATCTTTCTTCAAGGACTAAATAACAAAAAACTGATAGGAGATGGGAAGAAGTAGATACATTATGTATCCCTTAACACCCAACACCTATCAGCTGGATATATTAAAGACTGTCAATAACAGACTCAATACGTGCAAAGATTTCTTCAACTGTACCGAGACCTTCAACATGATGATGAATCTTCTCACCCTTATACCAATCAATTAATGGAGAAGTCTGGTTGCTGTAAACATTGAGACGCTTCTTAATTGTCTCCTCATTGTCATCAGAACGACCACTCTGCTGTCCACGAAGAAGCAGACGCTTCATCAACTCATCCTCAGGGACAAAGAGTTCAACCATAGCCGCTACGCTGTGACCACGCTCAGCCAACATCTTCTTCAAAGCCTCTGCTTGTGGGATAGTACGTGGGAAACCATCAAAGATAACACCCTTATGTTCCTTGCCAAAGCTATCGTATACGCTTGCAAGAATATCTATCATCAACTCATCAGGAATGAGCTGACCATTGTCAATGTATCCTTTTGCAGTCTTACCAAGTTCCGTACCATTCTTAATCTCGTTACGAAGTACGTCACCGGTTGAGATATGACCGAAGCCATACTTCTCAATCATCTTGTCGCTCTGAGTACCTTTACCAGCACCTGGCGCACCGAAAATTACAATATTCTTCATTATTCTTGTACTAAAGTATAAATATCTCGTAAGTTGCGACCCTGCTGGTCATAGTCAAGTCCATATCCAACAATGAAATCGTTTGGTATCTCCATTGCAGCATATTCAATATTCAAAGGTACTGTCAACTTACCTGGCTTTAACAGTAAGGTAGCGATATGCAAGCCTGCTGGCTCACGTGTTCCCAATGTTTCGAGCATACGCTTCATTGTTGCACCAGTGTCCACAATATCCTCAACAATAATAACCTCTCTACCACGGATATCCTCGTTCAAACCGATAATCTCCTTGATAGTTCCAGTTGAGGTAACACCTTGATAAGAAGCCAACTTAACAAAAGATATCTCACAAGGAATGGTGATCTGCTTCATCAAGTCAGAAGCAAACATGAATGAACCGTTCAGCACCGCAAGAAAGAGTGGAGTCTTACCTTCAAAATCCTTGTTTATACGGTCAGCTACCAGCTTTACCCTCTCCAAAATCTCGGCTTCAGGAATAGAAGTCTCAAACGTTTTGTCCTTAATTGTTACTCGACTCATGCTTCTTTATTTATAATTTAGCGCAAAATTACGAAAATAATACCAAACTATCCGCATTTATTTTGTAAATTTGCCATCGATATGAAGATATTTACAAGTGCCCAGATTCACGAACTGGACAGATACACCATAGAACACGAACCTATCAAGTCGATTGACTTGATGGAACGTGCAGCAAAAGCCATTACCCGTGCTATCATGGAGGAATGGTCTATACATACGCCAATTGTTGTCTTTGCAGGACCTGGCAACAATGGCGGTGATGCCCTCGCTGTGGCACGTTTGCTGACAAACGAAGGCTATAAGGTGAGTACCTTCCTTTTTAATATCAGCAATCATCTATCAGAAGATTGTGTGACAAATCGTCAACGTCTGCTCGATAGCAAACATGCAAAGGATTTCACAGAAATCACAGCAAAGTTTGATCCACCTGAGTTGACTGCCGAAACATTGGTCATTGATGGCTTGTTTGGTTCTGGACTTAACAAGCCATTGGCGGGTGGCTTTGCTTCTTTAGTGAAATATATCAATCAAAGTCCTGCAAAGACTGTGAGTATTGATGTCCCTTCTGGTCTGATGACTGAGGACAACACGTATAACGTACGTGCAAATATCATTCATGCTACCCTCACATTAACCCTCCACGAACGGAAACTATCCTTCCTTTTCGCTGATGCACAGCAGTTCATTGGTAGACTGAAAGTACTCGATATTCGTCTAAGTCAAGAGTTTATCAGAAAGACCGAGGCACAATATTACATCTTAGAAGAGAACGATATTCGCTCACGTCTACTCCATCGTGATGACTTCTCACACAAAGGAGACATGGGCAACGCCCTTATCATTGCTGGTAGTTATGGTATGTCAGGTGCTGCAATATTAGCTACACGTGCCTGTTTGCGCAGTGGTGTGGGTAAGGTAACAGTGCATACGCCGAAAAAGAACTATGACATCATGCAGATTTCTGTTCCTGAAGCTATCTTGCAGATAGACCATGAGGAGACGGCCTTCACTGAAGCGGTTGATACAGATGATTTCGATGCACTTGCAATAGGTCCTGGATTAGGCAGACAGGAGCCTACTGCCACAGCGATGATAACGCAGATAAGACGCGCACAATGTCCTATTGTTACCGATGCTGATGCCCTTAATATTCTTGCAAGCCATCGCGCATGGATGCAACAACTACCAAAGGGAATCATTATGACGCCTCACGCAAAGGAACTCGACCGTCTTACAGGCTCACCTGCCAATGCTGACTTCGAGCGTCTTCATCGTGCAAGAGAATTGGCAAAGTCCTTACAAGCTTATATCATATTGAAGGGACACAACAGCGCACTCTGTCTGCCTACTGGTAATGTTATCTTTAACTCAACAGGTAACAGCGGCATGGCAACAGCTGGTAGTGGTGATGTTCTCACAGGAATCATCACAGCCCTCCTTGCTCGTGGTTATAATCAGCAGAATGCTTGCATGGTTGGCATGTACCTCCATGGGCTTGCTGGCGATTTAGCAGTCAAGGACTTAGGCAAAGAGAGTCTCGTTGCTGGAGATATCATTAACTATCTCCCTAAGGCTTTCAAACTTTTGGACGATTAATAACCTGCCAGAAGAACAATCCGCAGCCTCGCATGGTTCAATCCATGTGGGGCTGCGGTTTTCTCTGTTCCAACCTACGAGGCACTGCCTCATAGAAACCAACAAGCCTCGTAGAAACCAACACAACAAAAAGCGGCAACTCCCGAAAGAAGCTGCCGCTAATGTTTTTATTTGGTCATGCTGACCTCAACAAATGATTAGTCGAGGTTAGCAAGTTTGTTCTCAGAACCAAGAACGTCTGTAATCTTATGCTTGTAAAGATCCTCCATGTATTCACGAGCCTTACCGCAGTACTGGCGTGGGTCGAAGTACTCTGGGTGCTCATCAAATGTCTGGCGAACACCTGCGGTGAATGCAAGACGAGAGTCAGAATCAATGTTAATCTTGCAAACAGCACTCTTAGCAGCCTGACGAAGCTGCTCCTCTGGAATACCAACAGCGTTAGGCAACTTACCACCATGTTCGTTGATGATATCAACATACTCCTGAGGAACTGAAGAAGAACCATGGAGAACGATTGGGAAACCTGGGAGCTGCTTCTCGATAGCTGCGAGAACATCGAATGC
This sequence comes from Prevotella melaninogenica, assembly GCF_018128065.1. Taxonomy (NCBI): domain Bacteria; kingdom Pseudomonadati; phylum Bacteroidota; class Bacteroidia; order Bacteroidales; family Prevotellaceae; genus Prevotella; species Prevotella melaninogenica. Next base: position 911,802 of record NZ_CP072359.1, on the reverse strand, counting down.
CAATGGAGGAGGGATCAAACGACCAGTCTTTGGGTCACGTGTACACTGCTCTGGAGTGAACTTGTAAGCACCGTGAGAAGTACCGATTGAGATAGCCAAAGAGTCGCAACCTGTACGAGTAGCGAAGTCAACAACCTCCTCTGGCTTTGTGTAGTGAGAAACCTCAGCTACTACGTCATCCTCAACACCAGCGAGAACACCGAGTTCAGCCTCAACAGTTACGTCGAACTGATGAGCATACTCAACAACCTTCTTAGTCAAAGCGATATTCTCTTCGTATGGAAGAGCAGAACCATCAATCATTACAGAAGAGAAACCGAAGTCTACACAGCTCTTGCAAGTCTCGAAGCTATCACCGTGATCAAGGTGAAGAACAATCTCAGGATGATGGCAACCCAACTCCTTTGCATACTCTACTGCACCCTCAGCGAGGTAACGGAGAAGAGTCTGGTTAGCATACTTGCGGGCACCCTTAGATACCTGAAGGATAACTGGTGACTTCAAATCAGAAGAAGCCTTGATGATAGCCTGAAGCTGCTCAAGGTTATTGAAGTTGAACGCTGGAATAGCGTAACCACCGTCAATTGCTCTCTTGAACATCTCACGAGTGTTCACGAGACCTAATTTCTTGTAATCTACCATAATTTCTTTTATCTTTTAAAATTAATAAATCTATACCTATTTACAATTGCAAAAGTACAGTTTTATTTTCTGATATCCAAAACATCACACATATTTAATAAGCGCAAAATGTTAAATTCCGTGATAAACTGCAATGTTTTCAGAATAAAAGCGAATAGACTTATTAGATATAATAGCCTAATAAGCCTAATTTCTTATTTCAATGATAAACTGAATTACTTCTCTGATGGTTCAATAACACGCCAAACAACTAATGCAAGCGCACCACCAGCAAATAAACCTACGATAAAGACCCAAAGGAAAGTTAATCCTTCACGTAAACGTTTGCGATTTATTGTATTACATCAAAACTTTTTCATACTTATCATTTTATATCAAGGCAAACACAGCCTTTAGTCCATAAAAAGCCGTACCTTTGCACAAGGATTAATGGTTTTCGATAATTATAAGTCATTATTCATAATGGAAATTACAAAGTAATAAGAAGACAAACAACATGAAGTATAAGATGATTGTGCTCGACTTGGACGGCACATTGACTAATGATAAAAAGGAAATAACCCCACGTACAAAAGAAGCCCTTATGCAGGCACAAGCCGCAGGAGTGCACGTCGTACTGGCATCTGGGCGTCCTACCTATGGAATAGTCCCTTTAGCAGAAGAGCTGAAACTAAAAGAAAATGGCGGTTTCATCCTCGCTTTCAATGGCGGAAAGATTATTGATTGCACTAACAACGAAGTTCTTTTCGAGCAAAAGCTGGACGAGCAGCTCGTTCCCCTACTTTATCAAGAGGCTAAGCAAGCGGGTATGGAAATCCTAACCTACCAAGGCGAAGGCATTGCTACTACGAATAAAAATGACAAATACGTAGAACATGAAGCTTTCATCAATAAGATGCCCATCGTGCAATATGATGATTTCCTCAACCAATTGGTCTATCCTATCAATAAATGTCTGATTGTTGGTGACCCTACCCCACTTCACGAGTTGGAGATAAGATTAGCCAAAGAGTTGGAAGGAAAGATGGAAGTATATCGTTCTGCCGACTTCTTCCTTGAATGCGTACCACTCGGTATCGACAAAGCACGCTCCCTTGACCGTCTTATCTCTACACTCGGTATTCAACGGGAAGAGGTGATAGCCTGTGGTGACGGCTATAACGACCTCAGTATGATTCGCTTTGCAGGACTTGGTGTGGCTATGGCAAACGCAGCAAAAGACATTCAGAGCGAGGCAGACTTCGTTACCCTATCAAATGAAGAAGATGGTGTCGCACACGTCGTTGAACGTTTTATCCTTTCTTTAGAGAAAGTCAATTAAGTAGTGTTCATCATCAATGACGAATTCTTTTCATGAAGAAAAATAATTTTATTCATGAACATAAATATTTTTTTCGTGAAAAGAAATATTTTTCTTCATGAAAAGAATTCGGAAACAACCCAAAGTCAACCTATTCTGATAGTCATTTTGGATTATCATTTACCACGACAAAACGCCTTAGAAACAACAAAATAACTTCTAAACGTTCTATTTTAATCTTCCATTATCCCAAGTCACTCGTTCAAATACAATTAGGATTCAGGATTCCTTTCAACAAGAATGTCGCATTCTGATTGCGTGCTACCCCTTTCGTAATCTTGTACGAATAAGTGATATTCTCACCCAATTCTATTTCAAAACAATAGTTATGAAAACGCCCTGCGTATTCCTCTTCCATCTTTGAAAGTTCAAGGTCGTGAGTAGCAATAACGCCTGTTACATTGCGTTCGGCAATATATTGCAAGAAAAGACGAGAGCCATTCAACTTATCGAGAGAGTTTGTTCCCTTCAAAATCTCGTCCAAAATAATCAGACTTGGCACATCATCACGCAACGAGCCTAACAACTTCTTCAAACGAAGCAACTCAGCATTGAAATAAGAGATGCCATGCGTAAGGTCGTCCGTCGTGCGCATACTCGTAAAGAGATGGAATACTGAGACCTTCAACTGCTTAGCAAAGACCGGCAAACCATTCATCGCCAAGAGATAATTTATACCCAAGGAGCGTAGGAAGGTACTCTTACCTGCCATATTCGCGCCCGTGATAATATAATATTCATGGTCGAGGATATTAAAATCATTCGACACAGCCTTCTCGGCAAGGAAGGGATGATAAAGGTCTTTCGCTTCATAAACCACCTTATTCTCCTCGCTGATCTCTGCCTGTACAGCCCTGTCTTCATTCAGTCGGAAGTTACCCATTGACACCAAAGCATCAAAGAGATTCAGACTATCAATCCACTCGTTCGTACGCTGTTCATACGTATGCTGCCAGCGAAGGAAGAGTCTTACGATAGTAATGTCAATCAAAGCAAAGCTATTGAAGACAAAGACTCCGACCTCGTTACTTCTGTTATCAATCTTTTGTAAGATAAGTTCTAACTTCTCAAAAGATTCTTCCGCACCCGAAAGTTTTTCTTTCAACGCTTGAAGTTCAACAGACTTAAACTCAATCGTATTAATCAACTTTAGTACTTGCAAGTAACCATCTACCTGTGTGTGTACCTTTGCTATCAACTCAGAAATGACACGCATGTGCTTATGTCCACAAAGGAAAGAGAACATAAAGTTAAATATTCCCCACCATACAGGCAATAGGAAAGGAACCAATCCCACAACGGAAAGCACGATACTCACATAGAAACCAAGTAAATTGGCATAACAGAAATAACGTAAAAGAGAGCTATGGAAGAACTTTGGAAAGCTTTGGCGATGAACATCCGTCAATGCCTTCAAAACCTCTTCTGTATTAATACGCCCCTTTACGCCCAAAGACTTGAATTCAGAAAGGAAAGTTTCCTCCTTACCCAACTCGTCTATGGAAACCATTCGTTGACGTATCTGCCCAACAAGTTCCTCCCTCTTTGCACCTCCCCATTCCGTAGACAGACAGGCTGCCAACTGGTCACTACCACCAGTTGAGATAGTGCGGTTCATCCTTTGAAACAGAGAACCTATACCAAAGACATCCATATCAAAGGTGTAAGGATGTTGCGGATTAACATATTGTTCGCCAGCTTCAAAGCCTGAGAAGTTGCCATTTAGATAGTCTATCTCATTCTGATAAACTCGCTGCAGAGCCTCTGCCGTCTTTATCTTTCGGTCGTTCAGCACGTCACGATGACGAATGTAAAGATAAAACAATAATGCAGCTAAGGCACAGAAAAGCGTCCAAGCTGCATTATGCAATAAGGTGTAGAGAACTACAAAACCAATAGCTACCAAAAAAGAACCGATTTCTGTCAGGATAAAAACACGACTACGGTTACGGAGAGAGACGAGTGTTTTGCTCGTCTCTTCTGCCTTATGCTGATACAAATCAGTCAATTTTCTGTTCATAATACAAATAAGTATAAGGTCAGGATGACATTATTGTGTCACCAGCTCTTTACTAACACGGCCATCACTGTACTTCACAATGTTAACACCCTTTTGTGGAGTTGTAATACGACGACCATCAAGCGTATAGCGTGCTGTCTCTACAACCTGTCCTTCTCCCTGTGACAAAGAAGAGATTGCAGTAGTATTTGGCTCAGAAATCGTACACTTGGCAGCATTCTCAATGCGCCCAGTAGTCTTATTAATCAGCAGAACGCAGACTTTCAACTTCGACTTGTCTTGTATTATCTTCTTATTAGAAATATTCTTAAAGGTATATGTATGGCTCTGTGGTTCATCTGCCTTAATCGGAGTATTGATATAGCCTGTTAAAGGAGCTTTTACTCCTTCTGCAGCAATGGCAACAAAGTTATTTTCAAGATTACGAATATCTCGAGGAGCATCAATAAAATAATCAAATTCTTTTGTAATACCACGATCAGCCGTACTACCTGAAAAATTGTTGTATTGTACCCAATTAGGATTTGACATACCATCTTCCGTCAGCACATAAGCAAAGCCATAAGGAGCTTCATCTCGATTCACACAGAAAGTGACACGGGGAGTTACAGTAATATTGTTTTTCTCCTTATCCCATACAGCTGATACTTCTACATCCATATCTGCACCTTTTGAGCGTTCCTCTTCAAACTCAGTTTGTGCTTTGAAATAACCCAGTAAAAGATTTCTATTCATATCAAGTGAAGGGCGACTTCTGTAATCTGTAGCTTTCCATGCATAGTCTGTACAAGTTAATGGATCAGCTCTACCTCCAGTATGGATAGCAATGCCAATGAAGTCTTCACCATATTTATGTGCCAGATTCTCCATAAGTGCAATACCACGCGGACAAAATCCACACCACATTCCAGTGTATTCTTCAACTACAACTTTTCTGCGAGGCACCTTTGTAACAGTTATTCTCGGAAGCGTTGCATAGTTGAAATTAGCACTATTCAACTCTCCATTTACCTTTGTAATTGTAAACAAAAGGTCGGTTTCTGAAACCTGTGTATGAGGAGGGACATCAATTTCTATCGTTGTTCCCTCCATGCGGTTCAATGGATTTGTAAGGACATAATTCTTCGACATCAGCTCCTTGCCATTGAAAGAAAGTGTATAATCGAAGTTACGAATAGCTGTTCTACCGTAATTGGTAATCAATAGTTTACCTTTTGCACTCTTTGCTGTGATAGGAACATATACTTTCTGCCCTGTAGAAGGAATAAGCGTATAACCATCCGCCTTTACATTCACAGCACAACAAAAGACAGCAATAAGCGCAATAAACAATGTATAAAACTTATGTAACATATCAAGTTATAGATTAATAAATTATATGCTTAACGAATAACATACTTTTTTGTATAGGCAACGCCCGTCTGCTTCACAATGTAAACACCCTTAGGGAGATTTGTCAAAGACGTAAGTTGCTTATGTAACAGTACACCTTGAGTATTGTAAACATCGTAAGTAATACCCTTCTGTGAAGCTACAGCAGCAATACCTGTTGCCTTAGTATCAAACTTAACAGTAATCATCGGACCTGCCTTCTCTTCCTGTGAACCAGATTCTTTTATTGTAAGTTTCAGCGTTACTGTACAGTTCTCGAATTCACCATAACTGTGATCTATTTCTACAGCTTCCTTTTTAAGACCGATAGGGAAAAGCTTACTACCTACCTCGTAAGTACCAGCCTCCGAATGAAAAGTACAATTCCCATACGCACAAACCTGCACGTCACCCTCATCTATATCGTTAATAGTATAGGAAAGAGATACATCTTGAGACTTATCCGACTTGTTCTGAATGTACACCTTTCCTGAAATCTTATTTCCCTCAAAGGGGAAAGTAGTTTTTTCTACCTTATTCAGAACAACTGTTGTATTGTTAGTAATGACCCTACCTTGTTCATCAAGGAACACAACATCATTAGAACTTGTCTGTGCTTGTGCACTAACTAAAAGATTAGTCATCAGACCAATAAACACGAGTAAACGTAATTTCATTTTCTTATTTTTTTATATTTATTCGTAATTGATTATCATTCGTTTATTAAAGCGAAACCTTTTGGCGCACAGCCTGCAAGACTCCGCTGTCGTTATAGAAGAAACCTACTATCCATGCATTCTTTGGTACGACTCCGTCAGGGAGTGTGTAAGTCGTTTTCTCCTTATGAACATTCTTCGTAGAGAGCGTTAACTCTGTGCCCCATTCCCCATTAATAGCAGCGCGAAAGACATGATTATGCACATATTCCTTATCCACTTTATTGTTTGGGAACATCTGTGGGGCAACGATGTTATCCTCAACCAACCACAGTTGTAGCCGTCCCTTCACATCTTCAGACAAGGTCTTTAAGGCAGTTTCTATCTCCATCTGACGTGTAGAAGCATCATACTGACATTTAAGTTCAATACTAACTGTTGTCGTCTGAGCAAACTCATCATAGATACGTCCTGCCCAAGCATCTTTAGGAAGTACACCTCCACGACGATTAATAATGGCTTTTGGCACATTTGGAACTGACCAATGCTTATAATAAGTATCTCCCAAATCGGTGCGCAAACCCACAAATCCAACCGTACTCTTGATTGCAAGCGGTCCTGCATGGAATGCAACAGCAATCAATTTGTCTGCACCGTAAAGCTTTTGTTGCTGTGCAATAGCCTCTGCAGCATCAGGACAGAAGATGCAACGTTGTCCAGTAAAATCCTCTATCAGTACATTACGCTGAACAGTAGCTGCTGGAACCTCAATCAGTCGTTCATCAGAACCAACTGAATCGCAGCCTGTTAAAAAAGCAACTGCAGCCAAAAGGCATATATAAAAACTTTTCATTTCTATCAGAAGTTATAATTATAAGAGAGTGTCAACCCCTTTGTTGCAGGGATATAACGACATACACCACCCGAACAGTTAAAGCCTGCACGCGTACGACCATAGCCTAATTGCAAGCGATGGGCACCTCCGCTATAGGTTACATAGCCCTGATAATAATGCACACGGGTATTACCAACGTTATAAAGGTCGCTCAATGTGAACATCCAATGCGGTGCAAGCGACAGCTCAGCCAGCCCAAACAACCAATCCTTGTCGCCATCTTTCGATACAAGATACTGTCCTTCTACACGCAATGTTGTGTTAGGCGAAAGTTTCTGTTTGACATCTGACACAAAGATATGCGAATTAAGCATTCCTCCATGTCCTTCGAGTAACATCTGATTGTAACGCTGATACATATACATCAGATTGAGCTTCGTATCTTTAGCAAGTCGCTTTTCCACTTGAAAATCAACATCTTGATAATAGGTAGCATCCCCCCACGCCCAAAACGGACTACCATAGCCATCTGTTCCGATTTCTCCTGCACCATTCTTCCGCACAGAATGAACGTGTGAGAAGTTTACCTTAACAGTCGTACCATACTTACCACCTATCGTTGAACCCTTTGGGAAGGTATAGGCAGCTGCTGCTTGATAAGCCCACTCACCATCAGGGCGTGTGGCATAAGGATAGAGAGCAGCCAATGTATAGGTATGTTCCATCGTGAATGGAGGAAGATGATTAACAAAAGAAGAGATTCCTTCCATTCCTCTACGACTGCGAAAGCCCATATTCGTACTGCGTTTTGCCTGCAGAAGCAGACTCATTCCACGCTTTGAATAGGAACCCGAAAGCATTGCAACGTAACCATTACGATAGATGTAACCATTATCATGAGAAGGATCTTGCGACTTCATTGCCATCTCTGCCAATACATTAAAAGCTCGATGTTGCACACGCAAACGCACATCAAAGGCATTAACATTAAGCGGAAGATGCAAACGATGAGTTGGATCAACCATTATCACCTCGTCTCTCTCATGTTTATTAAGATAGGAAGCACCTAAGGTAACATACGTATTATGCTGTTGGAGAGTTTTACATAACTCGTCAATATTCCACTCCACATCAGCACCTGTCATCCAACTCTTATTATGATTCCAATATCTACGCTGACGACCTGTAAGCACCTTCACTGCAACACCAGCCCAAGGGCGATAGTTCAATCGTGCACCTTGCAGAGAATTATCAATACCCAAACTGCGTTCTTCGTACGAACGGAGGATGAAACCAGAGCCAAACTGCTCGTAGAAGCTACCCAAGGTAAGTTCCGCATTCTTGTAATGACCTTTCAAATAAGCGTATGGTACACCCCAACCCTTAAAGTCATTCTCGTATCCCGGAAGCGGATGCTTCAGATACTCCAGTCGCGCACCAGCCTCAACATAACGGCTCGATAGTTTCAAGTCGAGATAAGTATTTGTCAGAAAACGACCATCTGTAGCCTCAGCACCTATCGTACTGTCCTTTTGTGCCAACAGCATATCGCTCTGAAGACTTCCAGAAAGGCGTAATTTATCGGACTCCTCTTGTGCACAAAGAGATATACTACTCATGCCAATGAGCAGTCCTATCATCATCAATTTCTTCATAGAATTACTTACCTGCCGCTTCTTTCACCTTTTTATATAGCTCTACTTCAGCACCATCAGTATATCCGTTGTGCTTATAAACAATCTTACCCTGTCCGTCAAGCAACACGGTATAAGGAACAGACTGAATACCTAACGAGCGACGAAATTCACCATTAGGGTCGAGCAAAACATCATAACGCCAGCCATTTTGGTCGACCATTGGCTTCACCTTATTAATGTTCTGTGCCTGATCAATAGACACAGCTACGAGTCGGACACCTGTCTCTTGCTGCCAATCATCATAAACCTCATCAATACTTGTGAGTTCACGATTGCAAGGTTTACACCAAGTAGCAAAGAAAGCTATAATAAGGGGCTTACCATTATTAGAAATAGTGTCGGTTTGTACGGTTTTCCCTTCTATGTCTTTGAGCATTACTTTAGGCAGACGGTCTTGTGCAGCCGCTGCAAAGCTAATCAACAACAAACTAAGGGACAAAAATAGTTTATTCATCTCTTTTAATTATATTGCAGCTACAAAAATACGAAAAAAAAACGATACTACAAAGAAGAAACAGCCAAACACAAACAAGATTATACGTCTTGACCGATTTTAGACTAATCTACAGTGCTCATTATTCCTACTAATCACCTTATCTTTGGAAGACAAACTACTTTCTAATCAAAACAATCTTATCTGCTTTTAGATATACAATTCTCTTCTAAAACCATGTAAACATAAGGTCTACACTGTAACCTATTGCAATGTATTTAACCCTTAGTTCAATTGGTGTCAGCGCTTAGCACCACATGTGCTTAGCATCAGCACCATACGTGCTAAGCATCAACACACCGATTAAAAGCGGTAAGAAGTAATCTTTAAGAACGTTATTATAGATAGTAAACACCAATGTCTACCTTATATAAGACTTCTTTTCCTGTACAAAACTCATATAAAACACATCCCTACAGATTCTTATCTGCTATTTAGAACCATTTATATAAACAAAAAAAGATTACTTGCTTGCAACATCAAAGTTGCTGACAAGTAATCTTAAATTTATACATAGTTCCTCCTTTGAACAGGCTACGGTATAGCATTTCTCCTATAGAAAGATTGTTCTTAATTGTTGTTATGCTTCTTTTTAGAACCCTTCATCCACATATAAACCAACAGAAGGATAAAAGCACCCAAGATACAAAGGAGCTGTACGGCATATTCTTGTGGATTTACCCAAAACTCTTTGAAGAAATTGATACGTCCGAGAATCTCCACTGGCGTCCAAAACACAATCACGGTTGCAACCGACATACGGATATTAGCACCCCAAGAAGCAATATAAAGCTGCTTCTTAAACATATAAAGCGCGCCGATGAAACAGCCAATACCCACTAAGAAAGTTACTGGATGATGGTCGCCAATGAAGTTCTTATCATAACAGAACATCAGCAAGAGATAAGATGCCCAAAGAATCATATTCACCTCCATAAAAGTAACGATAGAGGTATGACGTGTCATCGGCTGAAAAGCAATCTCATTCTTGCGCTTTCCAAACAAACGTTTCTGAATCCATGTGATAAAGTTACAACCATTACGTGTACTGAAGATGTACATTGTCATCATCATCATCCAAAAGCCGAATGAAGCTGGAAGTATCAAATATTCTGGTTTGGTAACAATCTCTCCATTTTCAATCTCAGGCTGCACACCAAAGCGGTGAGCGTAATATTGGAAGAGGAACTCTACCCAACCCGTCCAAAAAAGCAAACCACCAATTAGTCCCCAGAGTGTTTGACGTGTATCACCTTTGACAAACACACCGATAATTACCATTACCAATCCTACGAATCCCATAGCAAAGCCAGCATAATGCACAGCTTCTGGTGTCATCGTCTTATCCATAATGATCATAAGTGCATGACCCAAAGGCATCGTAAACAACACAAGGATAAAAGAGGCGAGTGTCCGCCATAAATAGATTTTACCTTTTCCCATAAATTAAAACGTATTGAGAGCTTAAAATAGTTTATCAACATCAACTGACATTCCTACCATGAGGTTGGTCCCATCAGTCAATGGACAGTTCAAATAATAATATTCTGGTTTATAATTAAAGATGTTATCGAGAATTACACTTACCTTCACCGCCTTACTGATGCGCTGCACCAAGGAGAGTTTGAAGAGTGCGTATGCTGGATAATGAATGGGTTTTATACCCTTAGAGATATCGTAGTAATCGACAAACTCCTCATTATTAACAGCTGAAAGGAAACGACCATCAAGTCCGATGTTCGTACCATAGTTCTTCGACCACTGATGATCCCAATCAATATGTCCCGTCATCGAATGCTTGCGAGCAGGTATATACTGATTGTTTACAGCCTTATCATTCTTATCCTTTGGCAAACGTTCGTGGGTATAAGCATAGCTATAACGAGCCGTGATACCATTTGTCCAACGTGCCTGTGCCGTAGCTTCTCCACCACTAACAATGTAATGATTTAGGTTGATATAAGGAAGATGTGGTACAACATCCGATGGATTCTTGTAATAAGGTGCACCAGTAGCAATCTTATTTTCTATTCGATTGCAATAAGCACTTACCGTAAAGTTATAGTGCCCCTTTGTATAATCAACCGAAGCATTGAAGTTCTGACTTACCTCTGGCTTCAAAGATGGGTTACCTTCGACAATCCATATTCCCGACATATCAAAGTTATAGTACTTCTCTTTCAACGTAGGTGCACGGAAGCCCATACCATAACTGAGACGAACGTTTAAGTTATGTATAGGCTGATAACGTGCGCTCACCTTCGGAGTTAGGCGTGAGATATGCCCATCAGAGAAGTAGTCGTAACGCAAAGCACCCACAACTTCCCACTTCGGATTGATGTTCCAGTCGTATTGTGCAAAAGCATCAAAAGAGTCTTGCTTACGAATTCGACCCTCTAAGTTGGTATTGAAGAGATAATCATGCATATAATCTGCACCCACAGAGAGGACGTTTTCCCCTTCAAAAGTGTGATTATACAGCATACGAAGACTATTCTGAACATTTGAATAATCGCGGATGTCAAGACGAGTAATGCGCTGATAGTCTGACTTATCATACTGATCAAAAGCATAGGAGAAGTCCACACTATTGTAGAGGTCTGGTGTCCACATTCCACGAAGACCACCCGAAAAGTCACGATAGCGTTCTGGTACCTCTGATGTACGCACCAATTGACGATAGAAATAACCTGCACGTCCTGTCAGACGAAGTTTTTCATTCAACGTATAAGTAAGCTGTTCTTTGAAGTTCCAAACAGCATCACCATAGATAGTTGAGACTACTCGCGTGATTGGATTAGGTCCATTGTGTACATTGAAGTTGTCAGAACTATTCCTATTGACTGTTAACAGATTGTTCCACTTACCTCTTGCGTACTGCCACGACATACCATAACGCTGCTCGTTGTGGCGACCAAAGCGCATATTCAAGTTCAGTGCGCATGGATTGGACTTCTTCTTTGTGATAATATTGATGACACCACCTGCGGCATTAGAGCCATAGAGTGCTGACGCTGCACCTTTCACAATCTCGATATGATCAACATTATCCATCCCAATACGATTAAAGTCGACATCGTCCATCGTCTCACCAGCAAGTCGTTCACCATCCACAAGAATCAACATACTCTGTCCACCAAAGCCAGAGAAGTTCATGTGCACTTGCTGATTCATAGCGTAAGAGAACTCAACACCTGGTATTATCTGCTGTAAGACATCTCGCAAATTGGTAGCATCAGTCTTCGAAATATCATTAGCTGTGATTAGTCTTGTCAACACAGGGGTCTTGGCAAGCAGCTTTGGCGTACGTGTTCCCGTCACTACAACCTGTTCTAATTCTAAGGATTTATAAATAGAATCAGGCAACTCATCAGCCCACAACGTTGCAGGAAGCAGACCGACAAGAGCTGATAGTATAATGGTTTTTCGTGTCATAACCAATCAAAAAATCTCATAACCTTGTCACTAACCTGTGAAAGTACCGACTGTGAAAAGGTTGTATGTTTTATTTAATATGGATATTTATAATTGATTCTCAACCAACATTTGGTACCATCGGCACCAATATAGTTCTCTAACTGCACAGCAGCATACTTACCATTCTTCAAGCGAACAATGAATACGTGACTGTTCATTGTAAAGGCTGGAGGCATGGGAGGTATATCAAGCTTCAACCAAGAAGAAAGGACCTTATTAATTTTTATCCCTTGACACCCTATTAGGCTCGAGAGCATCTGCGACTGGTCTTCCCACACTTGATTCTCCGTCCACTCATCTTCTTGGAATGTTGCTCCTAAGAAAACAGAACTATTCTTTGGAATATCGTTTAAGGAAGCATATTTGGTCTCAAGTACAGCACCCCCATTGGTCCTTACGTTATTACGATGGAAGGCTAAGCTCCATGACTGTGGTTCAGGTTGTGCATCGGTAGCTGCGAAGCTACGCTTTTCATTCACCGAAATACCTTTGCCAAAAACATCAAACCAATAAGTATATATACCCGTCTTTCCATCACCAGTACCTGTTGAAAGGCGTGTCGGAATAGGATAACGTGTAAACGTTGTCTGCGCTTTGAGCAGCCCTGCAGTGTCTTTACGCTCTATAAAATCCTGCAGAGAGTCGAAATCAACGTAATACCAGTCATGCCAACTGCTGGCATCAACAAGAAGCTGACCTTCCGTAGTAACACTTGCTGTGGCTGGTGCCTCATCATATACACCATCAAAAAGTCCATTGCAGGCTGTTGCCATCAATAGGATGGCACAGCCTGCAAGGATATAAATAGAGCGAAATACTTTATGCATTAGCAATGAATATTTTACTTAGCCTTCTTTCCTGTATAAGTTTCGGAAATAGACATTGGCATACCTGTAAGGCTATATGAATTTGTAATAGTCAATACGCCATTCTCTCCGAGCTTAACAATCATCTTACTTGTATCCTGGAAAGTATACTCCTTATTAAGTTTCATCATACCATCTGATTTGAGATGAACCTTTATACCATCCTTGCTATAATCACGAACAAAGCTATTAGTTCCTTTATCGTAAGAAAGATTCTTTACGGTGTATGAATCTATCGTTAAGTTACCCACCATCGTTATTTCCGCAAAAGTCTCTTTAGGAGTTATTACATTGATGGTACCATCCTCATTAGCAGTAATCTTATATGACAAATTAGTCGCTTCATAAGGACCGAAAGTTGGTCCTACCATTAACGACGTTGTGCCAGAATAATCGCCAGCAATCTTCGATGCTGCTGAGACTTCAATATAATGCCAAGTAATATCAGTACCACCCATAAGTGATGGGACATTAATCTTGATTTCTTTCATTGAGCCATTCATTGTTGCATCATACTCTTTCACTGAACCGCCACCATTTGGGTTGGCAATATTCATCTTTCCGGTACCATTAATAGCATGGTTATCCATTGTTATATCGAAAGTACCTGTACCCCACTGCTTGTCAGAAAATTCAGCCTGGAACTTACTACCATTCTGCAACACCTTGATCTTAGCGCCGTTGTCAAAACGAGCATTATTCATCATTTTGTTTTTCACAGTCAAATAGCCTGTGAACTCGTGTATAACCTTTGGTTGAGATGGAGTCTCATTTGGCAAAAACTCAATCTTGGAGATATCTGTTGCCTTATAAGTTACAACGCCACCATCAGTCTTGGTTACCTTTAATGTCTGTGCCTGTACTGCGAGTGCACTCAAGAAAGATACGATTACTAAAGTAAATATTTTTTTCATTTACGTATGAATTTAAATGTCTTAGATAATGATTTAACTACAAAAACGCCTGTTTGTCCGTCGAGTGGAATCTCTACTGAACCGCTTTGGCTTACAGTGGCACGACCAACCAACTGTCCGTTGATGGTGTAAACAGCTACCTGGCTGCCTGCTTTTAGTCCTTCTCCCTTTAAAGAGTTACCAAAGAGAAGACTGCACTGTTGCCCTCCGCATCAAGAGTACCGATACCTGTTGGCTGATCTGCAAAGGCGAAAGCACGGAAATCTGTCAGAGGATACTCTATTCTTTGACTTCCAGCTGTCAAAACCATAGCAGTGGAAGTGAAAGTAACAGTAGGTTTCTCAGACAGAGCGAAATAAGTGTCTTTGCCATCTTTGTCACTTACTTTTACATAGTCAGCCGCAGAGGCAGAGAGTGTGCTCATAGAAGCTAACAGTGTAACAGCAAGTGAAAGAAATAAAGTTTTAATTCTCATGTTACTGATCTGTTTATATTAATTTCTAATTTTAGTGCAAAGGTATAAGAATCTGTATTATATCACAATACCTAATAATTATGATTTTAGACAAAAAAACAAGCAACAAGGAATTACTAATACCTAATAAAAGGGGGTTGAACCCATAGAAAAAAATGCTTTGAGCATTCTGCTATCATGGATCATCACCTTGGCTTCACAGGAAATTTCCATAACAAACTTGTTTGTTTTTGTTAGCAGAACACTTCGTTGATTGTAAAAAGGCATCAGTTCTGTGTCATTTTACATTGTGTTCAACATCGATATCGTGCACATTTAGCGACAATATCACATGTGCTAAGCCTCAGCACCACATGTGCGGAGCCTTAACACCACATGTGCGGAGCCTTAGCACATTGGTTGAAGAGTGGAAAATAGATTATTGTCAGTATGATAATATATTACAAGATACGGCTGATTAGATTGCAGAGAGGAAACTTTATCGCTTAACCTATCATTCTCTACTATTGAATCATTAAGAATACTACTAAGTTAAGACTTGTCTTTGCTTCATTTCTAAGTATTTATTGATAACATCAATGCTAAGTTTATCAGGCGTGGTCAATACGCTATAAATACCATGCTGGCGGAGTGTTGAGACTATCAAACGCTTTTCAGAAGCAAACTTCTCTGCAATAACATGCTGATAATATTCCTCTATCGAGTGCTTCGGAGAATGAATATAATCATTCATTTCCGCATCTTCAAAGAATACAACAAGTACACGGTGCCACTGACTAAGCAATTTCAAGTAGGACAATTGCCGGTTAAGGGCTGTTATACCAGAGAAGTTTGTATAAATAATAAACAAACTACGCTTGCTCACTAACTTATGAACATTAGCACACAAGCCACTAAAATCACTCTCATCAAACTTCGTTTCCTGTGCATAAAGCGACTCTAAGAGGAGTTGCATTTGTCCAGTTCGCTTGGAAGGAGCAACAAACGTATCCATCTTGTCTGCAAAGGTTATCAGCCCTGCCTTGTCATCACGACGCATAGCAACGTATGACAACACTAAAGCAGCATTAATACTATAGTCGAGAAGTGTCATTCCACGAAACGACTGCTGCATCACACGTCCCTTATCAATAACCGAGAATATCTGTTGAGAACGCTCATCATGATAGACATTCACCATCAGCTGATTGCGACGAGCACTCGCCTTCCAGTTTATGCTTCGGTATTCGTCACCCTTCACATAGTCTTTTATCTGTTCAAACTCTGTATTGTTGCCCACCCGACGAATTCGTTTTATACCCAGCTCTGTGAGGTTATTGCTTATCGCAAGGAATTCATAGCGGTTCAGCATCATGTAAGAAGGATATACCTTTACATCTTCTGCACTGCCCAAGGTGTAACGACGCTCAACAAGTCCTATGATAGTACGCGTAAAACAACGAATCTTACCAAAGGAATAAACGCCTCGCTTCTTAGGGATAAGTGTATAACGAATGGTCTTCTTGCCCATTGCTGTTAGACGACTCTTATAGCTAATATCTCTCCGTTGGAACACCTCTGGAGCCTCATCTATAACCGTCAGCCATACAGGGAAAGGATATTTACTTTCAAGGCTTATCTTGACAACATTCTTATCACCATTAGAGAAACGTTCGGAACAGGTTCGACTCGCTGCGACTCCACGATGATGATAGAGCATAACAGCATCAACCACAACCATAGCCACAAAGATAAACAGAAACATCTTTGCGACGATGAAAAGATGTGGGTACACATAACCTAACCCTGCAAGCAGGGTGAGACTTGCTAAGATGATATAAAACCTTTTAGTAAGGAACATTTCTTCTTTATTTGTCTAAGATTTTTCTCCTGTCACGTTATTTAGGAACTTCCACCTTGTCAATCAGCTTCTGCGCAACCTTCAATGGAGTATAACCCTCCATTTCTGCCTCAGCAGTGAGGATAAGACGATGTTGGAGAATACTTGGAGTAACAAACTTGATGTCTTCTGGCGTTACAAAGTCACGCCCACCCAACAAAGCTGATGCCTTGGCAGCATTGAGCATAGCAACAGAAGCACGTGGACTGGCACCAAGGTAGACTGCCTTTGATATGCGAGTCTGCTGGACGATATTTGCTATATAGCGTAGGAGGCTCTCCTCAATATATACAGTATCAAGTTTCTTACGCATCTCCAAAAGCTCATCGATGGTCAGCACTGGTTTAACATCCTCCAACTTGATGAGGTTTCTCTTCTCCTGATGACGCTTGAGGATATTCATTTCCTCGTCAACAGATGGGTAACCCATACTTATCTTGAAGAGGAAACGGTCGAGCTGAGCTTCTGGTAGACGATATGTCCCCTCCTGTTCTACTGGGTTCTGTGTTGCAATAATCGTATAAACATCGCTCATACGACGAGTAGTACCATCGATTGTCACCTGACGTTCCTCCATTACCTCGAAAAGAGCTGCCTGTGTCTTTGCAGGGGCACGGTTGATTTCATCAACAAGAACGATATCTGAGAATACCGGACCTTCATGGAAGTCGAACTCAGAGGTCTTCATATTGAACACTGTCGTACCGAGTACATCGCTTGGCATGAGGTCTGGCGTGAATTGAATACGACTAAAACGGGCATCAATCAGACGTGACATCAGACGTGCCAACAAGGTTTTTGCAACACCTGGTACGCCTTCAATCAGCACATGACCATCAGCAAGAATCGCTGTTAACAACAGGGCGACAGCCTCTTGCTGACCAACAATAACCTTACTAACTTCTCCTCGTACTTGCATCACCTTTTGGCTAAATGCAGTAAGGTCGGTTCTTTCTTCTCTATTCTCTTCCATCTTATTTATTGTTTGCTCTTCAATTACATTTTTATTTGCTCATCCATAGCCTTTATAGCTTATTGATTATCATATCCATACCATCTATTGCCTTTCGCAGAGCAGCATCTTTTAGTTCATCATTACCCTGCAAATAACGTTCGACACGGTCGAGTATCATTCGCACTTCTGCCTCTGGCATTCCTGTTCGAAGGGCTATCTGTGCTATATTCTCCTTCCTTGACTCAACATCTTCGATATCTATCATCGTCATACGACGTAAAGTCTCTGCAAAATAACTATACTTTTTCTGCAGCAAGTCTCGATTAATATGCTTCTGATGATAAAGGGTTCCGATCAGCTTAACAAACTCCAACGAACGGTTCGCAGGCTCTTCCACTATTGGGATAACGCGTTGTCTCCTTCGTGCGTAGAATATACAGAAGAGTAATAGTCCTCCTAAGGTGAGGTAGACAGCCCATCGGAGAGGTTCATTTTGTAACCAGAAGCGCAATGGAGTATCCGTTTCAAATTCCGTCTCAGGACCGTATGCTTCAGTGCGGATAATTGGCAACCCTCTAAACTGTGACATCAAACGGAAGATGAGACCATTAGTCTGAGTATCAAGGATTCCATAATTGGTCATCAATAATGGTTCACAAGAAAGGAAGAGTTCTCCCTTTCCTCGTTTAATGCTGACCACACGTGGTGCCCAGTAGCCTTCTGTAGAGTCAGAATACTCCTTAGGAACCCAGCCGCTAAGCAAAGTGTCACACGTAACTTTCCCTTCTATATCGACATTACTACCTGTCATAGCAGAATAGACATGGTATTCTTTTTCCTGATAAGGCACCTGTTGAGTCCAACCTAATGTGTCATAGAGGATTGACTGATGTTTTAGTGCCGCCTGAACCTGCAAAGGAGAGAATGCACCTGTCCCATCCATACTTACATTCAAGTCAGGAAATAAAGAGTCAGGATTCAGATAAGAAGTTGCGATAAAGACCTTATTACCATTCTTCAATAGCTTGTCCAAAGCCCGAAGATCTGTCTCGGTCAATTCTATGCTACTTGCCATAACCAAGAAAGCGTGCGGTTTCTTACCGTAACCCTCACGTTCTAACTGCGGGAAAGTCTTCCGTGTCACCACATAACCCGCAGGAGTTGACTTCTTCATCAGTGAGTCGAACACCGCACAACCAAATGGTTGCTTATCGTAATGATTGAAAGTTGGATTCCAAACAAACTTTGAAGGCGCATTCCACTCTAATAGGAAAACGAAGACAAGGAAAGCAACTACGAAGAACCAAAACCGCTTGTTCATTCTACGCCTCCTTTCTTTATCTGGCTTTCTAAGTCTGTCATCAGCCTTACCAGTTCCTCTGACACTTCATAATTACCGTATCTCACACGCATAAAAACTGTTGTCATGCGCTGAAACTCAGCTGAAAGGAACTCATGGGTATACTGTGTAGGCGTCTTATAGAGCTGCCAACTAATCTTATTACCATCTGATAACCAGCGAAGTGTGCGCAAGTAAACGATTCTAACAGCCTTATAATAATCCTTCTGAGCCATTGCTTTGGCATAAACAGCATCGAAGTCAACGCCATAGATATTATCTTCTTCATCATCTTCATTCGCTATCTTACCCGCTCTACCAAAGAGTTTGAATTGATAACGATACAAAATGAAAGCTATTAGGGCGATAACAGCAAGCGCAAGAATGATGTAGATCACTATACGGAAATCCCCTTTGCCTTGAATATCGAATATCTCAGACAGGAATTCGCCTATCTTTGACATCAGCCAATCCCACCAATCAAGTTCAGGTGCTTGTAACTCTTGCGCATAGTTATACGCCTCATCAGAACGAAACTGATGAAGTAACGCAGAATCACACGACAAGGTATCACTCAATGGCTGTAACATAGAACCGTATTATCAGAGTTTTCCGAAGTTATCAATATCTGTATCTTTCTCTGCTAACTCATCAAAATGCTGTATATCTTCCTCAACAGATAAGCCATCTTCCTCCTCTGCAATGCTTCCATAATGAAAAGCCAAGGCGAAGGTAGAGATTGTCATCGCAAGATACATACCGAAGTTCATAAATACAGATGACAAATATACGATGAAGCTATACAATGGGCTTACTGCAAAAGAACTCTGAGCAGTATTCGAAATCGTCAAAACAGACTTAACGACAGTCAAGATATACCAAGGAATTGATGTAATTGAAGACAAGATATTTGTCATGAGGCCTATCACAAACATCAAGCCAAACAACGACCAAAACGAATGGAAACCCAGTGTCAAACCACGAGAAATAGAGCTAAATAGCGTTTCATCATCTTCAAAAATATAGACAGGTAATGCCATAGAAATAGGCAAGCAGCATACAGCTAATGCAAGAATAGGTATAATTGCTAATATTGGTGCACTTAGTGTTACTGAGATGAAGATGATAAAAACCAAAATAGCTATAAACAGAACGACGAGAACAGCAGTCATTGCCAATGAGCGTTTAATAACCTGAATGATTACAGGTTTTAAGTCAGTCATTGTCACATCGCGAAGTCTATTAGGGCTCTTATGATAGTATTTCACCATACCATAACAGATGCCTGCCAATAAGGTAGAGCCTATCAGTATACAAATAAAATATCCCAAGTATGAAGAACCTAATCTAAACATCATACCCTGCGCTACGTCAGCATCATCACCTATATCAAAAGTGTTGTTATAAAAAGGCGTTAAGACTTTCATCATAGCCTCCATTGCGAAGCCTTGCAACATACAAAATGGCAAAAGCAAGTAAGTACATGCACGCAACAAAAGTTTGAAATTCTCACGAATAAAATCAAAAATCGCAGTAAATTTCTCACCGAATCCACGAACTTGATACAGTTCAACCTTTGGTCTTTCTATTCTCATTGTTTAAATGGTAATTACGTTTATATGGTAAGTAAATAAAATAATACACGACAAACGCCAATGAAGCAAGTATAATACTGAGGCGGATAAAGTCATTCAACTCTGTATGACGAGTGATGAAACCTTCAATAAAACCTGCCATGATAAAGATGGGGATGGTTCCTACAACAATCTTCATTCCCCTCTTTGCACCACGTTGAAAGCTGACCAAACGTGAGTAAGTGCCTGGGAAAAGCCAACCATTACCGATTGCCAAGCCTGCTGCACCTGAGACAATGATAGCTGAAAGTTCCAACGTTCCATGCAACATCGTGGCTAAAAGGCTCTCACCCAACAACCCATGTTGATAAAAGAAAGTATCAAAACAACCGACCATGATACCATTTCGGAACAGAAGAAAGCCCGACATAAAGCTCGTCAACACTCCTGAAACAAAGACATTAAACGACACCATGATATTGTTCAACGTAATCCCAAGAAACATACTTCCCTCTTCTTCATTGCCATATACCCCCATCGGATTACCTTTCGCCATATTCTCAAGTGTCATATCCATATACCCATCACCAAGTATCAGGCGTGGAAAAGACTCATCCCCTAAGGTTGAGACAACACCTATCAGCACACTCACCATAAAAATAATGAATGACAGAAGTAGCAACTTACGTTCTTTCCACATCACATCTGGCACCTCCTGTGTCCAAAAAGTCACCATACGCGACCATTTCTCCCGTTTATTACGGTAGATTTCATTATGGAGTGCGGAAGCAAGATTATTGAGATAAATCGTAATACGTGAACGAGGATAATGTGTCTGTGCAAAGGCGAGATCGGCTGTTAGCTCCGTATAAGCATCAGCCAACTGATCAGGCATCTCAAACTTGACATTATCTATCATGTCCTCCATTGCCCGCCACTTCTCAATATTATTGCGTATGAAAAGTATCTCTTTCATGCAAACTTTACACGTATTTTACACATTATTATTATTTAGGGAACAAAAGTAGAGTTTTTTTCTTACATTTGCAACAGAAATAACATATAATTCTCAACGAAATGTCTGAAGCCAATATTATCACAGGGCAATACGTACAGATAAGTCAGTCACCAGCCAGTTTAGGAGAGCGTATCATAGCACAAATAATCGATGGCTTTCTGGTTGTATGTTATCTGATTGGTATCACACTCCTTATTAGCGAGCTGAATCTTTCTTTTTTCTCGAATGGACTTGTATGGATGATTGGTGTCTATCTTCCAGCTGTCTTTTACCATTTCCTTATGGAACTTTTCAACCATGGACAAAGCGTTGGAAAGATGGTAATGCGCATACGTGTGGTGAAGAAAGACGGTACAACACCGGGTATTGGAGAATTCTTCATGCGCTGGCTTCTACAACTCGTCGACCTTGGTTTCTCGGGGATTGGTGCACTTATCATTCTTATTTCTAAGAACTCACAGCGATTGGGCGACCTCGCTGCAGGAACAATGGTAATTCGACTCAATGACTATCGAAAGATTCAAGTATCGCTTGACGAGTTCTATTACCTTGACCGAAAATACAAACCAGTCTATCCGCAGGCTGAAGACCTTTCACTTAACCAACTTGATGTTATCCAACGTACGCTCAATACTGAATACGGATACGAGCGCGAACGTCGTATTGCTTCTCTTGCAGCTAAGGTACGAGAACACCTCAAAATATCTGATACGAACACTGCTGACGAGAAATTCCTCTATACTATCGTGCGTGATTATCAGCATTACAGCTTAGAAATAATATAAAGGTTAGGGGAAACGTAAAACGACAAACTACAGGTAGAGGGGAAGATAACATGGATATCTAACAGAACTTCTCTGTATAACTTTGGTGTTAGTGCCTTACGATGCCATGTTATAACGACAACAATAAAGCGTTCTACCCATTTTCATCCAACGTGTTATTGCTTAGCACATGATGTGCGGATGCCCAACACACATTGTGTTCATGCCTAACACATGATGTGCGGAGCATTAATCACATCGCTATTGGTTATCAAAACAAGCACTACTGATTGTTAGAAAAGAGTTATGATGACGTCTCTCAGAAAAAAGATAATAGCTATTGGAGGTGCTTTGGCTTACCCAACCATAAGTCTTTCACCTGACATTACAAGAGAACACTTCTCTGGGAAGTGGATACTTGTGACGGGTGCATCGCATGGAATAGGTAGGGCATTAACCGAAAAAATAATCAGTGCAGGTGCAAATGTCTTCCTCATTGCTCGTAGTGAAGCGGACTTACGTCTCTTATGTGCCAAAGCTAAGCAAATGGGAAGTAGTGCAGACTACTGCGCAATAGACCTAAGAGACAGAGAAGAACTGGAACAGCTTTGCCAAAAACTAAGGAAAACACTACTACGGTTGGATTACTTCTTTTGCAATGCGGGTAAATCTATCCATCGCAAGATCAATGATGCCGTAGACCGGCTCCACGACTATGACCGCACCATAGACCTCAACTATCGTTCCTTGATCGCACTTTCATTAGCTATCTTACCTGCTTTGAAAGCAAGCAAAGGGCGTATCATCTACTCTTCATCAGTGAGTACACTCTATCCAATGGCACCGGGTTGGTCGGCTTATCATGCTTCAAAAAGTGCTGCGAATACATGGTGTGAGACAGCGAACAGCGAGTTTGCCGCATTAGGTGTCCGCGTACAGATAGCCTATTTACCCTTAGTTCACACAGCGATGTCGGATGTTAACGAACAATACAAGCATCTACCTGCTTACGCCCCATCTGATGCAGCCAATATTCTGTTGAAACTTGCCATACGAAAGAACAAGAGTTATAAACCATGGTGGGCTAAGTTATCTGCTCCGATAGTCCACATCCTCGCGCCAATTATACAGCTATATTATAAACGAATGACATGAAAAGCAGAAACGTCTCTATCTTTTCAATCCTCTATCGCTTACACATAATCTCACTAAAGGGCTTATTTGTGTGGGCAAAAAGCCTCATCTTGGAAGGTATTAGCCTGATGGCGCTACTTCGCTTCGTTACTTACTTCTATCCACAACGCTGTGCTGTCATTAATGACAGCCTATCTTTGACCTATCGAGAACTCTACAATCGTACTCGTCAACTCGCACAGATACTCCACACAAAATACCACCTCCAACCCAAAATGAGAGTGGCTTTGATAGGACGTAACAGCCTTACCTTAACCATTCTTCTACATGCACTGTCACGATTAGGCATACACACCACCTTGCTTAGCACAGACTTAGGCACAAAACAGATAACAGCAGCCTTACAAAAGCATCACTATCAACTCTTTGTATATGACGAAGACCTCAAACAGATTCCCACAGGAACTCCTTGTACAGCTGTTACAACAGAGACACTAAGCGACCTCCTTTTATCTAAGGAGGCGCAAACAAGGGATATAAAACTCCCTAAAATCTGGCGAGGAGGAGAAATAACCATTCACTCAGGAGGAACAAGTGGTGACTTTAAGAGTATTGCCCACCGCCCCTCTGTCACCTCTTTTCTTCCTCCATTGCTTGCGCTACTACACAACATCAGAATCTACGAATATAAGAGTGTACTGATTTCACTGCCATTCTATCATGGTTTCGGACTTTCAACGCTTATCATCTCCTTACTTATGGGTAAGAAAGTATGCCTACAAAAACGCTTCGATGCTATCAAAACCTTAGAGATTATCCAGCGTGAACAGATAGAGGTCATGCCTATTGTTCCTGCTATGCTCTCACGTTTTTGGCAGATTGAAAAAGCAAAGGAGAAGATGAAGAGTCTACGTTGTCTTATAAGCGGTGGCGATAAACTTCCTAAAAGCCTTATCGACATGACTCATCAACAAATTGGTGAGGTGCTCTTTAACCTTTATGGTACGTCTGAAGCAGGATTCTTTATGCTGGCAACACCTAAAGAATTAGCTTCCTTCGAAGAGACAACCTTAGGTAAGCCTATTCAAGGAGTTGACTGTAAAATAAAAAATCTCAATAAAAAGGAATAGGAACACTTTGGGTACGTTCTCGTTGGGCTATGCATGGAAAAGAAAAACAATGGCAAAATACAGGCGATTTAGTTTCTCAGAATAGCGAAGGTTACTTCTTTCATCATGGTAGAGCCGACCGAATGGTGGTCTGCGGAGGTGAGAACGTACAGCCAGAACACATTGAGCAGGTTCTTCTCTCCCACCCTATGATCATTGCAGCACGTGCCTTTAACGTTCCCGACCCTAACTTTGGCAATGTCATCCACACGGAAATAGAATGTACGCCAAAGGCTACTCTAACAGAGCTAACACTCCTCGACTGGCTCCAACCACAACTTTCACGTGCGGAAATGCCACATAGCATCCGCTTCAAAACCATTGAAATGCTCTCAACTGGCAAGCAGAAGCTTCGTTAAATGTGCTCCGTCTTAACTCCAAATACAAACAGTTCTGAGTTCTTTTCATGATAAAAAAGAATTATTTTCATGAAAGAAAATATTTTTCTTCACGACAATAAATATTTCTTTTCATGAAAATAATTTGAGAACAATCCAAAGATTAGATAAATATAGGAGGATTAAAGGAGTAGTGAAGTTCTTCTCTATATCTTTTATCCACTAACAATAAAGCTATCATCAACAGTCTATTGCCGTAGATGATGGCTTTACTTTTATAGAATCATACCCTTTCTTAGGGAGGAAGTCTATTCCTTTTCCTCTTGAGGAAGCATGATAAGGGCTTCTTGTTTCTTACCATCCATCATAATCTTTAATGGATTTGGGAAACGAACATGGCGTACCCACTGAGTTTCTTCCACAGCTGGAAGGGCATCAAGTACACTGCGCTGATAGAATCCATCTTCCTTATAAGGATTGATAGTAAAGTAGCCTACACCGAAAGAGGTGAGATTTTGGAAGAAATGTGTTCCCTGACTTGGGTCTACACGATAGTGTTCCAGTCCCTCCTCAACGATGACACGGGCTGCCGAGATATGTGGCCACTTCACAGGAATACCCAACCAAGGGTCGCTTGAACCCCAACGGCCGGGACCAATGAGCACATAATTTTTGTCAGTATCAAGGAACTTGCGGTTTATCCGTTCTATCTCATCAGCAATAGTTGGGTTGTTAGATGCTGTAAAAGAACTGTCGGTCTTTACATACACAACATCTTGTACATCATCCGAAACGCCATGTCCCAAAGAGTTATGACTCCGCAAGAGACATTGATTATCAGGAATAGTCGTGAGATCTTCGTCTAACATCTGTTTAGAATCAACGATTGGACGAATCTGTAAGAGATATAATTCACCCGTTCGGTCATCATTCAAATTAACAGCGAACTCTATCTCCACAGGGCGACGCATAGCCTCAGCACCGTATGTCATTGCCATTTGTAACAACTCTGGTAGTGGAAAGACGTTCTGTTGGAGGACACCACAGAAAGAGATAACCTTTCTTCCACCCTCGTAGAGTCCATCGTAAATAGCTTGGTCTTCGGGAGAATAAGTGGAAGTGATATATTGTAGACTGCCATCAGCCTCAGCATCTTTCACACGCAGTTTGAGGATATTAAAGCCATCATCTACCTTAAAGTCCTCACTGATATGCTTCATGTCGAGAGCATAGAACTGAGTCTGGGTTTCGCGCAAGGCTATTTCCATTTCGCTCATCTGTAAGACTTGATGCGGATGGAACGGACAAACACGCAGCGTCTGCCCACCATCAACAATATACTTACCTAATCCCAATGCCAAAGAGGCAATACCTTCCTCAGCTTTCTCTTCTCCTATCGGATAATAGTTGAGAGAGCGAAGAACGCCAGAGATGTTCGGATAGAAATGATCTCCATACTCCTTACCGACAACCTGCTGTAAAATAACTGCCATCTTCTCCTGATCTATGACATTACTTGTAGCAGTCATATAGGCTTTGGAGTCACGATAATAAACCGAGGCATAGACAGCCTTAATCGCACAAGCCAACATTCGGAGCATTTCATACTTATCCTCAAGATAA
Organism: Prevotella melaninogenica; assembly: GCF_018128065.1. NCBI lineage: Bacteria > Pseudomonadati > Bacteroidota > Bacteroidia > Bacteroidales > Prevotellaceae > Prevotella > Prevotella melaninogenica. Next base: position 885,203 of record NZ_CP072359.1, on the reverse strand, counting down.
GGAATCATATAGGTAGAATAGATGCCTGCGAAGGGTTGGTAGTGACTATCTTCCAACAACGAACTTGAACGGACGGCTATTGGTGAGCGAGTAGCCTCAAAGAAGGTAAAGAAATCACCTATGAATTCATCTGGCAATTGGGCACGAAGGAAGGCTTGGAGTATCTCTTCATCGCTCGCATCACTCAAAGCAATCTGATAAAGATTGTTCTGCTCCATAAAACTATCGAAGACATCCGTACAAAGAACAACCGTCTTCGGTATCTGTACCTTAGCATTCGGGAAGCTATTGAAGTCGGGGTGACGCTTGATAACATTGTCGAGGAAAGCCAAACCACGTCCCTTACCACCTAATGAACCGTCACCAATACGTGCGAAGTGGGCATAGCGGTCGAACTTCCGTCTATCGAACAAGGCGACAACACCCACATTGCGCATCCGTCGATAGGCAACAATGGCATCAAAGATAATCTGTCGGTGAATTTCCACATCTTGCAGTTTATGCCAAGTGATGCCTTTCAGGAAAGAAGACACAGGAAAGATGGCACGTGCTGAGAGCCAACGACTCATGTGGTTACGGGAGATATGATATAGAATGGAGTCACGTGGGATAGTAAAGATGTTATCCTGTAACTCCTTCAAACTACGAATACGCATCACCTCCTTACGTGTCTTTGGATCACGGAAGATAAAGTCCCCGAAGCCCATGTGTTCTTCAAGCAAGTGACGAAGGTCAACGCTCATCTTCTTTGAGTTCTTATCGACAAAACGGAATCCCTCTGCCTCAGCCTTCTCACGGTTCTCACTCTCTGAACTTTCAATAATCAATGGAAGGTATTCGTCTTCTTTTCTAATGGCACGAAGTAGCTTCAAACCAGCTTCTGGGTCTTTCGCTACTACGGGTATGTTCCCTTCGGTCGCAGTAGTCCTCTGTTCTTTCACATTATTAATAGGGAACCTCACATCAGAGATAACGCCCAAGCAGTTATCCTTATAACGTTGATAGATATCCCATGCCTCCTCGTAGGTACGTGCTAAGACAACCTTTGGACGTCCACGCTGGCGCAAAGAGGCATCGTGTCGGGTCAAGGCTTCTGTGGCAAAGTTCTGACTCTGCGTAAGAATATAGCTATATAAATTAGGTAGGATAGAGGAATAGAAACGGATAGAGTCTTCTACCAGCAATATCATCTGCACTCCCACCTCGTGGATATCATTCTCTATATTCATCTTATCCTCCATCAGTTTGATGATTGAGAGGATGAGATTGGTATTGCCCAACCAGCAGAAAACATAATCAAAGATACTAAGGTCTTCGTTTTGTATGCGCTTCGTGATACCGTGGGAGAAAGGCGTAAGTACCACACAATGGATATCAGGGAACTCTGCCTTTACGGCTCTCGCCACATCAAAGGCATCGTTATCAGCATTACCTGGCATACAGATAACGAGGTCGATATCTACCGTATTGAGTACCTTTGAGGCCTCTTCAATCGTTGAAACCTGCGTAAAGGTTGGCGGATAACGCAAACCTAACTCCATATACTCATTGTAGATTTTCTCTTCCACACGCCCATCGTCCTCCAACATGAAGGCATCGTATGGATTAGCTACAATCAGAACATTGTAAATTCGTCGCATCATCAGATTGACGAAACTAACGTCTTTTAGGTAAAAATTACCCCATTGTGCAGGAACTTGCTCACTCATAATCCAAAACTTAATATTGGACAAAAATACAAAATAAATACAAGTCAACCTATCTTTTCGCAAGTTAAATAATATATTTTTTATTACTTTGCAAACTGGTTACTATCTTTTGCAACCAAAGCAACTTTCAAGAAGAAAGAAAAAAAAGAAAAATTTTTGATTTTCATTTGGTCTTTTGATAGAATTTGGATATATTTGCCGTACCATTCTAAACGGAATGATACTATCTAACATAAACAAATAAAAAGTCAATTTACTATGGAAGTCGAAAAAATCATGCAAGCACTGGAGCAGAAGCATCCAGGTGAGTCAGAGTATTTGCAGGCAGTACACGAAGTGCTCATGTCTGTAAAGGATGTTTACAATCAGCACCCAGAGTTTGAGCGCGCAAGTATTATTGAGCGTATTGTTGAGCCTGAACGTGTTATCACATTCCGCGTACCTTGGGTTGATGACCAAGGTAAGGTACAGGTGAACATCGGTTATCGCGTGCAGTTCAATGGTGCTATCGGCCCGTACAAGGGTGGTCTGCGTTTCCACGCATCAGTAAACCTCAGTATCTTGAAGTTCCTCGGTTTCGAGCAGACATTCAAGAATGCACTCACCACATTGCCTATGGGTGGTGGTAAGGGTGGTTCAGACTTCTCTCCACGTGGTAAGAGCGATGCTGAAATCATGCGTTTCTGCCAAGCTTTCATGAACGAGTTGTATCGCCACATCGGTCCTGACGAGGATGTTCCAGCAGGTGACATCGGTGTTGGTGGTCGCGAGATTGGTTATCTCTTTGGTCAGTATCGCAAGCTGACTCACCAGTTCCAAGGTATGCTCACAGGTAAGGGCAGAGAATGGGGTGGCTCAATCCTCCGTCCAGAGGCTACTGGTTATGGTGCACTCTACTTTGTTCACCAGATGATGGAGACCCACGGTCTTGACATTAAGGGTAAGACTGTTGCGCTCTCAGGCTTCGGTAACGTTGCATGGGGTGCCGCTAAGAAGGCTACCGAACTCGGTGCAAAGGTTATCACATTGAGTGGTCCTGACGGCTATATCTATGACCCAGACGGCATCAGCGGTGAGAAGATCGAGTACATGCTCGAACTCCGCAACAGTGGTAATGACGTTTGTGAGCCATACGCAGAGAAATATCCTGGCGCACAGTTCTTCAAGGGTCGTAAGCCTTGGGAGCAGAAGGCAGACATCTATTTGCCATGTGCTACTCAGAACGAGCTTAATGGTGAAGATGCAGACAAGATTCTTGCTTACAAGCCATTGTGCGTAGCTGAGGTTTCAAATATGGGTTGTACAGCAGAGGCTGCTGATAAGTTCACTGCAGCGAAGCAGCTCTTCGCTCCTGGCAAGGCTGTTAACGCAGGTGGTGTGGCTACATCAGGTCTCGAAATGTCACAGAACTCTCTCCGTCTCTCATGGAGTCCGGAAGAGGTTGATCAGAAGCTCCATTACATCATGAGCTCTATCCATGAGCAGTGCGTGAAGTATGGTAAGCAAGCTGATGGTTACATCGATTATATTAAGGGTGCCAACATTGCGGGCTTCATGAAGGTAGCGAAGGCTATGCTCGCACAGGGTGTCGTATAAATATACCAGTCTTTCTATTCCCTCTCCTGCTCTCGAAAGCAGAGAGGGAACAAAGGTTTGTTCTATAAACTATCTTGACGATTTCACCATATAGGTAATTTATAGAACAAACCTTACCTCTACTGAGAGAAGGCTGGCAATACTAATTAATAAATATGAGTAGAACCAAACTTCTCACGATAGCGTTATTTACGTTATCTAATATCTTTACACTGACCATACAAGCACAGTCAGATGGTAAAGCTTCTTATTATAGTAACGGATTACACGGTCGCCGAATGAGCAATGGCGAACGTTACGACCGTAATGCCTTTACTTGTGCACACCGTACACTTCCCTTTGGAACTCGTTTGAAGATTACAAACCCTCGCAATGGTAAGTCGGTCATTGTCCACGTAACGGACCGTGGTCCTTTTGTTCGTGGACGTGTCGTTGATTTGTCATATGCTGCTGCACGTGAATTAGGTACTATTGCCAGTGGTGTGGCTTACGTTAAGGTCGAACTTGTACGAAAGGAGACAGAGATACCTTTCCCATCTGAGTCAACGGGAATACTTGAAATGCCTGAGATTGAATATGGTACAGCAGGCGTTTGCTATGAGTTTATCCCTGAATGGGAAAAGGTTGAGGAGGACAAACCAAAGGAGATTGAGCGCAAAGTGGATACTCACTTAAATAACAAGAAGATTCCACAGCAAGCGAAAATGGAGAAAAACAATAAGGAGAATAACGCTGATCCACGTAAACCGGTGCAGACGTCTATTCCATCCAACCAGCAGAATACCAAGAAAAAAACTCAGCCAACACCAGTCTATACCACCTCAACAGCAACCAACCGACAGCAGACTGTTCAACAGAATAAGTCTGGCACACAATCTACTACGCCAAAGAATGAATCAAGTAGTAGCTGGACCAACTTCTTCAAACGTGTGAAGGATGGTGTAACTGGACTCTTTGAATAGAAAAATATAAAAACAATAGCAGTCCCTCCCCCGTCCCCTCCCCCATAGGGAGGGGCGTAAATACCGTGATATCCCCGACCATTTCCCTTTAAGTCTTAGTATCTCTGTACAAGTATTATCTATGTTATAACTCGTTTCTAACAACAAGTTGATCCCCTCTTAGATAACATATAGAAAGATAATTAGTACCCAACACTATTGGTGTTTACCAACAGCACGACATGTGCTAAGCATCAACACGTCGCTTGAAGATAGGAAGAAAGAATATGATAGAATAATAATAACACGCTAATAGCTAACGAAGATGAAGAGAACTACCAGACTATACAAAAAGAAATAGGGGGCACATCAGTTCAATGATGCACCCCCATTTCGTCATTCAAAGATTTAGTTATCAGTAGTTAGTACTTACACAATAATTTCTTTATAATCTCTTTCAAATTCTATTCTCGTAGTTTTCAAGCCATAAGATAATTGTTGAAAGTCTCTCTTTCTATACTGTCAACAATCTTATTTGCTGGTCTTAATATCAAATTCTGTCACCTTACTTATACTCTTCTGACCCTGCAGAACAGTTAAAGCAAATCGTGCCATACCATTCTTTAATTTCTTATCAGCCTTCACAAGAGCTGTATAACGAACTCCTTTACCAGGAGCAATACTCTCAATATGGATAGATGGGCTAATATAGATATGTCCATTACCTGTTGTCTCCAATACCGATGGCTGCACATCACTGATAGCTTTGTCCCCACGATTCATCACCTCAAAGATAATCTTGCCCACCTCATTGCGTGACAACACACCATCTTGATTGTCATCTACGAAACGAGCATTTACAATCTCAATATTCGGAGTATATTGATAATTGCCTGCTAACTTATCAACACTTGACGCTGCTGGAGTCTTTATGCTCGGCTCTGCTGCACTATAACTGCCCGTATAATCGCTACCTTGGAAATCATAAATACGGTCGTCACCAGAGTTAGTCTTATCAAAGCCGCTGCTATCTACCCCATCATACTGCGCATAACCGTCCGTCTGATTATAATAGTCGTATCCAGTCTGGTTTCTCCTCTCCCGTTCCTTACGCTGTTGCACCTTCTCATAGTGGTCGTGTACATCGTCTTTCACACGCCTATCAGCCTTTGCACCAGTAGAAGCACCAATAATGGCACCACCAGCCATACCGACAATCGTACCTATATCTGAACCTCTCGCTCCACCTGCAATGCCCCCAATAGCGCTTCCAAGAATGCTTCCTAACGAGCCACCAGTTACAGCACCTGACCCTGTATAGGTATCGCAACTACTCAGCACCACAGCGGCAGAGAGGGAGAGTATTAAAGACTTCTTCATAACTTTCAAATTCTTAACGTTGGCAAAATTAGCTACATATTTTCACACTCACAAAGATATTTCCCTACTCAACGAGGGGAAAACCCTAAAATACCTAAACGTATCTTCTACTACTCTGATTTCCAGAAGTAAAAAGCAATAAAATTTATTATTCCTCTATCGGAAGATACAACATCAAATGATCAAACGCTATATAACGTTTACCAGCCCAAGTGATAATACCAATAGCATCGTTCAACGTACAGTTTCTTAATTCTTCATGCTCAGAAACAGAGACTTTATACGACTTTCCATTCTCATCTTTCACAGAGATAAAATCTGGTGTTATCGCTTCAAAACCAAGATAGAAAGTATAGGAATAAGCTTCAAAATCATTTATCACCTCCATTCCCTTTTCTGTTGGAGGCATCCAATCATCTTTTGCACGTATCAATCGCATCGGTCGAAACCAAGAAACATCCATCATAAACGACTCAAAAGCTATCTTCGTTGGTTTATCTCCTCCAAAGAAGACAAAGTGCGGATAGGTTATATCCTCTTTTGATAACTTGTCATTATTCAACCATTGCATAATAGAACGAGGATGTTGCACACAAGCATAATCATCTTCATTACTATAAAAACTGATTGTAAACTCTTGCTGATGTAGTTTACCATTCTCTCCCTCCTTCTGAAAATAATGAGTGAAAAGATATCCTGACATTATCTCTTCCACGCGCCAATAATCTGGGCGGTGCTCACTATGATGCTCACCGAACCAATAACCATCAAGATTGGGAGACAACTGATCCCACTGACCACGTCGTCCAGTCTCTGTAATCTGCTCTGTACTTGCAAGAATTGACAGATTGCAAAGTACATCAACCGTAAGCTTAACTAATCTTATACGTGTCAGTTTCTCTTCCGAGTCTTTTAGAGCTTTATGAAAGAGGGTCATCCTTGGCGTCTGTACAAAAAGAATATTACGATGACATACGCACAGAAAGAAGTTATAAACCTGCTCGTACTTTACCTTCATCTCCTTCGCATCACCCTGTCGAGTTTCAAAAGACGAAGGCAATACGCCAAGCAACATCAACAACAAAACCGCAAGGCAATAAGTATCCTCTTCCTGCAAACGCAAAAGGAGTTCCCTCATCTTCGCACCTTGCTTATCTGTTATCTCATCATCAAAATACAAACATTAACAATTTGCTCACAACATTCTATCCTCACACCCTCTTCTTCATCCTCATGCAAAGGATTATACCTCTCCATAAGCTTTGCTGCTTGTGCATAAGCATCTAACAAGCCATTAAGAATAATGCCCGTTTCGTCATACCACTCACGCTCCAACTCGTGATAAACTGCCTTACGCAAAAAGGCATCTTTTCCACCAACACGACCAAAAGAGTTATTTCCACCACCCGACTTTCCGATATGCCTCCACAACTCTTCACCTGTATTATATAGTAGCCTGAGTCGAAACACAGCATTCAGTTTCTCCTTTATCGCCTCGTCATCAGCATCAGCCTTAGACATTATTACCTGAGCTTCATCCCGCTTATCTACCAACTTAACAGTCTTATCATCTCTATTCATATCTTTCAACCTTTACGCTATCATCTTATCTGACAGTAATAACCTATCTGACAGATTTCCACTTTTTCATCTTCAACAGTTTATACAGCTACCAAGTTCAATCCTTAAAGAATGTCCCAACAAGACATTTCATACATGTTCAAACTTCCTTTCTTCATATATTACTAATTGCAACAATAAAGCTACTCTGTCGCAAAAATACAAATTAAATCCTTTGTGCCTCTCACAATTAAGCATTTATTTTGCAAACAGAAACAAAACAGTTGAAGAAAAATGAACAAAAACCAAACATTACTCGTAAGCAAATATATCTTGACAAACAAAAGCTATCAATCAATTAAGACGTATTCTCAATGCTGCAAGACAACTCCTAACAACTGATTGTACCCTAACTCCACAATATCTTACGACGTGCTAAGCCTCCGCACCATTGGTGCTAACCAACAGCACTACTCGTGCTAACCAACAACACCACGTGTGATGAGCAAAAAGACATCAGCAATAAAAGCAAAGAATAACGCTTAATGGTCATTATATCATAATAAAATATTTATACATTAAAATCACATCACTTATGATTAGAGGTCATATCACTTTCACATGCGACAACTGCAACAACACCTTTCGCGCATTAGACATTGAGTATAATGCAACAACATTCTCTGTCCCAATGCCTTGCCCAAAGTGTAACAGCCGATACACTTATATCCCAAGTCTAAGTATATTCGGCTTTTACCCTTTCGGCAACGACCGTGACATATATAAAAAGATTTAGGAAGAAATAAAGTAAGCATCCAAAATTAGCCGTCTTTTGTGGATACCGCATTGTTGCTACCTTTGCACAAAAAAGATGTTTGCACTGAATGAAACAAATGTTTATCGGGTTTGTTGTTCTCCTGTGGATATGCGCCAGGGAATGCTTTGATTATGTCAATTCGTCCGTGGTAACGATTTTAATCCATCTGATGGTTGTGTCTATGTGTTTTATAATCGTTCTCGCAATCGTATCAAGCTGCTTCATTGGGAACGATGTGGTTTTGTCGTATACCACAAGCAGATGGCACAGGGTTGTTTAAGTGGTAAAATCATGCAGCAAACCAAGGGATTTTATGAACTTCGATGGGATGAATTGGTCCTTTATATAGAAGGTATAAATCCTCATTGTTATCGAAGAAAACGTTACAATAAACCTTAGAAAATTCTTGCAAAATCCAGATATTTTTCGTACCTTTGTATCATATAAATAACTGGTTTTCTAATGAATACATCCAACAATAAGACTGCGTCTAACTATCATTTTTTAACTCGAGAAGATGTTATAAATCTTCTTGAGCAGAAAGACATGGAGCTTAAAAGTAAGGATGTAGAACTTAAGAGCAAGAATGTTGAACTTAAGCAAAAGGATGCAGAACTTAAGCAAAAGGACGAAGAGCTTAAGCAAAAGGATGCAGAGTTAGCAAGAAAATCTCAACGTATTCTTGAACTTGAGCGTATGGTATTCGGTAGACGTAGCGAAAAGCGTTTACCTGAGAGTCCCAACGGCTGGGCAGGTTCGTTCTTTGATAAAGATTGGGCAAAAGAAGGTAAACAACTTTCGGGGGAAATACCAACTATCATTAAGGAAGTAGAGAAGCAAGCTAAGCAGCGCAGGGAAGCAAGCTGTAACGCTCGTTCTACGAGAAAAGGCAAGCCATATGCCTCTTATGTTCCTAATGATATAGAGCGTGTGGTTACTGAGATTTATCCAGATGGGTATGATGAAAACCGTATGGTTATCATCGGTCACGATAAGACAGAACACTTGTGCTTACGTCCCTCAAGCTTTTATGTTAAGGTTGAAGACCGCATCGTCTGCCGTTTGAAAGACGCAAAACCCACGGATGCAAAGATTGACATACTGGAAGCTCCTTTACAGAAGCAAGCTGTGGATTGTTTTGCCGATGCCTCTCTGCTGGCTGAGATTATCACAGGAAAGTTTGTCTATCATTTGCCAGAGTATAGACAAAGCACCAGATGGAAAGAGTATGGCATCAACATCCCAACCTCTACCATAAACAGCTGGGTTCACAGCACAGCTAACGCTTTATATCCTCTATATAAACTCCAAGCAAAGTTGATTTTACAGAGTCCCTACTTGCAAGTTGATGAGACAAGCGTACAAGTTGCCGACCGTAAGGGTAAGACTCGCAAGGGTTATCTGTGGGGAGTAAGAGATGCGCTGCACTGCCGAGGGGTCTTCTTTCATTGGAAGGAAGGTTCACGATCTGGAGCCGTACCCGACGAACTCTTCAAAGGCTATCATGGTGCTATACAATCCGATGGGTATGAAGCTTACAGCAGATTTGAAAACGTTCAAGGCATAGAGCTCTTGGGATGTATGGCACATGTCCGGCGAAAGTTCGAGCATTTATCGACAAATGACAAGAATGCCGCCCATATCGTTAAGATGATCGCCGTACTCTACGAGTTAGAAGCAAACTTAAAACACAGTAACGCCAGCTACGAAGAGATTCAGGCTGAAAGAAAATCCAAAGCATATCCTATATTAAGGACTCTTGAAGCATATATGAAGGAGGTACACAAGGAATATCTCCCTGGCGAAGCTATGGAGAAAGCTCTGCGTTATGCCTTCTCCGTATGGATACGCATCAGCCGATACGTACAAGATGGGCATTTCAATATAGATAACAATCTTATGGAGCAAGCCATCAGACCCATTACGTTAGGAAGGAAGAACTATCTTTTCTGTGGCAACAACGAAGGAGCTGAAAACAATGCCATCTTCTATACGTTCATGGCATGTTGTAGGGAAGCAAAGATAGAACCTAACATGTGGTTAAGGCAGGTATTAGCAAAACCCTTGCTGGACATGGAGGATGAGGAATTGATTAAACTGCTACCCATAAACTATAAATAGCATAGAACCCTTATATGAAGCCAGTCATATAAGGATTTTTTGTGAAGTGGCAAGACGGCGAATTTTGGATGCTTACTATATATTAACAAAAAATAATCACCCCTTTTATTGCTTAATATATTTATTTTGTTTAAATTTGCTCACAGAATAAGAAATATATAAACAACCGTTAAGCAACACTTGGTGTATCGTCAAACGTACTAACACTAACCAACAATTGAGATTACAATATCTACAATACTCAGAATCATCTTTGGAGTAAAAATCTGTCCCGCTCGAAGAAGTTATTAAATATTAATAAAATCTATAACTAAACAAATAGAATTATCTCGGTAAGAATCCCCAAGAGCGACATATTCATTGTGGTAATAACTGATACACAAAGCTAACCACAACACAAAATGTGTGTTGAATAGATAAAAGCACTACGAAGAGTCCAAATAAGCAATACCTATAAAAGGTGACAATGAGTGTTCTGACATTTTAAATGCTATATGCCGTAAGGAAGTAAACCAACGCATAAAAAGCCAACTCACTAATTCGATGCTTAATAAATCTGATGTGATAAGGTTTCGTGACATCTTCAAATCATCACATAACTAAGAAAAGAGCGTGAAAAGCTGACTTTATTATTCAAAACAACAAAACCAAACAAAAAGAGTTGGCACCGAATGAAAGTGAGATAGAGACATAAATAACACCTAAACAATAAATATTACACATTAATCTTTAACTATAAGCAAAATGAACAACAAGCAGAACAAAGCGCAAGCCTTATGGCGAATCTGTATGATGGCACTGATATGGATGTTCGCTACTGAGCTTTATGCGCAAAATGTCACGGTTAGTGGCATTGTGAAAGACCCAACGGGCGAGCCTGTAATCGGTGCTTCGGTAACGGTGAAAGGTACAAATATGGGTACTGTGACTAATATCGACGGGCAATACACCCTACAATGCCCCACAAAAGGCACGTTAGTATTCTCATACTTGGGAATGAAGCCTAAAAATGTAGATATTAATGGTCGACAACAGATAAACGTTGCCCTTGAAGAAGAAGCCACTGCGCTTAATGATGTGGTGGTTACGGCATTGGGAATTAAACGACAAACAAAAGCATTGGGTTATGCTGTCACCGAACTGAAAAGCGATGAACTGGAACGAGCCAACACGGTTTCTCCTGTTACAGCATTGCAAGGTAAGGTGGCTGGTGTAGAGATCAGCCAGTCAGACGGTGGAATGTTTGGTTCTACTAAAATTCAAATAAGAGGTGCATCTACTCTTAATGCCAACAACCAACCTATCTTTGTAGTAGACGGTGTGATATTAGATAATGCTACAAGCCAATCAGGGGACGCTGACTGGAATAGCAATATCAACGACTATGGTAACCAACTAAAGAACCTTAACCCCGACGACTTTGAGAGTGTGAGCGTACTAAAAGGCGCTGCAGCAACAGCATTATATGGTTCACGTGGTTTGAATGGTGCTGTCGTAATTACCACTAAAAGTGGGAAAGCAGGCAAAGGTGTTACTGTAAAGGTTTCGCAAACTATAGGATTAGAAACAGTCTATCGTTCTCCAGATCTACAAAACACCTATATGATTGGAGCTTTCCCTGGTGCTGTAGATTACGGAGACGAATACACTGCCACGGGCAACCTTTGGAGCGATAACATGACATCGTTCGCTCGTAACTCTAAAGGTGAATACTCGCTCATCGAACAATATGGTAACTATGCTTGGGGACCTAATATCTCATGGGCTGAAGGTAAACAGTTTGAACAGTACGATGGGACAATGGGAACAGCGAAAATGTTCCCAAACAACTATAAAGATGCTTACGACACAGGCTTTAATACCAATACGAATGTATCATTGCAAGGTGGTAATGATCGTACACAATTCTATGCTTCAGCATCTTATAAATATAATAAGGGTACTACACCACGCAACACCTTTAACCGTCTGTCGTTCTTAGGAAAAGCTTCACAAAAGATTGGAAATATCGTGACGGTAGATTTCAGCGTGAACTTTACGCAATCACAGCCCCGTAATGCACCATTAAACATTGGAGAATACTTTGCTAATAGTACGTTCCCACGTGAATACGATGTTAATCGTTATCGTAACCTTTACAAAGGGGAACATGGTGGACTTGCCAGCGAAAGATATGGCGATCTCTATCGTGCTGTACCTGGCAAGGAGCTGTGGTGGAGTATCTTTGAAAACGATTACAAACAAACAGAAACCATGTTTCGCCCTGTGCTTAACATCAATATTCAAGCACTGCCTTGGCTACAGCTTTCAACTGGTGGTTCGCTCAACTATTATGCCATCGATGGCGAGCTAAAAGCCCCTGGTAGTGGTTATGCCAACGAAGGTGGGTCTTATGCACTCTCACACACGCACACTACACAAGAGAACTTGTACCTTGCGGCCAACCTAAACTATCAAATTAATAAGGACTGGGAAGTGCACGGGTTCTTACGTGAGGAATATTTTAACCAATATGCACAGTATAATAGCGAGAGTACGAACGGTGGACTTATTGTGCCCAACCAATTCTTTATCAAGAATTCAAAACAACAAGCCAGCTTTAATGCGTATAAATTCAACACCAAGCGTATCGTCTCTACCATCTTTATGATTGGAACAAGCTGGAAGAATCAACTATTCTTGGACATAACGGGACGTAACGACTGGTCCTCAGCCTTGGTTTACAGCTACGGAACAGGTAATTTCTCTTATTTCTATCCTTCTGTTTCGGGCTCATGGATCATCACAGAAACCTTCAAAGACAAACTTCCAAAATGGGTTAGCTTTGCAAAGGTACGCGGTTCTTGGGCGCAGGTGGGAAACGACACCTCTCCTTATTATATAAATTCGGGCTATTCTGTGGCAACATATCAACGTGGCGACAAGAAAATATATGGAATGACTATCCCTGAGAATATGAAGAGTACCAACTTAAAACCTGAACGTAAGAATGCTTGGGAAGTGGGACTTGACTGGCGTTTCCTTGACAGTAGGATTGGGGTAGACCTCACCTATTATAAGGAGAACACTCGAAACCAAATTATGACTATCAATGTACCTTGGGAATCGGGCGTAAAAGAAAAGCTAATCAACGCTGGTAATATACAGAACTAAGGTATAGAAATAGCACTCAACACAACTCCTATAAAGAAGAAACAATGGCAATGGGACCTAAATTTCACTTACACTCGCAACCGCAATAAGATTGTAGAACTAAGTCCTGATGTAACCTCTTACATTAATCTGGATGGTGCAGCAAACTATGGTAACTACCGCATAGCATCTGTTGCCAAAGTAGGCTCCGACTATGGTATGCTAATGTCTGACTCTTGGATAAAGACCGACGAAAAGACTGGCAAACCAGTGGTGGGCTACACTAACAAATTCCGAACAGTGTATTATAAGCGCGGAGGTACTGTGAAAGAAGTTGGATCGATGTTGCCTAACTTCCTTGGATCACTAAACTCTACCCTGAGATGGAAAGACCTTAGTCTCTATGTGCTATTTGACGCACGCTTTGGAGGATACGTTGCTTCGTATAACTCACGCTACGCAACTGCATACGGTTTCTCTGGAGAGACCGAGAAATACCGTAAGGGGATGACCTGGACCAGCAAATACGCTAATGCGCAAGATAAGGTGTTTACTGATGGCTTTATTCCTGATGCCGTTTTCGATGCAGGGACTATTGTTACCACGCCGGGAGGAACTAACCAAGACGTTAGTGGAATGACCTATCAGGAGGCTTACGAAAAAGGTTATGTAGAACCTGCACACCTACAAAGTGCTGCATACTTTAAGAATAGCTGGGGAACAGGTGTTATTAACGATGATTGGTTTAAGAAAATCAACTACATCGCTCTGCGAGAAATAACTCTCTCGTACAACGTTCCAACCAAAATTAGCAGCTATATCGGTGCAAAGAACTTATCCCTTAGTTTCACCGGACGTAACTTGGCATACCTACTGAACACTGCGCCAAATCACGAGAATCCTGAATCGGTACGTGGAACAGGAGCTGCGCAGTTCCGTATGCGATCATTTATGCCTTACACAGCAAGCTATCTCTTCACATTAAACGCTACATTCTAAATGCCTTTCATTATGAAACAGAATATTATAAAATTCAAGTCGCTCGCCTTTGGTATATGTGCCACATGCATGATACTAACAACAGGATGCAGCGAAAGCGAATACGCAAAAATAAATACCGACCCATCGACTATCGCCGAAGGAAATCCTGTGTTCTTGTTTACTCAGGAACAGGTGCAATACCAGCCCTTCGATTACCTGCTGTGGTATTACGATGGGGCTTACACGTCAAAAATAGTTCAGGCATATTCACCATCAAGTAGTTTTAATGACTTGTATAACAAGTTGGCTGAACTGGGCGGTGTGGGTTCTCAGCTTATTTATGTTAAACGATACGAGAACGATATTAAATCTACTATCGATAAGATGCCAGCTAACAAAGCTGCTCAATATTCACACCTTTCGGCTATGGCAAACGCTCTAACAGTTTACATGGGACTGTTCGATACCGACCTCTTTGGCTCAAGACCTTACTCTGAAGCTGCACAAGCCCAATATGGAGGTACATTAACACCGAACTACGAATCGCAGGAGAGTCTATTCGACCAATGGCTGACCGAACTGAACACCGACCTGGATAAACTGAAGTCAACGACAACGCAGATAAGTGTTGGAGACAATGACTTAGCCTACGGGGGAGATACTAAGAAATGGGTAAAATTTGTAAACGCCCTAAAACTTAAAATTGCAGTAAGACTTCTTCACCAAAACAAAGCTAAAGCCTTAAAAATAGCTGAAGAGGTGGGTGCTGACGATGCAAACGTGATGCAATCTATTGCAGACGACTATGTATATAATAAAGGTACAGGTGGAGATGGTGGCAACAACACCTATGGAAGTGATAATAGTGTGAACTTAGGTGTTAGCAGCAAAAACGTTATCGACTTCATGAAACGTAACAAAGATCCACGAATGCTGGTGATGTTTACCAAAAACGATTTCAACTCTGAGGTTATTCAAGCATTCTTCGATGCACAAGCAAGAGGGGATAACAACTGTGCTATTCCTAAATATATTTTAGACCAGGTGAATTATACAACGGATGCTTCTGGTAAAAAACATTTCGACAGTTGGAAAGATGACGGCGAACCATGGGTGCGCTATCAGGGATTGCCTATCGGTATGGCTATATCAGAAAAAGCCGAATATACTGGAAACAATAACTATTTTGTAACTACCAGATGGAAAGTAACTGATGGAGACAAATCTAAAACCTACTCACCATTGTCGTACTTTAACGAGGAATTAGTGCGTGGTCGCGTTGACTTCACTTTCCCAACAGCTCCAAAAGGTAAGGTGGTACAAGACACTGAAGATAACCCACTTTACGAGATGACCCTTTCCACAGCTGAAATGAACCTCTATCTGGCTGAGTTTAAGTTACTGGGTGCTAACTTGCCACATACTGCAGCTGAATACTTCAAACTTGGCGTTGAGGCTTCAGCAAAGGCTTATAACCGTTTAGCAATACTAAACAAAATACCTTATTACGATAAGGCACATTGTAATGACAAGTTAGACGAGCCAGTTACCTACGGTGATGCAGCCATTGCTACGATGATGGCTAATTCTGACTACCAACTAACAGGTAATATTCCAAGTGACTTAGAAAAGGTTTACATCCAATTGTATCTACATTTCTTCTATCAACCACTTGAGCAGTTTGTAACAGTGCGCCGTTCTGGCGTTCCTAAAGTTGGTAGCTCGCTCATTCCTTGGATTACAATGAAGCCCAACACTGAGTTGCCTCGCCGATTCTATATCGCTCAACCCGATCCAGCCGATAAAATGCGTACTATTATTGAAACTGCGATGACGCAGCAAGGATTCACCTTTACAGATGGCCAAAGACCTGAACTGCTTAACTCTGAAAGGGTGTGGTACGACAAGGGGGCTCCAAACTTTGGCGAAGGTCCTAACTACTAATAGGGAGACTTGCAGAATAAAGAGGCATCAATAAACGCTATGAAGAAGCAAGTGGGTAAAAACACCCAATAAACTTGTGCTCACATGCCTCAAGATTGTTTTCGTTAGATTATTGAAAGAGGGTGTGTCAATTGTGAACACACCCTCCTTCGTGAAATAAATGGATTACAAGAGATTTTAGGTCTCTTTTTGTCACTTAAACCAAAATCTCATCTTTAATCGTCGAATGCTCCTTAACCAACTATTCAAGCCAACAGATGAAAACTATCAGCTGTTAAAGGAATTCAACGAAACACTTAAAGAAGTAGTAATTAAAAACTATCAACAAAGTAAAGAGTTGTATTACAACACAAAGAAAATGTTGGCAGATAGTGGAAGTAGCTTGCAGTTTGAGGGGGTAGAATGTAAAATCTTCTTAGGAAAAAACAAACAATACTCGAACAGTAATCCTTTCAAGGAAAAGATTCAGAAATGATTTGGGAGATTCTCAATGATGAAAGTTATAACGACATCTATTGCAAATATGGTTGCTGTATGAGCTTCGACGGATATCATAGAGAGGAAGATGACAAGGCTGAAATGGAACTCATGGGATTGCAAGATGCGGATGATTGTTGGAATGAAGGATTAGACAGAGAATGGAGTTACGACTTACACCTTCATCAGCATTTCCACAATCTATACAACCATACAAACTTCAGCATCTTCGATTTCATTTATGTTAGGGACTTCTACACAGAGTTTGAACTAAAATTTAATCAGAATACTTAAACAAGAATAAATGGAAACAAAAGAGTTATGCATAATCTCCGACTCAGACATCCCATCAGGTTCTGGTGGTATCAACGGAGAAGGCTATACATACGGACAATTACGTCATCAACCGATTATAACTGAGATTCTAAAACGTATCACCCACCCTATTGCACGACAAATGGCAGAGGAATGTAACGAACGTAACCATAAAGATGGATTTACAATGTATAAGGTAGATGAAGAATACTGCTTCGAAGGGCTACGAGTAGGTCCGAAAGTGAAAATCCCTTCTAAAGACGAATTATTAGCTCTGTTAGGTAATCAACCCATCAACGCTGCAACTATCCGTAACATCACATATACGCTCATACGCGAAGAATTAGCACGTTTATACGGAACATCTGTACAAGAAGCTGCAGACATCATAGGTAACCAACTTGATTGTGCCCCACACGAAGATATCTCTGGCTATATCTTCATGGTACCCAACTGGGCGCATAAATGGTTTCGTCACAATGGCTATGTATCAAAAATGCTAAAGTAGAAAGCTTAATCTACAAAAAAAACTCCCGATACATCAAGTACCGGGAGTTCTTTATTATAGAGATAAAATCTATTCGGATTATTCAGCCTTTGCCTCTTCAGCAACGTTCTCAACAGCCTCTGCTGGTGCATCAGCCTTCTTTGTAGAACGACGGCTACGACGAGTCTTCTTAGCTTCAGTCTTTGGAGCCTTAGCCATGTTCTCATCGAAGTCAACAAGCTCAATGAATGCAATCTGAGCAGCGTCACCCTGACGGGTACCGAGCTTGATAACACGTGTATAACCGCCTGGACGATCAGCTACCTTTACAGAGATCTCCTTGAAGAGCTCAGTAACAGCCTCTTTGTTCTGAAGATAACGGAATACAACACGACGTGAATTAGTTGTATCATTCTTAGAACGTGTGATCAGCGGCTCAACATACTTCTTAAGAGCCTTTGCCTTAGCAAGAGTCGTAGTGATTCTTTTGTGCTGATTCAGAATCAAAGCAACTGCCAAGTTTGAAAGCAACGCAGCGCGATGGTCAGCAGTACGACCCAAATGGTTGAATTTCTTATTATGTCTCATTTTGTTTTTAACTTGTTGTGGATAAACCCGTCAACTTGTCGTTTAAGCAACTCGTCAACTATTCTTTATCCAATTTATACTTTGTAATGTCGGTTCCAAACGACAGATTCAGACTCTCGAGCAAATCATCAAGCTCAGAAAGCGATTTCTTACCAAAGTTACGGAACTTCAAGAGATCCGTCTTGTTGTACTGAACGAGGTCGCCTAATGTCTCTACATCAGCTGCCTTCAAGCAGTTGAGTGCACGAACACTCAAGTTGAGACTTGCATCGGTCAACTTGGTCTTCAAGAGCTGGCGCATGTGCAGAACCTCCTCATCAAACTCCTGATTGCCCTCCTGATCTGGATTCTCGAGAGTAATCTTCTCATCAGAGAACAACATGAAGTGATAAATAAGAATCTTCGCAGCCTCTTTCAGTGCATCCTTTGGGTGGATGGAACCATCAGTCGTAACTTCAACAACCAATTTGTCATAGTCGGTCTTTTGCTCAACACGATATGGCTCAACGGCATATTTTACGTTACGAATTGGGGTGTAGATGGAATCGATTGGGAGTACGTTTACATCAGTGCAGTATTCACGATTTTCCTCAGCAGGAACGTAACCACGTCCCTTGTTGATGGTCAAATCAATCTGCATAGAAGCCTTGGAGTCTAAATGACAAATCACCAAATCAGGGTTTAACACTTCAAATCCAGTCAGATACTTACCGATATCACCTGCTTTGAATTCGGTGGAATTCTCTACGGTGATACTAACTTTCTCATTCTCGAATTCTTCTACTACTTGCTTGAATCGAACTTGTTTGAGATTCAAGATGATGTTGGTAACATCTTCCTTTACACCAGGAACTGAAGAGAATTCGTGCTCAACACCAGCTATACGGATAGTGTTGATTGCGAAGCCTTCCAGCGATGAAAGGAGGATGCGGCGAAGAGCGTTACCAATGGTAACACCAAAGCCAGGCTCAAGAGGACGGAATTCGAACTTGCCGAAATGGTCATTGGCCTCCAGCATCACTACTTTATCAGGTTTTTGAAATGCTAATATCGCCATTAATTTAATGAATTTTATTGTTTAGAGTACAACTCAACGATTAACTGCTCCTTAATATTCTCAGGGATGTCAGCACGGTCTGGACGATGAAGGAACTTACCGCACTTAGCGTTATCATCCCACTCAAGCCATGGGTACTTGCTGTGGTTAAAGCCTGCCAAAGCTGCCTCGATAACCTCAAGTGACTTAGCCTTCTCGCGAACACCAACAACGTCACCAGCCTTTACCTGATATGAAGCAATATTTACGACATTACCGTTAACAACAATGTGCTTGTGGCTAACGAGCTGACGAGCAGCTGCACGAGTAGGAGCGATACCGAGACGGAACACTACATTATCCAAACGACTCTCGAGGCTCTGAAGAAGAACCTCACCAGTAATACCCTCTGCCTTAGCAGCCTTGTCGAACAGATTACGGAACTGACGCTCCAAAACGCCATAAGTGTATTTAGCCTTCTGCTTCTCTGCAAGCTGAGCACCATACTCAGATACCTTGCGACGACGGTTGTTACCGTGCTGTCCTGGAGGGAAGTTTCTCTTAGCTAATACCTTATCTGCGCCGAAAATTGGCTCACCGAAACGGCGTGCGATTCGTGATTTTGGACCTATGTATCTTGCCATAATTTAATATGAATTCTTTTAATTGTTATAAGATGTGATTATACACGACGACGCTTTGGAGGACGGCAGCCGTTGTGTGGCAACGGAGTAACGTCAACGATTTCAGTTACCTGAATACCTGCTGCGTTCACCGCACGGATAGCGCTCTCACGACCGTTACCTGGACCCTTAACGAATGCCTTAACCTTACGAAGACCGAGATCGAAAGCTACCTTAGAGCAATCCTCTGCTGCCATCTGAGCAGCGTAGGGAGTGTTCTTCTTTGATCCACGGAATCCCATCTTACCAGCCGAAGACCAAGAGATAACCTGACCCTCGTTGTTAGCCAAAGATACAATGATGTTATTAAATGAGCTGTGCACGTGGAGCTGTCCAAGTGCGTCAACTCTTACATTTCTTTTCTTAGATGTTGCTGATTTCTTTGCCATAATTAATTTCCTCCTTAGAATTACTTAGTAGCCTTCTTCTTATTAGCAACAGTCTTCTTCTTTCCCTTACGGGTACGAGCATTGTTCTTAGTACTCTGACCGCGAACAGGAAGACCATTACGATGTCTAACACCACGATAGCAACCTATATCCATGAGGCGCTTGATGTTCATCTGGATCTCAGAACGGAGATCACCTTCAACTTTGAATTCAGCACCGATAATTTCACGGATCTTGGCTGCCTGGTCATCAGACCACTCGCTGACCTTCAGGTCACGGCTAATACCAGCCTTATCCAATATCTTTGCTGAACTACTTCGACCAATACCATAGATATAGGTCAATGCGATTTCGCCACGCTTATTCTGGGGCAAATCTACTCCAACAATTCTTATTGCCATTGTTTGATAATTAAATAAATAAATGTCATTTAGCGCTAAAAAGCATGCAAAGGTAAGCATAATTTACGAGAAACTTACCTCTTTACGCTTTTTTAACTTAACCCTGACGCATTTTGAACTTAGGGTTTTTCTTGTTGATAACGAACAGACGACCCTTGCGACGAACGATCTTACAGTCGGCTGTACGCTTCTTTAATGATGCTCTTGTCTTCATATCTCTATGTTGTTTATTTGTATCTGAAAACGATTCGACCCTTAGTCAGGTCGTATGGACTCATCTCAACCTTCACCTTATCACCAGGAAGAATCTTGATGTAGTGCATTCTCATCTTACCGGAAATATGAGCGGTGATATCAACACCATTCTCTAATTCCACTCGGAACATTGCATTTGAAAGTGCTTCGAGAATTGTTCCGTCCTGCTCTATTGCAGTTTGCTTTGCCATATACTAATTAAAAATTTTGTCTTTCTAAATGTTCAACTTCCTCAAAAGAAGATAAAATATCAGCCTTACCAGCTCTAATTGCAATTGTGTGCTCAAAGTGAGCTGCTGGGCGACGATCACGTGTCACAATACTCCAACGATCAGGTAATAATCCGATTTCTCGTTTGCCCATAGTAACCATTGGCTCTATAGCAATACACATTCCTGCCTTGAGTAACACTCCACTTCCCCGCTTACCATAATTGGGAACAGCTGGTTCCTCATGCATTTCACGTCCGATACCATGCCCTGTTAATTCACGAACAATACCATAACCTTGTGCTTGGCAATAATCCTGAATAACTTGACCAATATCACCTACGTGATGCCCAGCCTGTGCTACTTCAATACCCTTATAAAGGGATTCCTTCGTTGTACGAAGCAATTTCTTGACTTCTTCACTAACTTCTCCAACACAAAAAGTATAACAACTATCTCCGTTGAAACCGTTTAGCAAAGTCCCACAATCAATAGAAATGATATCACCATCCTTTAAAACAACATCCTCACTTGGTACACCATGTACTACGACATCATTTACAGACGCACAAATACTACCGGGGAAAGGAGGCCCATAAGAACTGGGGAAACCTTTGAATGTAGGTATAGCACCATTATCACGGATAAACTCTTCAGCTATTTTATCTAACTGGAGAGTCGTGACACCAGGCTTTACATGACGACCAACTTCTGCCAGTGTTTTACCGACCAGCAGGTTGGCCTCACGCATAAGTTCAATTTCATCTTCAGTCTTTAGAAATATACTCATTTCTTAAGATAAAGATTTAATAGGCTGCAACACCACCATTGCCACGTGTATGTCCTGAATTCAGAAGTCCATCATAGTGACGCATCATCAAGTGTGATTCTATCTGCTGGAGCGTATCAATAACAACACCAACAAGAATCAACAACGAAGTACCACCAAAGAACTGACCAAATGCATCAGCAACATTTAAATATCCTGCTAATGCAGGCATAATAGCAATAAAAGCGATAAACAAAGCTCCTGGTCCCGTAAGACGAGACATAACAGTATCAATGTAATCTGCAGTATCCTTTCCAGGTTTAACGCCAGGGATAAATCCGTTGTTACGCTTCATATCCTCAGCCATCTGAGTTGGATTAAGTGTAATCGCAGTATAAAAATAAGTAAACACTACGATAAGAAGCACATAAATACAGTTATACGCCAAACTCTTTGTGTTCATCAAAGACTGAAGTACTGAGTTTGTACTATCAGATGAATACTGAACAATTGCCAATGGAATAAACATCAAAGCTTGCGCAAAAATGATAGGCATTACGTTAGCTGCGAACAGTTTCAATGGAATATACTGACGAGCTCCACCATATTGTTTATTACCAACAACACGTTTAGCATACTGTACAGGAATCTTACGAGTTCCCTGAGTGAGAAGTATAGCCGCACATACAACAGCATAAAGGATAATAATCTCAATGATAAGCATCACAATACCACCACCGATAGCCTCTGAAACTCGATTACCAAATTCCAAAATAACCGCCTGTGGCAGACGAGCAATGATACCAATCATAATGATTAAAGAGATACCGTTTCCGACACCTTTATCCGTGATACGCTCACCAAGCCAAAGAATGAACATTGAACCTGCTGCAAGAATAATTGTAGCAGGAATCATAAATGTAGTCCAATCAATACCTGATGCCAAAGCACCAGCGGCCTGCATTTTTAAGTTCATCAGGTAAGACGGTGCCTGAAACAGTAGGATTACTACTGTCAGGACACGCGTATACCAGTTTATCTTCTTATGGCCACTCTCCCCTTCACGCTGCATCTTTTGAAAATAAGGAACAGCGACAGCAAGGAGCTGCATAACAATAGATGCTGAGATGTATGGCATGATTCCTAATGCGAAGATTGACGCATGAGAAAATGCACCACCGGAGAACATGTCCAAAAGTGACATAAGACCGCCCTTGGTCTGTGCCTGCAACTTTTCCAACAGGGCAGGATTGATGCCAGGAAGCACCACAAACGACCCAAAACGGTAAATAGCTGTGAACAGAATGGTAATGAGAAGTCGCTGACGCAAATCCTCAATTTTCCAACAGTTCTTCAGTGTCTCAATAAACTTTTTCATTAACTTAGATTATAGTTGTGTTACCACCAACTGCCTTAATAGCTTCTTCAGCAGTCTTAGAGAAAGCATTAGCTGAAACCTCCAACTTTGCCTTCAACTCACCATTACCAAGAACCTTAACAAGTTCCTTACCATTGGTAAGACCAGCAGCCTTAAGCTCCTCAACACCAATCTTAGTAAGGTTATTCTTCTCAGCAAGTGCCTGAAGAGTAGAAAGATTTACAGCAAAATATTCCTTGTGGTTGATGTTCTTGAATCCAGCCTTCGGTACACGACGCTGGAGAGGCATCTGACCACCCTCAAAGCCAATTTTCTTTTTATAACCAGAACGTGACTTTGCACCCTTGTGACCACGAGTAGAGGTTCCACCGAGTCCAGAACCTGGACCACGACCAATACGACGACGTGAATGTGTAGAGCCAACAGCTGGTTTCAAATTATTTAATTTCATAATTACTGTTTTCTTTAAAAGATTAATTAATCAATTACTGATACCAGGTGATGCACCTTACGGATCATACCTCGGCAGCTTGGAGTATCCTCTACTTCAACAACCTGAGAAATCTTACGAAGTCCCAAAGCCTGCAAAGTTTGTTTTTGGTCTTTAGGAGCACCAATACGGCTCTTAATCTGCTTAATCTTAATTGTTGCCATAATATAATACCTCCTAAATTAACCGTTAAATACTTTTTCCATACTGATACCACGCTCACCAGCCACTGTATATGCATCACGCATTTCAGCAAGGGCAGCAATAGTAGCCTTTACAAGGTTATGAGGGTTAGAAGAACCCTTTGACTTTGCAATCACGTCAGTAACACCTGCACTCTCAAGAACAGCACGCATAGCACCTCCGGCCTTCAAACCAGTACCGGCTGCAGCTGGCTTAAGGAGAACATGAGCACCGCTAAAGCGAGCCTCTGCCTCATGAGGAACAGTACCTTTCAAAACTGGAACCTTAACAAGGTTCTTCTTTGCTGAATCAGTACCTTTCTGGATAGCAGCCGTAACTTCGCCAGCCTTACCAAGACCCCAGCCAATAACGCCCTTACCGTCACCAACAACGACGATAGCTGCGAATGTGAAAGTACGACCACCCTTTGTAACCTTAGTTACACGGTTGATAGCAACCAAGCGGTCTTTCAGTTCTACATCACTATTTACTTTTACTCTATTCATTGCCATAATCGTTTAGAATTTAAGTCCTCCCTCACGTGCAGCATCAGCCAAAGCCTGTACACGTCCGTGATAGAGATAACCGTTACGGTCAAAAACAACCTGCTCTACACCAGCAGCCTTAGCATGCTCAGCAACGAGCGCACCTACCTTCTTAGCCTGATCAATCTTAGCCATTTTCTCAAGGCCAAGTGAAGAAGCTGAAGCGAGGGTTGTTCCGGTCAGATCGTTAATAACCTGTGCATAAATCTGCTTATTACTGCGGAAAACGCTCAAGCGTGGGCGTTCAGCAGTACCGTTCACACTCTTACGAATGCGGAACTTTATCTTAATTCTTCTTTGTTCTTTCTTTGTTGTCATAATCGTAATGATGTATTAAAGTTACTTAGCTGCAGCTGTCTTACCAGACTTTCTGCGAATAACCTCACCCTGGAACAGGACACCCTTACCCTTGTAAGGCTCAGGCTTACGGAAAGAACGAATCTTTGCACAGATGAGACCAAGCAGCTGCTTGTCAGCTGATTCAAGAGTGATGATTGGATTCTGGTTACGCTCACTCTTTGTCTCAACCTTAACTTCTGAAGGAAGCTGAATAAAGATTGGGTGAGTATAACCAAGAGAGAACTCTACCAAGTTACCCTGATTAGAAACACGATAACCTACACCTACGAGCTCCAGTGTTTTCTTATAACCTTCACTTACACCAACAACCATATTGTTAACGAGCGAACGATAAAGACCATGGAAAGCCTGCTTCTGCTTGTAGTTTACTGGGCTATTCTCATCAATTTCGAATGTTACCTGACCGTCCTCAATGATAGTCTTGATAGAAGAATCTACCTTCTGAGAGAGTTCACCTTTAGGACCTTTTACTGTAACAACACCATTGTTAAGAGCAACTGTAACGCCAGCTGGAACACTAATTGGCAATTTTCCTATTCTTGACATATTCAATCCTCCAATTAATAAACATAGCAAAGAACCTCACCACCAATTTTCTCGGCAGCAGCTTCCTTGTCTGTCATTACACCTTTAGACGTGGAAAGGATAGCAATTCCAAGTCCGTTAATTACTCTCGGCATGTCTTTGTAACCAGTATACTGGCGAAGACCTGGGGTAGAAACACGCTTCAATTTCTTGATAGCGCTCTGCTTTGTTACAGGATCGTACTTCAGTGCGACCTTGATTGAACCTTGGGGACCATCCTCGATGAACTTATAGTTCAAGATGTAACCCTTCTCGAAGAGGATCTTAGTAATAGACTTCTTCAAGTTAGACGCAGGAACCTCAACAACACGGTGATGAGCCATGATTGCGTTTCTGAGTCTTGTCAGATAATCTGCTATTGGATCTGTCATAAAATATAAATGTTTAATTAATCGGGACTACCCCGACAATATTAAAAAATCGCTTGAAAGCGGATAATGAACTGCAAAGGTACAAATTAAATTTCACAATTCACTATCCGCGTCGATATATTTGATTACCAGCTTGCCTTCTTCACACCTGGAATGAGTCCCTGAGATGCCATCTCACGGAACTGAATACGAGAGAGACCAAACTGACGAATGTAACCCTTTGGACGTCCTGTAATCTTGCAACGATTGTGCAAACGAATAGGATTAGCATTCTTTGGAATAGACTGCAACTTGCGAGCAGCCTCATAAGCCTCTTCAGGATCGTTTGAAGTAGCGATAATCTTTTTCAGAGCTGCGCGTTTCTCAGCATAGCGAGCAACAAGCTTCGCACGCTTTACTTCGCGAGCTTTCATTGATTCTTTTGCCATATCAATTAATCGTTTTTAGCATTCTTGAATGGAAGTCCGAAGCCCTTCAGCAAAGCATAACCCTCTTCATCAGTCTTAGCTGATGTAACGAAAGTGATGTTCATACCCTGGATGCGGTCAACCTGATCGATATTAATCTCTGGGAAGATGATCTGCTCGGTAATACCGAGAGTATAATTTCCACGACCATCGAACTTGCTCTCAATACCCTTGAAGTCACGAATACGTGGCAAAGATACGCGAACAAGTTTCTCGAGGAACTCATACATACGCTCACGACGCAGAGTTACCATAACGCCGATAGGCATCTTCTTACGCAACTTGAAGTTTGCAATATCCTTCTTAGAATAAGTTGCAACAGCCTTCTGACCTGTGATAGAAGAAATCTCGTTAACAGCAACTTCGATAAGTTTCTTATCCTGGGTTGCATCACCAAGACCCTGATTGATAACAATCTTCTTCAAAACAGGTACCTGCATAGCTGAAGAATAGTTGAACTGCTTCTGCAAAGCAGGAGCAATCTGCTCCTTGTACTGTTTCTTTAACTGAGCTGTATTCATTACTTAATTTCCTCCCCTGACTTTTTAGCGATACGCTTAACAGTTTTGCCTTCACGCTCAATCTTGATACGTGTAGCCTTACCGCTCTTCGGATCGATGAGACTTAAATTTGAGATATGAATTGCAGCCTCCTGCTTAATGATACCACCCTGAGGGTTAGCAGCAGAAGGTTTTGTGCTCTTTGAGACCATATTCAAACCCTCTACAATAGCACGCTCCTTATCTGCGATGACCTTAAGCACCTTTCCTGTCTTGCCCTTATCTGCACCAGCAAGAACAATGACCTGATCGCCTTTCTTTATATGGAATTTTGCCATTTTATTATTCTATTTAATAATTAAAGAACCTCAGGTGCCAAAGAAACGACCTTCATGTTCACCGCACGCAACTCACGAGCAACTGGGCCGAAGATACGGCTACCACGAATCTCGCCAGCATTGTTCAGCAATACACATGCGTTATCATCGAAGCGGATGTATGAACCATCAGCACGACGAATTTCCTTCTTTGTGCGAACGATCAAAGCCTTTGATACTGCACCCTTTTTCAATTCACTTGATGGGATGACGTTCTGTACAGCAACTACGATAACGTCACCAACACTTGCGTAACGACGGCGTGTACCACCGAGCACACGAATGCACTTCGCTTCACGAGCGCCGCTGTTATCACATACTGTAAGTTTTGATTCTGTCTGTATCATAATTACTTAGCTTTTTCTACAATTTGAACTAATCTCCATCTCTTTGTCTTAGAAAGAGGACGAGTCTCCATAATGAGTACTGTATCACCTACATTAGCCTCATTCTTCTCGTCATGAGCATGGTACTTCTTTGTCTTTTGGACAAACTTACCATAAATAGGGTGCTTCTCCTTGAACTTAGCTGCAATAACGATGGTTTTATCCATTTTGTTGCTGATAACGACACCCTGTCTTACTTTTCTTAAATTTCTTGTTTCCATCTGGACCATTGTTATTTATTAAGTTCTCTCTGAGAAAGTTCTGTTTTCATACGTGCAATGTCACGACGAGCGGCCTTAATCTGAGATGGATTCTCAAGCGGAGTAATATGATGATTCAGCTTCATCTTTGCGAGAGCTGCCTCAGCATTCTCTATTTTCTCAACCAAATCCTTGGTTTCGAGTTCTTTTACTTCTTTAATCTTCATCTTTCTTAAGCGTTTTTATCGAAATCACGTCTAACAATAAACTTTGTCTTAACAGGCAGCTTCTGTGCAGCGAGGCGAAGAGCCTCCTTTGCAATATCAAAGCTTACGCCCTCTACTTCAAAGAGAACACGACCTGGGGTAACTGGTGCAACCCATCCTGCTGGATCACCCTTACCCTTACCCATACGAACATCGGCAGGCTTACGTGTGATTGGCTTATCAGGGAAGATGCGAATCCAGACCTGGCCCTGACGGTTCATATAGCGGTTTACGGCTATACGAGCGGCCTCAATCTGACGGCTGTCGATCCACTTAGCCTCAAGTGTCTTGATGCCGAATGAGCCGAAAGCCAGCTGTGTACCTCTGTGGGCGTTGCCTTTATTGCCACGTCCGTCTTGAGGTCTTCTATATTTTACTCTTTTTGGCTGTAACATGATAGCTTCTTCTTTTAACGGTTATTGTTTCTTCTACGATTACCTCTTCCAGAACGGCCACCATTGTTAGAACGGCCATTGTTCTTCTCCTGAGTAAAGTTAGGTGTGAGGTCTACCTTGTTGTAAACTTCACCACGGCAAATCCATACCTTGATACCCAGCAGACCAACCTTTGTAAGGGCTTCTGTCTGACAATAATCGATGTCTGCACGGAATGTATGCAGAGGAGTACGACCCTCCTTAAACATTTCCTTACGAGCCATTTCGGCACCGTTCAGACGACCTGTAATTTGAACTTTGATACCCTCAGCACCAGCACGCATAGTGTTGGCAATTGCCATCTTGATAGCACGACGGTAAGCAATCTTACCTTCTACCTGGCGAGCGATATTGTTACCAACGATGTTGGCATCAAGTTCAGGTTTCTTAACCTCGAAGATATTAATCTGAACTTCCTTCTTGAAAAGGTTCTTCAACTCTTCTTTAAGCTTATCAACATCCTGACCACCTTTGCCGATAACGATACCCGGACGAGCGGTGCAAATAGTAATGGTGACGAGCTTCAATGTGCGCTCAATGACAATACGGGAAACGCTTGCTTTTTCCAAACGCTTGTTCAGGTAAGTACGAATCTTGCGATCCTCTACGAGATTATCCCCGAAGTTTTTGCCACCGAACCAATTTGACTCCCAACCGCGGATGATACCAAGACGGTTGCTAATTGGATTAACTTTCTGTCCCATTCTACTATTTATTTATCATCATTATTAGCGTCATCCTTTGAATTAACGAAGAGAGTGACGTGGTTAGAACGTTTGCGGATTCTGTAGCCACGGCCCTGTGGTGCAGGACGCATGCGCTTCATTGTAACGCCTTCATCAACGAAGATCTTAGAGATATAAAGTTCACCGTCTTCAGCCTTGCGGTCATTCTTTGTCTCCCAGTTGTTGATAGCTGAACGCAGAAGTTTCTCAACGTTCTGAGCAGCTGCTTTCTTGGAGAATCTTAGTACGCCAAGGGCACGATTGACCTCCATACCACGAACCATGTCTACAACATAGCGCATCTTGCGTGGAGAAGAAGGACAGTCCTTGAGCTTTGCAAAATACTGGCTTCTCAAAGCTTCTTTACGAGCTTCAGCCTTTATACGTTTTCTTGCTCCCATTATATTATTCTATTTTCTAAATGGATTACGACCTGCTTACCTCTTATTATTACCAGAGTGACCACCGAAACGGCGTGTAGGACTGAACTCTCCGAGCTTATGACCTACCATATTCTCAGTAATGTAAACAGGGATAAATTTATTTCCGTTATGAACTGCAACAGTGTGACCCACAAAATCAGGGGAAATCATTGATGCTCTGGCCCATGTCTTAATTACATTCTGCTTACCACTCTCATTCATAGCAAGAATCTTCTTCTCGAGTGATACGTTGATGTATGGACCTTTTTTTAATGAACGACTCATAATTTACTCTTAATTACTTTGATTACTTCTTGTTAGCTCTCTCAATAATGTACTTGTTTGAAAGCTTCTTAGGTGCACGAGTCTTGAGACCCTTAGCGTACAAGCCCTTGCGAGAACGTGGATGACCACCAGACTGGCGACCTTCACCACCACCCATTGGGTGATCAACAGGGTTCATAACAACACCACGGTTGTGAGGACGACGTCCCAACCAGCGAGAGCGACCAGCCTTACCAGACTGCTCAAGAGCATGGTCAGAATTACCTACACTACCAACAGTTGCCTTACAAGCTGACAAAATCTGGCGTGTTTCACCAGAAGGGAGCTTGATAACACAATAACTGCCTTCACGAGAAGTAAGCTGAGCAAAGTTACCAGCCGAACGAACGAGCAATGCACCCTGACCTGGACGTAACTCAATGTTGTGAATTACAGTACCAACAGGAATGTTAGCCAAAGGAAGTGCATTACCAACCTCAGGTGCTGCCTCAGCACCTGACATCAGTGTTGCACCAACTTGCAGTCCGTTAGGAGCAATAATGTAACGTTTTTCACCATCAGCATAGTATAACAGTGCAATGCGAGCTGATCTGTTAGGATCATATTCGATTGTCTTCACTACAGCTGGAACACCATCTTTCTCTCGCTTGAAGTCGATAAGACGATACTTCTTCTTATGACCACCGCCCATGTAGCGGACAGTCATCTTACCGGTGTTGTTTCGACCACCGGTAGAACGTTTACCGTAAACGAGAGACTTCTCTGGCACGGATGCAGTAATATCCTCGAACGTGCCAATAACCTTGTGTCTTTGTCCCGGTGTAACCGGGTTTAATTTACGTACTGCCATTTTTATTTAAATATTGCTATAAAAATCAATTGAATCGCCATTCTTCAATGTGACGATAGCCTTCTTGAATGCGTTCTTCTGTCCCTTCACGAGACCCGCCTTAGTATAACGTGCCTGACGCTTACCAGCGTAACGAATCGTATTCACATCTACTACTGTAACGTTGTACAAAGCCTCAACTTCTTTCTTAATCTCAAGTTTGTTGGCCTCAGGCTTAACAATAAAACCATACTTTGGCTGAGCCAAAATAGTTCTCTTCTCACCCTTGTGCTTTACAACCTTATCCTCAGAAGACTTTTCTGTCAACTTGGCCATCTTCTCAGTGACCACTGGTTTAATAATAAATCCCATAATTCTTCTTGTCTCCTAATTATTACTTGGTTAAGATTTCGTCAATAACCTTCAGAGAGTTCTCAGTAATAACTACTACATCAGCATTCAAAACTTTGTATGAATTTACCTGTGAAGCAGTCATAACCTCAGCCTTCTGTAGATTACGAACTGACAAATATACGTTTTTCTCTACTTCTGGCAAAACGAGAAGGACTTTCTTGCTATCAACTTTAAGATTTTTTGCAATGTTTACGAAATCTTTAGTCTTAGGAGCGTCAAGATTGAAATCTTCAACGACTACGATAGCATTATCCTGTGCCTTATAAGCCAATGCAGACTTACGAGCAAGCACCTTAACCTTCTTATTCAGCTTGAAGCTGTAATCACGTGGTTTTGGACCGAAAACACGACCACCACCTACGAGGACTGGCGAATTGATATCACCACGACGAGCACCGCCGCCGCCCTTCTGACGACCCAACTTACGAGTAGAACCAGCGTGCTCACTTCTTTCCTTTGACTTAGCTGTACCCTGACGCTGATCAGCGAGATACTGCTTAACTGCGAGATAGAGGACGTGATCGTTTGGCTCAATACCGAAGATATTCTCGTTAAGAGTTACCTTACGGCCGGTCTCCTGACCTTTGATATCTAATACGTTAATATCCATTACTTCTTAATTATTACGGTTGAACCATTACATCCAGCAACACTACCCTTAACAAGGATAAGATTGTGCTCTGGAATAACCTTTAACACCTGAAGATTCTGAGTTGTTACTCTGTCGCCTCCCATCTGGCCGCCCATGCGCATGCCCTTGAAAACTTTAGCTGGGTAAGAACAAGCACCGATAGAACCCGGCTTACGAGCGCGGTCGTCCTGACCGTGAGTAGACTGACCTACACCACCAAATCCGTGACGCTTAACAACACCCTGGAAACCTTTACCCTTAGATGTACCTACAACGTCTACAAACTTAGTATCGTTGAACAATTCAACAGTAATAGTGTCACCGAGGTTATACTCCTCGTCAAACTTGAACTCGGCCAAGTGCTTCTTTGGTGTTGTGCCGGCTTTCTTAAAGTGTCCCTGCTGTGGCTTTGAAGTTCTCTTCTCCTTAGCCTCGCCGAAACCTAACTGAACAGCCTTGTAACCATCCTTTTCAACAGTTTTAACCTGGGTTACAACACAAGGACCAGCTTCGATAACAGTGCACGGTACATTCTTACCGTCGGCACTGAAAACGGATGTCATTCCGATTTTCTTTCCTAATAATCCTGGCATTTCAATTAATGATTTTAAAATGAATGTAAATGCTTTTTGTATTAATTTCTTTCTTATTTGTCAACAGCTGACTACACCTTGATTTCAACCTCTACACCTGAAGGCAACTCAAGCTTCATCAATGCGTCAACAGTCTTTGCTGTAGAGCTATAAATATCGATGAGACGCTTGAAATCTGAGAGCTGAAACTGCTCACGTGACTTCTTATTAACGAATGTAGAGCGGTTTACAGTGTAAATACGCTTGTGTGTTGGCAATGGAATAGGACCGCTAACGATAGCGCCAGTAGCCTTAACAGCCTTCACAATCTTCTCTGCTGACTTGTCAACCAACTGGTGGTCGTAAGACTTCAGCTTAATACGAATCTTCTGACTCATGTTTAATTTTTAATTATTATTGAATATACATAAAGGGTGCTCTCTCATAAGAGTCATTCGCTATGAGAGAGCAGAACCTTCTTTTATTTACTTAACGAGGTCTGAATTACCCTTCAACTCATCAAGAATCTCCTTAGCGAGAGAACTTGATACTGGTGAGTGGTGATCATACTCCATAGAAGAAGTAGCACGACCAGAAGTAATTGTACGAAGAGCTGTTACATAACCAAACATCTCTGCCAATGGAACCATAGCCTTAACGATACGAGCACCGCTACGAGCCTCATCCATACCCTGTACAAGACCACGACGCTTGTTCAAGTCACCGATAACATCACCCATGTTCTCCTCTGGAGTAACAACCTCTACCTTCATGATAGGCTCCATAAGAACAGGACCTGCCTTAGGACAAAGAACCTTAAACGCCTGATGAGCTACGAGCTCAAATGACAACTGGTCAGAGTCAACTGGGTGGAAAGAACCATCAGTCAAAGTAACCTTAAGACCTGTCATTGGGAAGCCACCGAGTACACCGTTGCCAAGACAATCCTTGAAGCCCTTCTCTACTGCTGGGATGAACTCCTTAGGCACGTTACCACCCTTAACAACGTTAATAAACTGCAAGTCGCCCTCCTCGTAATCCTCGTCCTTAGGCTCGATAGTTACGTCAATACAAGCGAACTTACCACGACCACCAGACTGCTTCTTATAAGTCTCACGGCTCTGAGCTGCCTTGGTAATAGCCTCCTTGTAGTTAACCTGTGGCTTACCCTGGTTACACTCAACCTTGAACTCGCGCTTCAGACGGTCGATAATAATATCAAGGTGAAGCTCACCCATACCAGAGATAATGGTCTGACCACTCTGCTCATCGGTACGAACGGTGAAAGTTGGGTCTTCCTCAGCGAGCTTAGCAAGACCATTATCAAGCTTAGCAACGTCAGCCTGGCTCTTTGGCTCAACTGCGATAGAAATCACAGTATCAGGGAAAGTGATAGACTCGAGGATAATTGGAGCTTTCTCATCACAGAGCGTATCACCAGTACGAATATCCTTGAAACCTACACCAGCACCAATATCACCTGCATCGATTGACTCCATAGGGATTTCCTTATTAGAGTTCATCTGGAACAGACGGCTAATACGCTCCTTCTTACCAGAACGTGTATTGAATACGTAAGAACCAGCAACAACCTTACCTGAGTAGACACGGAAGAATACCAAACGTCCCATGAATGGGTCAGTAGCAATCTTAAATGCCAAAGCAGCTGTAGGCTCATTCTCACTTGGCTTACGCTCCTCTTCCTCATCAGTCTCTGGGTTTGTACCAACGATAGCTGGTGTATCCAATGGAGAAGGCAAGAAAGCACAAACATAGTCGAGAAGTGGTTGTACACCCTTGTTCTTATATGAAGAACCGAGAAGCATTGGACAGCACTCCATAGAGATACAACCCTTACGAATTGCAGCAATCAGCTTGTCCTCAGGAATATCCTGACCTTCAAGGTACATCTCCATCAACTCATCGTCGTAGTTTGCTGCACCCTCAAGGAGCTTCTCACGCCACTCAGCAGCCTCATCAGCGAGGTCAGCTGGGATCTCCTCAACATCATATTGAGCACCCATTGTCTCATCGTGCCACAAGATAGCCTTCATCTTGATAAGGTCAACAACACCCTTGAAGTTCTCCTCTGCACCAATTGGAATCTGAATAGCAATAGGGTTAGCACCAAGGATGTCCTTCATCTGCTGTACAGTCTCGTAGAAGTCAGCACCAGAACGGTCCATCTTGTTTACATAACCAATACGTGGAACGTTGTACTTGTCAGCCTGACGCCAAACAGTCTCTGACTGTGGCTGTACACCATCAGCAGCAGAATAAGTAGCAACAGCACCATCAAGAACACGGAGTGAACGCTCTACCTCAGCAGTAAAGTCAACGTGTCCCGGAGTATCAATCAAGTTAATCTTATAAGACTTTCCAAGGTAGTTCCAGTTACATGTTGTAGCAGCAGATGTAATTGTGATACCACGCTCCTGCTCCTGTGCCATCCAGTCCATAGTAGCAGCACCATCATGTACCTCACCAATCTTATGAGTCTTACCTGTATAAAAAAGAATACGTTCAGATGTGGTCGTCTTACCGGCATCGATGTGTGCCATAATACCGATATTACGAGTCAAATGTAAATCGTGATTTGCCATTTCCTTTTACCTTATTATAATAACTTGATTAGAATCTGAAGTGAGCAAATGCACGGTTAGCCTCAGCCATGCGGTGCATATCTTCCTTACGCTTGTAAGCACCACCTTGGTTATTGAAAGCGTCCATAATCTCAGAAGCAAGCTTATCAGCCATGCTCTTACCACCACGCTTACGTGCAAAGGCAATCATATTCTTCATTGAAACACTCTCCTTACGATCAGGGCGAATCTCTGTTGGTACCTGGAATGTAGCACCACCAATACGGCGGCTCTTAACCTCTACCTGTGGAGTGATGTTATCGAGAGCCTGCTTCCACACCTCAAGTGGAGACTTCTCTTCATCCTTCAACTTACCGCCTACAATATCAAGGGCTGCGTAGAAGATTTCGTATGAGGTATTCTTCTTACCATCATACATCAAGTGATTTACGAACTTTGACACCTTCTGATCATTGAACTTTGGATCTGGAAGGATTACACGCTTCTTTGGTTTTGCTTTTCTCATTTTTAATTTTAAACTTTAATTCTGCGGAGGCTGTCGTCTTTCGTTCTTCAACACCCTCTCTTGGGCATTTACTCAACCTTTGTGATTACAAATCTCCAGCAAAACTGTTTGTTTTTAGTTTCTTCTTTTAAAGTGCCTTGGAGCATCGACCATCACCGGCCGTTGCACCTCGGCTTTATGGATTGAAGTTTCTTTTGCTGCCTTTAGGCAACGCAGATATTACTTCTTAGCTGCCTTTGGACGCTTAGCACCGTACTTAGAACGACGCTGTGTGCGATTGGCAACACCTGCGGTATCAAGAGTACCACGAACGATGTGATAACGTACACCAGGAAGGTCCTTAACACGACCACCACGAACGAGAACAATACTGTGCTCCTGCAAGTTGTGACCCTCTCCTGGGATGTAAGAGTTTACTTCCTTCTGGTTGGTCAAACGAACACGGGCAACCTTACGCATTGCCGAATTAGGCTTCTTAGGAGTTGTAGTGTAAACACGAACACAAACGCCACGACGCTGTGGACAATTGTCCAAAGCCGGAGACTTGCTCTTGTCTACGATGTCCTTTCTGCCTTTTCTTACTAATTGTGAAATAGTAGGCATAATTTTACTTTTTATTGTTATATATTTATTTTATTTATTTTCAATCCATTACAAACACAAGTGATATGCACTAAAAACGATGTAATTCACTCTGTCGTTTCGGGTTGCAAAGGTACAAATATTCCCTTAAATGACCTAATAATAAGAAAAAGAATAATCTACCAAACGCTATTCATTAACAATAAATAACTTTTTACATATTGTTTAACACTGACACTAACCACATTTGCACGCTATTGAGTCCAAAATAAGACCTCTTTATCTATACAAAATCAATTATCCATCTTATCCGAACAGGACTATTTCTATTCATGTCTTTTAATATAGAAAGAACGGTCTTATATATATAATTTTACCAAAACAAAGTATTTATACATTATATTAGTAACAAGTGAGGTCTAAATTGGGCAGGAACTCTACCGTTAGTTACCAATTCGTTGATAACCTCTTTGAGTTTATCCATTAGGAGCCCACGTTTCTTGCATCGTTTGAGGTCTTTCTCAAACTGGTATGTTGTCAAGAGTTTATATGCCATCAAATGCCTAATTTGGAAAACAGCTCATCTGCACTGACATACTCATTGACACGACCTTGTTCCTTGTCATTAAGTGCCTGTTCATAAGCGGTGTACTCAGTTGTAGTTTTATGTACCGTCCACCCCATACGCTTTACGAGCGACTTTAATAACAATGTATCAGCCTTGGGTATTTCCAAGAAGAATGTGCTTGTTGTGGTATTATTTGTATTCATTACTTGTCCTCCTATATTTTTTTATATTGCAAATATAGTCTTTTTTTGAGAGATGCAAGAGAATAAAATAAAAAGTG
Organism: Prevotella melaninogenica; assembly: GCF_018128065.1. Lineage (NCBI taxonomy): Bacteria > Pseudomonadati > Bacteroidota > Bacteroidia > Bacteroidales > Prevotellaceae > Prevotella > Prevotella melaninogenica. Next base: position 848,455 of record NZ_CP072359.1, on the reverse strand, counting down.
AGAGAATATCGCTGCTCATCTTACTTTTAACACTCAAAAGCTTGGATATCTCGCTTAAATTGTCTAATTTTTCATCCATAACAGTTATTCTTTAATTTATTGATAATCAATGTAATAAAGCACCACAAAGTTACCAATAATTATTGAGAAACTGTTATTTTAAGCCAACTTTTTGAGGGTGGGAAACTTTAGTCATTTACTATTGCACTGCCCGATTCAGTCCCTTCCCATAGACACACGTGCCTTAGGTACTATGACATCTGCTGACTTCTCACGACAAGTTTTGCTTCATGAATTACGTTAAGGAAATGAATCGTCATGTCCGTGAGACCTCCTCGGATAAGGGCATTGTCTTTCCATCTTATACCTACTTCATTTTTTCGCTTCGCTCAAGGAAACTCCACCAACCGTTCCGAATAGCTATGGGACTTTGATTTGTTTAGCAATCTCATCCACGGTCATATGCCTTATATGAAGTTTCTGTCCGTTAGGTCAGATGTTTGCCGCCGACTTCATTCAGATTTCACCTCACGATGAACACCCTTGTCGTTGGCTATGTAATTCTCGCTATTAGGGCTTACTCGGGACTTACACCCGTTAGACAATGCTCATGCCGAGCGTACAAAAAAACGCGGAACGTATAGATAACCTATCGTTCCGCGTAATTTATTATTATATAGCTATGGGTTAATCTTCCCAAACGCTATGTTTTGGCCACTCATTAGCTGTTTCTTCGTCAAACATGTTGTTTTCCTTTGCTCCAATCTCATCACCTGAATTGTAGTCTCCACCTACACCAGGACTGGCAATCAGCATGAGGTGTTCGTTCTTCATGCGAGCAGCCTCTGTTACTGGGATAATATATTTCTTTTTTCCATAATTCCTTTGTTGTTATTTAACAATTACCTTGCGACCGTTCTGGATAAAGATGCCACGCTGTGGTGTCGTTACACGCTGACCATTGAGGTTATAGTAAACATTATCAGCTGGCTTCTCTGCATCAACAGACATGATACCTGTTGTTGATGAGTCTTCGTCAGAGAATGAGAACATAACTTTTGCTCCTGCAGGTACGCTACCGATTAAAGCGTAAGCCTTATGGATTGGGAACAGTTCAACTGTTCGAGTAAGCTTTTCAAAGATACCTTTTTCTTTGTAATCACATAAACAGGACCGCCATCCTCAGTAGGTGACACACTGCGTGAATTTACAGTAATACCACGCATGATGTTACCAGTTATGGTGTATTTTACATCATCTTTCTCACCGATAGTATAGAAGAAGTCGTCTGGTGTAGCCTCTTTGTCAAGAACCTTCAGCAATACGCCTGTTTCAGCAGGTACATAACCATAGTTACCCCTTACACCACCGTTAACGTCGACACTTGTCATACCTACGTGATATGTAGAAATACCATAGTCACCCTTACCAATCTTTATATCTGTTCTCTTAGAAACAAAAGCTGCAATATCGGTGTTGTTCTTCTCTGCCTTGTAAGCACTGAAGTCTGTATCAAACTCACGTGCAAATGTTCCGTACTTATTTGTGATGAAGTTCTTAGCAGGAATCTTATAGTCAATCTGACTGATGAAGTTGAATTCACTCTCTTTGAATTTATGGATATCACGGTCATAAACCTTCTTATCCCATTTCTCTGTATATTTTGGGAGAGCAGTCTTCTTTACATATACCTTAGTTGTAGGTGCAAACTCGTTATAGTTCTCTTTAGTTTCATCGAGTTCAAAGCGAGTAGTACTCAACATCTTTGCAGTAGGTTCGCTCTCAATGAAGAACACACTCTCAACAGTACTTTGAAGGTTATTCTTGTCCTTGTTTGTAACGAAAGCCTTAGCACCGATGTACTCTACATTCTTCTTAACAACAACTTCCTTAATTTTATTGTTTACGCCTTCAAAAGCATAATCACCAATCAAGTTTACTTCATACTTCTTACCCTCGTGCTCGATTTCTGTAGGAAGTACAAAGGTATGATCCTCACGTTTAGTTTTGAGCATATTCACACTCTTTTCAGACATCGCAATGTATTCCTCTCTATCAACCTCGAAAGATTTCTTGATACCCTTGAACTTCTTGTAGAAAGGAGTGCTGTTATAGCGATCATAAAGTTCCTTACGAACGTTGATAGTTATGTTCTTAAACATATCATCAGCCTGAGTACCATCATCGAATGACATGTTATTTTCAGCTTGATTAATCATGTTTGGATTAATCATCTCGTCGCAGAGGAAAGTGATAGTATTCAAGTTCTTACAGAGACCGAAAGCACGTCGACCAATTTCTTTCACCTTGTTAGGGATGGTCACGTTAGTCAGCTTCTCACAATTTAAGAAAGAGTTGTCGCCAATCTTCTCAATAGATGGAGGGAGCAAGGTAAACTTGCTGTTTGCTTTGCCCGGAGGGAAGAGGATAAGAGTCTTCTTGTCTGGGGAAAGCAAGTAACCATCTATACTTGAGTATACTGTATTTTCTTTATCTATATTAATATCTGTGAGGTTATCACAGTATTTAAATGCTTCTGGGTCAATGCGGGTGGTATATTTTTTAATATTGATTACCTCAAGAGCCTTACACTTAAGGAAAGCCTCTTTTTCGATTTCTTTAACCTTCTCAGGGAGACTAATAGTTGTTAAACCACAGTCAGCAAAAGCACCTTCTCCAATTTTTTCAATATCAGCATTCTCATCGAATTTTACGGTCTTCATATTCTTGCAACCAGTGAAAGCGTTGCGTTCGATATTTGTTACCGTTTTAGGGAAATTGAATGTTTCAAAATTCTCAAGATCTTGGAATGCATTTGCCTTGATTGTTTTCAGAAGGCAAGTTCCTTTAAAATTGAAGTTCTTCAGATTCTTGTTGGTTTTAAAAGCATCTGCTTCAATAGTTTCTATTTTCGAACCATTTGGAACATTAATCGTCTCCAAAATATCACAATTCACAAACGATTTACCTATTTTATCAATAGAAGAAGGCAAGGTTACCTCTTTCAGTTTAGGGCAAGTCCAGAATGCATAATTTCCAAGTTCCGTCAGGTTGGAAGGTTCTTTGAATTCAACTGAGCTAAGATTGTAATTCTGACGGAAAGCTTCACCCTTGATTCTCTTGACGTTAGTTGGAATCACCAGAGAGGTTATCCACTTTGCGCCCTGAAATGCCTTATCTGCAATTTCCTCAACCGTATTAGGGATTGTATAAGACCGATCCTGCTTTCCAATCGGATAAAAATAAAGTGTTTTTTTATCAGCTGAGAAGAGAACACCATCTTCTGCAGAAAAATCGGGATTACCAGGTGCAACATCGTAAGCCTCAAGTTTAGGACAGTTCTCGAAAGCACCCTTGACTAATCCGTCCTTCCTAAGATTCTTAGGAAGAGTAATCTTCTTTAGGTTTGGAAGGTTTGCAATAGCTGAGACTTCCACTTTTGTCACTTCATTTAAATTGATATCAGTTAGGGAAGGAGTTCCACTAAAGCCATTACCAGCAATTTCTGCAACTCCTGCAGGAACTGTATATTTTGCCTGATCCTTTGCGTGTGGATAACGAATCAATCTATTAGGTCCATTAGGTCCCTTGGTGAAAAGAACTCCATCTACTACTTGGTATTTTGTACCAACACCATCCATAACAAACGCCTCTAACGTACGTGTTGAAGCAATAGTAGGCCAGAAATCATCCACTTTTTCTAAGGTTGTAGGTAATTTAATTTTTTTCAGATTTTCAGAATCGCGAAAAGCAGCTTTGGTTATATACGTTACAGTTGTATTTACGGTATAAGTATCACCGCCCACCTTGCTCATAATGTTACTTGGAACAGTGCGCAACTCTGTCTTACCTTTTGTGTAGAGTACTCCATTTTGATCTGATTCAAAATTAGGGTTCTCTAAAGCAACATGGCACTCTGGATTTTTTGATAACCTTATCCATGCATTTGTTTCGATTTCAGCTACATTCTTAGGAATATCAATTCGCGTAATTGTAGACTCAGCAAAACTGCCATCATTAATCTTCACTATTGATTCGGGCATTTTAACTGACGTAACATTCTTACAGTTATAATCAGTCTCTTGTCCAATCTCTGTAACCTTGAAAGTTATTCCCTTACCATCTTTTACTATAGCAGGAATTTCCACATGTCCAGTTTTCGTTGTGCCAACAAACATCAATTTAGGATCTTTGTCAGGACCATCTTCTTCCAGGACTTTGTAGCTGAGTCCTTCAAACGTGACAACCTTGTCCTTTGTATACGCCCAAAGGAAATTAGGTATTGCCGCAAATAGCAATGCCAATAATAAAAGTTTAATTTTCACCATGCTTTTAATTAAAATGTGATTAATATTTAATTTAATATATAGTTGCATACGTCCAATGGCACATTATATTATTCTTAAAAACATAACGAATAGTTTTCATTAAGAATTTACAATGTCAGTCACCTACTTTTGAGTCATAAACGATGCAAAGGTAAGTATTTTACCTAATACGCACAAACTTTTATTCACTTTTTTCTATGAGACGCATTAAATTTAAGGCATTATCCGTAAAATGCGTAGACGCTTGTTGTATATTATTACTTACACGCAATTTGCAGGGAAGATACTCTATAAGGCTTCGGACTTGGAAAAGTTGTTGGAGGATAATTATAAGTGATAGTAGCATATCGCAAATAACTATTCAGCGATAAGGCGTATGAGCTATTGTTGATTATCAATAACTAAAGTTTTCCACCCTCAAAAAGTTGGCTTAAAATGCCGAAGTGCATAGAAAGATTGCTTGCTGCTCTTTGTGACATTCTTGGGTTCTCCGTTAGTGAGATAGGGCAGTTAATAGTCACCGACTCAGAAATGCGGAATAACTTTGAGATTATGGTCAAAGCATTGGAAGATAGGCATCAAGAAAAGCTCACAACCGCTGTAAACATTTTTAAGCAAGTGTTAACGGCTCACGTCCATGGGTATTCACAAAGCAATTTGGCTAAAATAGCCATGAAATAGAGGGGTGGGAAACTTTAGAAAATACAATAATACCCTTTGAGATTTAATTTTGAATGCAAAAGTAAGCAAATACTTCGAAAGTAGATAGCCTCTTTTTTTTAATTAAGCTAAACCTTATCTAAAAACAAAGAAACACCATTGACAAATAGAATCACATTTATCATTCTAAGGATCTAACATTCTCAAACATGCGAGCGCAATTACTGCCTAAAATATGTCTGGACCTCATCTATATTTATTAACTTTGCCGAAAAATAAGCAAACGATGGACAAAAGAACAAATGTAATTACCAAGAATCCTATTAATTTCATTGGAACACGATTCTTAAAACTGTATCTACTCATTGGATTCATCCTAAGAATTATCTTAATGTGGAATGTCCCCGAAGATTCTTCTTTTTCATTCTGGGAGATAATCAGATTCTTAAGTGTTGGCTTCGTGACAGACATTTGTATGGCAATTTTGCTTGCTTTACCATTACAGATTATAAACCTTGGACTAAATGAAGCTAAGTATCATCGCATCACAGGATGGATCATTGAACTTCTACTATCTATCGCCTTTGCCTACGTATTATTCTTCCACACCATCTTCCACGAATACGGAGGCGGCGCACCAAAGATTGCACGAATATTCCTCGGATGGAAACTATTTAGTTTCTCCATACGCTTTTTCATTCCAAGAACAAGAGAAACATGGCGTAAGGTTTCCCTCTATACAACCTGGGCTGTATATGTTTTCTTATTACTTTGCGTCACAGTAGGAGAATATATCTTCTGGGGAGAGTTTGGCGTAAGATATAATTTCATTGCAGTAGACTATCTCGTCTACACTCACGAAGTTATTGGGAACATCATGGAGTCTTATTCTATTGTTCCGTTGATTGGCATTACATTACTCTTAACAGCTGCAATTATCTTCCTTCAATCGCGACATTACAAGCTAAAGGTTACTCATCTTTACAATGCGAAGAAGTTTCTTATACACCTTTCTGTATATATGGTCTTAGCAATAAGCTCATATTTTATCTTACAAGGCACCCATGCTCTACAAAGTAACAATCAATACGTTACCCAACTTGAACAAAACGGAGTCTGCGACTTTGTCATTGCTTTCCAAAGTAACAAGTTAGAGTATGACAAGTTCTATACCATGTTACCCAAACAACAATGTGTGTTTCAGTATCGTCAACTAAGTGGACTTAACAAGGAGGGAAAGAAGACGATTGGAGAGTCCCTTGCTTCACAACGCCCTAACATCGTCTTAATAACAGTTGAAAGCCTAAGTGCTGATTTCCTTACGCGATATGGAAACAAAGAAAACCTTACCCCACAACTTGACAAGCTCATGCAAGGGAGTATTGTCTTTGACAGTCTATACGCAGCAGGAAACAGAACTGTTAGAGGATTAGAAGCATTATCTCTTTGCATTCCACCAAGTGCAGGAGAAAGCATCATCAAGCGAAAGGCTAACCGAACGGGGAACTTATCAATAGGTCGTATCCTTGCCCACTTAGGGTACAAATCGCAATTCATCTATGGCGGAGATAGTTATTTCGATAACATGGGCGACTTCTTCAGTCATAATGGCTACGAGGTAATAGACCGAAAGGACATACCGAACAATCAAGTAACATTCGCAAACATTTGGGGTGTCTGTGATGAAGATATCTTCAACAAGAGCTTACAAGTATTCGATAAGAACTATCAGTCGAAGCATCCTTTCTTCGCACAGATTATGACCACGAGCAATCATCGCCCTTACACCTATCCCAGTGGCAGAATTAAAGTAGACGGTGACCCTAACACAAGAGAAGCCGCCGTGAAATATACAGACTACGCAATCGGTAAATTCATTAATGACGCCCGAAAGAAAACATGGTTCCAGAATACCGTATTCGTAGTTATTGCTGATCACTGTGCATCCAGTGCCGGGAAAACATCACTTCCTATAGACCGCTACCATATTCCATGCCTCATCTATGCGCCAGCTATTCTCCAACCAAGAAAGATTGAAACTATATGCTCGCAGATTGATGTCATGCCTACCCTACTTTCTCTCCTCAAGTTACGTTGCACTGTAAGTTTCACAGGACAAGACATCCTCGCACCAACCTATCATCCCCGTGCATTCATGGCAACTTACCAAGATCTTGGGTATCTTGAAGGTAACCGACTAACAGTTTTATCTCCAGTCCGCAATATACGACAATACATCGTTCGTCCATTACACGATGGTACATTTGAAGAGCAACCTACAAAGCAGATGAATCAAGAACTCATCCGCAAAGCGCAGGCTTACTACCAATACACAAACTTATACATAAAAGCACAATAGCTTAATCAAAGTAGTGACCTTGTAACATGCTTACAAGCCCCTCTGAAACAGAAAGTCGCCCCCAATATGGAGGCGACTTTCAGGTATTTTAATCTTAAAGGGATTGCTTATGCTTCAACCTTACCATTGCCGAATGGAGCGATGATGCGTGGTCCCTGCTCTTTGGGTTCGTGGCGGTCATCTTACCAAACTCTTTCTCGTAGCGTACTACATTGTCCTGCAAAGCTGCAAGGAGACGCAATGCGTGCTCAGGAGCAATAAATACTTTCTTCTTTTACGCAAAGATAATACATTAAAGTTATTTGTCCAAATCTAACTACAAAAGTTTTACTCTAAACCTATTAGATTTCCACCTCAAAATAACACTACTAACAGAACTTTCTTTAGGTTCTTCCATTAAAGTCAAATCAACCAATAGAGCCTCATGACATTTTGTTTTATTATTGATATCTTTCCGTCTTCTGCGAGGCTACTTATTCCCATATCAACCAATACTTGTAAACTATTTTCATACAACTCAAAACCAATACATGCTCTTTTGGTTGCTAAAAGACGCCTAATTGACTTACAAAAGATGCCCTTTAGAGGTCTTACTAACGCCCTTTTGAAGTCCAATTAAGCACCTTTTCTTACACAGGATCATAACTAACTGATTTACTATTGGTTACAAACTTATCTTTTACATATATTTTTGCCGTTATTTGTAGATGTTTTATTCGAGATTATGTAATAATTTTTCAAAATCATTATCTGTAACGCTTTGTTTTTACAGCATTTTTATTTATCTTTGTCTTTCAAAAGCAATTCTTATTATGTGGATATTTATAGATCTCATTATTACACTTGTACTTATGCCCTTTGTCATAAAGTGGAGAGATTGGGGCTGGCTATCGTGCTTCACATTTATAGGACTAAGCCTTGCTTTCACACCTCTTGTTGGTATCTTTATTTGTGAACTACCCATGAGCTAAAGACTCATGGGCTTCGGACTTCACAGAGGAACGGCCTTTCAAAAGATTGGCTCTTACATCCTCTCCATCCGTGTAATCGACAGTTCCTGCCGATATATTATTTAACCCGAAACGAAGGATATTGATTGCTGCATTAACATCACGATTATGATGAGTATGACAAACAGGGCATTCCCACTCACGAACAGACAAATCTTTTGTCTGCTTGTTGACATACCCACAGACGTTACAAGTCTGCGAGGATGGGAAGTATCTGTCTATCTTCACAACCTTCTTGCCGTTCCAATCAGCTTTATATGTGAGCATAGTAACGAAACTGCTCCAACTTGCATCAGTTATAGATTTAGCAAGGTGATGATTTCTCTCCATACCCTTAACATTCAGGTCTTCGATACAGATGGTATCATATCTCCGTACAAGAGAAATAGAGCACTTATGCAGATAGTCGGCACGGCTGTTGGAAATCTTTTCGTGGAGTCTGGCAACTTTGAGTTTTTGGTTTTCAAACCCTCTGCTGCCTTTCTTCTTACGAGAAAGATTCCGCTGCGCCCTTGCAAGTTTGTGCTCGTATTTTCTTGTATATCTATTATTCTTGAAAGTTTCTCCTTCGGAAGTGATAAGCAAGTCCTTCAATCCCATATCCACACCAACCGACTTATTAGTCTTTTCAAGTGGTGTTGCGTATTCTTCTTCTGTAAATACAGAAACAAAATACTTTCCACTCGGCGTTTTGGAGATAGTGATCTTCCCGATTTTTCCTTTTATTTCCCGATGTACGCGGCACTTGATACCTTCTTTGAACTTGGGTATGAAGAGTCTGTTATCAGCGATAGAAGCGAATTGAGGAACGGTAAAGCTGTTCTTAGAATGCTTGGATTTGAAGTTAGGGAATTTCGTACGCTTCTGAAAGAAATTTGTATAGGCTACTTCGAGACTTCGGATAGCAAACTGCAAGGTTTGAGAATTTACTTCTTTAAGCCATGCGGTTGCTTCTTGCTTCTTCAATGCTGTAAGAGTTTTAGCTTGTGCGTAATAATTATCGCTTTTACCAGTAAGCCTATATTGTTCTTTACGTTGATTGAGAAAGTAATTGTACACAAACCGAGCGCAACCGAAATGTCTTGCCAGCAAATCGGTTTGTGCCTTGTTCGGGTACAATCTGAACTTGTATGTTCGATTAATCTTTCTCATATTGTTTATAAAGATAATTATTACTTTGTAAACCACCAAAAAATCATGTATATTTGTGGCATGAAAGAAAATTATAATCACAAAAACAGACACAATACTATCTGAAGTGCCATCTTATTTTCTGCATCAAATACAGAAGAAAGATATTGTACGGAAAGTTTGATGATGACATCAAGACAATATTTCAATCTGTTGCAGACAATTCGGATTTTGACATTGACATAATGGAGACAGACAAAGATCACGCACATTTTCTTATCAGCTATCCTCCAAACCTTTCTGTTACATCAATAAGTAAGAAAGCTGAAACAAGAGAGTACGATTTTCGCTTGGAAATTTCATAGCTATACGTTGAAACAATACTTTTGGAAAGAGAGAACGTTGTGGTCTGATGGTTACTTTGTATGTTCAATAGGAGAAGCCAATCCGAATACAGTTAGAGAATATATTAGAAACCAAGGATAGTGCCTTACATCCCCACAGGCTAAAGACCTGTGGGTTTTACGGCACGTAATATAAATATGCCTTTCGAGGTTAAATCCATTACGCCAAAATGGTCGACGAACAGATTTCCTACCATTGCTATGGATACAAGTAATTCGATAACTGCACATTCTATATCTCTCGAGATTATCAAAAAAACGAAAGCCGCCCGATTGCTCGGACGGCTTCATAATTTATTCTTTAAAGAGATGCTTATGCATCAACCTTACCAGGACCGAATGGAGAGATTGTGCGTGGTTCCTGATTTGGCTCATGACGATCAATCTTACCAAACTCTTTCTCATAGCGAACGACGTTGTCCTGCAAAGCTGCAAGGAGACGCAAAGCGTGCTCAGGAGCAATAATAACACGACTTGTTACGGTTGCTTTTGGTACGCCTGGTAGAAGTGTAGCAAAATCAAGTACAAACTCTGAACTTGAATGAGAAATTATCTGGAAGTTTGTATAAACACCTTTAGCGACTTCTGGTGAGAGATCAATCTGCAACTGCTGTCCCTCTTGATTCTGATTGTTATTGTCCATTTTATTAATATGATTTAGATAATACTTTATTTTTCTTATGCAAAGATAACACATTAATATCATTTACCAAAATCTAACTATAAAAGTTTTAATCATAACGTCTTGGTCTTTCATTATCTTTTAAGACATGCAAGTTATCATCATCCATCATATACAAAATTAAAAAGGGATCTGCAATGTAACTGCAAATCCCTTTTAATCTTATGTTTGAAAGGCTAAGGATTACTTCTGTGTAGCCTCTGCCTCTTTCTTAACAAAGTCAAGAACATTCTTCTTATTAGCCTCCATGCGCTCGTGCTCTTCTTGCGAACCGACAACAAGCTTCTGCCACTGGCGAAGACCTGTACCGGCAGGAATGAGATGACCACAGATAACATTCTCCTTCATGCCTTCAAGGTTATCGCTCTTACCACGGAGAGCAGCCTCGTTGAGTACCTTAGTTGTCTCCTGGAAGGAAGCAGCACTCATGAAGCTCTTCGTACCGAGGGCAGCACGTGTGATACCCTGAAGAATCTGGGTAGCAGTTGCCTGTACGGCATCACGCACCTGGACGAGTTTGAGGTCTCGACGCTTAAGACTTGAGTTCTCATCGCGCAACTTACGTACAGAGAGAATCTGACCCTTATAGCAGTTCTCAGAATCACCCGGATCAGTAACTACCTTCTTACCCCAGATACGGTCGTTCTCCTCTGCGAAGTCGAGCTTATCAATAAGCTCCTGCTCGAGGAACGTTGTATCTCCTGGGTCGTCGATACGTACCTTACGCATCATCTGGCGTACGATAATCTCAAAGTGCTTGTCATTAATCTTCACACCCTGCAAACGATATACGTCCTGAACCTCATTAACAATATATTCCTGAACAGCTGTTGGACCCATGATAGACAAGATGTCAGCTGGAGTGATAATACCATCAGACAATGGAGTTCCAGCACGAACAGCATCATGTTCCTGTACAAGAATCTGCTTAGACAGGCTTACGAGGTACTTGCGCTGCTCACCAGTCTTAGAAGTCACGATAATCTCGCGGTTACCACGTTTCACCTTACCCATTGTGACCTCACCATCGATTTCAGAAACGACAGCTGGGTTAGATGGGTTACGAGCCTCGAAGAGCTCAGTTACACGTGGAAGACCACCGGTAATATCACCAGCACCACCAACAGAACGTGGAATCTTAACGAGTGTCATACCCGTCTTGATTTCTGCACCGTCTTGGAGGATTTGCTCCAAGTGACCACCCACAGGGAGGTTATAGGTTCCGAGGATATCAGATGCAGCATAAAGACCATCAGCACCCTTCTTAGCACCAACCTTAACGATATCAACAGTAGGAAGTTTTGTCTTATCGCGTGAGTCAACAATGATACGCTCTGTAAGACCAGTAGCATCATCGGTTTCAGCCTTGTAAGTAACGCCCTCTATAACATCATGCAGACGAAGAATACCAGCGTACTCACTAACAATAACGGCGTTGAATGGGTCCCACTTACAAATCAAATCGCCCTTCTTAACAGTATCACCTGACTTGAAGTAAAGCGAACTACCATAAGGAACGTTATCTGTAAGGAGTACGATACCAGTGTTAGGATCAATGAAGCGGATTTCAGCCAAACGGCTAACAACCATCTGACATTCCTTCTCCTCATCGTCAACGAATGGTACTGTACGAAGCTCATCAAACTCAATCTTAGCATCGCTCTTTGCTGTAATTGTTGCATTAGCAGCAGCATTACCAGCCACACCACCGGCGTGGAACGTACGAAGCGTAAGCTGTGTACCTGGCTCACCAATAGCCTGTGCAGCGATGACACCAACGGCTTCACCCATCTGTATCATGCGTGCAGAAGCAAGGTTACGTCCGTAACACTTCTTACATACACCCTTCTTGCTCTCACAAGTGAGTACAGAGCGAATTTCAACCATCTCAATTGGTGAATCCTCAATAGCCTGTGCCTTAGCTTCTGTGATTTCCTCACCTGCTGCTACAATAATTTCACCTGTAGAAGGATTGATAACATCGTGAACAGAAACACGACCTAAGATACGTTCGTAAAGACTTGCAATCGTCTCATCACCATTCTTCAAGGCACGACACTCAAGCCCACGGAGTGAGCCACAATCCTCCTCGTTGATGATAACGTCATGAGAAACGTCAACAAGACGACGTGTCAGGTATCCAGCATCGGCAGTCTTCATAGCCGTATCGGCAAGACCCTTACGAGCACCGTGAGAAGCGATAAAGTACTCCAACACAGACATACCCTCCTTAAAGTTAGAGATAATTGGGTTCTCAATAATCTGAGCGCCTTCAGCACCTGCCTTCTGTGGCTTAGCCATAAGACCACGCATACCAGCAAGCTGAGCAATCTGGTCAGCAGAACCACGGGCACCAGAGTCAAGCATCATATATACGGCGTTGAAGCCTTGGTCAGCCTCTGTCATGTGCTTCATAACAGCCTGCTTAAGGTTATTGTTTACGTGTGTCCACGCATCAATTACCTGATTGTAACGCTCCTTATCAGTGATGAAACCCATTTCGTAGTTAGCCTTCACTTGATCAACCTCATTCTGACCCTTGCCTACGATATCAGTCTTTTCAACTGGGACGATGATATCATCGAGGTTGAACGAAAGACCAGCAACGTATGCCATACGGTAACCAAGGTTTTTGATACCATCAAGGAATTCGCAAGCACGTGCCATACCAACAGCCTTAATTACATCTGCGATAAGACCACGGAGTGACTTCTTTGAGATGATACCATTGAAGAAGCCAATCTCGGTTGGAATAATCTGATTAACGATTACACGACCAACTGAGGTTTCAACCATACGCTTCTGGAGTTTTCCATCAACGAGGTCGTCAACGATTACCTTAATCTGTGAATGGAGGTCACATTTCTTCTCATTGTAAGCAATGATTGCTTCCTCTGGACCATAGAAAGTAAGGCCTTCACCCTTAGCACCTGGGCGGATCTTAGTGATATAGTAGAGACCGAGCACCATATCCTGTGAAGGAACGGTGATTGGTGCACCATTAGCAGGATTAAGAATGTTATGGCTCTGAAGCATCAAAATCTGTGTCTCCAATATAGCCTCATTGCTCAATGGGAGGTGAACAGCCATCTGGTCTCCATCGAAGTCAGCATTGAACGCAGTACATGCCAATGGGTGCAACTGGATAGCCTTACCCTCTATCAACTTAGGTTGGAAAGCCTGAATACCAAGACGGTGAAGTGTCGGAGCACGGTTTAACATTACTGGGTGACCCTTCATCACATTCTCAAGGATATCCCAAATAACGGGTTCACGGCGGTCTACAATCTTCTTAGCACTCTTTACCGTCTTCACGATACCACGCTCAATGAGCTTACGGATAATGAATGGCTTATAAAGCTCTGCTGCCATCAACTTAGGCAGACCACACTCACCCATCTTCAACTCAGGACCAACGACGATTACTGAACGCGCAGAATAGTCAACACGCTTACCGAGGAGGTTCTGACGGAAACGACCCTGCTTACCCTTCAGAGAATCAGAGAGTGACTTCAAAGGACGGTTGCTCTCACTCTTTACAGCTGATGACTTACGGCTGTTATCGAAGAGTGAGTCAACAGCTTCTTGAAGCATACGTTTCTCATTACGAAGAATAACCTCAGGAGCCTTAATCTCCATCAAACGCTTCAAACGGTTGTTACGGATGATAACACGACGATAGAGGTCGTTGAGGTCGGATGTTGCAAAACGACCGCCATCCAATGGTACCAATGGACGAAGTTCTGGTGGAGTTACAGGGATAATCTTCATAATCATCCACTCAGGATTATTCACACCGATTGACTGGCGGAAGCCTTCAACAACCTGCAAACGCTTCAAAGCCTCAGTCTTACGCTGTTGGCTTGAGTCAGTTGTTGCACGGTCACGCAACTCGCCAGCTAAACGATCCAAGTCGATACCTTTAAGGAGTTCATAGATAGCCTCTGCACCCATCTTAGCAATAAACTTACTTGGGTCAGAATCGTCCAAGCGTTCATTACCCTCAGGGAGTTTATTGTCAAGGATATCGAGATACTCTTCCTCTGAAAGAAGGTCGAACTTATGAGAACCATTCAAATCCTCTTCAGTGTCGGCATTCTTCATACCTTCTACGACACCCGGCTGGATGACAACATATTTCTCATAGTAAATAACAGCATCAAGCTTCTTTGTTGGCATACCGAGAAGGTAACCAATCTTGTTAGGAAGACTACGGAAATACCAGATATGAGCCACAGGGACAACCAACTCAATGTGTCCAGCACGTTCACGACGCACTTTCTTTTCTGTTACCTCAACACCACAACGGTCGCAGACAATACCTTTATAACGGATACGCTTGTACTTACCGCAGGCACACTCATAATCCTTTGTAGGACCAAAGATACGCTCACAGAACAAACCATCACGTTCTGGTTTATAGGTACGATAGTTGATAGTCTCTGGCTTGGTTACCTCACCAAAAGAGTTCTCAAGAATCTCCTCAGGTGAAGCCAGTCCGATAGTAATCTTGCTGAAATTACTCTTTACTTTATTATCTTTCTTAAAAGCCATGTTTTACTTCTATTATGGGGTGTACGTATTAATCAAGTTTGACACTCAGACCGAGACCACGAAGCTCGTGTAACAACACGTTCAGTGACTCTGGAATACCAGGAGTTGGCATTGGTTCACCCTTAACGATAGCCTCGTAAGCCTTTGAACGACCAACAACATCATCAGACTTGATTGTCAAGATTTCCTGAAGAACATGAGATGCACCAAAGGCCTCAATAGCCCAGACCTCCATCTCTCCGAAACGCTGACCACCAAACTGTGCCTTACCACCAAGTGGCTGCTGTGTAATCAATGAGTATGGACCGATGCTACGAGCGTGCATCTTATCCTCAACCATGTGACCCAGCTTCAAGAAGTAAGTGATACCCACTGTAGCTGGCTGGTCGAACTTCTCACCTGTCTCACCATCATAGATATAGGTTGAGCAGAGGTTTGGCAAACCTGCCTTATCTGTCCACTCCTTCAAGTCAGAGAGCTTAGCACCATCAAAGATAGGTGTAGCAAACTTAACACCCAACTTACGACCAGCAGCACCGAGGATAGCCTCGAAAATCTGACCAAGGTTCATACGTGAAGGCACACCCATCGGGTTCAATACCAAGTCTACAGGGCTACCATCCTCAAGGAATGGCATATCTTCTGTACGAACAACCTTAGAAACAATACCCTTGTTACCGTGACGACCAGCAAGTTTATCACCCACCTGAATCTTACGTTTCTTAGCGATGTAAACCTTAGCCATCTGCAATACGCCTGATGGAAGTTCATCACCGATAGTGATAGCAAACTTCTTACGCTTCATCTCAGCATCCATCTGCTTGTACTTGCGGATGAAGTTCATAATCAACTTCTGAATAAGGAGGTTGGTATGCTCATCATCAGTCCAACCATTAGATTGAATTCCCTCGTAATCAAGGTTCTTCAATGCTGCAACAGTGAACTTGCTTCCCTTAGTGATAATCTCAGCGTCAGAGTAATCCTTAACACCCTCTGATACCTTATCCTCTGTCAACTCGAGTAACTTATCAACCAAGAGGTCCTTTAAATCATTGATTTTTGCCTCCTGCTCCTCGTCAATCTTAGCGAGAATATTCTTATCTTGACGCTTGCTCTCACGTGTCTTGATAGCACGGCTAAAGAGTTTCTTATCGATTACAACACCACTCAATGATGGGTTAGCCTTCAATGAAGAATCCTTAACATCACCTGCCTTATCACCAAAGATAGCACGGAGAAGTTTCTCTTCTGGAGAAGGATCACTTTCACCCTTAGGAGAAATCTTACCAATCATGATATCACCTGGCTCAACACGAGCACCAATACGGATAATACCATTATCGTCAAGGTCCTTCGTAGCTTCCTCACTTACGTTAGGAATATCAGCAGTAAACTCCTCAACACCACGCTTCGTTTCACGAACTTCAAGAGAGTACTCATCAACATGAACAGAGGTCAATACATCCTCACGAACCATGCGCTCAGAAATAACGATAGCATCCTCATAGTTGTAACCCTTCCAAGGCATGTAAGCCACAACAAGGTTACGACCCAATGCCAACTCTCCGTTCTCTGTAGCATAACCCTCTGTAAGGATATCACCCTTCTTCACGCGTTGTCCCTTATCACAGATAGGACGAAGGTCAACAACCATGTTCTGGTTAGTACGACGGAACTTCGGAATACGATATTCTTTCAGAGCTGGTTCAAAGCTTACAAACTCCTCATCATCTGTACGATCGTAGAGAATACGGATTGTAGTAGCATCAACATACTCGATAACACCATCACCCTCAGCTGTAACCATTGTACGTGAATCCTCACATACCTGCTTCTCAAGACCAGTACCAACGATTGGAGCATCATTATGAAGCAATGGAACTGCCTGACGCATCATGTTACATCCCATCAACGCACGGTGACCATCATCATGCTCCAAGAATGGAATCAGACCTGCAGAAACAGATGCAATCTGCTGTGGAGATACGTCGATAAGATCGACGTCAGCAGGAGGAACAACAGGATAGTCGGCATCCTGACGACACTTAACATAATCACGAATAAATGTACCATCAGCATTCAATGGAGCATTACCCTGTCCGATAATCTTATCCTCTTCCTCCTCTGCAGTCAAGTAGACAACATCCTTATTGTCCATATCAACCTTAGCGTCATGCACACCACGATATGGGGTAACGATGAAGCCAAGATCATTAATCTTAGCATACATACAGAGTGATGAAATCAAACCAATGTTAGGACCTTCAGGAGACTCAATAGGACAAAGACGACCATAGTGGGTATAGTGAACGTCACGCACCTCAAAACCGGCACGCTCACGAGAAAGACCACCAGGACCAAGAGCCGAAAGACGACGCTTATGAGTTACCTCCGCCAATGGGTTGGTCTGGTCCATGAACTGACTCAATGGGTTAGTGCCAAAGAATGAGTTGATGACACTTGAGATAGTCTTTGCATTTATCAAATCCGTTGGTTGGAACACTTCGCTGTCACGAACGTTCATACGCTCACGGATAGTACGATTCATACGTGCAAGACCGATAGAGAACTGGTTAGCTAACTGCTCACCAACAGTACGAACACGACGATTTGACAAGTGGTCAATATCATCAACCGTTGCATTAGAATTAATGAGGTTGATAAGATATTTTATAATCTCAATGATATCATCCTTTGTCAGCACACGTACATCCATGTCTGTATCCAAATTCAACTTTTTGTTGATTCGGTAACGACCTACCTCACCCAAGTCATAACGCTTGTCCGAGAAGAATAAATTTTGGAATACTTCACGTGCACTTGCATCATCAGCTGCATCAGCATTACGCAACTGACGATAAATATAATTTACTGCTTCAATCTCCGAGTGACTCGGGTCCTTAGCAAGTGTATTAAAAATGATAGAGTACTTGCTTGCAGCTTCTTCATCCTTATGGAGTAAGATTGCTGAAACTGAGCTATCAAGAATTACATCTGCAATCTCATCTGTGATGACAGTCTCACGCTCAACAACAACCTCGTTACGCTCAATAGATACAACCTCGCCAGTATCCTCATCAACAAAGTCTTCTGTCCAAGACTTCATTACGTTACCAGCAAGCTTACGCCCAATAGCAGCCTTCATATTCTTCTTGTTAACCTTCACCTCCTCGCAGAGATCAAAGATCTGAAGAATATCACGGTCTGACTCGTAACCAATAGCACGAAGCATTGTGGTTACAGGCAACTTCTTTTTACGGTCAATATAAGCATACATGACATTATTAATGTCAGTAGCAAACTCAATCCATGAGCCTTTGAATGGAATGATACGTGCACTGTAAAGAACCGTACCATTGGCATGCACGCCCTGACCAAAGAATACACCCGGAGAACGGTGCAACTGAGAAACAACAACACGCTCAGCACCATTGATAACAAAAGTACCATTACTGGTCATGTAAGGAATTGTACCCAAGAACACGTCCTGAATGAATACACCGAAATCCTCATGATCTGGGTCAGTACAATACAGCTTCATTTTAGCCTTCAAAGGTACACTATACGTCAAGCCACGCTCCAAGCACTCATCAATAGAATATCTTGGTGGGTCTACATAGTAATCCAGGAACTCAAGGACGAAATTATTACGCGTATCGGTGATAGGGAAGTTCTCTGCGAACACCTTATACAAACCGTCATTCTTGCGTTCCTCAGGCGGAGTATCCAGCTGTAGGAAGTCACGGAAAGACTTCAACTGCACATCGAGGAAATCCGGATATGGATACGGATTCTTAACGCTGGCGAAATTTACTCTGGGTTTATTTTCTAATGCCATAACTGAAATTAAATATTCAAATGTTTAAAGTCCAGCGGCGGACTAAAAGAGGGAAAAGTTCCCTAAATATGTCAAAAGACACAAAAAGGTTAGGACTCACCTACTTGGTAAATCCTAACCATAATTTTTATTTATGTAAGGGAGAGAAGTAAAATTACTTCAACTCAACCTTAGCACCCTCAGCCTCAATAGCAGCCTTCAAGTTCTCTGCCTCAGCCTTAGCCATGCCCTCCTTCAAAGTAGAAGGTGCACCGTCTACGAGATCCTTAGCCTCTTTCAAACCGAGACCACAAGCCTCCTTAACAGCCTTAACAACCTTGAGCTTGTTAGCACCAGCGTCAACGAGAACTACATCAAAATCTGTCTTCTCCTCAGCTGCGCCACCTGCAGCAGCTGCAGCAGGACCAGCAACAGCAACAGCTGCAGCTGCAGGCTCAATACCATACTCGTCCTTGAGGACAGTTGCCAACTCATTTACTTCCTTAACAGTAAGATTTACTAACTCTTCTGCAATAGCTTTTACGTCTGCCATTTTATTCTAAATTTTTAATTTTTTGTTCTAAAAATAATATACCTTTTTGACTTTATTAGATTTTTTACTCAGGACGCTCGCCTAAAGTCTTAAGCACACCGTGGATGGTGCCAGCGCCTGACTGGAGAGCAGAAACAACGTTCTTTGCAGGAGACTGCAGCAATGCCACAACATCTGCGATGAGCTCGTTCTTGCTCTTGAGAGCTGAAAGTTCTTCGAGTTTGTCAGCACCAACGAACAGAGATTCCTCTGCGTAAGCTGCTTTAAGAGCAGGAATACCTTCCTTCTTATACTCTTTCAACAACTTTGCTGGTACGTTAGCAGTCTGAGTGAACATAACTGCTGTATTACCCTTCAAAGAACCATACAGTGGTTCAAAATCTACATCTGAAGCTTCAAAAGCCTTGTGAAGAAGGTTATTCTTCACAACAACCATATTGATTTCGCTCTTGAAACACTTACGGCGAAGAGAACTTGTAGCCTCAGCATTCAATCCAGTTACATCAACCAAATAGAAATGAGGATAGTTCTTTAACTTCTCACCGAGTTCAGCGATAATTGTATCTTTTACTTCTTTCTTCATTGTACAAAACTTTTAGAGTTATTCAACTGATTTAGGATCAATCTTGACACCCTTACTCATTGTGCTTGAAATAAAGATACTCTTGATATATGTACCTTTAGCAGCAGCAGGCTTCAGCTTGATAACAGTAGAGATAAACTCCTTAGCGTTACCATAAATCTGCTCAGCAGTCATACTAACCTTACCGATTGAGGTGTGGATAATACCAGCCTTATCAACCTTAAAGTCAATCTTACCCTGCTTAACATCCTTTACTGCCTTAGCAACATCCATAGTCACAGTACCACTCTTTGGGTTTGGCATCAATCCACGAGGACCGAGTACACGACCCAAAGGACCTAACTTACCCATGCATGATGGCATAGTGATAATAACATCAATATCAGTCCATCCGCCCTTGATCTTTTCAACGTATTCGTCGAGACCAACGTAATCAGCACCAGCTTCCTTAGCGGCAGCCTCCTGATCAGGTGTACAGAGACAGAGCACACGTGTGACCTTACCAGTACCATGTGGAAGTGACACAACGCCACGAACCATCTGGTTAGCCTTACGAGGGTCAACACCGAGACGTACATCAACATCTACCGAAGCGTCAAACTTTGTTGTAGTAATTTCCTTTACCAACTTTGATGCCTCTTCCAATGAATATGCCTTCCCTGCTTCAACCTTCTCAGCTACTGATTTCTGATTTTTTGTCAGTTTACTCATTTTTACTTTTGAAGTTTAAAATTATTTACCAGGGAAGTCCCCTTTTACAGTGATACCCATACTACGAGCTGTACCTGCAATAAGCTTCATTGCACTCTCTACTGTGAAACAGTTGAGGTCTGGCATTTTATCTTCTGCGATAGCTCTTACCTGCTCCCAAGTTACGGATCCAACCTTCTTGCGGTTTGGCTCACCTGATCCGCCCTTAACTTTAGCAACTTCCATAAGCTGTACAGCTGCAGGAGGAGTCTTAATGACAAAGCTAAAAGACTTATCGTTGTAGTAGGTAATTACGACTGGAAGAACTTTACCAGCCTTGTCCTGGGTACGGGCATTGAACTCCTTGCAGAACCCCATAATATTAATACCCTTAGAACCCAATGCAGGACCTACTGGAGGGGAAGGATTTGCAGCGCCACCTTTAATCTGTAATTTGATTAATCCAGCTACTTCTTTAGCCATTTCTTTTGTTAATATTAAAAATTAAACTATAGTCGAATAGTATCCGTAACAACACTATTCTTCTTTTGCGACTTGCATAAAACTCAGCTCCAATGGATTCTGACGACCAAAGATCATCACCATCACCTTCAACTTATGCTTCTCGGCATTCACCTCTTCAATGATACCATGGAAACCGCTGAAAGGACCATCAGTAACCTGAACTGTTTCACCTACCATGTATGGTATATTCTGAACTTCATCAAGCTCAGTACCTTCCACGTTACCCAACAGACGATTTATATCTGCTTGGCGGACAGGTGAAGGATCAGACATACCTCCGAGGAATCCTAAAACATTAGGCATGAAGCGTAATGTAGAAGCTACGTCAGCCGACATATTGGCTTGGACAAGCACATAACCAGGAAGACTTAATTTCTCCTTGACAACGCGCTTCCCATCTTTACGCACAGTAGCGTGTTTTTCCATAGGCAATAAAACCTCGAAAACACGCTCAGCAAGTTTTTCGTTCAGACGCAATTGAGCATCGATATATTCTTTTACCTTTGCCTCTTTGCCACTGACAGCACGAAGAACATACCATTTCTTTTCTGTATCTGCCATTTCCTAATGAATTATCTTGGATATACAAATTCCATTACGCGTTGGAACACTGAGTCCATAGCGAACACTACCAATGCAATGATAACGGAAGCAGAAATAACTACCATTGCACTATGTGTTAGCTGGGCGCGTGATGGCCATGTAGTTTTATGCGCAAGTTCGTCGTAGCAAGCCTTGCAATAATTAACTATCTTATTAAACATAAAATCTTCTCTTATTGCACGGGTTGAAGGACTCGAACCCTCGACACCTGGTTTTGGAGACCAGTGCTCTACCAACTGAGCTAAACCCGTAAGTTAGTTCCCGACTCCCGAAAGAATCGGGAACTAATATAGTGTAATCTTTAATTATCGATTACTTAACATCCTCAAGGAGTGCTGTGATCTGACCTGAACCTACTGTACGACCACCCTCACGGATAGCGAAACGGAGACCCTCGTTCAAAGCAACCTTGTAAATCAATTCAACCTCAATCTCAACGTTGTCACCTGGCATAACCATCTCAACGCCCTCTGGGAGCTTGATTTCACCTGTACAGTCCATTGTACGGAGGTAGAACTGTGGACGATACTTGTTACCGAATGGAGTATGACGACCACCCTCTTCCTTCTTCAATACATAGATAGAAGCCTTGAAGTGATCGTGAGGAGTGATAGCACCTGGGTGTACGACTACCATACCACGCTTAACCTCAGCCTTATCGATACCACGGAGGAGAAGACCTACGTTGTCACCAGCCTGACCTGTTGGAAGGTTCTTACGGAACATCTCAACACCAGTGATAACAGACTTCTTGTCCTCACCGAGACCGAGCAACTGAACCTCATCACCTACCTTACAAACACCAGTCTCGATACGACCTGTAGCAACAGTACCACGACCTGTGATTGAGAATACGTCCTCAACAGGCATCAAGAAAGGCTTGTCAATCTCACGCTCTGGCTCTTCAATCCAAGTATCAACAGTATCCATGAGTTCCATTACAGAGTTAACCCACTTCTCAACACCGTTCAAAGCACCGAGTGCAGAACCACGGACGATTGGAGTATCCTCCTCATAACCGTACTGCTCGAGAATCTCATGAACCTCCATCTCAACGAGGTCAAGCATTTCCTCATCGTCAACCATATCACACTTGTTCAAGAATACAACCAAGCGAGGTACGTTTACCTGACGAGCGAGCAATACGTGCTCACGAGTCTGAGGCATAGGACCATCAGTAGCAGCTACAACCAAGATAGCACCGTCCATCTGAGCAGCACCAGTAACCATGTTCTTCACATAGTCGGCGTGACCTGGACAGTCTACGTGTGCGTAGTGACGTTTAGCTGTTTCGTACTCAATATGTGCAGAGTTAATGGTAATACCACGCTCTTTCTCCTCAGGAGCATTATCAATCTGATCGAAAGACTTAACATCCTCTGAACCGAAGCCCTTCTCGTGAAGAACCTTTGAGATTGCTGCAGTAAGAGTGGTCTTACCGTGGTCAACGTGACCGATAGTACCAATGTTTACATGCGGTTTGGTGCGCACGAATTCTTCTTTAGCCATAGCTTTTCCTTATTTAATATTAAATGAATAATCTGTGATTTTAGTTACGCTAATAATAGCAGAGCTGTAACTGAGAGTTGAACTCAGGACCTCTTCCTTACCAAGGAAGTGCTCTACCACTGAGCTATTACAGCGAAGAGAGCGGAAAACGGGGCTCAAACCCGCGACCCCCAGCTTGGAAGGCTAGTGCTCTATCAACTGAGCTATTTCCGCAAATTACATTTTCTGAGGTGGGTAGTGATGGATTCGAACCACCGAAGCAAGAAGCAGCAGATTTACAGTCTGCCCCATTTGGCCACTCTGGAAACTACCCGTCAGCAAATGTCTCCTCCTTTCAAGGAGAGCCTCTTGTCGGATTCGAACCAACGACCCCGAGATTACAAATCACGTGCTCTGGCCAACTGAGCTAAAGAGGCATTACTTTGCAGCCGATGGCTACTTGTCGTAAAACGGCTGCAAAGGTAAGACTTTTATTTTAATCTCCAAAATATTTCAGAGATTTTTTAATGCTTTCTTTGTTTTTCCTTAAACTTGGTGAGCTGAACCTTCATCGCATCTAAACATTGATCAATTCCTTCTTCAAAGGTATCACAAGTTTTCTCCACAAACAAGGTATTACCAGGAACTACTACTGACAAACTTGTGGTTTTATTTAATGCTGTAGCAGGTTTCTCTACCTTCAATTGCACCTCTACTTTCTGAATGTCTTCGTAAGACTTTTCTAATTTTTCTACCTTTTTGGTGATAAAGGCTTGTAACTTCTCGGTTGTGTCGAAGTGTATCGACTGAATCTTAATTTCCATAGGTACCTCCATTTTTTAAAGGTTAAGCCCTCGGGTGGGCATTTTTATAGACTTTCTTCAACTGTTCAAAGGTCGTATGAGTATATATCTCTGTCGTTGACAGACTCTCATGACCAAGCAGTTTTTTTACACTTTCCAGTCCTGCTTCATGATTGAGCATTGCCGTGGCAAATGTATGGCGAAGAACGTGTGGCGAACGTTTTTTCAGCGTTGACACTTTCGTTAGGTTCTTCTTAACCAAACTTCTTACCTGTGCATTCGTCATCCTTTTGCCCTTCTCTGTTTGAAAGAAGGCTGTGGAATCACCTTTTGCTGTCGTGTTACGTACCTCTTGATACTGTGCAAACACTTCAGCGAGTTCCTTACCAAAGGGAATAATTCGTTGCTTATTTCTCTTGCCTGTTACTTTGATTTCACAAGTGACATTGTCGATATCTTTATCATCAAGACCTGTCAATTCTGACAGACGAATGCCCGTCTCGTAGAATGTTATAATGATTGTACGTTCAAGTACATCCTTATAACTATCTGTCCACATCTTCGAATCCAACAGCCTTTCCATCTCCGTTTCTTTGAGAAACTGGGGGAGTGGCTTTTGCTTTTTTGGACCTTGCAGACCATGAACAGGGTCTTTATCAACAAGACTACGACGAAGTGCAAATCGATAAAAAGACCTCAGCGCACTGAGCCTTCTATTGACTGACGATGCAGAGTTGCCTCTGTCCATCATATACTCCATCCAACTTCTAACAACGTCAGAGTCCACAGACTCCCAAGAGAGTTGACAATCAAGTTCCTTATAAAATCGCTCAAACTCTATCAAGTCCCTGCGATAGTTGATTACCGTCATCGGGGAATAATTCCTTTCAAACTTAATGTAATCTAAGAACTTCTCTACCATCGGCACATTGTCAAATCATTTATATGGCAACGAAATTACGGAAATTAATCCGAACCGCCAAATTTTTAAAGAAGATTTTTACTCTTCTGCGTCGCGAAGATGCTGTACGTAAACGGCACGTTCCATCTTCAGGCGCTTCTTAACAGATGGCTTGTCAAACTGCTGACGAGCACGAAGCTCCTTAACAACACCTGTCTTCTCAAACTTTCTCTTGAACTTCTTGAGCGCGCGCTCGATGTTCTCACCGTCCTTTACTGGTACAATAATCATGCTTTTTGTTTTAAATTATTTATTAATTAAACGTATGCGAAAGGGCATGACACCACTTTTGCGTCTGCAAAGTTACACTTTATTCTCCTAACTTCCAAACATTTGCGGTTTTTTCCTACTTTATTGTCAATTAAAGGGGGTATTAGAAAAATGATATATATGTATTTAGCGCATGACTTTGGGGGCTTCCGTTAAGGTGAGTTCTATTAATTACCCCGAATTCAAATCATTAAATCATGGCTTCTGTTTTGTCACCTTTCGGACTCTCTTCGGCTCAAAACGTCCAGTTCATTCAGCTGTTATGTCCGTATAAAAAATAAAACTTAAAAAAGGCTCTATAACGAATCGTGTGAGTAAATAGTTTTTTCCTTGTCAGCGTTCCTATGTTTAAAGGCTTTATGACTGAACAGATGAAGATAGATTAATCTACAAATATAAAGGAGTTTGAACTAAAAAAGCTTCTACACACCTCCTTTTTATTCTCAGTATTACAACGTTTTGCTCACAACTCATCCCCTGTCATCTTTATATCATAGTGAATTTAGCCCTCCGCACATGTGGTGTTAACCCTCCGCACCATACGTGCAGATTACCAGCACAACAGCAAATGATGGTAAACATTCACAAACATAGTATGAATTAAGACCTTAAAACATCCTATTCCGTTGGCTAAAGGGTAAAAGGGTAAAACGCTAAAACTAAAATGAACAAATAACTTCTTTCTATGAATACAGTAGATATTATTCTAATCGCGTCAGACAACCCACACAGAACGTTATAGAGCCGTCATTTATCTTGCTCTATAATCTTAGTTAGTTCTTCCTCGACTTCTTCAATTGTAGGTAAGGCAGACTTCAGATTATCTGGGATAGCCTTTGTTAGCTGATAATCACTGACACCGATTGGCTGGTCGTAGCCAGAGAGAGCATATTGCGCGACTACTTTGTCACCGCCATTGCAGAGAAGCAAGCCGATAGTCTTGTTGTCATGTTCGCCACGAAGGGTATCGTCCACTACATTGATGTAGAAGTTCAGTTGCCCCATATATTCGGGTTTGAAAGGTGTCGCTTTAAGTTCGATAACTACGTATGCGTGTAGTTAGATATTATAGAGAATAAGGTCGGCATAAAAATCAGAATCACCCACTTCAAAATGCTTCTGCTGTGCCACAAACGCAAAGCCATTCCCCATTTCCAAAAGATATTTGGTGATGTGAGAAACCAATTACTTTTCAATGTCTCGTTCTGCCATTTTATCTGTTTGTCCCATCATATCAAAGATGTAAGGGTCTTTCATCAGATAGTTGACAAGATCGCTTTGCGGTTTGGGTAATCGTGCCGAGAAGTTACTCACTTTCTTTGCGGTAATCTGCCGAGCAAAAAGATTTGTTTCAATCTGCATTTGCAGAACATTGCTGCTCCACCCATTGGCAACCGCTTGAGTAATATACCAAAAGCGTTCACCCAAAGGCAACTTGCTGTTAAGCAAAATTACATGACTTGCCCAATTGGTGCGAACAATGGCTGAGTGTTTGAAGATTTCCTCTATCTGACTGATGTCGCTGTGGTAGATAGCTGATAGTGTTTCAGAGACTTGCCCCAATTGTGCAACAGGTTCTTGCGTAATTATATCCGACTGATTATCTGAGGCTTGAATTAGTGCAACAGGTTGTTGCACAATTTGATTGAGTTCATTTGTCAAGCTCAAAACATTCTCTACCGTAGGAGTTGTGAGCAAGCCATCTACTTTATTAATTTCTTTCAGCACCTCCAACGAATAAGCACTGGCGAATTGGCACATATAGAAGATGTTTCTGCGAGAATAGCCTTTCTTTTCTGGATATTTAGAACGTATAGCCTTGGAAAGGTTGTCAATGACTTTGCTTCCCCAACCTTCTTTCTTTTGGAGGTAGAGAATGAAATGCCCTACTTTCCAATAATGGAAGAGCATATCAGCATTAGCTGAAGCAATCACGCGCACTTGGGTCTGCTCTAAATCAGAGCCAATGGCACGTACTATGGGCAATAAATCCTGTTTATCTGTGCTCTTTATATCGTCACTCATTGTGAAATCTATTATCATTTATTGAACTTACTCATAGCATTTGCCTTGATGTCATCGGCATGTCAATATAAGGCTTCATTGCCTTGTAGTCGCTGTCCCTGTCCAGTTCATCACCACCTGCGGAGGAATACCCAAAGCGAGAGTGTTGCAAATAAACGTTCTGCGCCCCGACAAGGCATATTTAGGCGTAACATCGTCTATGCGCTCATCACCTTTGTAACAAACGCTTAACAGAATTACTCGAGGACTAAATTGGCAGAGTTGCCTTTCTAAGCCATTCCTGTTCAACCGCGGTTAAATAAGGCTTCAATCTTTCATAAACACGATGATGATAGTTATTAAGCCACTCACGTTCCTCTTCACTCAGCATGTCAAACACTATCGGAGTTGTATCAATTGGCGCAAGGGTAAGTGTTTCAAACTTAAGGAAGTCACCAAAGGGCGTTGTCTCGGCAGGAACTATGAGCAAGGTGTTTTCAATACGCACTCCAAACTTTCCTTCCAAATAAATACCAGGCTCGTTAGTAACGGTCATCCCTGCCTGCAACGGAGCAGGTCTCCATTCCATACGTATTTGGTGAGGACCTTCGTGTACATTTAAGTAACTCCCTACCCCATGCCCTGTTCCGTGCATATAGTTATAACCTTTACGCCACATCGGCACACGTGCTATTGCATCAAGCTGTGAACCACACGCACCTGCAGGGAAACGGCACATATCGAGTTGAATATGTCCTTTTAACACCAGCGTATAAACTCGTTGCTGTTCCTCAGTTATTTCGCCCAAGGCAATGGTTCGCGTGATATCCGTCGTACCATCTAAGTACTGTGCTCCACTATCTATGAGTACTAATCCATGCGGTTCAATAGGGATATCTGTTTCTGGTGTAGCTTCATAATGAACAATCGCACCATGTGCCTCATAGCCTACTATCGTGTCAAAAGAAATACCTTTAAACTTTGGTTGTTCAGCACGTAACGCTGTCAAACGCTCATCGAGTGAGATTTCAGTTTGTCCTCCTGCTTCCACAGCAGGCTTCAACCATGCAAGAAACTTTACCACCGCAACACCATCGCGCAACATTGCTGCACGGAAGCCTTCTTGCTCTGACTCGTTCTTTATAGCCTTCATACTGGCAATCGGTGAAACGCCTTCACACAATTTCTCTGTTGTCACCGCTGTCGCCAACGAATAGTTTGTAGAAGACATATCAACCAACAGGGATTTACCTTCATAAGAACGAAGTCCATCAACAACAGCTTCGTAAGCATCAACCGCTATCTGTTCTGAAGTAAGATAGTCTTTAACCTCAGCTAACAGCTTTACATTATTTATATATAAGACAACTTTTTCGGGAGAAATCAACAGATAAGATACAAAAACAGGATTACAATGTACATCACTACCACGCAGGTTCAATACCCATGCAATTTCATCAAGTGCCGTTACCAACAAGCCATCAGCACCACTATCAGCAAGCTGTTTGCGTATCCTACTTATCTTACTCGAAGTTGACTCACCAGAATATTCCAACGGATGAAGAGAAACCTTATTATCAGGTATCACAGGTCTATCCGTCCAGAGTTCAGCCATGGGGTCAGCATCTGTTCGCACAGTAATATTTCCTTTTGATGCCAACTCACGTTCCATCAAAGACACTTCTGCAAAAGAATTTACATTTCCATCCACACCTACCACTGCTTTCTGATAGTTCGATAGTTCACGTACAAGCCATTCTGAAATAGAAGGAGTACCCTCTACACGAAGTTTCATCAACTGGAAATCAGTACCTTTCAGTTCCTTTTCAGCTGCTATGAAATAACGCGAATCGGTCCATAACGCAGCATGCTCTAACGTAACAACAGCCGTCCCTGCCGAACCGCTAAAGCCCGAAATCCATTCACGACTCTTCCAATGATCAGCTACATACTCACTATTATGTGGGTCACTACTTGGAAAAACAAAAGCTGAGATTCCATTCTCTTTCATCCATGAGCGAAGTCTCTCAACGCGTTCATTAATAGTATGTATCATATCGTTGTTTTTAAGGTTCAATAATAGTAAGATCATTCACATCACAATCGACATCTAAAGAGCTTCTACTCCTTTGTAAAAGTTCCCATGATTTCGCTGCTAAGTTAAACAATTAAATTAGAACTTCCAAGTCAAGTTGACAAGAATTAATTGATTTGATAGACCGACTTTGCAAAGCCTCTACTTTTTATAATTAATAACACATTTAATCAAAAATATCTTTCTTACATAGTCATTTTTTTCGTATCTTTGCCATATCTATAAGAAAAGGGAATTTAACTTTTAATGAAATATCTATTATGAATTATTTAACAAACGAGAAACTCGTTATCGTCGGTGCAGGCGGTATGATTGGTTCAAACATGGTTCAGACCGTTCTCACACTCGGTCTTACTCCTAACATCTGTCTTTACGACATCTATGAGCCAGGCGTTCATGGTGTATTCGACGAGATGGAGCAGTGCGCTTTCCCTGGTGCTAACCTCTCTTACACCGTTGACCCAGCAGAGGCATTCACTGGTGCTAAGTACATCATCTCTTCTGGTGGTGCGCCACGTAAGGAGGGTATGACACGTGAGGACTTGTTGAAGGGTAACTGCAAGATTGCAGCTGACTTCGGTGAGAACATCAAGAAGTACTGCCCAGACGTTAAGCACGTTGTTGTTATCTTCAACCCAGCTGACGTTACAGCATTGACAGCTCTTATTCACTCTGGTTTGAAACCAAATCAGCTCACATCACTCGCTGCACTTGACTCTACTCGTTTGCAGCAGGCATTGGCTCACGAGTTTGGCGTACAGCAGGATAAGGTTACTGGTGCACACACATATGGTGGTCACGGTGAGCAGATGGCTGTATTCGCTTCTAAGGTTAAGATTGATGGCAAGCCATTGGCAGAGATGGGTCTTTCTGCAGAGCGTTGGGAAGAGATTAAGCATCACACTGTACAGGGCGGTTCTAACATCATCAAGCTTCGTGGTCGTAGCTCATTCCAGAGCCCAGCTTACAATGCTGTTAAGATGATTGAGGCTGCAATGGGTGGTGAGAAGTTCACTTTGCCAGCAGGTTGCTACGTTAACGATGAGAAGCTCGGCTTCAAGAACGTTATGATGGCTATGCCTACAACAATTGACGCTACTGGTGTTCACTACGCTGAGCCAACAGGTACTCCAGAGGAGATGGCTTCTCTCCAGGCTTCTTACGAGCACCTCTGCAAGATGCGTGACGAAATTATCGGTCTCAACATCATCCCAGCTGTTGCTGATTGGAAGAAGGACAACGCGAATTTGTAAGCAAGTTGACGAGTTGACAGCAGATATTATTAAAGAAAGGCAACTGACATTTATAGTCAGTTGCCTTTCTTATTGGACAGATAAAACGTGTAAGGAACTCAAAGGTCTCCCCCAAAAAGCTTAGGAGCTTTTCAAAGAAAGCTTAAGAGCTTTTCAAGGAAAGCTTAGGGACTTTTTTAAACGTTCGTAGGTTATCTCGAAATACTTTCGAACAGTTCTACCTGTCTTCTGCAACTAACGGGCAGAAACAGGAGACGGAACTATTCTATCTCAATCCTAACAATACGCTGATTGAAGCGGCGATGGAAATAAGGAATGCGAAAGAGCAGATGGAAAATGAACGGGGCTCGCCCTTCATCGTACTCACTCATAAAATACTCCTTCCTCACGTGCAATCGACTGTTCCATTTCTCCATCTCCTTTGTATTGAGTAGTGACCACTTGAACTCAACACCTTTGTCCATCTTCTGCAGCATATCATGTTTCTTCTCTCGTCCAACAAACACAAAAGCGAGCATATCAAACAAAATGGTAGCTGAGGGGAGTTTGTCACAGATATTGCGGAATAGTTCTCGCACTCTTTCCTCAGGGAAATACATCAGCACTCCTTCAAGGATAATTAGTACAGGCGACTTACTATACGCTCTCACTTTGTCCAGCCAGTCCTCATCAAACATGGATTCAGCCAAATAAGTGTTGCGTTCCGTTTCCATAAGGAAGCGACGGCGCAAGTCAATAGCTTCTTTGAGATCAAGGTCGAACCAGTGCGTCACTTCTGGTCTTCCCAGCCGCTCGTAACGTGCATCCAACCCTGCTCCCAACTGTATTACCACTGCATCGGGATGCTGGGCAAGGAACTGTCGTGCCTCATTATCTATCAGTTTAGCACGAATGCAGCAGCCTAACTGTGAGAACTTGGCTTTCTTAAACTTAGAAAAATCATAGTCAATCTGTCCGATGATTTCCTTTGCTTTCTCATCACGCAGCAAGGGATTAGGGCGATCGGCCTCTACAGCTTTTGCCCACAACGTAGTAAGCATCGTTTCAGGAATCTCCGTCAATAAGGATTTAACTTTTTCCATTTTCTTTCTATGTAAATTTCATTGAACCAAATAGACAACAGAAAACTTCCTGTCTACACTTAATGATAACAACTGTTGACACCTCTCATTCTTACTTCGCAAAGCTATGGAAGAAGCTTGGATTGCCTTTCACCTGTATGACTGGACCAGCCACCTCTTTCGTATCAGGGTTATAGGTGTAAAATCCGTTCGCCTTCTTATTGGCACTTCCAAAGACAATTAAGTTCTTATGCTTACCAATGGCTATTCCTTGCGGGTTGGAAATTTCCATTCCCTTTATGACAGCCATCGTCTTCTGCTTTAGATCGATAACAACTGGAATATTGGTAAGGCTGACATAAGGATTCTTCAGTCCGTTAGGATCAAGACCGAATGAGGTAGCATAGGCGTAAGCCTTTCCGTTGCCGGCGTAGAATATCGTTGACAGGAAGTCGGCATGTTTTGTCGTTAAATCTGCAACCTCAGTCTTGTCAAGACGGATGTAGTAGTCGGGATCGACGTCTGTCGAACCATTCTTTATGCGTACGATACCACCATTAAGTCCTGGGATGAAGCCGAACGAACCGATACAATTGATATAAATGTCCTTATTTTCATCCATAAAGATAGAACCTGCATCTATCGGACGTGTGGCGAAGCACATTTCTATAGATGTGTTAACGATATGCTTTTCAACCTTGTCAGTCTTCACATCAATCATTGCCAGTTCAATGTTGTTACACGTAGGCATATACTGTCCATTCATCTGATTCAATCCGACAAAAAGTTTACCATCACGGATAATCATAGCAGCAGGTGCGACTCTCGTCTCTTTCTGCTTCAAGTCATTGAGATCAATATCAGCAATCTTTGTCATCGTCGTAGGATTAAATATCCTCACTATACCAAGACCTTGCAAGCTGACATACGCTTTCTCCTTACTTGCCTCCACAATGTTGCAAGCAGCAGCACTGGCAGGAATAGACAGTGCTCCCTGCTTTACCCACGTGCCATCACCATTAATTTTGTAACGTGTAATCTCCGCTTTCGTGTTGCCCATATAGTCAGGGAAGGTATAGACACTCCCTGACTCCGTTACAATAGGTGTAGAACCAAAACCACAAGGAATACTGTTGCTATTGTCATAAGTACCTGGCAAGAAACTTGGTAATGCTTGTAGATACACATTACCACTATTGCCTTCCGGATTAGTGATACCCGTAGCAAAAATAACACCATTGAAGTCCTTATCACCTGGATTTGGCTTAGGAGCAGGCGTTGGATCATCACTATTACTGCTACAAGCAGTAAATAAAGCTGTTAGAGTAACAGCAAAAAGAAACGAACTAAACTTTTTCATTGTTATGTAATTTATTGTAGAAATTATCTATGAACCATATTATCAAGCGGAATAGCAATACATGAAAACTGACGAACTTCGTTTTATCATGCTTTAGAGCCTTGGAAAGTTCACCGCTTCATACATTCCATAATCCTATTTGAATAAATATCTAATCTTTACTCCAACATATCTGCCAGGCAATGGGCGGTTAAACTCTGAGACAACACGTCGATTAGCAAGATTCTTCATCTTAAAAGTCAATATCCACTGATCATTCTTAAAGCTATGCTCAACAGCGGCATCCATAGTCAAAGAAGCTGGAATCTTCTTATCTTGGTTTTTACTCATCTCAAAATCATAGAAATACGTATGCACGTATGAAGCATCAAAGAGGAAACGTGTGTTCTGTTCCTTTCCTCCAAAGAGATTCTCTTTATGAAACTCTGCTCCAAAGTTTGCTAACAGATAAGGTACGTTTGGGATACGTTTCATATAGGTGGGATTCTCGACAGTAGTACCTGGAGTTAGCTTTCTCACGTCACGAAGGTCTTGATAAGTACCATTCGCATAAAGATAAAGTACTGAACAGACATCTCCTTTAACATCAAGTTCAACACCTCTCGTACGAACACTACCAAAGTTACGATAGCGAGCCATTGTAGGAATCATATCTGGAGTGAATCTAATCATGTCTTTCAACTGATTATAAAATCCATTCAACTCTATCTCAACCAGTCCATCATCCTGTTTTAGATGTCGATAGAGTACACCAACGTTTACGCCCGACGTGCGTTCAGGTTCCAATGCTGGTGATGCAAGTATGGAATATCCGTTTCCTATCAGCTCCTCACTTGTAGGTATGCGGACTTCAGAATTGAAGGATGCTTTTAACATCAAGTCGTTTGTAAACTTATAACGAAGTGCATCACTGAATCCAAAATAAGACTTTGATATCTTCACAGGCTCTGGCTCTCGCACAGAATAAACATCTATACTACGCGAATGTGATGTGAAGATAAAGTTCTTTAAAGTAAAAGCATTCTGGAAACGACCTCCGAATAACGTTAAATCATAAGACAATCCTGTCGTCAGCGTATTCATCTTACTTGGGAAAT
Organism: Prevotella melaninogenica; assembly: GCF_018128065.1. NCBI lineage: Bacteria > Pseudomonadati > Bacteroidota > Bacteroidia > Bacteroidales > Prevotellaceae > Prevotella > Prevotella melaninogenica. The sequence goes on along the minus strand of NZ_CP072359.1, from coordinate 814,164 downwards.
TTGCGCGAAAACCCCAAGCCTTATCCATTAAAGAATCGTTTGGGTGAAGTGAGTTCCTATCGAAATAGACATTTAGATTAACACCATGATGCTCATCTATCGTGTAACCCAGATTAAGCTTAGATGTTAGCTCATTCGAGCGGTTACGCCCATCAGAAGGAAAATTATTCTGTTCTCCGCCGTATGGGGAGACAGGCGGCAGCTTATTCCCATCCCAGTCATAACGATTTGATGCTTTATCATTCAAACCATATCTGCCAATGATATATCCTATATCAAAATCAAAGTCGAGACCATCCAAAAAGAAGTTCTTACGCTTTAGGGTCAATGCCGTCACACCACTAACAGAATGATTATAAGCCTCACGCACATCAAGATCTATTCCTTGTATCTCTTGTCGGGTCTTCAGGAAAATGAGCTCCCATTTCATCTCATCAAACCACCATTTCGTAGCCTTAACAGACATTCCAGCCATAACTTTATTGAACTTATCATGGTCTCTTTCCACGATTCTATTGTCCAAATTTGCCAATGTCATTTTGTAGTTGTTCTTCGCAAACGAGAAAGCACCGCCTATACCAAACTGTAAACCAGTTTTTTGATCCGTACGTTTAAACACAGTTGACACCTGATGCGTGTTAAACGAGCCAAGTTCGTATGAGAAATCAAAATAAACAGGCGGATATTCTTTCGTTACTACGTTAACAGCACCTCCTAATGCAGAACCGCCAAACTTATAAGGGACAATACCTTTATAAACCTCAATACGTTCTATCATATTCGTTGGGATATCATTTAAGGTAACAAAGTTGCTCAACTGCGACATGGGCGTTTCGTCCACATACATACCCATACGTTTACCTTCCAAACCACGAAGTGAGATTCGGGAAGCACTGCCTAAACCTCCCGTGTTTCGCACTGTGACTCCGACCGTATGTGCAAGTACGTCATTAATATTTGATGCCGTTCCTTGTAATTGGCGCTGCCCTATAACGGATACGGGCATTGCCGACTCCTTCAACTTCCTAATTTCGCTACGTGCTGTCACCATAACTTCTTTCATTTCAACAGTCGTATCACGCTTATTCACCTCTTGCGAATTTCCTCTAAGCATGAAAAAACTTGAAAAAAGTGTTAGACAAATCGCCTTTCTATATAACGAATAAGTATTATACGCCCCTTTGCAGATAAATATTTTTCTGTTATTTTTCATCTAACTTGTAGTTTAAAGACTCCGTGTTATAACGAATAGAGTCTTAAGTAAAAAATATGTATTCAACTATTGATGCAAAAGTATTAATATTCTATAGAGCGTGCAATACCTAAAAGTTAGTAAACCAACTGACAATAAGCAAGTCTACTATTAGAAGAATGAGGCAAGTGTGCAGATTATTTAGTACTCAGCACCATTGGTGTTAAGCATGAGCACCACATGTGCTAAGCGTCAGCACGTCTCTTAAAGATGACATATAAGAGTCATTATAACGGATAGTAAGACACAAACACATAACTTGTGTGAGAGATAAATATCACATTGTACAAATCGAAGATAGAGCGTTGTGCTAATTATATGCAAAAGAAAAGGGGAAAGACGAGATTTTATTCCCTATCTTTCCCCTATAAAATTAAAAATAATCTCTTTTCGTATTAATCTCCGTAACCAGGAGTCTGTTTCAATTCAGCATTCGTTGACTTGGTTGTTTCATCAATAGGCCACAACAAGCGGTCGGCACTTGCTGTTGAATACTTTGTAGCCTTATCAACTAAACGGATATCATGCCAACGCTTTCCCTCGAACAAGAACTCACGTAGACGCTCTTTAAGGATTGCTTCTATTGGGTCCTCATCACCACCAACAAATGGGTTATCAGTATAGAACGTGGTCAGCGTAGCACTACCTCCCGTACTAACATCATTTGGATATTGTACCTCAGCATGTGCATTAAAGTAGGTAGCACCATAAGCACGACGACGAACTTGATTGATTTCTGTTGATGGGTCCTGACCTAAGAAGACCTTAGCCTCAGCAATACCAAGCAGACACTCTGCATAGCGATAGATAGGTTGGTCATCATACCATGATGTAGCTGAGCTACCAGCAAGCAATGTTCCGTGGAACTTATTACAGATATTACCCACGTATGAACCGTCTGAAGCCTGATAAACATCTGCCAAAGAAGCCTTCTTACGCTTGTCACCATCATTTGAATAGAGTTTCGTCCACAAACGCTTGTCAAGTGGGAAGCGCATTACGCCACTTCCTAAGCGTAAGTTCAGATACTTTGATTCGCTAAATTGTATAGCCTGACCAGCGTCATTATGCAGACGATAAGCACCAACGTTCTGCTTGTTCATCACAAGTGAAGTATAGAGACCTCCCCATAAAGACGCTTCATTCTCACGATTGTGAAGCGCATAGATAATCTCTTTATTCTCCTTATTATCATAAGCGAAGACATCCTCAAAGTTGTCAAGCAAACTTACATCGGCATTATTCTGAACCTCTTGATAAGCAGTGAGAGCTGTCTGATAGTCGGCAGAACCGCCCCCCATCTGTTTGCCACTCCACAGATATACCTCACCTTTGAGCATCTTGGTTGCAGCAAGCGACCAATAAGTACGACCATTAGTAAACTTATAATTGTTATTATAAGCTGTCTCAGAAGCTGTAATATCAGCCTTTATCTGCTTCATCACATCAGCTGCTGCGTCCTGCTTACGAGCAACCTTACCCAAGTCAATGGTCTTTCCTTCTGTATGTTGAAGGTAAATAATCACATCACCATAGGTACGAAGCAACTGGAAATACAAGAAGGCACGCATGCCATAAGCACCACCAAGGTAGCTGGTCTTCTCCGCTTCTGTTAAATAACCAGCTTCATTCACCTTATCTATCATCAGATTAATCTGATTGATACCAGTATAAAGCCCTCCGTAGTTGCCTACCACAGCACTACTCTTCTCAAGGGTGTTATTCCACAAGCGTTCGTAGCCTTGTGGAGCCTCACCACTGAAGGAGGTACCACTATATATATTACATCGCATCTCACCCCAGATGATATAGTCAGCAGCATAACTTCTCATCCAAGAACAGAGTCCTTGATTGAAAGCCTGCACCTGATCAGGAGTCTTCCAGTAGTTTGCGTCGGTAATAGTACTAACAGGCTCGATGTCCATACAACCCGTCAGTGATAAGCTGAGGGCTGCAGCTGTTATATAGGATAGTAACTTTTTCATCGTAGTAACATTTAATTAGTTAGAATGTAACGTTTAATCCAAAGATAAGTGTGCGTGGAGTTGGATAACGACCATAGTCATATCCACCATTTATTGCCTCTGGAGAAGCACCATCGAAAGGCGTAAGATAGAAGAGGTTCTGACCTGTCACATAAACATTGGCATTCGCCATCTTCATCGTCTTAATCCATGTTCTTGGTAAGGTATAACTCAACGTAATCTCACGCAGAGCCATGTAGCTTGCCTTCTCAAAGAACTTAGAGCCTTCGCGCCAGATGTTCTGCTTATTCAACTGATCAGCATAACTGAATGCTGGATAGCTGGCACCTGGATTGGTCTCTGTCCACATATCCTTTACATTATCAATGAGATTGAACTGTCCTTGAAATTGTCCCATGGAACGAGCCTTGAGGTCATTGTAGATTGTATGACCTAAAGCATAATCAAAGCGAGCAAATAATGAGAGATTCTTATAACTTAACGTACTTGTCCAACCACCTGTCACAGTAGGTCTTGAGTTACCTAATACCTTACGGTCAAGTGAGTTGATAATACCATCTTCGTTGATATCCTCCCAGCATACATCACCTGGCTCAATAGGTTTCCATCCTGTTGAGTTCTTATAAAGCACTCCTGTCTGTGGGTTTACCTCATCAGCAAGTCCAGGACCATACAATTTCGCAATATTATCAATACGCTTATTAGCATGTGCCTTTACATCATCCCAATCTTTGAAGATATGGTCTTGACTGTAACCATAGAGTTCGCCGAGTGTTCCACCCTCACGATAACCACCTATCCACTTGGTTAGTGTCTTACCATCAGCGTCAACCTTACCCGCAGCAACCTCAACTCCCTGCAGCTGATTGAATGGTCGGTCGCTCTTAGGAAGCTGAACAATCGTATTCTTTACAGTAGAGAGATTGAAAGAGAGATCCCAACGGAAACTGTTCTTTAAGTGAATAGGAGTAGCACGTACCTCCATTTCGAATCCTTGATTGCGCAACTTACCCAAGTTTGTCTGGATTGAGCTGAAACCTAAGTAAGAGGGAAGATTCACACTCTGAAGCAGATTACTTGTGTTACGAACGTAGTAATCGAGAATCAACGACAAACGATTCTTAAAGAAACCGAGGTCAAGACCCGCTTCGAAGGTATGGCTCTGCTCCCACTTCAAGGCTGTATTCACAAGCGACTGGTCGAAGAATGCCGTGTTGCCATGATAATTTGAAAGCTGACCATAGACACCATAGATATAGAAGTCGCCTATTCCACTCACGTTACCATTACTACCGTAGCTGATACGTGGCTTGATGTTGCTGACGAAGTTTGACAGCTTAGACTCTTTCCAGAAATCCTCTTCCATCATGTTCCAACCCAAAGAGACACCAGGGAAGAAGCCCCAACGATTGTCCTTCAGCTTGGAATTACCATCATAACGGAAGGTGAACGTAAGCAGATACTTCTGTTTGTAATCATAGTTGAAACGTCCGAAGAGCGACTCAATACGGTTACGTGACGTAAAGGACTTAGGATTATCATCCTTATCAGCACCAGCATTAAGCGTAGGAATATCATCTGTTGGTGAATTCTTTGTAGAAGCATTCATCCAGAAGTAGTTATAATCATAATACTCTGCTCCCATCATGAAATCAACATTGTGATGCTCAGCAAACGTGTTGAAATAATTCAATATTGTATTGAGCTGTATCTGCGTATCCTTAAACATATAGGCGTATGAACGGCGCGTGGTGTTGAGGTTGTTAGGATTGCTCTGTGTATAGTAAGCCTTATTGAAGTTCTCCTGCTGATCAAGCACATGATAAACCGAAGCATTGGTTGTCAATGTAAGATGCTTAGGTATCAAAGTCATATCGAAACCCAAATTGAATGTTTCTGAACGTGTCCCGTTGCTTGTCGTGAGCTTGTCATTCCAATACAGATAGTTACCATCAGAACTGCTCCAACCTGGTGCTGGAGAACCATCTTTCAAGTAAGGATTCCATGTAGGACGCTGAGAACGAGTACGATAGAACAGCGAACTCCATGAACCGAAGTAGCTGTCAGGCTTTGTGTACCATGTATATTGCGCTCCTGCACGTACCTTCAGCCAAGGCTTGATTTGATAGTCACCCTTCACACTACCCGTGAAACGACGGAAAGACGTATTGCGAACAACACCGTCTTCATTGTAATAACCCAATGAAGCTACAAAAGAACCCATGTTGTTACCGCCACTGAAGCTCAGATAATGGTCCTGTGTGAGCGTCTGCTTATGGTAAATGGCATCCTCCAACTGACCGCTATAATCCTTGAAAAGAAGTTTTGAACCATCTTCTGGTCCGTAATAAGGGTCGTCCATAAGCTGCCAGCCCTCCTCAGCAAGTAGTCGCTTATGCTCGGCATTCGTCTCATCGTAATACATCACATCGGTACGTGGCTTGTAATGTGTGTATCCCCAGCCCGAATATCCATTCTGCGCATCAACATCAGCAGCCTTGCCGTGTCCTTTCATAGCATTGGTATAACGCTTGAAACCCATTCGATTATAGTAAATATAATCGCGGGCATTCATGAAGTCATAGTCGTTACGCTTGAAGTTCACACCAAGCTTCATGCGATAATTGATACTGGAAGTTCCACTCTTCGCACGCTTCGTCGTAACAAGGATTACACCTCCGTTTGCTCTCGCACCGTAGATAGCTGTTGAGGCAGCATCCTTCAACACTTCAACCGACTCAATATCAGACGGGTTAATCTCTGACAAAGTACGCTCAACACCATCAACAATAATCAAAGCTGGCGCACTTCCTGTAATAGAAGCACCACCACGCAAAGTGATTGAAGGAGCCGTACCAGGCTGACCAGAGGTGTTGACAACCTGAAGACCCGTCACACTACCCTGCAAGGCACTACCTACATTAGAGAAAGCTGCGGCATCCAGCACCTTATTATCCATCTTAGAGATAGCCGTTGTCAACGTTGCACGCTTCTGCTGACCACCATAACCCGTCACGATAAGTTCGTTAAGGGCATGCTGCTCCTCCTTCAACTTCACCTTAATTTCCTGACCATCCCATTTCACTTCCTTTGTATCCATACCAATGTAGCTGATAACAATAATACTTCCAGAAGGAATATTCGACAACGTGAAACGACCATCTAAATCGGTAGCAGTTCCATTACTTGTACCTTTCACTTGAACAGTGGCACCAATAATCGGATCTCCCTGTTCATCAAGGATAACACCTGTGCATCTCCCTGATTGCTGTACGCTTTGAACAGGCTGCTTTGACACTGCAAATCCTTGCGTAGGCATCAAAAATGATACACCCATGCATAACGTAAAACCAATTGGTTTGATGTGTAAAATCATACGCATCTGACTTTTTAATAGATAAAGATTATTTAGTTTCCTCCGCAAAACAGTTGACAAAGAGAGTAAAGCCTACTGCAACACGAGAGGTTGAAAATTATTATACAAAATTATTTTTATTCACGATATAGACAGCTTCTAACGCAAAGAGAACAAAATTCTCCCCTGCCGTAGCATGTTATTTCCTTTTTATTTAATTGTTTAGATTAATATAGGCAAAAGTAGGGACTTTTTTTTAGTTGACACAAATTATACTAATGAATATTTTCTAAATAATCCTTAATTTTAATCAATCTAAGTGCAAACGGCCTTGACTATCAGATAAAAAGATATTCTTCATTTCTCCACGTTCCCATAACACTAAAATAAGCTTAAGCTATATAAAGATTCTTTTTCATACGCTTTCTCTTTGGACATACCCTAAAATCACAGATTGAAAACGTAGGCTTATAGCTGATAGGATATGATTCTGTGATTGATGATGACATAGAGAAGGACTACCAAAAAGCCAACTGAACTGAAAAAAGCAAATAGTGCCATATCTCGCCATAACCATGTTCCGTGTCTCCCAAAACAAATTTGTTCCTTTGCTTATTTGATTTTGTTCCTTTGTTTATTAGATTATGTAAACTTTTTTCGCACCCCTTAAAAGCTACACATGCTCTTTTGGCTTTGAAAAGACGCCCAATTGGCTTACAAAAGATGCCCTTTTGAACTCTTACTAACGCCCTTTTGAAGTCCAACTAAGCACCTCTTGCAAAAGCACTTTGTAACCACCTGATATCATATTAGTTACCAACCTGCTTTTTACACATCTTTTAGACCGTTTTTTTAAGACTTTTACATCAAGTTATGTAACAATTTTTCAAATTACTGCCAGCTCTTTACAGACATTAGAAAGAAGAGCTTTCAACTCTTCCAAACACAACGACCACCTGTGCATTTAACGAAAGAGCAAAAAAACAGAGTAACAAATTCATCTGCTACTCTGTCTTTAAATTATTATTTTGTTAACTCGTCAACTCCTTAACTCGTTAACTTGTAAACTCGTCAACTTGATTTACTACTTCTTGACAACTTTCACTGTCTTGTAAATCTTACCATCTTTGAGCACCTGCACGAGGTACATACCCTTTGCACCAGTGATAGCTACGTTTACTACCTGCCCCTGTGCAGCTTCAAAGCTATTGCTTTGGAGGAGTGCGCCAGTTGTACCGAGCACGTTGATAGTGTAACGACCATAGTCAGCAAAGCGCAGATTTACGCTCTCTACGAATGGGTTAGGATAAACAGAGAAGCCGAGCTGTGCATCAACATCATTGATAGCATTTGCCTCAGAAGTAATCTCAACGATTTCCTCAACGGTCTTCTCAGCCTCACCCCAGCCGTTCTTCAGCTTCAAGGTTACGTTCTTCTTACCAGGAGCAGCGTAGGTTACTACAGCTGTCTTATCTGTAGAAGAAGAAATCTGACCATCACCCAAAGTCCAAGTAGGAACAGTCTTGATATCATATGTACCTACAATACCAGGGAAACCCAAAACATTGTTGTTAGGCTGCTGGTCTACGTAAGAAGCACCAGATGTATTCTCACCACCGCTACCATCGACAACGACAACAGAACCATCGTATTCACTACCAGCTTTACCCATATTCTTAAACTTCATGCCGTTAGCTTCCTCGAAGGTGAAGTAAGCCTGCAATCCATCAGGAATCTCATCTGCCTTATAGCCCTTCATCGCTTGCAATACTTCCTCGTCAGAGAGTGGCTTATTCCATACCTGAACCTCATCAATGACACCATTGAATCCGCTCTTGTAAACACCACCACCGCCAATGAAGATGTCAGCTACCTTATTAGCATCGATACGTGTATCAGTCTGTGCAACATCCTCACGACGCTTAGAGTTTGCAAAGCTGTGGCTTGCTACCTGACGACCATTGAAGTAAATCTTCTGGATATTACCATCAGTATGTGTTACCACAATGTGATTCCAAACACCAGGAGTTACGTTATAACCAGTAGACATCACATCCTCGTAAGGATTGTCGTGAGCTGTCCAACCCATAGTGTTGAATGAGATTTCATTAGCTTTGTGCAACTTACTTTGACCCTGCCACTCTGGACGGATTGTTACCCAAAGGTCGCCCCAGTTATTGTGAGGCCACTTATCGTGGATAGAGTTCTTATTGATAAGGTTCGTACCCTGCTTATCGTGATTGAACTTGTCAGCCTTGAACCAAAGCGCGTAAGAATAAGACTTACCCTGCTGAACATTACCAGGGATGCGGAACATCTTAGGGTCGGTGATTTCAAGACCACGTGATGCCTTACCCTCTCCGAGACGACCGTCGTAAGTGTAAGTTACGTTCTGCCCTGTCTTCTCTGTTGTCTTGTCAGCTGTGATGTTGTTAATCTGAGGAACAGCTCCTGTAGCCTCTGGTGTAATCTTCACCTTACCACGTACAATCGTCTCCTGACCCTTGCTATCAACAACAACAAGGTCGTATGTTCCTTCTTTAGCAACCGTAAGCTTAGCACTTGTACCGCTTGCAGCTTGTGCGGCAACAGTTCCTGTAACAGCATCCTGCAACTTCCATTCCTTAGCAGCAGGAACCATCTCGTCCAAATACTTGAGAGTGAACTCCTCGTTTGGTTTAATAACTGGACGGTCTGCAACAACATCGCTCAATGGCTGGTTGTAATCTACATTCATATACTCTGACCAAACAATCTCAGAACCCTTCTTGCCATCAGGAGAAACGGCACGTACACCGAAACGGCACTGGCGTTTGTCAGCACCTGATACCATTGGAGCATCTACAACATAGGCAGCCCAAGAAGTAGTAGCGGTAAGTAGTTGCTGCTTCTGTCCCTTCTGCTGGAAGTAGATTTCATAATACCATGTACCTACCTCGTCGTTGTAAGTCTTATCCCATCCTGACTCTTCCTTAGAAGCATACTGCATCTTGAAGTCGCAAGCATTGTAACGACCACGGAGTATCTCAACCTTCTTGATAGTAGGAGCTACAGTAGCAAAGCTCTTCGCATTGTCACGGAGAGCCATCTCACCAACACGCAACTCATAGTTAGCAGGAGTCTTCTCAACAACGAGACCCATCATAGCAACCTTATCACCAGCAGCCAATCCGAGTTCAGAAGCCTTTACTGTGAAGGTCTTCCACTTACCTTCAGCCTCAACAGCTGGCAATGCTACCTCTTTGTATTCGGTAACGTGGTCCTTCAAAGCAACAAAGAACTTAGCATGAGAATCCATGCCTGCGACAGTCTTATAGGTAACAGAGAACTCATAATCAGGCTTTACCTCAAGCATTGTCTTGAAGAGCTTTACTCGTGAGAAGTCAGTCTGACCAGAGATTGACAGACATGAGCCACCCCAGTAAGCATCATCAAAGGTTAGTTCTGCCTTTGCAAGACCGTTGATATTACCAGTATTCACTTGATCGGTGCGGTCAGTAATCCACCAACGCCAAGTTGGCATATAGTCCTGTGTATTGAGGTTATACCACTTGTGGTCGAAAGTAACCTCACCATCCTTACGGAAGCTCAAACCATTACCAAGATTAAAACGTGAAACGAATGGAACCTGCTGGATAGTGGACTTCGCTGAAAGGAAAGTTGCAAGACCGTGGAAATTCTTCAAACTTGCATTAGCCAAATTACAATCAGTGTTGATAGCTGGCAACAAAGCTGGGTTGTTGTTACCGCCACTGAAGATAAGCTCCTGCTTCTTCAGATAAGTCTTCTGAATAGCAATGTCAGATGTACCATCGTCTGTTGCACTCTGGTGGATAAGACTCTGTGAGTGAGCACCCCAGAAACCAATAGAGATATTGTTGTTCAACAGTGCGCTCCAACTTGCTTGCCTCAAGCCACGTCCTTGAATATCAAAGCCTGCATAATAGTCGAAACTGCTACGTCCTAAGCTATTAGCTGTAGTTACAGAACGACGCAAAAGTTCGCCATCCCAGTTGTAGTTAGCAAAGAGCATATCGGTAGCAATATTGTCCTTATTACCGAAAATCTTCTGGTTATGGTTTCCCAAACCACCATCAAAATGGATATAACCATTATCTGAAGTACCATCATACCAGTGTACTTCAAACTTCCACTTGATAGCCTCTGCTTCCTTATGACATGCAACAAAGAACTCGGTCAACTGTGACATAACAGTAGAGCTTGTACGGAACTCAGAGTTAAAACCGATACCATTGATACCGTAATATTTCATCATACGAACCAATGGCTCTGCATAGATATACTTACCGTCCTTCTTTTGGATAAGCTTGTACAATATTCTTCCGTAGATATCAGAAGTCCAACCACTTGGGTAAACAGTCTGACCATAAGGGATAGACATCACACAACCCACAGTAACACCGTTCTTATGAGCAACGTCAGTCAGACCTGCAGTAGAACGAACCCAAGGTGAAGTCCAGTTTCCGTGAATATCAATGTATGACCACAAACTGAAGTTATCACCCTCAAAGCAATAACGAGGAAGAGCCTTCCACTTAGAGGTAGGGTCGTCAAGCGGTGTCCAAAGACACATCTTACGCTCGCTATTCACCTCTGAACGTACCTTATAGTCGCCGTCTTTGATACGGTCGAGTGGACGAACACGAGAGATGAAGAACTGGTCGTCAATCTCGCTGACGTCCTGTGGTTGCTTCTTCTCGCCTTTCAACCATGCTTCAAGGTAGTTAGGCAGGTTCTCAAACTTAGCATCTTGGATGTCCAATGGATGTGTTGGCGTACGCTGTGCACTCATGCTGAGACAGCTCGCCAATGCCAAAGATGCAAACAAAGTAATCCTTTTCATAATAATAATTGTTTAGTTGATAAATGATTTTAGGTATATACAGCCATACACATACAGCCATATAAGGTTTGTTTATTTCTGTTTAGCAATAATGCTATTTAGTTATAATTCTTTTATGTACCCAAAGTTTAGATGCTTTTATAAGCAATAAGATCAGGTTAAAAACATAAGTGCCAGAGGAGTAGAGCTCCTTCCAGCACTTACAGAATTATTTACTTACAGATAAATTTCACTGTACGGAGTGTCTTACCGTCCTTCTTGACATTCACGACGTAAACGCCCTGAACACCAAGATGGAGACGTACAGACTCTGCACCATTCACTGAAACAGCCTTACTTGCAACCATCTGACCATTGGTAGAGAATACCTGAACAAGGTAGTTGCCCGGTGTCTCAACATCAAACAATACGTCACGGTCGATAGCGTAAACCTTCATGTCAGCAGCCTCAGTGCCGTTGATACCTGTTGGATCAGCCTTCACCTTAATTACCTTGAAGGTACGAGTGTCAGAACCGTGAGCATTGGTCAAGGTCAATGTAACCTCATAGTCACCAGCCTTAGCATACTTCAACTTCGCTGTACCAGCCTGATCGTTACCTGACTGTGAAGTGATAGTAGCCTTCTTAGCTGTCCACTCTGCAGTAGTTGTCACTTGGAAATTACCAGAAACGAATGCACTACCAGCATCATAAGTTGGAGCATCTGGAACAAGCGTTGTAACACCCTCACCAGTACCTGCCTTCAACTCACCGTGAGCAATCTTAGCAGTACCAACCTTACTTGCGAAGTAGTGGTCTGCAGCTGCATCAGACTCGAAGTCCCAGTAAGCCTTCATACCTGCATCTGTAGTAGCTGTAGACATCATTGTTTTTGTAGCCTCAGCCTCAGAGATAGCCTTGTCGAAGAACTTAACATCATCAACAGTACCATTAATAGCAGCTGCTCCGGCACGACCAAAGCCAATACCGAGAATATTCTCTTCCCACCATGCATTGTTTGCAAAACGAGCTGTATTAAGACCATCGCCCTGCTGACCATTATACTCCCAGTTATGAGCCTTAGCAGCCTTACCATTGATATAAACCATAGGCTTGGTATCTGTACCGTTACCTTCCATAGCCAAAACGAAGTGTGTCCAAGCACCCGGAACGAAGTCAACCTTCCAACGCTGCTTGTACTCCTTAGCACCACCAGCATTCTTCTCACGGAGTGTCACCTCATAAACACCTGTGTTAGGATCGTATGTAGTCCACATAGAACCCCAGTTATTCTGTGGCCAGTCAGTACCAGGATGACGCATATCTACAATCTGAGTACCACCAGTGAAGCCATTGAACTTAACCCAGAATGCGAGTGACCAAGCCTGATTGTTCTTGCTTGTATTATTAAAGCCGAGCTCAGAAACCTTAACACCTACTGGTTTCTCAAGGAGTTTAACACCTCTTGAGCCTGAACCGTCAGCCTTCTTACCCTCGTACTTCATTGTTACCTCCTTATTGGCAACAACCTCAATGCTTGTCTCGCTATCATCAGCTGTCAGCTTATTGATGTGAGGAACAGCACCTACTGCATTAGAAGTAATCTGAACATAGTTAGAGTAAGTTACTTCCTTGTCTACACGACCAGAAGTTGAAGCTACCTTACCATTGAGAATGAGGTTATAGAAACCTACATTAGCAATGCCAGTCACCTTAATCTCTGTAGCGTTGTTTGCCTGAGCAACGACGTTACCAGAACCATCAACAATCTTCCAGTTACCAGCCTCGTGACGTGGGTCAACATAAGCGATAGTGAACTCCTCGTTTGGCTTAATCACAGACTTGTCTGCCTTGATTTCGTCGTTGTAGTCATAGTTTGTGAAGATTTCGTGATCCTCGCCCCAAGCGATAGCACTTTCCTTCTTCATATCAAGAGATACTGCAGACACACCGAACTTAACCTTGCCCTGACCCTTGAGGTCAACAGGAACAGAATAGAACATACCTGCCCATGAAGTGGTTACACCCATGAGGATAGGCTCCTTGCCCTCCTGCTGTGCCCAGAGCTTAAAGAGAGAAGTCTTCACGTCTGTGTTGTAGCAAGGCTCGCCCTTTGCCTTAGTGTTAGGCATGTTGAAGATAATCTTAGCATCAACGCCATTCTTTGCAGCGTGCAACAAGGTTGTCTTTACATCGATTGGCTGTGCTGGAGCATCGAAGCTACCACGAACGATTGAGAACTCACCGAGGTAGAGATTCAAGTCGGCAGCATTCTCCATCTTGAGTGCAACGAGTGCAAGTGTCTTACCGTTCAAGTCGCCACCAACAGTGATAGTCTTCTCAACCCACTTATCCTCATCAGCCTCATCAGCAGTTGTCAATACTGGATAAGCCTTCTCTGCGTTTACATTATCTTCTGTAGCGAATACCAAAGAAGCATCAGCCTTACCACCCTTAACCTTATAACGGAAGGTGATAACGTCGCCTGTCTTCAAAGCATACTTTGTCTTGAAGAGGTGGAGATACTCCTTAGGAGTAGAACCATGTACACGAACAGTAGAACCACCCATGTAAGCATCGTCCCATACGAACTCTGCATCAAGACCAGTTGCAGGAACATCAGCCGCGGTACGACCGAGCAACTTGCTTGCAAACCACCAACGCCATGTTGGCAAGTAATCCTGTACACCTACGTTAGCCCATGGGCGATCGTTCTGACGAACACCACCATAGTTGAAGAACTTACCGTTACCGAGGTTGAAGTAAGTAATCAATGGCTCCTGTGTCAAGTCCCAAGACATAGAACTACGTGCGGTCATCATAGCTGACATACCGTGGAAATCTGTGTTATCAGCATTGTACTGCATGCTGTGTGAAATCTCAGGAGTAGTAACAGGGTTACGTGAACCGCTTGAGAACCAACGTTCTGTACGCAACATATAAGTACGCTGCTGTGTCTCTGGGTCACTACCCTTCTCACCACGACTCTCAAAGAACATGTTCTGTGAGTGAGCACCCCAAAGACCGATTGAGATTGGGTACTTCTTCAAAAGCGGCCAACGTACAGTACTATATGTTTTTGGTTCGCCTCCCTGCATATTGAAACCTGCGTAGAGGTCCAATGGGTTACGGTGAAGTTCCTCAGCCTTAGCTACTGAATTCTCCAATAACCAAGAACGGTTCCAGTTATAGTTGAAGAAAAGGTCTGCAGCCTCGCTACCACTTTCACCGAAGATAGTCTTGTTATGATCGCCCAGACCTTGGTCGAAAGTAACACGACCTTGATCATTAGTACCATCATACCAAATATTTTCAAAAATAGGATTATAAGGTCTGATTGCTTTGTTGAGTTTTACGTGGAAATCTCTAACTGCTTTTGTAACACGACCTGCAGTATAATACTCAGAAAACTCAGAGTTATAACCGAAACCGTCATAACCGTAGTACTTCATATAGTCAGCTACAGTCTGAATATCAGAACCTGCGAGTGTAGTCAGTGATCTACTCCACTCACCTTTAAGCTGACCATCAGGAATACCAGCAACAGAAGATACAGCTACACCATTCTTATGTGCAACGTCCAACAAAGCTGCAGGAATACGACCTAAGCCGCAGTTCCAGTCACCCCAGTGAGTTACGTAAGGCCACATTGAGAATACCTCAGAGTCGAAGACACCATCAGGGAGAGCGTTCTTACTTGGCACGTTCCATGGCAGCCAAGCAAGGAGCTTCTTGTCGTTTGTCTCTGTAAGGTCCGTACGAACCTGTGTTCCTTCGTAACGGAAACGCTGCTTTGGTTTTACACGAGAGATGAAGAAGTTATCATCATCATTGATTTTAGGGTTAGACTTTGACCAACTGCGAAGTTTGTTTGGAAACTGCAGAGATTCAAAGCCCCACTGAATATAGTTGCTCTTAAGTTCCTGCGCCATCAAAGTAGATGGAATCAGGCAGCAACCAAAAAGAAGTAAATGAATTCTTCTCATAATTGATTTGGGTTTTGTTATTGAATAATTGTAAATCTAATTACGACTTATACCTGCTTTCTCCCTTTAAGGAGTATAGCTTATGTCCAAGGACAAGATTCTAAAGCAGTGCTGTCTGCTCTTATTTCCCACATGAGTTATTCACTATTGACTTACAACGTAATCCTAATGAATTCCTCTTACCGTCTTCATCTGATGTGCTAACGCCCCGCACGTGTTGTGCTAATGGTAAACACCACTCGTGTTGATGCCTTATAACTTTTCAAAATGTAGCTTGGCTATGAGTAATTAGTTGTTAAAAGACAGCTAAAAACTTTACCTATAAAAGCGGAACAAGGTTACCCGACTCGATGAAATCAAGCCAGATAACCTTATTCTTAAGAGATTACTTATTACTTAATAGTAACTTTCTGTGTACGGATAACATTATTGTTCTGCATCTTAACGAGGTAAACACCTGCTGGCAACTCATTTGTGTTGAAAGACTTTGGATTAACCAAGCTCTTCACAGTCTGACCATCAACAGAGAATACCCATGCACGCTCAACATTCTCGAAGATTACCTTACCACCAGCAACTGTGAGCTGTGAAGCAGCACCTACACCAGCTGATGCGATGTTAGTAGAACCGCCCTCGAGCATCTCTGGCTGTTCAGCTTCACCCTTATCGTGAGTATCAGCCTTAGCACCACGACCTGGATTTGTACCTGTGATGGTTACACCGAAGTCAATAGCGAAGCCCTTGTTAAACTTACCTGTTGGTGTTAAACCACCCTGGAACCATGCATCACAGAATACGAGACGGATACGGCTCTTACCTGGCTTAGCATCATCAGGCACTTTGAATGTGTATTCATTCAGCTGCTGAACTTGTTCAGGAGATCCTGCACGAACCTTTCCGAAGAACAAGATACACTCACCAGCTTCTTTATTTTCTGTTATTTTATCAGGATTAAACTGGTAATCACCATTCAAGTCCATCCACGCCTTACCCATACAGTAGCGGAGGTCATCATGGCTGTGATCTATGCCATCAAATGCTTCATGACCCTTAATCTTAACAGTAACAGTAGTACCCTGTTTAACTTCCAATACCTGATCAGTTGCATCAACATAGTTTTCCTTGTTTCCTGCGGGTCCCTTTGCTGTGTAATCAATATTCTTGGTACCACCTTCTGTCTGGAATTTCTCTACATAGCGAATCTTTCTTGCAGTTTCAGCACCAGCAGCAGACTCGTCAAGTTCAACCTTGCCATACTCTTCCTTCTTAGGCTCTGGCAATTTGCTTTGGTTAGCACGTGGAACAGCAACCCACTGTATCTTTGAATAAGTCTTCAAGTCGGTACTTACTGAACGAACACCAATGAATGGTTTGTCATTAACATCTTTGAACTGGATGTTAGGGATGTAAGTAGCCCACTGTGAAGTACGACCTACCTCAGAAACCTTACCATTCTCACCATTCTTATAGAGTATCTCGAAGTGGTCGATGTTAGCCTCGTCATTGTAAACAGTCGGCTTGTCACCGACCTCCTTATCAATTCCCCATACTGCCTTAACAGAGAGAGAAGACTTTGTCTCTTCCTTCACCTGGATAGTCAAATCCTTAACAGCTGCAGGAGTAGCCTGTACATCGTCATTCAACTCAATCTTACCAACGAGAACGTTATAGTTAGCATCTGAGTTCTTCACACGCAGACCGATACGCTCAATCTTCTGGCCAGCAGTAATATCGTTCAGCTCAACCTTTTTCTCTGCCCAGTTTGCGTTCTCAGTGTCACCCAGTGCGTAAGCCTTCCATGAACCGTTTACACGAACGATGAGAGAGAGTTTGCTCTCAGTTTCACCCTCTTTGCCAGTCTTGATAGCCACCTTTGCTACCACCTTACCCTTTGAAGGAGTTAGGTTAGTCTTAAAGAGAATGACGTCTGTACCATTGGCATTGTTTACACCCTTCAGACGCAGACAAGCGCCACCCGTGTAAGCATCCTCATTTGTCAATGAAGGCTGTACTGCAGTACTTGCAGTTTCCGTATTCTCGTTAACAACCATCCAACGATAAGTTGGAACAACGTCCTGGCTACTCATATTATACCATGAACCAGCTGTTCTCTTACCCTTATAGTTGTAGCGATCACCATTACCCATATTAAAGTGGGTCGCGAATGGAAGGTTACCAGAGATAGCAGTACGCTCTGGAATCCAAGATGCAAGACCAGCGAACTTGCTCAATGCGGGTGTGCTACCCTGTGCCTCCATTTCGTTACCAGTGTCACTGATTGCAGGACGAGACAATGGGTTACGATTACCACCAGAGAAAGCACGCTCAAGAGATGCCTGATAGTTACTCATACGCTCCATTGCGTCACCACCTGTATTGTAGCTCCAGAAACGACTTTCAGCATGCTCACCCCAAAGACAGATACCACAACGCTTAGCATCCTCATTCTTGTTAAGTCTGCTCCATCCTCTGTTCATGGTTACAATCCATACACCTGCATAAAGCCCGTCAGCAGAACCCATCGTTCTTTCAGCTTCCTTTACAGAGCTGTCCATATACCAACTGAAGTCATTATTTGAATAATTTAACATTAATTCGGAGATTCGCTTATCCTTTCTTGGTCCCCATATATGATCAGAATTATGCTGAGTCAATCTTGAGCTATTCGTATAGTACATGACCTTGAAGTCATCAAATCCTTCTTCTTTCGCTATCTGATAAAGCTCTTGATGGAATGCGATATTGTCTGCCTTTGTATAATTGCTTGTGCTCTCCCAGTTATAATTAATACCATCAAAACCGAGGAAGCGCATACAGTTGATGAGCGGATGTGTATAAAGGAACTTGCCGTTAGCATCCTTTTGCATGATAAAGCTTTCCCAGCTATCTGCAGCACCACCTGTTGTATGATCGAAGAACTTAATACCAGCAAAGATGCTTGTACCGTTACGGTGAGCAGCATCCGCCCATGAACCTGGAGCTTGGAACAAACCATAGTTCCATGCACCGAAGAGGTTGGTATAGTTCCACATTGAAAAGTTATCATTAGCAAATGTGCTTGAAGGATAACCACCGAGATTCTTACCTGCACCACCAGGAATATTCATAAAGAGGTTACGATTCTCGTAGGTGTCTTTGATAAGACGGTCAGCACGTGACTCAATAGCACGCTTCTTTACGTGGGTACGGATAAACTCAACCTCATCCTTGATACCCCATGCTTTAAGGTCAGCGTCAGTAGGATACTTACGTCCCTGCTTTATAAGCTCTGCAAAATGCTTTAGCAAAGTCTGGTCACCAAGTTTAGAAAGGTCATAAACCTGCGTAGAAGCAGTAGGAGACATCTCTGTCTGTGCAGCAGCACCCATTGGTGACATAGCCAACATAGCAGCTACTACCCACGCACTAAGAGTAATTCTTTTGTTCATAAAAATGTTTATTTAGTTATTTTATTAAATTGGTAATCCCAGTAGTGAAAAAACTACTCTCTCCACCACTGGGATTAAACTCTATTCTAATTCAAAAACATCGTTTAGAAATTTGATGTAGTCTTATCCCAGAAGAGACGAGTTGCCATCTTGTCAGGACCGCCCAACGCTGGGATACCAGTGTTGTCAACATCCTGCTTGGTAGCAATGTCCTGTGTACCTGGGAAAGGCAGACGGTGCATGATGTCACCAGAAGAGAGACTACCATCAGCCTCATCGATATTCAGGACATTTAACTTACGTGGATAGCCTGTGCGACGAAGATCGTTCCAAGCCTCGAAACCATTAGGATAAGTTGCAATATACTTCTGGGTGATAATCTTCTCAAGCTTTGTCTCCTGTGAATCGCTATCGTTCCATTTTACACCGATAGTAATTGGAGAAGCAGCATCAGGCGTATCACCTGTAGGATCCTTGTAAACGTAAGCTACAGGGTTCTCCTGTGCCATGTAGGTATTAATCCATGCGTCATACCAGTTAACACCAGTTGTACCATCAGGAGCAGTACCATCCATTGACTTCATCTCTGGGTCCTCACAGTTACCATTGCGGATACCAAGCTCATAGAAGTGCTGTGCGCTACCACCCATGTTCCAACCACGGAGTGCACCCTCAGCACGGAGGAAGCAAACCTCTGCATACTTCATAATCTCCAGTGGTGCATTGTCGAAATATTGTGCACTCAATTTACTGAAAGCGATATACTGGTTCTCGTCATATCCCTGACCTTCACCAGGGTGTGTACCTGTACGGATACCACAGATACGTGTGCCTGCTGCCGTAATCTCACCTGTCTTATTGTTTACAATCTGGTTAGAGTTCTTCTCAAAGAGATACTTCAACCATGGATGATTAAAGCTCTTGAGGATAATTTCCATTGTTGCACTCATACGCGCATCACCCCAGTTTTCAACTCCTGGCAATGGGTGAGAGAAACCTAAAACACCTGGACGGATAGATACCTCCTGGCTTACGTTCTCGATAACGCCATCAGCAACAGCCTCTTCAGCTAATTTCTTTGCACGAGCAGGGTCACTCTTAACCATGTGCATAGCAAGACGAAGCTTGAGAGAGTTAGCAAAGCGTGCCCAGTTCTTCATTGTACCATCAGAAACACCACCCTCATTCATCACGAGGAAGCGAGACTTGAACTCTTCAACGAGTTTCTGCTTGTAAGCAGCTGGTTTCTGATCAAAATAATGGAAGCAAGCAATCGCAGTGTCAAGGTTATTGATAACATCATCATAGACATCTTCAACCTTATTATAAGTATATGGACCTACCTGGAGGTTGGTCTTCAATTCACGGTAAGGCATAGGGCCATAAACATCGGCAACCTCAACAGCCTGGAAGTTGAAGAGTGTAAGGTAAGCAGCCTTCATCTCAGGGATAGCGTTTATCTTATCATGGTTAAGGATTGGCACCACTGCGGTCTTCATCTCAGTGAATGAGCCCCAAGCACCACCATAGCACTTCTGGTCAATAGCATAAGAAGATGCAAGACGAATCTTAGAATACTGGAAGAAGGTATGAGGAATAACTGTATATTCAGCATAGTTGTCAACACCGAGAGAGTACTGATACTGATAAGCATGAGCACCTGGGTGCTCACCTCTCTTACCACCACGCATAGAGAACTGACCGCCTGCACCAGCATCAAGAAGATCCTGCATCGCTGTCATAGCCTCGCCAGCTGCTGCAGCGTCAGCAGCCGTACGATAAGGAATGCTGTCTACCACACCACGAGAAGTAACTTTATCAACATTCTTGGTTGTAGAGTTGAACTCATCACCAGGATTGTCATAATCGAGACAAGATTGTAGTCCCAGTGTAGGCAATGCCATCGCCATGAGTACGATTATATGTTTACTTTTCATTGTCTTATTTCTTTAGATTGTTTAATATTGAATTACCTTTTCTTCACTACAACCTTCAGGTTTAGAAGTTAGCCTTCAGTGAGAAACCGAATGAGCGTGAAGATGGCATATTGAAGCTCTCAAACGCTCCGAGACCATTCTGTGTAGACAGAGATACGTCTGGGTCTGTTGGTGCATCCTTGTAGATGAAGAACAAGTTACGAGCGATGAATGAGAGGGTCAAGTTACGGTTCTGACCGAAGAGGTCACGGAAGGTATAACCCAATGAAAGTTCACGCAGACGGAAGTTTGTTCCGTTGTAGAGATAGCTTGATGGGTTGCTTGATGCACCAAGTGCCTGATAATAAGACTGGATAGGAACAATTCTTCCGCTACCATCGTTAAGAACCATACCCGGAACATTACCATAGTCAGAAGCAACAATGTTATTCTTCTCAGCATTTAGACGAGCCTCAGCTGTACGCTTAGAAGCACCAATATAGTCAAGATAAGCTTCTGTCAGAGAGAGTACCTTACCACCGATACGACCATTGATGAGGAATGAAAGCTGGAACTCCTTATAGTTAAAGGTATTGGTCCAACCCATCTGCCACTTAGAGTTCATGTTGCCAAGGAAGCGATCGTTAGAACCAGTCTTGTCAAACATTGGCTCACCCTTAGCGGTCAGCTTGATATGTCCTTTCTCGTCACGGAGGAAATCGCCAGCATAGATGTCACCAATAGAGCCACCTTTCTTATAGATGACCTTAGCCTCACCGACCGTCTGCTGATACTTACGTGATGTACCATCCTTGTCATAACCAGTCTCAAGAATCTTGTTATCATTAAATGAGAGGTTATAAGATGTACGCCAACGGAAGTTTCTACCGAACTTGAAGTCATAACCGATAGTTGCCTCGAAACCAGTATTGCGAACCTTAGCAGAGTTCAACAGCTCTGTGTTACCACCGAGAGAACCCAACTCCATGTAGAGGTTCTTCACAATTGTATTATAGAAGGTGAAGTCAAAGCTCAAACGGTTGTTCAAGAACAATGACTCAATACCTGTCTCGAATGAACCAGTCTCCTCTGGTACTGGTGAGAAGTCGAGTAGCTTATTACCTGACAATGCACCAGTCTGAAGGTTACGACTCATTGCACCGTATGCCTTGTTAGGAATAGAGTTACCTACTGAAGAGTAAGAAACACGATACTTCAAGAAGTTAAACCAATCTGGCAACTTAACCAACTGGCTAACTATAGCATTCGCACCAACACCGAAGTAGCCATAGTTATCGGTATTAATTTTACCGAGCTGCTTGAAGTAACGGAAAGGACGATACCAGTCACGACGATAAGATGCATCGAGGTAAATAGTCTCCTTCCAACCTACCTGACCTGTGAAGAGATAAGAACGGTCCCAGTTAGAGCTCTTGTCTGTGTTTGTTACACCGTAGCCACCTGCACTGGTATCAAAGTAGTTGACCAATGTTGGGAGCTTACGCATAAGGCGATCATAGTAAGTAGCGACAGCATCAGTACCCTTATACTCTCCCTTAACGGTGTGACCTACGAAACCTGCAGTTGCAGATACAGAGTAGTCACCCAATGTCTTGTTATATGACAAGAGGTAGTCAGTATAAAGTTCTGTGGTCTTGTCATCTGAATCCCAGAAGTGTCCATAGTCATCCATTGAAGCAGGAAGGAAAGTTGTAGCGTAACGTGTACTACGACTCTTATAACGCAACTGGCTATAGTTAACGCGTGCTTGGAATGTCAAGCCGTCATAGATATCAACGTTTGCCTGCAAGGTTCCAAAGATACGGCTCTCCTTCTGCTGGCTGTTAGCCATGTTCAGCAACCAGTATGGGTTGTTGTTTGGATGAGAGAGGAATGCCCACTCCTGTTGAGGACCTGTCAGGGTAGTGCGTGCACCTGATGTCCATGTAAAGTTAGAACCATTAAGCTTATAATAAGATGACGGGTTTGACAACCACTTACCCTCAGCATTTATATAATGATTACGGTAGTAATCCATGTCGATATTCTGTGGTGCAGTGTAGAGATGGTAAAGGGGGTTACCAACTGTACCACCACCAGGACGGTTCTTCGTCTTAGACTCAGTATAATTCAATGAAGCATCAATGTGGAGACGCTTGAAGAAGTTATATGTCTGACGGAAACTGATTGAGTTACGGTTGTAAGAGTTGTTACGCATCATACCTGTTGCATGGCTATTTGCCAGAGAAACGTATGTGCGTGAAATCTCTGTACCACCTGACAGCGAGATAGAGTTGTTGGTTGTCACACCTGTACGGAAGAAGTCTGCCACATCATCGCCAGCATGATTACGGAGGTAAACATTATGACGACGTGCCATAATAGGATTCTTCTGTGCATCAAGACCGATCTGCTCCTCAGGATAACCTACCCAACGCTCATCCAGCGGAGAACGTACGACGAGGTCGTTACTTGAGCGATCAGCAAGCTTGCCTCCCCAGTTGTTCAATGATAACGCACCAGTTGTTGCATCAACTGTTGAACCGTAAACTTTCTGAATCTTTGGAGTCAATAATGGTGAGTCGAAAGTGACGTTTGATGTAACGTTGATATCAACCTTACCCTCACGACCCTTCTTTGTGGTAATCATGATAACACCATTGGCTGCACGTGAACCGTAAAGCGCAGCAGCGTTAGCACCCTTGAGGACGTTGATTGACTCAATATCGTCTGGGTTAATCAATGACAATGGGTCAGAACCCTCAGACATACCTGTTGAACCGAAGCCCTCGCCACTCATATCCTTCTGACCACGAATACCGTTACTCATTGGCACACCGTCAACAACGATGAGAGGAGAACTGTTACCGAGGATAGAGCGGTTACCACGAAGAACAATCTTTGAAGCACCACCAGCACCACCAGCACTTGGCGTAATAGTAATACCTGCAACCTTACCCTCGAGTGAGTTAGCAGCATTAGGGTCCTGCACTTTCATGAGGTCTTCTGCCTTCACCTGCTGGGTAGCATAGGTAAGAGACTTCTCCTTACGCATAATACCCATAGCGGTAACAACGACCTCGTTCATGGTGTTAGCTTCCTCCTTCAATGTAACATTGACTGTGCCCTTACCACCAACAGGGATGGTCTGTGCAGCATAGCCGATGTAAGAGAAGACGAGCTTCGCGTTAGCTGTGGTATTGAGGGTATAGTTACCATCAATATCCGTTACTGTGCCATTGGTGGTACCCTCAACGAGGATAGTAGCACCAATAAGCGGTTCGCCGGTTGAGTCAACGACACGACCGGTCACTTTGTGATTGCCATTCTGCTGTACAGACTGCACTGCAGCTTTAGCGTTTGTACCTGCGTAGACACCTGTAGGCGCCAATGCCAATGATAGAGCAAAGGCAGCCGAGAAGTACAGATGCTTCTGCTTTGATTCTTTAAAGATTCTCATCAGGTTTAGGTTTTAAACTTTTAATTTATTTATTTTCCTAATTTTATTTCAATTGATTTTGGATAATGCCAAAGGCTTCATCTTTATACAGCCCTATATAATAAGGTGTAATTGACTTGGTTTTTTGTTTATATCCTTTAGGCACATTATTATGTATTACCATCTTTAACTCGTGGAGTTTTATCTGAAGAATGTGTCAACACTTAATCCTCTGATAGTAAAGATGTTAAATCTTGTTCAGTTCACAATTCATAAAGTTGCGCCTGAGGGCATCTACAAAACAAACAACTTTAATATTAATAATACTTACTTTAATGTTGATATTTAACATATATAAACATATAAAGGGCACGACACCGGCATCCCCTCCCCCAACCTGCCCCCCATAGGGAGGGGAGTGAAATGCGAGATACCCAAAAATTAAGGGAATAAAGCTAAAGAACTACGAATTGCAAGAAAAGCCTCACCCCCTTACCCCTCTCCGATTGGAGAGGGGAGTAATTAGCGAGATACCCCAAAAATTAAGAGAATAAATCTACAGAACTAAGAATGTCAAGAATGAATGTATAAAAGAGTCGGTGACAGGACAAGCAACTTGTTTACTCGTTAACCCGTTAACAGAAAGATTAATCTATAAATATAAAGGAGTTTGAGTTAAACAAGCTTCTGTACACCTTCGGTTTATTCTTAGTATTACAACGTTTTGCTCACAATTCACCCCCTGTCATCCATAATCATAGTGAATTTAACCCTCCGCACCATATGTGTTAACCCTCCGCACCACATGTGCAGAGTACCAGCACCACTGTAAATGATGGTAAACATTCACACAAACATTATATGAAATAAAACCTTAAAACATCCTATTTCGTTGGCAAAAGTGTTAAAGTGTAAAACGCTAAAACTAAACTGAACAAATAACTTCTTTCTATGGTTAGCAAATTATTAGCAAATTAGTCCCCCTCCCCTTTCGGGGAGGGTCGGGGTGGGGCTTTGACCGTCAGGTCTCTGTGAGGTTCGTTAGCAAAAATGAAATCTGTTACATCTGTGAATTCTGTGAGAAAACAGAATTAATTCATAATTCATAATTCACAATTCATAATTATGATTACCATTGTTTGCTGTGTTTTATCTCAACAAGCAACTTATTCACTCGTCAACCCGTTAACTTGTCAACTCGCCAATTGAAAAAGCAACTTGTTCATATGTTACTCTGTCTTATCTCGCAAGCAACTTGTTCACTTGTCAACTTGCTCACTTGTCAACTTACCAATTGAAAAAGCAACTTGTTCATATGTTACTCTGTCTTATCTCGCAAGCAACTTGTTCACTTGTCAACTTGTTCACTTGTCAACTTGCTCACTTGTCAACTTGCCAATTGAAAAAGCAACTTGTTCATATTTTACCCTGTCTTATCTCGCAAGCAACTTGTTCACTTGTCAACTTGTTAACTTGTCAACTCGCAAAGCTTGTCAACTTGCAAAGCTCGTTAACTAAAAAAGCGCCAAGACCCGAAAGGTCTTGGCGCTGTGTGACTAACGCTTTGGAATTATTATTGCGCTGATTTAGTAGTTTGACTCCTCAACCTGGAAGAAGCTCTGTGGGTGGTTGCAAACAGGGCAAACAGCTGGAGCCTTCTTGCCGATAACGATGTGACCACAGTTGCGGCACTGCCAGATGCAGTCGCCATCACGTGAGAATACCACGCTGTCCTCGATGTTCTTCAAGAGCTTGCGGTAACGCTCCTCGTGGTGCTTCTCAACCTTACCAACGCCACGGAACTTAACAGCCAACTCTGGGAAGCCCTCTTCGATAGCGTCCTTTGCCATCTGCTCGTACATATCAGTCCACTCGTAGTTCTCACCAGCTGCTGCGTCAGCAAGGTTCTGAGTAGTTGTTGGGATGTTACCCTCGTGGAGGAACTTGAACCAAATCTTAGCGTGCTCCTTCTCATTGCGTGCAGTTTCCTCGAAGAAACCTGCAATCTGCTCATAGCCGTCCTTCTTAGCCTTTGAAGCATAGTAAAGATACTTAGTGTGAGCCTGACTCTCGCCTGCGAAAGCGTTCTTAAGGTTCTGCTCAGTCTTAGTACCCTTCAAAGCTGCTGGGTTGAACTCCTTGAACTTCTCTGCTTTAACGTGGCATACTGGGCACTCTGCTGGAGCCTCTGTTCCCTCGTGGATATAACCACAAACGGTGCAAATAAATTGTTTCTTCATAATGTTCTTGTATTATAATGTTTTGTATAAATCAATAATCCCGAATGAATAGTCTAAAAAAAAATGTACTGATAATCAGTTTAATATGGGATATCTCTTACCCTGTAATAATTTCATTTTTGTGTTTGCAAAGGTATTAATTATTTCTTGAACGTTCAATCTTTATCGCCGCTTTTTTGTTTGAAAAGGTCTATTTAGACGATGGATAATTAGTAAAAGACCTACTGGTCTATCAACTAACCAATCCTATCAACCATGTGTTTATTTGTGCGATTCTCCATCAGTCACAACATTAACAATGGGGCTACGCCCTACTGGTCGGCTACAAGTTCAAAACATAACCCTGACCGTTCTTTTAGTCTGAACTTTTCTTCTTCTTCAATCTCTCTTGGCAGCAACTACCAATTCTATGGTTTCTCTGAGGAACTGAAATGGTAGTTGAAACGAGGTTCAACGGCATGGGAGGGGCAGACTGACTATTCATGTTCTGCCCCCTCTCTGTCCTCAATATTCTGAAAAGTCAGAGAATATTTTGTCATTTAAGGTGGAAAGTGGTGCAGATACAGATTTTAACTAAACAAGGTAATTCCGTAAAATAAACATGCCCACTTGTTAGAAGTTATATTTTGTCACGACAACATTTTTCTTCATTCGAAAATGTTTCTATTATGAGGGTGTGTCAAAATATAAATAATAACTTGACAACTTTCAAAGTATAAGTATTCTTTTTCTAAAAGCAAAGAAAAGACCATCTCTTTACTCAAAAATGAGTACAGAAATGGTCTTTTTTTATTGGAGTGTGTCAAACTGTAAGATTATCAAAATGGTAATTGCATTTTGACACACCCTCTTATTTTTATTGTTAGTTTTTGGCACAATAAATATCACCCAATATTCAACACCCAACACACCTCCCCAATCTTTCAAGAGCCCTTCTTCCTTATGATTAAAACTACTTGACTTTCTTGTGATTAATCCGTATCTTTGTAGCTGAAAGAACAAATAGAAGACTTAAAGAAGATGGAAATAATTAGAAAAGAAGCATATAAAACCACGACATGGAAAGGTGGTATCACTCGTCAGATTTTTATCTCACCTACTGATGGCGACCTCGCTGCACGCCGTTTCGACCTGCGCATATCCTCTGCCATCATTGACAATACAGAGAGTGACTTCTCCGATTTCAGGGGCTTCACACGTTACATCCTACCTTTGGAGGGTGAGATTACCTTATTCAAGAACGATGAATACATACCGCTATCGCACAATTCCTTTTACCAGTTTGAGGGTAATGAGAAAGTCCGTTCTGAGAATACGCAGGGTGCCATCGACTTCAATATCATCGTGCGCCATGGTATCACCGTTGAACTGGGCATCTTTCACAACACCCAATTCACGGACAGCCGCCCAAGACTCGTCTTTGCCCTCGATGACTGCATGATTGACGACACTTCCCTCGCCAAGCACGATACCGCCCTCCTCACAGAGTCCTTTCAACTAAAAGGGGAAGCAGTCGTAGTTGAATAGTTAACGAGCGAACGACTTTCAGTGGACGAGTAGACGGGTGAACGAGTGGACGAGTGAACAAGTAAACAAGTGAACAAGTGGACGAGTTATCCCACCATACATATAACTCGTTCACTCGTAAACTTGTAAACCCGTCAACTTGAAGGAAACCCGTCAACTCAAAGGACTCACCTTATGCCCCTTACCGTTTCTATCTTTAACAATTACAACCTGCTTGGTAGCTGTGCGACTATTCGCGGTCTTCACGCCAGAGAGCGTATAGGTCTCGGCAGGCTGTTGAGGAGTAGCAGAGAGACTACTGATGCCTGTTGACGACTGCAACGGTGTATAACTAAAGGAAATCGTGTTATCGCTATTACGGACGATACCCTTGACACCAGCCTGATCACTTACATTATAGTTCGTATAGAAATTCAGACGAGGGTCGGTACTCTTCGTCAGACTATTATTCAAATCAGTTGGGAAAGGGTCATTGTTCTGGGTGTCGTTATCAAGCTGACCATCCACAGGAACAATCGTGAAGCGTGGATGACGCTGTGCCGAAGCAGTGTTGAGGTTATTCATCATCCATGAACGAGCATCGAAATCAACGTGGAACATCATCAATCCGTGTCCGGGCAGTTCGCTATCCCAACGATGAGGAGTGCGATTTTCGAGGATATAGTATTCGTTCTTCGTGTCTGGATTATAGAGGAAGTAGGCATCACCACCCTCAGAGAGTCCTTTCATATTCTTCACTTCCATAGCCTTATCGTCAAGTGTGATAAGTTTCAGCCAACCCATATATGCCTTTTCGTAAGCATCATAGCCAGCTGGGACTGTACCGATACCAGTACCGTTATAAGCATTCATAATACTCTCTGGACCACCATTATAGCTACCGGCACACATCAAGTCATATCGACCAGAACCAACGTTATTGCCGCCACGTGTATCGTAAAAGTCGGGCAGACCGAGACAGTGAGAGAACTCATGACAAATGGTTCCGATTCCTGAGTAGAAGACACGTTCCTTGCCATTGAGCTGCGCACGGATAATCTCGTTGCTACAAGCATAGGTATTAATGGTTATTCCGTTAAAAGTCAGCGCATCCAGTCCTGCATCCGAGAGCGAATACTTATGTGGCCAGATGGTATTAGCATTACCGCCAGTCGCCTCACCCTCACCAGCATAGACGACATAAACCTGCTCAACCTCGCCATCGCCGTCCCAGTCGTATTGACGGAAGTCTACCTGCTCCTTGATAGCATTGCAAGCATCAATAATCATCTGCGGCGCATTCGCATCATTTTGACGACTTGTACGCTCACCATAATATTTATACGGATGCTTGAGCTTTACGGGTCCGATGACATCGAAAGTGAGGTCGAACTTACCGTTGCTCTGGTCGAGGAAATAATCATGTACACTACCAATAGCACCGTTATTATTCGTATATCCCACCTTGTTAAGCATATTCTCATAGAGCGACTTGACATCATTCTCACGTGGTCGGAGTGTCAATACGTCCTTAGGATTCTTGAAAGCCATATCCTCAAACTCAACCAAGACAACAAGTCCTTTCTTTTTACCTTCCCAAGTCGTACCGAAACCCTGCCCGAAAGGCTTTGAGCTCACGTGTATCTCTTTCTGTCTTTGCAGTTGTCTTACCTGTTGAAGGGCAGCTGCCACAAGTTCCTCTCTATCCTTGCGCAATCCTTTTTCATGTGCCAGCACCGACGTAGCCACTAACTGATTATCCTCAATGCGAGCATAATAGTAATTACCATCGTGTGGCAGCAAGGGTATGCCGTCATCAGTCAGCGCATAATTAAAATGCTCATCACCCACGGTCATAACCTTCAGTACCGTTCCATCCACTTGTTTAATACTCCGCCACATTCGCATAGCTGGAATGGCAAAAGATGACGTAGCAAGCATGCCACTTACCAAAAGGGTTATAATTTTCTTCATACAACTGCTTTTTAATAATAATTATATAGTTTTCAATCGACAAGATCTTATCTTTTGAAAGAAAATGCAAAGATAAAGAAAAAAAGAAGAGGGAAAAGGAAAGCATTAAAAAAAGACAGAATGTACAGAAGAACATATAGTAGAATGACAGACAGAATGTACATAGACAGAATGACATAAGGACATTTGTTATAAATGACATATAGATACCAACTTGAAACAAACTCATCAACTAAAACATGTTCCTATGTTACTTTGTCTTTAACTACCCTGTCTACAAGCAACTTGTTCACTCGTCAACTCGTTAACCCGTCAACTCGTACAAAAACGTTCCTATGTTACTTTGTCTTTAACTACCCTGTCTACAAGCAACTTGTTCACTCGTCAACTCGTTAACCCGTCAACTCGTACAAAAACGTTCCTATGTTACTTTGTCTTTAATTACCCTGCCTACAAGCAACTTGTTCACTTGTCAACTCGTTAACCCGTCAACTCGTACAAAAACCCTTTGTTTAAACAAAAGAATATATATTTATATAATTCGGCGACAAAAAAGTGTAAAGTTTAATTATTTCAGCAATCTACTTATTTGTCGCAGCTTAGCAATCATTTGCAAACAAGGAAAGTTACTAATTTGTCGCCACGCCTTACAAACTACTGATTTACACAACATTACAAACAAAGAAAATCAAGCGAAATAAAGTAGGCAACAAATTAGTAACGATAAAAACAAAAGAAAAAGAACACAAACAAGTAATATTTGTAAAGAAAAGAGAAAGATAAGGCAACAACCTTCCTTATACGTCTCTCCGTACTTCCCTATCCGTCGAACAATCTGGAAAAAGACTCCCTTTTTGTCGCACAGAACCTACCATTCCGTCAGGGAACACCTCCCATGGAGTCGTACGAAGCTTACTTATTCGTCGCCATCTTATGACGTAAGTGTCTGTGTGTTAAAGAAGTATCATTCCCTAAACAAGTCTAAACAAGAGACCAACAATGATTGTCTAAGTACAAGACGGATGTTTGTGAGAGAGTTTTACAAACAAGAACTGACTCCCAAGCTGGTTGCCAATGCTGTCAGTACGGTTACGAGAATCTGCAAAATATGTTTCCAAATAGGTTTATTCATAAGTTCTAAATTAATTATAGTGGGTTCTATCAACTAACTTTGTCATACTTCGCGACTACCTTCGATGGCAAAGTGCTATTGAACGCAGAAGTTATACGAGCATAACAACTGCGCGAACTGACAATATGAGCCAAAGAGAGTCCGATAGATGACAAAACGTAACCCATGATTTAATGATTTGATTTCGGTGGTAATTAATAGAACTCACCTTACCCCAATCGCTCCATAGCTCGTAAAACATTATTACAATGAATTCTATTGCGCCCAAACCGACTTAGGGTAAAGGTGAATACTAAATGGAGAGCAGAGAGTGCAACATTGACACTCCCTTACTCTCACTGTTCAAAACGCACGACTATGCATGAGCCTCAGTAGACGGAGTATTCGCTTCAGGCTCTGGACCAGCTGAAGGCTTATTATCCTTCTTCTTGCCCTTGTCCTTAGCCTTATCGGCAGCCTTTGGCGCATCATACTGAACAGCCTCCTGAATGCGCAGACCGCTGATGAGGTTCTTCACACGACGATGCATGGCATCAACGGTCACCGTTGGCGCAAAGAGCACGTGCGCACCATAGATGTCTCGCTGTGCATTGAAGTCCTTAGCCTTCTCAACCCCCTGAGAATGAATACCTACACGGAAAGTTCCCAATCCGTCGAGCTTCACACGGTTACCATCCTTGAGGACTTGGTTCATCTCGAACACCAACGCACTGATAACAGCCAGAATGTCTGGCTCTGTAACAGTACAACGTTCACTGATACGCTGAGCGAGATCCTTAACACCAACAAGGTCTGGAGATACCGCACGGGCATACCAAAAACCCTTGCGCTTGCTGTTCTTACGATTGTCCTGATACATACGAAATTTGATTGACATAACTTGAAAAATTAAAAAGTGAAACAAAGAAATTATTGAAATAAAAAAAATGAAATCTTAACTCAATGCTCTAATAAGACAGAGGCAAATCCTCTCCGTGGCTCCACGCACGACGGTGCCTCCGTGACTTACATCGCTTTATTTTTATTACTCCTCCGTGTCCTGCTTTTCTCTGTGTGATACTACCTTTAAACTAAGTGGCAAACCTATTACTGAAGACCCTTCTTCCCACTCCTCATCGCCCTTGCCGTTCGCCAGTCCTCACCCCCTCCCCACACAAAAAGAAGGGGGAGGGACAACTACCTAAAAGACATACTGCGACAAAAAAGTGTAAAAATATGTAAACGAGTAAACAAGTAAATAAATGAACACGTAAACAGATAAAAAGATAAACAAACAAATAACTAAAAACACAAAAGAGCAAAAACGTATAAAAATATAAAGGTAAAAGTTGGAAAACACAAAAACGTAAAAACATACTTCATCATAAATATAAACAACTAAAAATATGAAAAGATATTCACGTAAATAATTAAAATATTTACTATCAATAACTTAAAGAGCATTTTCCGCACTCACAGCGACAAAAAAGTGAAAACTTCAACCCTCGCCACTACCCTATTTATCCCCAAGAATCTGGTGTCTATTCTTCCCATCACGCTTATAACTGATATGAATCCACCGCTTTTTTACCGACTCCTGCGGCTCAAGAATCATCTGATCGAAGTTTGTTTTGGCAAGGACAGCCGCATATTTCCGACACATTTCCAGTCCTGTGACATGAATATCAACCGCCTCACCCCGCAAATGTTGCGAATGTTCAGCCCCATGAACAGCCTTATTGAGTGCCTCACAGCGATAACCTCCAACGACTATCACACGTCCTACACGCCTTCTGAGCGGCTCTAAAACACTTTTACAAAGTGCCCGAAGATTCTCCATCACCTCCTCTCGTGAGCTCTCACCTTCTGCAGGAACTACCGCTGGCACATTCTTAATACACATGCTCACCGCCGTCCCCGAACGCAGCATCTCGCCCACCGTGAAATGAGGAGAGAGCCGCTCCTCAAAATCTATTTCAGCAGAATGACTATCGTTTATCATACACATTAATTATAGATTATTTGGTTTATAAAAATTCCCTTTCGTCATCCCTTTATTTCTGATGACGATGCAAAGGTACAACACTAAAATGCCGATTGCAAGAAAGATATATGTAGTAATATAAGTAGATGGGTGGACAAGTTAACAAGTGGATGGGTGGACAAGTTGACAAGGTACTTGTAAAGACTGGGTAAAGGAAAGACTGGGTAAGAGAAGACGAGATAAGAGAAGACAAAGTAACAAAGGAACAGCTGTTGGGTTATAACTCAGAATTTGTAAGACAGAATGTACACATTCCATATATAATAAACGTATGTAGACACAAGACCCCAGTAAGAGGGCATACAACAGTCAACCCATTCTCTCGTTCACCTGTTAACTAACCAATAAGGTACAGGATTACACGTTAATTAATAAATTGAGCAGGTTCAAAAATAGATAGAAAAAATAGTTTGTCGAATTGTTTTTGTAAATTAGTAATCACTAAACAACTGATTTTAAAGACAAAATAACAAAACTGTTATGGAAGCAAAATAGAGAAAACAAGTGAGTTATCCAAACTTTTGAGTGTTAAAACTCGAATGAGTGATGATTTATTTCATCTTTCTGGCAAGTTTGGCATCGGTCACCTGTTTTCTCTGCTGTCATTGGAGAAACAGGAAGGAGCTTCGGCTTCGGAATTGATCCTTTCTCTTTGCCTCTTCCGCATTGTGGATGAAAGAATTCACAGTATATGCAAACATAAGATATATGAGCTTTCAAATCATGGTAAGAACTGTTTCTATCGGATGATGATTCGCCCACAGATGGATTTGGAGACACTTGATGAAACACTTTACCCTGCGTTATGAAACTCAACATGGAATGGCTGAAGCATTGAAAAATGGAATAAAGTATGTGGACAGACTGATTAACTTCTATTATACATGTGTTAAAACTCAATGGATATGGAGGACGACAAGCAAAGGTGTATGAGAGAAAACAGTGTTTCAAGGGGTGGGAAAGTTTAGTAAAATAATGCCTCCCCACGCGTGCTCTGCAAGTAATGTCTCGTGAAAACGACTTATCTCAAAATTCAAACCCACGTATCAATTCTGCTTGCCCTCTCTCGTAAGAACAAGCATAGCTCCGTGTCATCACCACGGCAAAAGCCACACGGTCGAAACCCCAGACCAAGCACGACTGATAGCAATCGCCAACCACCATACGAGATTGATTACACTTACCACTTCAAGACCCAACGGAGGCTCACTCCTCCTCCCTCGGACATATCAACAATGGGCAGTGGCCAACCACTGGGCGACAGGGTGTCCGCCATAGCAAAGCGACTACCGATAAAAAGAAAGCAAGCCTTGGTGCCACACTATGGTGAATCCAAGACTTGCTTGTAAGTATAAGTTAGGGGTTGAAGCCGAATGTTCGAGATTATAAGTTCGATTCACGAAAGCCTGCCCCATGGGGGGAACTTCTTAAATGATTAAGTTATGTTTCGCTTATACCATTTAACCAAATGACAGCTAATAACAAAAATGTAAATCAGAGAAACAAGCATATATACATCGCTTAATAGCGATACCCATATCTTGAAACAATTGATTTCGCAAAGTATCTGTGCTATAAGGACTATGCAAAAGAACAAATTTACATAGAACCAATGCAAGCTATATTTAGCAATCCACTGCATTAACATGGTTGCATTGCTGCTTTTTTTATATTTAGAGCCACTGCTAATAGAAACACCTTTGCTTTTAATCTGCTCTCTGAGGTCATCTTTAGATGTTTTACCAGACACAACAAAAGCCACACTTAGAGTAAGCAACGATAAAGAAATACCCAACATCGCTATACCCCAAGTAAGGATAACAATTAACGAATCTTTCGAAAATGTTAGTTGCAGAATAAGTCCTTCAATAGACATTCTATATTGGCTTTGATGGTCTCGGTTTCGAATAATTTATGATTTACAATATCATTTTCTTCTACCTCCAACTCGAAATTAAAGCTATCCTCAAAGGCTTGCTCTAAAGATACCTTCGCATCTTTTACTCGTTCTGTTATTTTCGCTGTCAATTTTCGTTTATCAGTGGCAAAGATACGAAAAATTCTTTGTGCATATCCATCAAAAGAATTATCTGTAATCAAATCTTCAGCGTCAGATGAAGCCACATTCTCTAAACTTATAGTGGTTTCTTTTCTATTCTTCGCACTATAAGTGTAAGATGCGAGTTTAGGCGGCAGAGTAACATCAGTTCCGTCTTCAAAATTTGAAAGGAGTATTTCTATACGAACAAGTTTTTGAGCAGTTCTAATCTCTTCTTTGAATTTATCTTCCTTTATATTGCGAATTGGGGCATCAAAAACAGTTTTGAGCATATTACGTGCCAGCTGACTCATATCAAGATTTAACTTTGACGGGTCTTCGTATATGAAGACATACAAGAACCAATGCCCTTTTGTTGTCCTATCTTTAGGAAAAACTATTCTGGGATAGAGTAAAACTATGTTTGTAGAAATTGTAAGTTTATCTGCATAGTCAACATGTGTAGGATTCTCTTTATCGTTGTCATGGCGAAGAAAACCGCCACACAAATTAGTTCTTTCCGTAGAAACACGCAACAAAAGAGCATGGTCTTCTCCAAACTTTATGTCCTCTGC
This sequence comes from Prevotella melaninogenica, assembly GCF_018128065.1. Lineage (NCBI taxonomy): Bacteria > Pseudomonadati > Bacteroidota > Bacteroidia > Bacteroidales > Prevotellaceae > Prevotella > Prevotella melaninogenica. The sequence goes on along the minus strand of NZ_CP072359.1, from coordinate 778,472 downwards.
TTGTATTTCTGCAACAGAAACAGATTCACTCTTTCCTTTCTTTCCAAACTGACAAAGATTAGAGTTCTGCTCGTTATATGTATTGATATCTCTTTTGAGTTTATCAATAATATCTTGCTCTTTCAAGTCAAAAAGTGTTCCTGTATCATACTCTTTCATCTCAGAAAGATAAACAGGAATCTTCAATAGTAATTTCTTTGGTTTCTGATTTTTCGCCATTGTTTCAGATGTAAAAGAGAAATTTTGTTATAGAAATAACTCTTACTTGTTTAAAGTGAATGTACATTTGGGATAGTTTGAGCATCCATAGAAACGACCATATTTTCCACGTCGTTCAACAAGCATACCTCCGCATCTTGGGCATACACCATGTTGAATCTTATTTCGGGTGTCATATCGCTTGCTTTTTGCGTTGTACTTGTGTTCACGTATAGCTCCTTTCTCTTGTGTCCAACTGCTCGCTTCAATACGGCTGATGATTTTCGTTTTGAGTTCCTGACTAATTACAGTGTCTTTATATTGTAAGAAGGTATCTTTCAAATAATATCGGTTAACCACAATGTGGTTGTTGACATTGACTTTGAGGTCTGCCTCGTTATTGAATACAACGATAGGCACAAATGGAATATTGCCTAAATCCTTCAGCATGAACTTCAAGAAACGAATATGCCCATCATTTTGCAGAAGTGGGCTGTAAAAGGCTGACTTGTGTCCGTATATGCTTTGCGTCCAATATTCGGTGCTCTCCCCACCGAAAATCCAACCTTTATAGCCTTTGGTCTCAATTACAAACACGGCATAGGGTGATACCACAATATGATCAATTTGTGTTGACCTACCATTGCTCATGAAGAGAACATTGTCTATGACATGATACTCTTCAGGTAGTTGCATTAGCTTATGATGCACCATTTTCTCTGCAATCTTACCTTTGTTGAAACGAAGGTAAAGGATTGCGAAGAAAATTAGCAGTGGTATGAGTGTAACTATTATCATATTGTTACAGAGGGTGTACTATCTGTTTTATATCACAAGGTTTATGTCTGTACTACTAATATGTGGAATAGGCTCATTTGTCCCTTCTAACATATACACCAAAGACGGTTTCTTGCTCTTTGTGCCTTTTGCTTTGTCAAGTCCAACAGACTCTACAATATAGTAGCCGATAACTCGCTCCTTGTCGTGCAAAACCAAGCGACTAATACTGAGCAATTCAGGATGCTCTTCTATGTCAGAATCGCTAATTCCATATTTGAACTGCATGTACCTGAAGATATTTTTGTTTTCGGCCTTGCTACAATATGCAATCAAAGTGCCTCGATTATGCTTTGAGAAGTATAGAGCTTTCGGCTCAAAGAGGGACAATTGAATCCATTCTCCATTTGTTTCTTCCTCTTCTAAACTTTGGTATTTGTGAACTAAAGGTAAGGGGGCTTGCTTTGAAACACATTTAACAAGAGTATGGGCTATGTGCCACATCATAACTGGTGGCACTGCATTACCGATTGCCTTGTATTGTCTTATCTGTGACACAGAATCAAACAGGAAAGTGTCGGGGAACGACTGTATACGTGCCGCCTCACGAGAAGAGAATCTTCTGTAACGCTCACCAACCATATAGACGGGGTCTGTGCTGTTTAGGCTTACTTTTGCAAGGTGTGCACTTATCGTATTACACGGCTCATCAAGTTGCATGGCTCGTCCTTTGTTCATCTTTTGACGAACAGCCATCATGCCAGCAACAGCCTTTTCACTGAAGAATAATGATTCGTCGGTGTCGGATTCTTGCGAAATGACATCACGCAAAACCTTTCTGTCTGCCTGTTTGACTTTTGCTGGATAGGAAAATTTATGGTAGTCTTCAAAATCCCGAAAACCAATGATGATGACACGCTCTCGTTTTTGAGGAACGCCATATTCCGAAGCATTGAGCAGTTTATGTACAACGGTATAGCCAGCTGCCTTAAACTCGCTCATAATCATAGGGAAGGCTTGTCCTTTATTAGCAGAGAGTAATCCCTTGACATTCTCTGCAATAAAGAAACGAGGTTGACGCTCCTTTAAGATTTTTACCATCTCAAAGAAGAGCATTCCCCTTTCATCCTTATATCCCAAGCGTGGCGGATTTTGTGCAGAAATAGAAAATGACTGACAAGGAAAACCGCCAATAAGCATATCGAAGTCTGGTATCTCGTTGATGTCAATATCGCGTACATCTTTAACGATGCACTTATGTTCAAAGTTGGCATTATATATTTGAGTACAGTAATTGTCGTTGTCAACAGAGTAGACAATTTCAAACGGATTCTTCTTATACTCTTTTCCAAGATAAGAGAAACCGCCCAACACGCCTAAGTCCATGCCACCACATCCACAAAACAGCGAGGCTACTTTTATCTTTTCCATGCTAAAATTTCTGTTGGTTCAAACATGTTTGAGTCGAAAGAAACTTCCATACCATCACGTGGCATCGCTTCAATCTTATCTGTCTTGTATAAAGCAACTGGGTTCCTGAGAACAATCAGTACCTTGCTATGCGCACTAAGCATCAAGCGATAGACACAGTAATGCTCTTTGATTGTATTGGCAACTCGCCACTCGTTTGGCGACATGTGGAAGCCGTACATCTGGATTTTCTGTTTGCTCACAGTTGTCTTTACTTCAATATAGCGGTGGTCCTCGGTTCCGTCACCCTCAAAGCTATCTATGTCAAAGCCCGGACGGTATGATGGGCTGTCAACAATTTGGACGAGTTTAATGAATTGCTCGCCGTAGCCATTGATTTTCAAACGCATCTTTTCATGACCACAAATAATTGCTTCGCCAAGGTTTCCTATGTCCTTTGTCGTTCTATCGCCAGAGACAACATCCTGTATTCTCTCACCGAATACAATATCTATTTCATCATCTTGTTGCAGCAGACTTCTGATGTCGGTCTTGAACATATCTGGCTTCATGGAGTCGTTGACGTATGCAAACCAATTTGGCTCTACAGCTGAAAGACTTGCGGTGTCGAGGTCATTCTGACCATAGAAAGATTCATATCCCTTAAACCAAGTTTTATCCTTGGCAAAGGCCTGAATAGCTTGGAGCTCATTGCCTTTCAGATAAAAGTAGCTGCCATTTTTGGTAAGCAAATCGGCAAGCTCCATGTAATCAAGAATGTCTCCAGCATACCTTGTCATATCACCCTTTGTGCGTGAAGCACCTGTGAGTGACTTCGTATGTGGGTCGGCTGGGTTATAGTATTTGATTTGATTCTTACGGTTGTCAAGGATGGTCTTGGCAACTTGCTTAGGAGAAATCTGCCCACTGGTTACTCGAACATCGTTAAATATGCAGTAGGTGGCTTCCTCGGCAGACAAAGACATCTCCTTTACGCTGTTTTCGGAACTCAACAGCTCATTACCTGCCAATAATACCTGAATGATGGTCTTGGCTGGTTTGAATCGTATATTCAAATAGATAATGTCCTTCAAGTCCTGTGGCTTCATGTGCCCACCAGGGAATTGAAATGACATAAGGAAAAGTCTGAAAAACTGAGTGAGGTCTTGGTTCTCGTACAAGAACGTTGCCATTTTGGATGTACGAGTAATGTCAGCCTCCTTGTCTTCTACATAGAAGCCAAAGAGTGCTGGGATTTCTGTTCGCCAATTATGTAAAGTCTTTTCTGCCATATCAATGTTACCAGGGAACATCCTTATGGCATTCAAGTACTTCTTATTATAATCCTCACAACTACAATCTGGAATGCGGCAACATTCTCCAGCCATATAAAGAAGAACATTCTCAATATTGCTTTTGAAGCGTGGTCGTACAAAATGGATTCTATGCCAGTATTTGTCTGGCAGATTATAGTATTTTATTTCTTGCTTGGCCATAATGTTTCTTTCAAATGTTTAGCAATAGCGTTCGCCATCAATGGGGGGACGGCATTGCCGACCTGTTTGTATTGGCTCGTTTTACTGCATGTGAACACAAACGTGTCTGGAAATGATTGTATTCTTGCACTCTCTCTAACTGTTGGAACTCTATTCCATTTGTAGTGAAAGTGATGTCTGTGTCCTGTATCAATGGTTATACTTGGTGCTTTACTGTTTAAGCGTGTCCATGCGATATGAACTTTTCTTATACCCTGTAAAGATTCGGGCAGGTCTTTGTAGTTGCCGCCGTCAGGAACAAGGTTGATAATGTCTATTGTCTTTTGGTTGTGTTCGGTAGTCTCATGATTAAAAACACCACTGCTGTTTGCACGGATAAATTTTTGATAATCGTTCTGAGGCTCTACCGCATACTTGTCGCCATCTGTCATAGAGCATTCAGGCAAGTCTGACAATGCTTCACCTGTTGTAACCTTATGCTCTACCTCTGGCAGATTAAAGTCGAACTCGCCATTTTTCAAGCCAACGAAAACAGCTCTTCTTCTATTTTGAGGTACGCCATAATTCGAGGCAGTAAGCACCTTGCATTGAACATTGTATCCCAATGCCTCAAAATCATCAAGGATTGCCTTTTTGATAACACCCTCTCCCATTGACAATATGTTAGGCACATTTTCCATGACAAAAGCCTTGGGCTGGAAATGAGCCACCATTGCAACAAACCTTTTATAGAGTTGGTTTCGCTCGTCCTCTATTATTCTTTTTCCTGCAACAGAAAAACCCTGACAAGGAGGTCCACCGATAATGACATCTACATTATTCGTTTGTATCGCCTCTTCAACTTCTTGTGGTGTCAATGCCAAAAGGTCTGCACACAAGGTTTTCGCACCAGGACGATTATATGCGTAGGTCCTCAGTGCATCTTGCCAATGGTCTATGGCAATAAGACTTTCAAAACCTGCCATTTCAAATCCAAGCGACAAACCGCCACATCCTGAAAAGAGGTCAATGAATGTATGTTTCTTGTTCATTCAGTTTCTCTTTATTATTTAATTTCTTTGAGGTTGTCACGAACAATAGTCAAGAAATTCGTCTCGTCATCCAAATCTTCTCCTTGAAATTGTTGGTTGAGTGTGGCGATTACATCCTCAATTTTATTTATTTGCTCTTGAAGCAGCATCTGTTTTTCTTCACTCATAAAGCTAATCTATTTTCTTCATTATGGTTTATCTCCAAAAGGTCTTTAATATCGACCTTTAATATTTCGGCCAACTCTACCAACTGCAACACAGATGGTTGTATTCTGTTTGAACGCCAACGTGATATGGTAACCTCAGATAGATTCATCTTTGTTGCCAAGTCGCTATTGGTTAAATATTTGTCAGCCATAAAAACACGCAATCGGTTTCTGCACGTAGTCTTTGCCATGTCATTTATGATTTTATCTATGCGTCAAAGTTACCACTTTTTTTATACTTTGGTCATTTTATGATAACCATTTGTCATAAACGTGCATTTTTGAATAAAATAGAGGGCAAATAATAAGAAAAACGAGGGTGTGTCAAAATGCAAATACTATTTTGATAATCTTACAGTTTGAAACAATCCAATAAAGAATGACCATTTCTGTACTCGATTTTGAGTAAAGAAATGGTCTTTTCTTTGCTTTAAGAAAAAATACTTATAGTTTGAAAGATGTCAAGTTATTAATTTGCATTTTGACACACCCTCGTTTATGAGGGATTTTAGACTACATCACACCACTAACAGGTACGTTCACGATGTTGTGAACGGGGAACTTCTCGCAACCGATATAGAGGGTATCGAAAGTGTCGGAGCCGTCGGTGCGGTGTTCGAGGAAGTCTTCTTCACTCTCTGAGAGCTTTTCGCCTGACTTGTCCTTACGGAAGCCGTTGCGCCTTCGGCTGACACCTGCCGAATGGATGGCAAGAATAAGGTCGGAGTTGTTGGAGCGGTTGAAGAATAGCATGAGTCGCAGCTTGCCCACAAAGCCTTGGTTGATGAGGAAATATTTCTCGTTGTGGCACATCGGGTTGCCGAGATAGACAGCCTCCACCTGCCAGCCGTGGCGTTCATCTGCGAGTCGAGAGTAAAGGGTTGAGAGAGATTTGGGATAATGGGAAGTTCTTATCGATATAGTCGTAGTCCGTGGCATCGTACTTGTGCGCCTCGCGCATGGATGAATAGAAACCGTCCTTGGCAATTCCAATCCTCTGACACTGGATAGAGGTTTGGAAGGTCAGGGACGTTAGGTCGCGCTTCATCTGCTTGATGTAGTCCTCGCCGAGGAGCTGCAGGTTCTCGATGCACTATACGTGAATCATATCTTCTTCCCATTTTCTTATTCCATGCATTTACTTGCCGAGTCGCTCTGTATGACTTTCCATTTTTAGCAATCATGCCACCACTTATACCTGTTTTAACAACTCTACCTACCGTAAACATTTTTTAAGTAAGTATTAACGGCTCACGTTCATGGGCATTCACAAAGCAATTTGGCTAAAATAGCCATGAAATAGAGGGGTGGGAAACTTTAGTAAATGATATATTTAGTTTCGCTGCTGATGCAGCATAATATTTAACGGACTATTGTATTAAGCAACTTGTTTGTTCATCAACTCACTAATACCCCCATATCATCAGTGAGAAAATGAAAAGGCTATTTGTCTTGATGTCATTCTGTCTAATATTAGAACTTGACACCTCTTATTTGACACCTCTTACTTGCTTATCAAGTAGATTGTTTATCTTTGTAACAAAAGTGTAACAGGCTACGTCAAGTTGAAAGACAAACAAGATGAAGACAAGCAAATAAGAGATTCAGGCTCTAACGTCCTATAGGAGTTAAAAAGTTATAAATTGTCGTATACGTCTTCTTTCTCCCAGAAGTCGAAATTATATTCCTTTGCCCCAGCTTCTGTGTCGTTAGGGGCTTCGGGAGCTGTAATAGTGTTCTCTGAAAAACTATCCAATAGGCTTTCAGTCGTTATCGTATAAATATCGATTATAGGATTTAAGTATTGTTTTTTCATCATCTTATTATTTTATAAATATCTTTTTTCCTTTGTAGATGTATATACCCATGGGGAGTTTTGATTGTGCGAAACGCTTTCCAAGACATAAACCATTCAGGGTATAGATGTCGTCATCACTGTCTAAGGTGAGTGTACTTAAGCCAGTGGTTTCATCGGCAATCTGCATCTTGGCAGGTGCTATTGCATTTGATTTTGTTTGGAAATAACAGCGATAGGCAGGGATAACGACACCACCATCGTTGTTAGCCTTTACAAAGCTACCATTGGCTGCAGAATAGATATAATAGGATGTTTCGACTGTTGAGACCTTCTTTACCTTGCTCATTGTACCCACAAAGCTGTATTCGCCTATCGTTACAGGAATGGCATTGCCAGAGAGGAGTGCCTTATTTTGGAAAGGATGAAGGCTTTTCTCGGTGCTGTTGGCAATAAAGACATAAGGCTTAAAAGCCTCGATTGAGTTGCACGATTTTAAGGTAAAGATGCCGTTTGCAGCACCTGTCAGCTGATAGAGCTTTCCATTGAGCTGTGCAGCTTCTGTCGGACTGATGTTGAAAGGCAGACAGAGCGTACTCTTCACATTCTCCTTAAATTCACGTTCAAAGATATTGTCGGTGTTGCTGCCAGTACTGGTCATTGCCGTCATCGTGTAATAGCCGCCATTGGTGAAGGCATATTCATTGCTTTTCTGTGTACCTGTGGCTACTCCGTTATTAAACATAATCATTGTAGGTACGCCCGTAGCATTGCAGGTCCACTTCCATATTTTGTTGCCATTGGCAGCCTTTCCGATGTATTCACACTGCTGTCCCGGCCAGCTTCCACCTGTATAATTTGAATGGCTATCCCATGCCCAGCAAGCAACCTTGCTCCATGATGCAGGCGACTCAAAGAAAGCTACGGTTTCGTTGTTCTTAAAGGTGAGCAAATCAACTTCTCCAGCTACGTCTTCTTTCTCATATTGTGCGGTGTTATCCGTAGCATTGTTGTTGCTGTAGGTATAGAAGACATCCTTCGTAATACCTTTAATATCGCCTGTCTTCGTAGCATCGCCACCTTTATTGAGCAGGAAGTTGAGTCGGTCGGTCTTGAAGGTCATATAATAGAAAACCTTATCACCCACCATTCTTTTCTGTGTCAACAGACTTCCCGGATAACCATCAGTGAGCGGACTATTATCGTCCTGCCACGCATAGAGATAAAGTGGTTGCTCATTTGCTTCCACATAAACCGTGACATCCTTGGTAGGATTCGTTTCCTTATAGAAAGCATAGTTTGGGTTTTCTGCCGTTCCTGCTGATACGAGTGTGTAGCCTTCAGTGTTAACTCCCTGTGGATAACCACTGATAACCATAATCTTACTCTTCTCACCCTGCACGATTGTCACATATCCACCATCGTAGTACTTGCCAGAAACAATCCGACTCTGATTGGTGATACCAGCCTCGTTACGTGCAGCAATCATCTTCTGCAGCTCCGTTTGATAGGCTTTCCAATGAGGAAGGAAGATGCAAGGTGTACCCGGCATTGCCAAGATGAAAGCATTGGCAGCTAAAATATTGTTCTGCAGTTTCTCACCGTTTTCGTTGCGATAAGTATCGTGATTGTCAATAAAAGTCACCGCATAGCGACTCATATTTGGGTCGCCAGCCACACCCTTATTGGTCAGTGCACCCCAATTACCGTTTCCGAAGGCGTTGTTAATGATATATTTCAAAGGGAAATCGAAGGCTGCTGAGGTGTATCCTGTGCCCTTAATCCAGCCTACCACGTTATTATAATCGGCGTCCCAATACTCTCCAACAGAAAATTCCGGATTGGCATCTTCGTTGTATATCTTGATAAACTCCGCACCATAGCCCTTCACCATATCGTATCTGAAACCCTTATAGCCCATTTCTTCCTTGAGAAACTGCAGATAGGTTTTTACGTTCTTCTGCACATTCTCGCTCGTATGATCTAAGTCACGATAACCAAAATGGTCGCCTGTATCGTAATTGCCAGAAACTGGGAACTTGTCTTTAGCCTCGTCATCTCGACAGATATCAGCCAATGACCATTTAAGTTTCTTCCCATTCCATTCCTCTTCTGGGAAGTCGCACCAGTCTGTGTTACCGCTCTTATGATTTATCACCACGTCCTCTATCACGGCTACATTTTTAGCATTAAATGTGGCAATCATCTGTTTAAGTTCGTCCTGCGTACCGAAAGAGCTGTTCTGCTTGAACCACCATACAGGGTTATAGCCCATACTCTTGCCATCACCAAAGGTGTTACAGAAACCACTCTGTGGTACCCAGATAGAATTGAAACTCTGGCTGATAACATCGGCTTGTGATTGCAGTTTCGTCCATTGGCTGTCTTCGTAAGAGTCCCAATAGAACGCTTGTAGCATAACTCCTTGATACTTAGCAGGCCATCCCTGACTAAATCCCTGCAGCAACGTCAGCAGGAATGAAAATAGTAAAAGTAATCGTTTCATTTTTAATTATATATTAGGTTTTATTTGCAAATATAACGTTTTAAAGCATATTACTCCGAGTCGATGAAGTTATTCTATACTTTATATTGCGCAAACGTTTGCAGGACAAAGAAAGCACAACACATGTCATTCCCTCTGTTTATCATATACATTCTGTCTCTTTTTACCTTCCTATCCTTTTAGCTTTTTTCCAGTCTATGCCTCATCTATACGTCAATGCAATAAAGCTCTGTGTGTTTCGTAGCCCTTTAGCTCTCTGTGCTGCATCGTATCTGTTCATCTGTGAGAGAGAATAATTTGAGCATTAACCTTTAGGAAGTGTACTCTGTGAGAAAACATAATAAGCTTACTTTATCACTCCAAATCACGGATGAACCCAATAGTAATCACAAATAAGTTTTTGAAAAATCATTACATAATTTCAAAGAAAACATATATAAGTTAAGGCAAAAACACATATAAAAAGCAAGGTTGCAACCAACAGTAAATCAATTAGTTATAAAGTCATGCAAGAAAAGGTGCTTAGTTAGACTTCAAAAGGGCGTTAGTAAGAGCTCAAAAGGGCATCTGTTGCAAGTCAATTGGGCGTTAATTGCAAGCCATTTCATGCCCTTTTAATTCACAATCTTTGAATTTTATTTACAACACGAAGAACTTTGAACATAGAACTTTGAGGTTTTAATTTTGAGCTTTAATATCCTTTTATACCTTCCGTTTTTTCTCTTTCATTGCAATAACGTTCTGTGCAACCTCTAACCTTTAGGTCTCTGTGAGCGTAAGCAATCTGTATATCTGTGGCATCTGTGAGAAGATAAAATGATTAATTATTTCTTGTACTTTCTATCTTCTGTTCCTTTTGTGCTTCCGTCTTTTACTCTTTCATTGCAATAACGTTCTGTGCTATCTCTAACCTTTAGGTTTCTGTGAGCATAAGCAATCTGTATATCTGTGGCATCTGTGAGAAGATAAAATGATTAATTATTTCTTGTACTTTCTATCGTCTGGTCCTTTTGTGCTTCTGTCTTTCTCTCTTTCATTGCAATAACGTTCTGTGCTATCTCCGACCTTTAGGTCTCTGTGAGCATAAGCAATCTGTATATCTGTGGCATCTGTGAGAGGATAAAATGATTAATTATTTCTTGTTCTTTCTATCATCTGGTCCTTTTGTGCTTCTGTCTTTTTCTCTTTCATTGCAATAACGTTCTGTGCTATCTCTAACCTTTAGGTCTCTGTGAGCATAAGCAATCTGTATATCTGTGGCATCTGTGAGAAGATAAAATGATTAATTATTTCTTGTACTTTCTATCATCTGGTCCTTTTGTGCTTCTGTCTTTTTCTCTTTCATTGCAATAACGTTCTGTGCTATCTCTAACCTTTAGGTTTCTGTGAGCATAAGCAATCTGTATATCTGTGGCATCTGTGAGAGGATAAAATGATTAATTATTTCTTGTACTTTCTATCTTCTTTCTTTTTGCATTATGTTCAGAATGTCTTTCCCACTCCTACTATACCTTTATTCATCTGTTACCCTGTCTCTGTACCTGCTGTTCATCATGTCTTTCATGACCTCAAACCACGTCTTAATGTAAATTATTTTCAAAAACTTACTATTTTGTCGGTAAATACAAGAGACCATAGTACACAAAATCTTCCCTTTTTGTCTCGCACTTTTCACCATAATGTTATAACAATCTATAATATAATGTATTATGATATTTAAGACCATTTAGAAAACAACGACAATACATCATACTTTTATTAAGCTTTAGCTTTATCAATCATAGAAACGCTCGTTATTTTGTCTTATATAACACCTTTTTGTATGAATTATTCATAAACATAGCTTACTCCTTCCCTATTCGTCGCACCTAACCTCCTAAGTTGTCGACTACCCCACCCTTTTAGCTACTAAAGTGTCGCACCATCCTTACTAATTAGTCGCACCATTCTTCCCTATCTGTCGTCACAAACTTCCTAAAGTGTCGCCGATTAACCTTGTAACTACTTAAAGAACAATAAGTTGAAAGTCCTCTACTAATATCTAATAATGATTACATAACGATATTCTAAGTTAAGAAGATGTGTTTTGTTTTAAGAAAATATATATTTTTTCGGTGGGGGAAGAAGACTTTAAACAAAGCTTTTGGGCGCAACCTCCCTTTTTGTCGCACATACGTTTTAGGAACGGTGCAGGCGTTTTCTGTTTTGCTGTAGGCTTGGAGGACGAGCGTTTTGAGTCGGGTTTTCATTTCCGTTTCATGGTTTTGTGGTTTTTTAGTCGGCGGTTTCGGGTAGGAAATTTTGGTGAGATTCATGTCGGGTTGGCAGTAGGTTTTGTTTCGTTTTCTTATTTTTATTACCGTTGATCTTTGCTTTATTCGGTTGTTTTTTAGGCGGTTACACAGGATTCTTATTATCTTCAAATATGTTTTTATATATTTGTGTATCAGTATATTATCGCTTTTTAATTTTCTTAGAGGTTATTATTTACTTCTTCGTATTCAATGATTAAAGTGCGGAGATGCGTCAGGACGTTTGTATGTTTTTCTTTGTTATCAGCTTGTCGGTATTCGTATCGAATTTAGAAGGATTATTTCTTCTTTTCATTGTTCAAACTTTTCGGTTTTTATGTTCATATTTTAGGAAGGTTATTCGCATTGAGTTTTCTTCTTTTCATGACTTTGTCGACATCCTTTTTACGTGTTTTGACGTGAGAGTTTTTCCTCCTTTTTTGTCGCACTTGAGCCCTTTTTCGTTCTTAATCATTCACAAAATGCTGTTTTATCGCTTAAAGATAACGGAGACAAATAGGGAAGCTATTTTCGATACTACCCTACTCTATTTGTTCGATAAAGCATTGATATTAATGAAGTTATGGATATTTTTTTTCTCTTTTACGTTCGAAAAGTACCAAAACTTGTCACTTTTTTGTCGCACTTTACTTTTATCAATATTTATTTTCTATTGATATTCAGTTTATTATGTTGCTTTCTTAAGTCAATAAAGAATATTCCTTTTTTGTCGTTTTATGCTCTCAAAGCATGGTAATTTTGATTTATAACACAGCTATCGACTGTTATTTTTCTCCTATTAAATCTATAAGTAGTAAGAATGTTCCTATTTTGTCGACTCTCACAATTGCTTTTTATTCAGTTTTCTCTCCCTATTTGTCGCACCATTCACCATAGGCTTGCTGAGGTTTTTCCTATTCTTGTAATGTTATATGCCTTTCGCACCATATGTGCGGAGCCTTAGTAAGATAATAAATAATGTGCGCAGAGACTTATCATGAGTTTATGATATTTCCATAACAGAATGCTTTGCCGCTACTTCCACGTTTGCCCAATACAGATTCGGTAAGTTTTTCAAAGCCCAACTTTGAGAAAACGTCCATAATGTGATAAATTCCACCGTAAGAAGTGATATTCTCGTTTTTAATTGCTATCTTTGCCATGTCAGTTTTTTGCTTACTTGTTATGTCTGCAGCACCAAGATAGGTGAAATTTCTGACATATCCAGGTGTTTTGAGAACTTTATTTCTCAGGAACTTGGATTTCTTACAAGAATTTATGCTGCGGGATTAAGGATCTTATTAAATTTCAGGAAAAAATCTATTTTTCTATCATGCTTTCATAATTTAGCATTACTTTTGCAGTTATATTAATAGAACTAACATTATAATTACATATGGCAATATTACCACAAGCCCCTCTTGTAGAGGTTATATTTGAAATTAGATGGAATGCAAACAATTCTGTTGACTTGCAAAAATATCAGATTGTGGTTGGCACTCTTTCTGCAGCTCTTACCGATAAGTTTGAATTACCTTCTGCATTGCTGCCTATCGGTAACATCCCGCTTCAGGCTATGCTTGGGCAAGTTGTATACCGGTCTAAGAATAAAGAGAATAAAAATCTTCTATATCAGACAGGGCCAGGAGTAGTTAGTGTTAATTATGCAGGTAATCAGTATGATTGGGATTTATTCAAGCCTCAGATAATAAATGTTATAGACAAGTTTGCGCAGTTATATCATTTTAATGATAACACAACGCTTACTATGCAACTGCGTTATCTAGATTTTTTCGATAAAGATCCGGCTGACGACACAATGGATTTTGTTAAACGATATTTCCATCTCAACATCAATGCTGATTATATTGACCATCCTCAGGGTTTAGGTTTCTCATGTGAGGAGCAGAAAGATGCTGGCATTTTCAGATTTGCATTGAACCGTGGGCAAAAAGATGGTCGTAGAGATGGCTTTATACTGGAGAGCAGTATCCAAAATACAATTAAAGCAAATATGCTTTTAGAAACAGATGATAAAGAGAGATTCTTGGGTATTCTTGATAATTCTCACGTTTTCCTAAGCAATTTCTTTAAGAATATCACGAGAGGATCACTTTATGAATCATTCAAAGTAAAAAAGGGAAAGAAGGATGAACAATAACGATTATTTCAAGACTGATCTTCGCACTTCGGTGGTCTTTCATGAGAGCAAAAAAAATCATGGGCTGACACACGTTGATGGGCTTCAGAAAGTAGTACGTACGTTAGTGCTTACTGCATTAATGTCTTCAGTTGGTGTAGCTGGAGCAAATTCTATTTGCTATGTAGATGAGAGGTCAACATCATCTGTAAGCTTATCTTCTTTTAATGAAAATTTCATAGTTAAGTCTTCTTTTTCTTCAGTTACACCTATCGAGGACACGTTTGTCAATGTTGTTGATGATGAGGAATATGATGATGTAGAAGCAATACTTTATTTTGCACATTCTGAAGGAATGGCTAGAGATGCAAAAATGAAAATCATTAGCCGTGACAAAGGCTACATTAGTTTGACTGATGAACTTTTTGAAGATTTCGATTATGAATAAAGATGACACTTCTTGGTATGAAAAAATAGAGTATAGTGAAGGTATGGCAATAGAACAAGGAGACATTTTGTTTGATTGTCCATATTATGATGTACTAAGTGATGGTATTAATGAGGAGATACATGCAAAGGTTGTAGAATATAATGTCGTAATTGTGACACAATCGTGTGACATTGCAAACAATAAGGTAGATAAGATATTTGTAGCTCCTTGGACATATATATCTGAAGTTATTTCCAAACGTTCAGAATTCCTCGAAAGGTCTATGAGTACAAAGGAAAAGAAAAGTCTCTTCAAGCATCTAGCTACTGGTGTTATGCCTAGTTACCATATTCTCGATAAAGATATAGAAAAGGGACTTGGGGATTATCCTGTGATTGATTTTAGTAATGCATTTACTATTTCACAAAAAACTTTGAAAAGTACTATTGCTAAACGTGGCTATGTCATTCGTCTAATCTCTCCCTATAAAGAGCATTTATCTCAAGCTTTTGCACGCTTCTTTATGCGTGTTGGTTTACCAAGTAGCCTGACTAACCCTTTTTAAAACGGTTATTATTATCAATAGTCCGTTAAATATTATGCTGCATCAGCAGCGAAACTAAATATATCATTTATCCTTTCTTTATTTAATGGCATGTTCGGACTTTTCTCGACAGGTCAATAATTCGTTGCGCGTAATAGGCATTAATCATCTTCGCTTTAAGGCGACCGATGGACGTACCAAGTTTCTTGCACATAATTTTCGCCACATTGAGTGCTGTGAATGAAGAGTTGAAAGCAAACTCAAGTTTTCTCTTGTCGCGTGCCTGACAAACCCTTGGGATGACCATCAAAAGAAAAAGCATTTCCATGACGTTTGTTTGAATACTTTTGTTTAACTTTGCTCCATCTCCAGTACTAAATGCTGCTTTGCAGAGCTTCATATATCGACTAATCAAGTTGGTTATCAGCATAAACTTTATTGTCTTTTTACATCTATAAAGTTACAGAGATTCAATGAAATAGTCGATTTTATTAAGTTATATTTTGTTACCTAATTATCTCTTTTTTAGAGACCTGTCATGTTTTCTTTCTGCCACAATACCTGTTAGCTTAGGGACGAAAGATTCGTAAACCACAAAATTTTAACGGACTATTGTAATAAGGGAATATTGCTAATAAAAAACCAGAGTAAACACTCTGGCTGGAATGGAGGACGTGTCCTAATAGGGATTAAACGCTCCCTCCACACCACAAAGATAGATATTTGTTTTTATTCCACAAAACAATAGTCCGTTAAATATTATGCTGCATCAGCAGCAAAACTAAATATATCATTTATCCTTTCTTTATTTAATGGCTTGTTCGGGCTCTTCTCGAACACGTCAATAATTCGTTGCGGGTAATAGGCATTGATCATCTTCGCTTTAAGGCGACCGATGGACGTACCAAGTTCCTTGCACATAATTTTTGCCACATTGAGTGCCGTGAATGAAGAAAGAGCCAAAAAATACTTCCATAACAGAATGCTTTGCCGCTACTTCCACGTTTGCTTAATACGGATTCGGTAAGTTTTTCAAAGCCCAACTTTGAGAAAACGTCCATAATGTGATAAATTCCACCGAAAGAAGTGATATTCTCGTTTTTAATTGCTACCTTTGCCATGTCAGATTTTTGCTTACTTGTTATGTTTGCAGCACCAAGATAGGTGAAATTTCTGACATATCCAAGTGTTTTAAGAACTTTATTTCTCAGACACTTGGAGTTCTCACAAGAATTTATGCTGCGGAATTAAGGTATTAATATATTGTCGAAACAGATAGTTAGTTGCTGGCGCATTAAATGGTTGGGGCTTTACGCTTTCTTCTTGTTATCACTTCTGTCATGTGATACGGGATTTATTCTTCCGTTAGATAACAACAAGTTTAGCCATGATATTCATTTATCAGAGAATCGTATGGTTAAGGTCAGCAGTGTGTACTTCGGTGGCTGGTATTACCTTCTCTTTAATTATAACCCCAATCGGTCATTAGACCTCAATATGTATAATTCTTATTACTATGGTATTGTTTCCTAACATCTTTTATTTTCTTATCGGCATCTTGTGTGTCTTTGTAACTTGACGTAGCCCGCTACGCCTGCGTTACAAAGCCAAACAATCTGCTCGATAATAAAACAAAATATGTTTAGGCTCTAATGACCGATTGGGGTTAAAGGGAGAATATGTAATGAATCCTGACTCTTTACAGTTGGACTTTTATGATAAGAATATAAAGGTAGGGAAGTCTTTTTCGTTCTCTGGAACCAATACATATAAAGCCAATAATACGCACGTAAAGAATAGAATCATCTCAGTTCAATTACGTTATGAACACCAAGGCAAAGGGGGCGAAGATTCTTTAGCCTTATCTATTCTACCATCAGATTTTCTTATGTGTAATGAGAAAAGAGTGCTTACTGATTCGTTGAGAATAGTGTTGAGGAAGGCAAAGAGGAAATAGTTCTTTTGTAACTCAGTCTGGCTTATTGTGTAATAGATTCAGATTATCACTCCCTATTGCTGAAGAGCCCAACTTATGGGAATGATATTGCGTATTGCCTCAAGTCACATTGTGGGGTAAGGGGATATTGTAGGCAAAAGTGGGTGCTTCAAGTTCAAATTATCTGCAAATTCAATAATGAGAGGATGTGTACACGCAAGAAGGACGTTGAAAGGCTTAGTTGCGGATTTGAGGCTATACTATATTAAAGTTTCATCTTCACCCCTATCTCTGCCACCTTCGCAGCATCATAATCGGCCTTGATGCGAGCATAATCTCTGCCGCCATACGAGCTTGGAACAAGATAATAGAATGGCTCTCCATACTTCTCCAGCACCACATCGATATATAATATCTCTCCTGTCAGCAGGCGCATCATGGGCAGATGGTCGTATCTGAAGCGTACCTCCATCACTCGACAGTTATACTGACGTGCCTCCTCCAAATGGTCAAACATGCTCAGATCCGTCGTAAAGTAGGCCTCGTCAATACTGCAAAACAAGTGGAATTTGCCCGCAATCATGGTGAAGACTACGCCTTTGAACTTATTGTTTTTATACGCCAAGTAAGAACCATGATACGCAAAAGGCAGGTGGGCGTAAGAGGAAAGTGCCTCTAAATACTCCGCCTCGCTGATGCGTTGGCAGTCTTGGAAGTCGTACAGTCGTGCCACAGCCATCGCCTCATCTTCATGGTACACACTTCTTGCCACACCCTCTTCTTCTCTGAAATCGTGCACCACCTGTCCACCTCTAAGATAGGCATATTCTGGCCAATCATAGCCGTGAATGAGCAAATACGAGTCTAACAGATGCAGATCCCGACGTATGATAATCTCGTGAAGTATATCTTGCATGGGCTTCAACGCTTTCACGGCGTGGGCTACCGGCCCGCAAGCCTCTATCTTGAGCATCAGGCTGCTCTCTGACAACGCATGCGCCGTCTCAAAAACATAGTCTTGCCACATACCCCTCCATACCTTTGCGAGCCTTCTCTCTATCTCTTCCTGCTCCGTCTGCCAGTTGCTGCGACGCAGCGGAATCACCACCGAGAAGCGCATCTGCTCTCCGCTTCCCGTGAGCAATCCTACCTCCGTCAGCTCATAGGCGTACACCATCGAGTCTTCAAAAGCAAGCACTCTATTCTGCCCTGCGGCAATCTCCTGATGCGTCAGTGCCTCTATGGCTGTGGAAAAATTGTCTTCCCGTTCGATGCGATAGCTCTCGGTCGGTGCTTCCTCGCTCGCTGGCAATGCATCCGTGCCGTCCTCCGCCTTATCTGCCGACGTCTCCATCTCCAGCACGTCACGCTTCTCGGCCCGCTTCTCGGTGTAATGCTCTGCCCAGATGAGCGCCCCGCCGATGAGCAGACCTATCACTGTCGGCCCCTTACCGCCATCGGCAACGACCCCTAAGACCAATGCTCCGATTGCTCTCAAGACAATAGCAATGAGCAGCCATTGAAGTATAGAGTTGATAAAATGATGGTTCATATATGGTTTACCTTACCTTAATTCCGCAGCATAAACTCTTGTGAGAACTCCAAGTGCCTGAGAAACAAAGTTCTCAAAACACTTGGATATGTCAGAAATTTCACCTATCTTGATGCTGCAAACATAACAAGTAAGCAAAAATCTGACATGGCAAAGGTAGCAATTAAAAACGTGAATATCACTTCTTTCGGTGGAATTTATCACATTATGGACGTTTTCTCAAAGTTGGGCTTTGAAAAACTTACCGAATCTGTATTGGGTAAACGTGGAAGTAGCGGCAAAGCATTCTGTTATGGAAGTATTTTTTGTGTTTTTTCATACTTCCCCATTGGTTTGGGTGGGGGATTTTATGCTTAGAAAAGAGCCAAGAAACACCGAAGCACCTCATATCAACATATAGAGCCCCAAAATGACGTCTCAACATATAAAATTTTCTCACAAGAAAAAATACTGCGGAATTAAGGATATAAGAGTTTTGTTTTATTCCTCTATATTTCAGATGATCATTGTCTTTCCTTTCATTGTTTTGAAGTATTTTTCGTTTTGCTGTCACTCCTCTCACTCAGTTTTATGTTGTAACCGTTTGGTTTATAGTTGTTTTATTTTAATTGTTAAAAGTGACAGCAACTTTAATCTAAACTCTTCTTGTTAGTCTTTTAAGTCTTTTCATATTTGTTTGTCATCCTTTTTTGCCAACCATCTGTTTTTTGTCTTTTTATCTCCTAATCTTTTTATTTTATATTTTTTTCTTTATGTTACTTTGTCTTTATGTCATTCTGTCTCTCTTATAGCTCTGTCTTTTTTTGTTATTCTGTCTCTTTTTCATCTTTTTGTCGCACATTCTCTCCCCTATTTTTCCTCTCACTTTTAGCTATCTTTTTACGGTTTTATCTCTTTATTTTTTGATATTTTTGCTTGAATATTTAAGTATATAAAAATACTTTTATCGTTTTATTTCTTTGTTTGTTTATCTACTTTATTTTTCTTTTTGTTGTTTATTTATGTAAGTGGATTTTTAGTTTAATGTGTTATAATATAATTCTATATTTATATAAGAATATAATATTATTTTTGTGTGCTTGGTTTTTATAAATATATAAATATGTTTTAGCGTATATAGATACTTAAATAAGGAAGTATATAAATATGTTTATATTTTGTTTTTTGTCCCTTCTTATTCTCAATATACATAATTATATAAAACTATATTGTCTCTTATGCATTTATTTTTTTCTTATATTACTGCTTAATTTTCTCTTTTTCTTTATTCGTGGTTTATTTTTATATTTATCTATTTCTTTTTTACATATTCTTCTTAAATCTTTTTTAATTTGTTGGTACTTTTAATGTTTGGTCTATTTTTCTTTTTCTTAATTGTTTTCATACTTTTCTTTCTTGATTCTTTGTTGTTTTTTGTACTTTAGAAGTTTTTTCTTTGTTTTCAATCTTATTTTGAGTTCTTATTCTTTATATAATTTACTTTCGAGCCATTCTTTTACATCTTAACTACTTGTATATTAATATTCTATATATTTATTGAAATCATTATTTATGTTTTTATTTCCTTTTTTATTTATCTGATTCTTATTTGTTTTATTTTCGAGCGTCTTGTGTCAGCTTTCTAATAGCTTTTTTATTTCTTGTTTTCGATGAAATCATTTTTTTTTAGTGTTTTTCTTTTGTTTTTACTTAGTACTTTCGTATTGCTCTCTTTTTATTCTTTCCCCAATTTCTGTAGTTACCCATTGATTATTAGTATTCTGTATTTTTATATATTCATGTAATTATATTCTTGTATTTTCTTCCATTTCATCGAGTCTTTTTTATTACTTCGTTGTCTGATGTCATGATCTCCTGCTGTTTTTCTTATACGCCATTATCTTTGGCTTGTAATATATTTGTTCTTTTTGTCGTTATTATATTCTTTACTGCTATTTTACGTTTTCTACTTTTTATTCTTGCTTTTTCTGATTTTGCTTAAGTGTTTGCGTAATTATTTTTTTATGTATCTCCTTAATAATATAAATATATAGTTTCTTTTATGCTTTTGTTTATCTTGAAAGTATAGAAATATATAAAAACATAAAAGTATTTTATGGTTAAGTCTCATCCTTTTCTATTTTTGATATTTATTTATTTACATCTTTGTTTATAAATAGTAGTACATAAATACATAAATATATAAAAAGATTAAAGCGTAAAAGGGTAAATATTTTATTGTATTTTTGCTTTCTTATCTTTTTATTTTTCTCATTAAAAATGTTTAGATGTATTTGCTTGTTTCGATAATTAGATGTATATTTGCAAGTATAAAAATATAACCACATCAATATGTGTGTATTTATTTGAACCTATCTTTATATAAATATATATGAAATTAAAGACATTTTCTATTACATCAAAGGCAGGTCAGGTTCTGAATTGGAGTTTGAGTTTGTTTGTTGTTTTTAGTGTCTTCAATTTGGTTGATGGTTGGACATCGACGCCAAATGATGGACAAGGAGTTTTCACTCAGGCTTTCGCTACCCTACAGGGGAATGATTGTATTCGTGCAGTTGAATATTTTATGATTGCAGCAACAAAATTGACGATGCTGGAGACCTTCCGTAGATGTTTAAATAAGAATGGTTACAAAGCGGTTCAGTTGACGCTTACCATTATGATGGCGCTCATATTTAGCCTGGCACTTGCTGACATATTGCCAATGTTCCTTTTTAGCTCAGAAGATCGTGTACAGGCGATACTCAATGGTGGATTGCCTTCACTCTTCACGTCTTTCTCGAAAATTGCTTATTTAGTTCTTGTCCTCACAAAATTTATTTTGTGTGTACAATTGGTGAAGAATTTCGCTGGTAAGATTCGCTTGTTTGGTGTCTCATTGTTTGGCTGTCAGCTGTTGTCATGGGTGATTGATTTGGTTTACTTGTTTGTATATACTTATGTAGGCGGTGTATCGATGGCGGACATATCAACACTTTATACTTTTATCACTCTGTTTAATTTCGTTATTCTTTTACTTCCATTCTGTATATTAAAAACCACGATGGTTAAGAACGATTAAGATGAAGTCATTTCAGATTAATGCACAACCGATGCTCCCCCACCCCATCTGATTAATCTGCCCTCAAGAAACAATTTTCTCAGAGAAGGGAAAAAGGTTGTTTATAATTTGAGATTTTGCGGATAGGGGATTAGAAAACTAAAAAAATCGCAGAAATGAAAGGTCATGGAGTAGGGGAGAGTTGACAGAATGAAAGTGTTATTAGATATAAAACTATTATAATGTAAACACTCTTAGAGTATAAGAAACAATAATGATATAAATTAATATCAATATGATGTTTTTAAAGTTGTCAGAGTTGTTGATGAAAGGAGACAAAATAGCACTTGAAAGGCTTGAAAAAGCTATTGGAAAGGCGAAAACTATAAAAAAGTCCTTTCTTTACACATAAAACGATAAACGTCGCAAAGTAAAGAGTGGGGAGAGGTAGCCAACTCGCATTTATCTGACGATAGGAAAAGCAGAGATGGCAAAATGCGTAAATAGATGAATAAATAAAGATGTAAATATTTAAATACGCAAACACGTATATATGCAAATGAAAATATAAATATTTGAACGTGTAAATAGATAAACAAAGAAATAAACAAGAAAGTAAAAATATAAATATATAAACAATGAAGAATAAGAAAATTGTTTTTGCAAATCAGAAAGGTGGAGTAGGGAAGAGCACGCTGTGCATCCTCTTTGCTAATTATCTTGCTGCAAAGGGTAAGGACGTGTGTATCATTGATACCGACTTGCAGAAGACTATTCTGATGCAGCGCCGAAAGGACAAGCTCATCTATGAGGGCGAAGAAGAGCCATATAACGTGCAGGACTTCGATGTGACAGATGTCGAGACAATGCAGACGCTCGTCGACTCAGCTTCGCAGGTGGAGGGTTACGTGCTGTTCGACTCACCAGGTAACATCAGTGAGGACGGTTTAGCACCGCTCTTCGTGGGTGCCGACTATATTGTTTGTCCTTATGAATACGAGGATAAGGCACTCGATTCAACGGGTGTCTTCGTGCAGGTGCTCAATGTGTTGCGCGAGCATAACCCACAGATGAACGCACAACTCTTCTTCGTTCCTAACCGCATCGACCCTCGTATCGGTACGGCTGAAGAGCAAGAGATGTGGCGCAGAACCGATGAGGTGTTTGGTAACTTCGGACGTGTCACACCCGTTGTCAACAGCCGTGCGACACTTAAGCGTACAAACACTTTTGAATTGCTTGGTACGCAGCGCGATGCAGTGAAGAAAGCGTTTGATTATATGCTGAGGAGGATGAAGTAAAAACCTCCCCCCAGCCCCCTCCGAAAGAGGGGGAGTGCCTAACGGGATGAAGTTGGATAAAACTGGACAAGGTAGGTTAGATAAAAGTCAAGCAGATTAGGTTGGACAAACGATGTTAGACAATGCTAACTGAGAAGACTTCGTGAGGAGCGCAATAGGGGAGAGAGGATGACGAAGGGACACATCAAGAGAAGGGAAATGATAAGGTCCCACGTTTATATATAATAATGTAAAAATAAAGATACAATGGCTAAGAAGAAGAAAACAATGGTTATGATGCCTGGTGCAATGACCGACTTGGCACATAGCGTACAGAAGGGTGCAAGACCAGCTCCTACTACTAACGCAGAGGAGACGACGACGGATGGGCAGGAAGCTAACGAGCCTGTACAGTATGATACAGGCAGTGTTGAGCAGGAGGTGCGTACTCAAGTTGAGGAACAGCAGGCTGCACGGTTTGCTGAACCAGCACAGACTGTTGAAGAACCCATCGCGCCTGCTGCCCAAACAAGTCAGTTCGGACGAGTAGAGCCTAAGCAAGAGGCTACTGACCGTAAGGACCGCACCGCACCAGCTGCAAAGAAGCTCCCAAAGGCGGAGGGCAGACAGTTAGCGCGTGAGTATTCGCTTGCAAAGGATAGCGGTGAGGATAGCTGGCAGATATTCCTCGACTTGGCACGCGACTATAAGGCACGCGACTCTCGTTTAGCAACCGTTTATATCGACTCAGACCTCAAGGGTGTCCTCGATCGTCTGAAGTCTGCAACGAGTGTGAAGCTACCTTCAACAGCCTTGCTGAGTGCCATTGTTGCTCGCTTCGTCTTCGAGCATGAGAAGGACATTAAGAACGCTATTTTCGGAGAGAGCTTGCTGTAAGCAAAAAAACTCCCAACTGGTCCCCACCCCCGACCCCTCCCCCATAGGGAGGGCGTGAAATGCGAGATACCCCCCACGAGTTAAGGCAATGAATGTACGGAACAACGAATTGCATGAATTGCACGAATGAATGTTACAAGACTACGAATGATGCAATTTACACGAAATGAAAAAGGTAAGTAACAGGCAAATAACTTGTTTTCTAAAAACTCGCTTACCCCAACTAAAAAGCGAGATACCCTTATGAATTTTCGACTGATTGCTTGTTGGCAGATTGTTGATAGATTGCTTGCTGGGTCAGATAAAGTACATGATGCACATAACCTTATATGATTTGTACAAATCGTGCGAAGTGATGGACAGATATCGTTAAAAGATTTTTTGAGTAGACACCAATAAATAAAGTATTTAGCTATGGAAGAAAATGAAGCACTTCGACAAAGGACAAGACATAAACGTCTTCGCGTAACCTTCCCAGATGGAAAGGTGTTTTGCTGTATGAGATCTATCGCTACGATGATAGCCACATTGAAAGAGATTGGGTCTGACAGTTTTCCGCAGATAGACATGACGATGTGCCACCTCCCACTCTTGTCAAAGACCGTATATCCTAAGTATGAAGAATGGATGAAGCCCGTCTGCGATGGCTGGTATGTTAACACACAGTCTGATACAGAGACGAAGTATATGCAGCTGCGGTCTATCAGTGATCAGCTCGCCTTGGGACTTGTCGTTGAGGTAGGGACTGATTTTGAGTTGTATAATGACATCGAGACGAAGAGGAAGAAGCGTAATCGTGACAGTCTGCAGGTAACGTTCCCCGATGGGGAGATAATCGACAAAGGTCGTGCTACGGAAACCTATTTTGAGGCGATAAAGAAGATGGGCGTCGACGATGTCATGCGTAAACATATCCCATGGGGCAAATACGATCTGATTACCTCTACACAGCAAACTAAGTATCAGGTGCAGCTCGATGAACACCGTTGGCTTACCACCCCTTCTACAACGAAGGAGAAAGCAAAGATCCTGCGTGTTGTCAGTGCTATGCTTCGCATTAAGATTGATGTTACCTGCGGTTAGACAGAAGCTAAAATGTCAGACGGAATATGCATAACATCCGATGTGATGTAGCTAATCATGCAACACATAGTAAAATGGCTGCATGAATTTTGATGATTTTTGTCATCGCAATCGCCAATAGTTGGGGAGTGTATTTCTACATTCAGGACAAGAAAAATCTAAAGCATAATTTTTTCGGTATTTTTGAGAAGGAGCTGTAGGAACGTATCGGAGGGTGTGTCAAAATGCAAATTCCATTTTGATAATCCTACAGTTTGAAACAATTCATTAAAAAGACCATTTCTGTACTCGATTTTGAGTAAAGAAATGGTCTTTTCTTTGCCTTTAGAAGAACCCTACTTATAGATTGAAAGTTGTCAAGTTATTAATTTGCATTTTGACACACCCTCTTTCTTTCTTCTTTCATACCTTTGTTGTAAAGGTAATTCAAATTCAAAAAGCGGATTATTAAAGAATTAATATGAAAAGGTTTTTTGCATCGGAAGACGATAATAAAGTAGGTAGCCAAGACTGTCTTGACTATCTATTTGTTTAACGCATAACTTCGCTCCTTCCGTTAAAGCTATACGAAAAACATCCACGCATTTAACGGAAGAACTCTATATAACCCCCATTCTCCGTATCATCCGTAAAAGTAGGTGTTCAGCTTCTCTGCTGTGTTGAAACAGTAAGACCTGTCAGATGTTTTTTCAAAACTCAACTTTGAAAAACATCCGTAATATGATAAATTCCTCCGAAAGAAGTGATATTCTCGTTTTTAATTGCTACCTTTGTCATGTCAGATTTTTGTTTATTTGTTAAGTTTGCATCACCAAGATAGGTGAAAATTCTGACATCTCAAAGTGTTTTGAGAACTTTGTTTGTCAGGCACTTGTATTTCCTAAAAGATTTTACGCTGCGGAATTAAGGTATAATAGAATAACATGGCAACAATTCAGATAAAAAATCTTGGACCAATCAAAGATACTGGTCTAATCAATCTAACCGATGTGCTGCTTGTCATCGGTCGCCAAAGTTCTGGTAAGAGCACTTTCATGAAGGTGTTATGCTTCTGCCGTTGGATAGAGAAGAAGATAATGACTTCTTTTGATAACACAATTCAGGCATATACACACAACAAGCGTTTTACCAGGGAGCTGAAACAATTTCACCGTATTGATGAAATGTATTTCAAGGAGGGCACCGAAATCATTTATGACGGTGATATGGTTACTATCTCACTGACAGGTGTTGACCAGAATGCTAAAATCAACCGCAAGTTAGAGGCTTGGGAGGATAGGTATAATTCCAAACTGTCCTATATTCCGGCTGAAAGAAATCTCGTTTCTGCCGTTCAGAACATCAATGACACGTATAAAGCAAAGGAAAGGGATTCCATCTTCAATTTCATACAGGAGTGGTATGAGGCAAAGGATACTTATGGCTCTGATAACAAGTTGAATCTTTCTCTGACAGATGATTTCAAATATTATAGCGATAAAGGACTTGATTATGTGGTGCTGCCAAACGGCAAGCCTATAACTTCTTTCTATGCTTCAAGCGGTGTCCAGTCAATCATGCCTATCGACGTGATGACAGATTATATTATGGGTGTAGTAGGAAAGGTAGTCAAATTCAGTATGACGGATTTGATGAACCGCCTCATGGAGTCGTTAGATACGGATGTACGCAATGAAATCGTACATGGTGCCCATGAGGTCACGGAAGAGGAGTTGGCTCCAATCCGTGAGAAGATGAAATACCAGTCGGCACAACTTTTCATAGAAGAGCCGGAGCAGAACCTCTATCCCGATGCGCAACGTAAACTTGTGCAGAACATCATACGCCATCTGAAAGCTGTGAAGTCAGTTGGCAAGCATCGTTCTATGGTGGTACTCACTACACATAGCCCTTACGTGCTGTCAATACTCAATGTCTTGATAGCAGATGCAGCAGCCGTTGAGAAGAAGCCCGGCGACGAAAGGCTTAAAGATGTGATTGACGAAAGTACGTTGCTTCCAACAGATGCTTTCTCGGCATATTTCATCAACAAAGATGGTGTGTTCGAGGACATCAAAGATATGGAGATACCGATGCTCTCTGGTATAAACTTGGATAGTGTCTCTGATTGGGTCGATGAGCATGTGGGTCGTATCAATGAAATATTATACGCAGAATAGTCATGGGGAAAAGTACATACGAGAACTTGACTCGTGCTGGGTATCAGGCTGAACAGTCCCTCGAAGTACGTAAAACGGTTGCCACACGGGAGCAAGGAAAGAAATACACTCTTGACATTCAAGGGAATCTGCGGTCTGCGGTCTTTCAAGTTGACGGTTACATCATAAAGACTGGTGTCAAATGTGACAAGTTGGTGATGGTACAGACATCGGCAGGGTCTAAGGAAGCATGGACACAGATATTCGTTGAACTGAAAGGGCATGATGCCATTCATGGCATGCAACAGCTGCTTGCAACAGCAAATAATCCTACATTCGACAGCTTTAGCAATCGGCAAAGGAAAGCTCGTCTGGTAGCGACATCATTTCCTACGAACAAGGCGAATCCCAAATTGGAGAAACTGAAGATTGAGTTTGCCAAACTGAATGTCGATTATAAGAACATTAAACCTGGTCAGACAGACCGTTTGTAATAAAGGAGAAACTCAATTCCGCAGCGTTTTTTCTTGTGAGGCGATTTTTATGTTGAGATTTCTTTTAGGGGCTCTATATGTTGTTATGAGGTTTTTCGGTGTTTTTGAGAAGAGCTGTAGGAACGTATCGCCTCTTACGAAAGCGTGAGAAGTTTCTTTCTTCTTTCATACCTCGTGTTGTAAAAATAATTCAAATTCAAAAAAACAATAGGGCGTTTATTGTCTTTCAATTAACGCCCTATTGGCTTCTAAAAGATGCCCTTTTGAGGTCTTACTAACGCCCTTTAAGACCCTTACTAATGCCCTTTTGAAACCGCCTTTGTAATCTGTTGAGAACAAGTAACTTACAAAGGAACTAAAATTACTTCTTTTGATGCCTTTTCCAAGTCTTTGAAGATTTTTTTGTAAAGATAATTCAGCGTGTTTGACCTTCTATTTTTGCCGTTAAAGACATAATGCTCATGCTGAGCGTGCCAACAAAAAAAACCTTGGCGGAGAGCCAAGGTTCTTTTCAGCGGTGCGTACGAGACTCGAACTCGTGACCTCCTGCGTGACAGGCAGGCATTCTAACCAACTGAACTAACGCACCATGCATTACAGATTTGGGGTTTCAGCGGTGCGTACGAGACTCGAACTCGTGACCTCCTGCGTGACAGGCAGGCATTCTAACCAACTGAACTAACGCACCAAAATGGATAATTAAAACCCTTTTTCTGTTTTGCGTGTGCAAAGGTAGTAATAAAAATCTATTCTACCAAAAATTTTATCCTTTTTCTATAAAAAGTTGCATTATCCTTGCATCTTTATATTTCCCATCACAATAAAGCCATTCTTTTAAGATGCTTCCATTTGTAAATCCTATCGAGGAGAGGCAGTGGATTGAGACTTCGTTCTCAACGTCTACGACGGCATAGATTTGTTTCAGATGTAGACCGCTGCGGGTATAGTCGATTAAGGCTGAAATAGCCGCGTGAGCATAGCCTTGTTGGCGGAAGGGTTTCATGATGATGATACCCATTTCAGCCCGCTGGTGCTTCGGGTCGAAGTTGACGAGGTCGATGACGCCAACAATCTTCTGCTCCCAATTCTCAATCATCATACGAAGTTGTCCGTCGATATAGATGTCGTTTTTCGCATCGGCAATGTAATTATGCAGTGCATAACGGCTGTAAGGAACATTCGTAGTACTGATATTCCACAGGCTACGGTCGTTCTCAATATGATAGAGTATATCGAGGTCTTCAGGTTCCATCGCTCTCAATCTTACTTTCACGTGCTGTTTCTTTTCCATATTTTAATCTCCTATCACTTCCATCATGGTGATGATTCTGTTTTCCTTCTTGTGGTAGAAACCAATATGAATATTCTGCAAGGGCTGTTGAGCAAAGACGTTCAGAATGTCTTGATAGCTGAAGAGTTCGGTGTCATAGACGATGCAGTAGTTCTTACCCTTTCCACCAAACTGTTTAATCAGTTCGGTATGCGTTCGTTCTAAATCGTCCTTCTCCGTCACCCGATACTCTGCCACCAAGGCATTATCGGTTGCAAGATGTTGACATTTTTCTACCACGTCTTCACCTACCGCAAATATATAATGAGGGAACGACTTGGCTATTGATATGCGAAATCCCAACTTCTTTCGCGTTGCGCGGATGGTTGTACCTATCAGTGAGCCAAGGGCTTTCATATAGATAGCCGTCTTTATGGGCAGTCGCCACAATGCGTTCATACCGCCATAATGCTTGCGGAAGAAGATGAGCATGGCATCATAGAAGACGTGGACATATCGGAAGCTGGACTTCTGTGTGCTCTCGCCCTTATAGTGCAGGATGCGCACAGGCAGATACCAGTTTTCAAAACCGGCTTTCAGCAGTCGATAGCTCAGGTCGACATCCTCGCCATACATAAAGTAATCCTCATCTAATAATCCTATCTTGTCTAAGGCTGTCTTACGCAGGAAGCAGTAAGCACCACTAATAACCTCAATCTTGCCTGGTTCGTCCCACGGCAGACTACCCATATAATAATGTGCAAAGTGGTCGTTCTGTGGGAAGTGTTTGCAAAGTCCTATCATCTTATAGAACGAAACCAGGGGAGAAGGCAAGCCACGACGGCTCTCCAAAGCACGTTCGCCAATGTGCGTAAGCATCTGTACGCCAAGTCCTCCAGCTTTTGGATGGTTGTCCATAAAGTCAATTGACGCACGGATAACGTCCTCACCCACAACCGTATCGGGGTTTAATAGTAAGACATACTCGCCCTTACTCTGTCGGATAGCAATATTATTGCCACAAGCAAAACCTAAGTTGTGTGCGCTGGCAATAAAATGTACGTCAGGGAAACGGCTGCGAAGATAGGTGACAGAGTCGTCGTGAGAATGATTGTCAACCACAAAAACCTCAGCTTCAACGCCTTTCAAAGCACGCTGAAGACTCTTCAAACACTGTTCGAGATAGTATTTTACGTTATAATTAACGATGACAACGCTTAGCTTCATTTACTCCTGCTTTGAATTATCCATCGCACATTCGTGTTCGCAACGCTTCTTGCTGGGATAGACGAAGCATAGGCTCAATGCCAAGATAACGGCAAGATAGAAGAAACTTACGTTATCCCCGAAGGCATAGTAGAAGAAGGTGTTGAGTATCATCGGTATGCAAAGCATCATCATTCGTACGCTACCCCAAAAGAGGAGCTTGCGACTGACGTGGCTCTCGTCCGTATGCAAGTCGGAACGCACGTATCCAATCTTGAAAAGGAAAAGCGACAGGGGGATGACAGCAAGGGTCAGCAACTGCATTAAGAATTGCGTGGTGACCATATTCGTGCTCTCAATATCTGCCCATCCGCCAGGCAAAAGCAGTTCAAGCTCATACACAGCGATAATCAGTAATGTGATAAACGCAGAGCCAATAAGCTCAGAAAGGAGTATTTTTCTTGTTTTGTCCATAGTCATGATTAAGAGTCAAGCGGTGTACGGTTCAGAATACTTCTGCCCAACGTCACCTCATCAGTATATTCAAGTTCGTCACCAACAGAGATACCACGAGCAATCACCGATAGTTTCACGCCCGTGTCTTTCAGCTTTCGTGAGATATAAAAGTTGGTCGTGTCGCCCTCCATCGTACTGGCAAGGGCAAGGATGACTTCCTTTACGCCTCCCTCCTCCACGCGTCGTACGAGCGAGTCAATCTCTAAGTCGTTCGGTCCGATACCATCCATGGGAGAGATGATACCGCCTAAGACGTGATAGAGTCCGTGAAACTGTTGCGTATTCTCAATTGCCATCACGTCCTGAACGTTCTCTACCACACAAACCAGCGAGGCATCTCGGCGTGCGTCAGAACAGATAGAACATGTCTCATCGTCAGAAATATTATGGCAAACCTTACAATACTTCACATCGTGCTTCACCCGTATGACAGCATCGGCAAAGCTATCCACGTCATCAGTCGACTGGCGTAGCAGATGCAAAACAAGGCGTAGGGCCGTCTTACGCCCCACACCTGGCAACTGTGAGAAAGCCTCTACGGCACGCTCTAAGAGTTGAGAAGGGTATTGTTGCATTTAAAAATTAATTCTCGTAGGCTCGAGATATAGATAAGGAGGATAGTTGTTGCTATCCTCTTTTTAGGACAGTCGTTTCTTGTAGCGATATAGGGATACACCATCTGGTGTATCCCCATTTTAAGACAGCCAGTCCACAAAATAATATCAGTTTTCGTTCTCTTCGATTAATCATCAAAGAGGTAGATGCCAAGACCTAATTTCAAGCCAATTGATGAATAATCATGATCCTTGAATGACTGATCATAATAGATAGCAGGCTCTATCGTTACCGAGCGGTTGATGAAGAAAGCATAACCCAACTCAACACCAGGCAATAGGTCGTTATAGCTGTGATTAGCATGGAGGAGCTTCACATTCGCACCCAAATAGAGTCCGTTTTGTGTGATATAGTAACGTCCACCAACACCCACACTGATATGGTCGGCAACGGTCTCTGAACCATTGTGTGCAGCATCCACCATCGCAAGTACCATCACATCATCCCAAGGGAAGTAACCAGCCTTTGCCTGCAAGCCAATATTTAAGCCATCTTTACCATTATAGTGCAAGTTAAGTCCTGTAAGGGAAGCACCAAAATAACCCTTGCCCTCTTGAAACTGTGCAAATGCACCGACACTCACTACCATTGCTGCAACGAGCAACATAAATCTTTTTATCATAGTAATATAACGATATAAATATAAAATTTGGATTGACAAGTAACCCCATCGGGGTTCTGTCAACATTCTAAGACAAAGGTAAAAATAATATTTGGATTGAGGAAAAAATTGACATTCTTTATAAAATAGATGGTGCCACCAAGGCTTTTGCCTATTATTTCATGGCAAGCAAATTCAGTTCCATTGTCAGTTGTAATAGACTTGACATACTCTTTGAATGGAGATGGCAAATGTATTACAGTGCGTGCCAGCTCTTTGCATTTTTTCCTTTGATATTCTATTATGCCATGCAACATGCATGTTATCTTCTATCTATGATTTGTCTTTGAACAAATAAAGCAGCTATAGGCAAAGTCCCATACTTTCTTCGTTAATTTCTTTTCTACTTCTCTTTATTTAATATTACGACTTTCTTCTATTAGTTTTTCTTTTGATGGTAATTTTTCTACGTTAAGGACGAAGGCTATTTTCTCATCATATATTAAAGTTAAATATCCTTTATGTTCCCATTCTTTTAATACAGGAAGTATTCTTTCCCTTTCTGTATATATAATTGGAGGAAAGCTATCCCATGTCCAGATAGGGCTATATGCAAATGGATCATGACAAATATAAGTTGCCAATACACGAACAATTTTTATTCTCTTCATATTATTTTAATGTTATTGTTCTACCTGTTTTCAAGTTCACCATTCTCATCAATCATTATTTGAAATTCAGGTTCTCTTCTATTAGTTTTTCTTTTGATGGTAATTTCTCTGGAATAAAAGAAAAAACAATGTCGTCATCTTCTATTAATTTTATATATCCATTTTTAGTCGAATATGTTGAAAAATGGGTATGGTTTCTTAGGCTATATATTAGCTTATTGGTTCTTTTATCAAGCTATTTGCTTACTCATAAGTGTATTAAAAGCAAAAGTTCCACCCTGGTACGCATTTAAAAGAGGCATGGTGGAAACTGTCACGACAAAGATAGTTCTTTTATTTTAATCTTGCAAGTCTTTAGAGTAAATCTTTGAAAATCATGGAAAAAGGCAAATTGATATATGAATAGAGTCGATTTTGTTTTCTGCTTTATTTGTGTTTGTAAACTATTTTCACTCATCTCAAAACCAATACATGCTCTTTAGGGCTCTAAAAGATGCTCTTTTGGCTTGCAAAAGATGCCCTTTAAGGTTCTTACTAACGCCCTTTTGAACCCTTACTAAGCACCTTTTGAAATACAGTCTTGCAAATGCTTGATGGCAAGTAACTTACATGGGTGATTTTGATACTCGTTTTTAGGTTTATATTCGGTTTTTTTTACGGCTTGTTTTGTAAATAAAATTCCAATGCTTCAAGTGGCAAAGTCGCAAAGGCACATTTGTCACAAGGGGCGGCAAACCGCATATTCATCGGAAAGAAAGAGAGATAGTTTCCATGAAGAAAGCAGATTTTATTACTCCTCATTCAGCATAAACCGCTTTTTAGAGTGGATTTTAACGTGTATTTCGCCACATTATATTAAAAAACGAATAGAAGTCATCTACCATACGAAATAATTTAGTAATTTTGTCCTCGGTGGCTATTGTGGTTTCTGTTTGTAGTTCTTTAGAGAGCACACGATAAAGGGGTAGAATTACATTATCACTGAATTTACAGATACTTATACCCCATTGAACTCAGATTATTTAGTCCCTCAAATTCACGTATATTATTATTTCATATATGAAGAAGCTTTTTTTATTTACGCTCCTTTGCGTAATAACGATTACAACACACGCACAGACAAATCTTTCTGACTATCTTACGAAGCGGATGCCGAAGCGGGAGACACGTGCCGTTTGGCTGACGACACTGGCTAACCTCGACTGGCCGAAGACTTACGCACGGTCGGCAGAGAGTATTGAACAGCAGAAACAGGAACTGATTGACATCCTCGATAAATACCAGAAAGCAAATATTAACACCGTCCTCTTACAGGCACGTGTGCGTGCAGCAACGATTTATCCGTCGGATATCGAACCATGGGATCGGTGTATCACAGGCATTGAGGGTGGGGCACCGGGTTATGGTTATGACCCGCTTGCCTTTGCCGTGACGGAATGTCACAAACGTGGTATGGAACTCCATGCTTGGATAGCAACGATTCCCGTAGGTGCAAAAAACTCGTTGGGCTGCAGAACGCTGAAACAGAAGGGCTTCCGAATCAGAAACTACGCTACGGGTTCTTATCTCGACCCTGCCGACCCTTCTGTCGCTCCTTACTTGGCGAGTATCTGTGGAGAGATTGTGAGAAAGTATGATGTGGATGGTATCAACCTCGATTATATCCGCTATCCTGATGGATGGCCACGCCCTTCCTATCGTGATGGTGACACACCAGATGAGCGTCGTAGCAATATCACAGCCATTGTGCGTGCTATTCATGACGAGGTGAAAGCTATCAAACCGTGGGTGAAGATGTCGTGCTCACCAATCGGTAAGCATGCTGACCTCAGTCGTTATAGTTCAAAGAATTTCAATGCCCACGATCGTGTTTCACAAGAGGCGCAGGAGTGGATGAGATTAGGGTTGATGGACCAGCTCTATCCGATGCAATACTTCCGTGGCGACAACTATTATCCTTTTGTTGCAGACTGGGTTGAGAATGCTTATAAGCGTGAGATAGTGACAGGTTTGGGTACTTACTTCCTCGATCCACGTGAGGGTAATTGGACGTTGGGCGAACTGACTCGTCAGATGTACGTCAGTCGTGACCTCGGAGTGGGACATGCTCATTTCCGTTCTTACTTCCTCACGGCTAACAAGCAGGGTGTCTACGACTTTGAGAAGCAGTTTAATACTACGCTTTCCCTCCCTCATAAGATGCAGGGTGTTGTGTCAACGGCTGCCATGCCATATGCTGTCAATTCCTCATTAGTAGAACGTCGAGAGGATAAGTCGGTGATTCTGAGGTGGAAGGCGGTCACTCCTTATTATAATATATACGCCAGCTACACCTATCCTGTTGATACTGAGGATGCGCGAAACCTGCTCTTTACACGCTATACTGGGCAGACGCTGCAGTTGAAGAACGTCAATCCTAATCTCTATTTTGCGGTTAGAGGTATGGACCCTTACGGATTAGAAACGCCTGCTTTACAGGAGAATATGAAGTCTTCGACGCTTTCGAAGTCTCCTGCTACACTGCTCGCTAATGATGGAAACGCCCTTACCCTCCCTGCTGCAGCAAAGCTAACGGATGCCGATCGTTATGTAATCCTCTCTTTGCAGGGTGTTATTCTCCGCATCGTTAATGCTAAATCATTAAAAAACAACCAGTTATATATCGGTTCCCTGTCCGACGGTATGTATTCCCTCAAGGTCTACAACCATAAGAAAAAGTCTTTCGCCTTAGGCTCATTCATGGTCAAGAGGACTTCGAAGTAGACGAGTTAACCAGTTGCTTGTAGACAGGGTATGTAAAGACAGAGTAACATAAGAACAAGTTTTTTAGTTAACAAGTTTTTAGTCAACGAATAAACCAGTTGATAAGTAAACAAGTTATATGCTTTGTTTGCTATCAACTGGTTTATTTTTTTTATCTATCAAGTAACATGTCAACTCGTTTACTTGTTCACGTGTCAACTTGTCCATTTGTTACTCGAAAGAACTTTGTTCATCTGTTACTTTGTCTTCAATTACTCTGTCTACAAGCAACTGGTTCACTTGTCCACTTGTTAACTCGTCAACTATAAATCTGTGAATTCTCCGACCTTTAGGTCTCTGAGCCTTTCAGTGTGCAAAAAGGAAATCTGTTCTTTCTGTTCCTCTGTGTCATCTGTGAGAGAATGCTGTGATAGAGTAGCTCTTTATTTTCTCACAGATAGCACAGATAAACAGAGTCCATAGGACACACAGAAACCTAAAGGTTATTGATAACACAGAACGTTAAAACACAAATTCAGCACAAGCAACTCGTTCACTTGCTAACTTGTTACCAAACAGAACTTTGTTCATCTGTTACTTTGTCTTTTATTTTCCCTGTCTACAAGCAACTCGTTAACCTGTCCACCCGTTCACTCTGTCATTTTAAAAGCTGTTCACGTGGAGTTTCAATGATAGTCATCACAAAGACATCATTCACTTTGCGTCGCTCTTCGTTTGAGGCAAGGCGGTCTCTCTCAGCCTTATACAAAGTCTTAACCTTCTCAGGACCCTCCATCAACCTGATGGCAGCATAGCGGTTTATCTCGTGTGCACTATCATGATCTTTCTCATAGAGTCTCTTGAAATTTGCCTCTGCACGCTTGTAGTAGTTCATTGCTTCCTTTTTATTCCCCAACTTCTCATAGAACATACCAGCACCAAGAAGTGTGTAAGGTTCTATTGGATTACGCTTTAGGTAAGCATTTAGCGTCTCTAACGCCTATGTCAATTCACCTTGATTTTTGAGATATTCCGCCTTGTTAGCGTAAGCAAGCTGATAGTCAGGGTCCTTCTCAATAGCACAATCAAGCAGGGTCATCGCCTTCTTCACAGAGTCAGGTGAGTTCGAGTGATTTGTATAAGCGTCTACCGCCTGGTTGTTTAACACGATTACAGCTGAGTCAGGTTTATGACCACAGCAAAGTTTCTCATTGCGTTGTGCGTTGCAGGGTGTCAATGTTAGAAACATGAATAGCGATAATGCCAAAAGAAAATAACGATTCATTGTTTTTAACCTTAATTCCGCAGCACTTTTTCTTGTGAGATGATTTTGTGTATTGAGACATCTTTTTGCCTCTACATGTGATAGGAAGCGACCTTAGGCTGGAATTTGCCCTTACAGGCGCATAAAATCCCCCACCCAAACCAATGGGGAAGTATGAAAAACCACAAAGACATGCTGTTTATTCAAGGAATACTTCAGAGTAGTAGGTTTTATTTGTATATAGGTTCAGAACGTTCTGCCTTCCAGTGCGCACCCATTTTGCTGGCACGCTGACAAAATGTAGGATAAAGGCTTTCAGTCTGCTTGTCTTTTTCAATGGCTTGACCTTCTCGCTGATATGACGGATGAGATAGAGATAGAAGTTCTTCAGCATGGCGGTAACCATCATGAAAACCATGTTCTCAGCCATAAAGGAAAATGGCAGATGCGACCATCCGAAGTCATTGTTCTGTATATCGAAGTTCTTTTCGCTTGCTCCACGCTCATTATAAAATGTAATGATGTCTTTCTCAGTAGATGTCCAGTTATTGGTGAGGATACAGCGGTATGTGTATATTACTCCGAACATATCCGTCTGCTCCCTGCCATCCTTGTCTTTCAAAGGACTACGCTGTACGACAAGCCTGTATGACTTTCCTTCGATGAGGTCGTCCATGCTGACAGAGGTGACATCGCATCTCTCATAACCAACTTCAATGCTCTTCCATTCTTTCAGCTGGTGGAAGTCCTCGCATCGGCTGCCACAGTTGGCAGCACGTATATAGAACGTGTTGCAGCGCTGCTCTACGGTTTGGATGATTTCCTTTGAGAACGACCCGCAGTCAGCACGGAAACGCTCTATTACCACACCAAGTTCTGAGGTCACACGGTCCATAATGCGACGGAGCGTGTCTTCTTGATGGAATCTCACATTGGTGTTTCCGTCACGATTCTCACCTCCGACTATGATTCCCCCAATGGAAGCCCAACCAGGGAAATAGCCAAAATCCTGCTTGTAAGAATACTTTGCATCGAACTTGTGGGCTGGAATAAACTGGCGGTCAAAGTCTAAGTCAACATGGCTACCCACCTTTATAAGCCCCATCCTCCGTATCATTCGTAAAAGTAAGGTA